>NZ_CP113066.1:0-676340 GCF_026625845.1 Agrococcus sp. SL85
AGAACCACAAAGTGGACGCGAGCAGCAAGCTCATGTTGTTGTTATCAAGTCATCGGCTTATTAGTACCGGTCAGCTCCATGGGTCGTTAGTCCCCACTTCCACATCCGGCCTATCAACCCAGTAGTCTGGCTGGGAGCCTCTCGCCCGAAGGCACGGAAGTCTCATCTTGAGGCCGGCTTCCCGCTTAGATGCTTTCAGCGGTTATCCATCCCGAACGTAGCTAATCAGCGGTGCTCTTGGCAGAACAACTGACACACCAGAGGTTCGTCCAACCCGGTCCTCTCGTACTAGGGTCAGATCCTCTCAAACTTCCAACGCGCGCAGCGGATAGGGACCGAACTGTCTCACGACGTTCTAAACCCAGCTCGCGTGCCGCTTTAATGGGCGAACAGCCCAACCCTTGGGACCTACTCCAGCCCCAGGATGCGACGAGCCGACATCGAGGTGCCAAACCATGCCGTCGATATGGACTCTTGGGCAAGATCAGCCTGTTATCCCCGAGGTACCTTTTATCCGTTGAGCGACAGCGCTTCCACAAGCCACTGCCGGATCACTAGTCCCGACTTTCGTCCCTGCTCCAGTTGTCACTGTCACAGTCAAGCTCCCTTGTGCACTTACACTCGACACCTGATTGCCAACCAGGTTGAGGGAACCTTTGGGCGCCTCCGTTACTTTTTGGGAGGCAACCGCCCCAGTTAAACTACCCACCAGGCACTGTCCCTGAACCGGATCACGGTTCGAAGTTAGATATCCAGAGTGACCAGAGTGGTATTTCAACAATGACTCCACATGCACTGGCGTGCATGCTTCACAGTCTCCCACCTATCCTACACAAGCCACACCGAACACCAATACCAAGCTGTAGTAAAGGTCACGGGGTCTTTCCGTCCTGCTGCGCGTAACGAGCATCTTTACTCGTAGTGCAATTTCGCCGAGTTCGCGGTTGAGACAGCTGGGAAGTCGTTACGCCATTCGTGCAGGTCGGAACTTACCCGACAAGGAATTTCGCTACCTTAGGATGGTTATAGTTACCACCGCCGTTTACTGGGGCTTAAATTCTGAGCTTCGCTTGCGCTAACCCTTCCTCTTAACCTTCCAGCACCGGGCAGGCGTCAGTCCGTATACATCGACTTGCGTCTTCGCACGGACCTGTGTTTTTAGTAAACAGTCGCTTCCCACTGGTCTCTGCGGCCTTCAAACGCTTCCAGCAGCAAGTGCTGTCACGCCTCAGGCCCCCCTTCTCCCGAAGTTACGGGGGCATTTTGCCGAGTTCCTTAACCACGATTCTCTCGATCTCCTTGGTATTCTCTACCTGACCACCTGAGTCGGTTTGGGGTACGGGTGACTAGAACCTCGCGTCGATGCTTTTCTTGGCAGCATAGGATCACAGACTTCCCTCTAGGGTTCGGCAAAGCTCTCAGGCTATATGTGCGACGGATTTGCCTATCGCACGCCCTACGGCTTACCCGGACTCAACCATCGGCCCGGTTCTGCTACCTTCCTGCGTCACACCTGTTAATACGCTAGCCGCACCAGCATGGGGTCGAGTGCTAGCCCAAGGGCGTCCCCCCGAAGGGTTCGGCCCGAGGATTCGGACTCTTAGCACCACTGGATTGACTGGGGCGGTTCTTCGCCAGCTCAGGAGTATCAACCTGATGTCCATCGACTACGCCTGTCGGCCTCGCCTTAGGTCCCGGCTTACCCAGGGAAGATTAGCTTGACCCTGGAACCCTTGGTCTTTCGGAGGACTGGTTTCTCGCCAGTCTTTCGCTACTCATGCCTGCATTCTCACTCGTGTGGCGTCCACGGCTGGATTCCTCCGCCGCTTCACTCGCCACACGACGCTCTCCTACCAATCCGCACGCCTGGACAGCCACAAGGGCTGCCGAGCTGTTGCGCGAATTCCACGACTTCGGTGGTGTGCTTGAGCCCCGTTACATTGTCGGCGCAGAATCACTTGACCAGTGAGCTATTACGCACTCTTTCAAGGGTGGCTGCTTCTAAGCCAACCTCCTGGTTGTCTAAGCAACTCCACATCCTTTTCCACTTAGCACACGCTTGGGGACCTTAGTCGGTGGTCTGGGTTGTTTCCCTCTCGACGATGAAGCTTATCCCCCACCGTCTCACTGCTGCGCTCTCACTTACCGGCATTCGGAGTTTGGCTGACGTCAGTAACCTTTTGGGGCCCATCGGCCATCCAGTAGCTCTACCTCCGGCAAGAAACACGCAACGCTGCACCTAAATGCATTTCGGAGAGAACCAGCTATCACGAAGTTTGATTGGCCTTTCACCCCTATCCACAGCTCATCCCCTCAGTTTTCAACCTAAGTGGGTTCGGTCCTCCACGAGGTCTTACCCTCGCTTCAACCTGGCCATGGATAGATCACTTCGCTTCGGGTCTAGGACATGCGACTGAATCGCCCTATTCAGACTCGCTTTCGCTACGGCTACCCCACTCGGGTTAACCTCGCCACATATCGCTAACTCGCAGGCTCATTCTTCAAAAGGCACGCCGTCACAGCTGCTAGGGCTGCTCCGACGGTTTGTAAGCAAACGGTTTCAGGTACTATTTCACTCCCCTCCCGGGGTACTTTTCACCTTTCCCTCACGGTACTTGTCCGCTATCGGTCATCTGGGAGTATTTAGGCTTACCAGGTGGTCCTGGCAGATTCACACGGGATTTCTCGGGCCCCGTGCTACTTGGGATGGACCTCGCGCCATCGCGCGGTTTCGGCTACGGGATTGTCACCCTCTTCGATGGACCTTTCCAAGTCCTTCGCCTACCGCGGTCTGTCACGCTTGCTGCTCGGCAGAACAGCTGAGATGTCCCACAACCCCGATCGTGCAACGCCTGCCGGCTATCACACACGATCGGTTTAGCCTGATCCGCGTTCGCTCGCCACTACTGACGGAATCACTGTTGTTTTCTCTTCCTGTGGGTACTGAGATGTTTCACTTCCCCACGTTCCCTCTACCCGCCCTATATATTCAGGCGGGAGTCACTGGGTCGGCACGCCGCCCAGCGGGGTTTCCCCATTCGGAGATCCTCGGATCGAAGCTCGTTTATCAGCTCCCCGAGGCTTATCGCAGATTACTACGTCCTTCATCGGCTCCAGATGCCAAGGCATCCACCGTTTGCTCTTAGAAACTTGACCACATACATGAGTATTTTGGTTAGGACACCGTCACCCGGAGGCGACGGCGACCAATGATCTATAAAGATCATCAAGACTCGAGCCGAAGCTCGAATCTAAGATGCTCGCGTCCACTGTGTAGTTCTCAACATACGGTCGGTGCCGTCGAATCCGCAGCACTGCTGCGAAGCCGGCCGGCCCAGAGGTTCGTCCAACGCCCAAAGGCGCCGTCCGGTCCCTCAGGACCCAACAGCGTGCACGTGCCCGGCCTCCCCGACCCTGCTCTTCCTGACCGCCGAAGCAGCCGTACTAGACAGGGACAGATCGTCCGAGCACCAATGTCAATGTTCCACCCATGAGCTGACCACCGATCGACGTTCGCGACCGAAGTGGCTCTGCGCCCCGAAGGGCGAGATGCTCCTTAGAAAGGAGGTGATCCAGCCGCACCTTCCGGTACGGCTACCTTGTTACGACTTAGTCCTAATCACCGATCCCACCTTCGACGGCTCCCTCCACAAGGGTTAGGCCACCGGCTTCGGGTGTTACCGACTTTCATGACTTGACGGGCGGTGTGTACAAGGCCCGGGAACGTATTCACCGCAGCGTTGCTGATCTGCGATTACTAGCGACTCCGACTTCATGAGGTCGAGTTGCAGACCTCAATCCGAACTGAGACCGGCTTTTTGGGATTCGCTCCACCTTGCGGTATCGCAGCCCATTGTACCGGCCATTGTAGCATGCGTGAAGCCCAAGACATAAGGGGCATGATGATTTGACCTCATCCCCACCTTCCTCCGAGTTGACCCCGGCAGTATCCCATGAGTTCCCACCATGACGTGCTGGCAACATAGGACGAGGGTTGCGCTCGTTGCGGGACTTAACCCAACATCTCACGACACGAGCTGACGACAACCATGCACCACCTGTATACGAGTGTCCAAAGAGTTCGCTGTCTCCAGCGCGTTCTCGTACATGTCAAGCCTTGGTAAGGTTCTTCGCGTTGCATCGAATTAATCCGCATGCTCCGCCGCTTGTGCGGGCCCCCGTCAATTCCTTTGAGTTTTAGCCTTGCGGCCGTACTCCCCAGGCGGGGAACTTAATGCGTTAGCTTACGCACTAAGACCGTGGAATGGTCCCCACATCTAGTTCCCAACGTTTACGGCGTGGACTACCAGGGTATCTAAGCCTGTTTGCTCCCCACGCTTTCGCTCCTCAGCGTCAGTTACGGCCCAGAGATCTGCCTTCGCCATCGGTGTTCCTCCTGATATCTGCGCATTCCACCGCTACACCAGGAATTCCAATCTCCCCTACCGCACTCTAGTCTGCCCGTACCCACTGCAAGCCCGAGGTTGAGCCTCGGGATTTCACAGCAGACGCGACAGACCGCCTACGAGCTCTTTACGCCCAATAATTCCGGACAACGCTTGCACCCTACGTATTACCGCGGCTGCTGGCACGTAGTTAGCCGGTGCTTTTTCTGCAGGTACCGTCACTCTCGCTTCTTCCCTGCTAAAAGAGGTTTACAACCCGAAGGCCGTCGTCCCTCACGCGGCGTTGCTGCATCAGGCTTGCGCCCATTGTGCAATATTCCCCACTGCTGCCTCCCGTAGGAGTCTGGGCCGTGTCTCAGTCCCAGTGTGGCCGGTCACCCTCTCAGGCCGGCTACCCGTCGTCGCCTTGGTGAGCCATTACCTCACCAACAAGCTGATAGGCCGCGAGCTCATCCTTGACCGAAGTTCTTTCCACCCACAGGAGATGCCTCCGAGG
Source organism: Agrococcus sp. SL85 (assembly GCF_026625845.1). Lineage (NCBI taxonomy): Bacteria > Bacillati > Actinomycetota > Actinomycetes > Micrococcales > Microbacteriaceae > Agrococcus > Agrococcus sp. SL85. The sequence continues at coordinate 4,903 of NZ_CP113066.1, forward strand.
GTCGTATCCGGTATTAGACGCCGTTTCCAGCGCTTATCCCAGAGTCAAGGGCAGATTGCTCACGTGTTACTCACCCGTTCGCCACTAATCCAGAGGAGCAAGCTCCTCCTTCATCGTTCGACTTGCATGTGTTAAGCACGCCGCCAGCGTTCGTCCTGAGCCAGGATCAAACTCTCCGTAAAGAAATGTTGCTGACCGACCGGGGAAAAACCGGACGGCAGCGAGTTCGATCTGACAACAAGGATCGTCAACTGACAATCCATCATCATCCAAAGGAATCGTTGCGACCCCGAAAGGTCACGACGAGTAAAATTTGGCATTTGACATTGTGCACGCTGTTGAGTTCTCAAGGATCGGACGCTCTCGTGCTTTCCCTTCCGGGTCAGCGCCGAGGCAACTTCTCAATCGTAACCACTTCTTCGTCGGTGTCAAATCGACACACCGTGCGGAGTGAAACTCACACCGGCTTTCCAGTTTCCGTTCGTGGCAACCTCGCTAGGTTACACGCTTCGGAGCGACTGTCAAGTCGTCGTTCCGGCCGGGGCCGGCGAGTCGCCGAGGCGACTCCATGATCGATCGACAGCTGCCGACCATGCGTTCCGCACGTTCATCGTTGAAGTGGTTTGTCACCATACCCGCGTCATCGAGCGCCACGCAATCAGCGTGTCGCCTCTCGGCGGGGAGGTGGTCCCTCTTGATCCGCTGGCCTCTCCGGCCCGGCGTCTTTGGGGTGACGAGGAGATACGTTACATGGCTGGCGGCGCCTGGCCGCAAACGGCGCGCATCCCGGGCGTGTCGCCCTGGCCTCCGCCTATCGCCGGATGCGGGAACGGGGGCCCTCAGGCCCCCGCGTCGATCCCCGCCAGCGTCTTCTTGCCGCGCCGCAGCACGGCGAAGCGCCCGTGGAGCAGCCTGCCCTCGAGCGTGGCCGCCGCATCGTCGATGCGCTCGTTGTTCACCGACACGCCTCCCTGCCCGATCGCGCGCCTGCCGTCCGACAGCGAATCGACGAGCCCGGTCTCCAGCAGCAGCTGCAGCACGGGAGCGTCGGGCGTCGCCGTCGCCTGCTTGTCCAGCGAGACCACCGCCGCCTCGAGCGTGCCCGCGTCGAGCGCCGCCAGATCCCCCGAGCCGAACAGCGCCTGCGATGCCGCGATCGCCTGCTCGGTGGCCTGCGCGCCGTGGATGAACGCCGTGGCCTGGAGCGCGAGCTCGCGCTGCGCCTCGCGGCGGAAGGGCGCCTCGGCCGTCGCGGCCTCGAGCTCGTCGATCCGCGACTTCGGCAGGAACGTGAACGCCTTCAGCAGGTCGACCACGATCGCGTCGTCGACGTTGAGCCAGAACTGGTACATCGCGTACGGCGTCGTGAGCGCGGCGTCGAGCCACACGGCGTTGCCCTCGCTCTTGCCGAACTTGCGACCGTCGGCGTCGGTGATGAGCGGCACGCCGATCGCGTGCGCGTGCACGCCCTCCGCCTTGCGGATCAGCTCGGTGCCGGCGGTGAGGTTGCCCCACTGGTCGCTGCCGCCGGTCTGCAGCACGCAGCCGTAGGAGCGATGCAGCTCGAGGAAGTCCATGCCCTGCAGCACCTGGTAGCTGAACTCGGCGAACGAGATGCCCTCGTCGCTCGCCATGCGAGCCGCGACCGCGTCCTTCCGCAGCATCGTGCCGACGCGGAAGTGCTTGCCGATCTCGCGCAGGAAGTCGACCGTCGAGAGCGGCGCCGTCCAGTCGAGGTTGTTCACGAGGCGCATCGCGCTGTCGCCCTCGGCCGAGAGGAAGCGCGAGACCTGCGCCTGCAGGTACGTCACCCACTCCGCGACGGTCTCGCGCGCGTTGAGCGTGCGCTCGCTCGTGGGCTTCGGGTCGCCGATGAGGCCGGTCGAGCCTCCGACGAGCGCGAGCGGTCGGTGGCCGGCGAGCTGGAGGCGGCGCATGAGGATGAGCTGCACGAGGTTGCCGAGGTGCAGGCTCGGCGCCGTCGGGTCGAAGCCGCAGTAGAACGCGATCGGCTCGCCGCCGAGCAGCTCCCGCAGGGCCTCGGGGTCGGTCGAGACGTGCACCGAGCCGCGATAGACCAGCTCGTCCCAGACGTTGTCGAACGACGGGTCGAGCTGGATGGGGGCGATCTCGGTCACCCGACGAACCTACCGGAGGATCACGCCCCGGCCAGGCGCGCGAGCCGCGCGTCGAGCGCCGCGAGCTGCGCCGCGACGGCCGATCCTGCGGTGCCGCCGATGCCCGCGCGGGCGGCGATCGCGCCGTCGACCGTCAGGACCTCGCGGACCTCGGGCAGCAGGTGCTCCGAGACGGAGCGATAGTCCTCGTCCGTCGCCTCGTCGAGCTCGATGCCGCGCTCCTCGCAGAGCCGGACGAGCGCTCCCGAGATCTCGTGCGCCTCGCGGAAGGGCACGCGCCGACGCACGAGCCACTCGGCGACGTCGGTCGCGAGCGCGTAGCCCGCGGCCGCGCCCTCGCGCATCCTCGCCTCGTCGAAGTCGAGCGTCGCGACGAGCCCCGCGAAGGCGGGCAGCAGCAGGCGCAGCTGGTCGACGGCGTCGAAGACCGGCTCCTTGTCCTCCTGCAGGTCGCGGTTGTAGGCGAGCGGCAGCGCCTTGAGCGTGGCGAGGAGGCCCGTGTGGTCGCCGATGAGGCGGCCGGCCTTGCCGCGCGCGAGCTCGGCGATGTCGGGGTTCTTCTTCTGCGGCATGATCGACGACCCGGTCGAGAAGCCGTCGTGCAGCCTCGCGAACCCGAGGTCGCGCGTCGACCACAGGATGATCTCCTCCGAGAGGCGCGAGAGGTCGATCGCGGTCATCGCGAGGATCCAGGTGAGCTCGGCGACGACGTCGCGCGCGCTCGTGGCGTCGATGGAGTTGGGGCTCGGGGCCGCGAGGCCGAGCTCGGCCGCGACGAGCGCCGGGTCGAGCCCGAGCGTCGAGCCCGCGAGCGCGCCGGCGCCGTAGGGCGACTCGCTCGCGCGCACGCGCCAGTCGGCGAGGCGCTCGAGGTCGCGCACGAGCGGCCACGCGTGCGCGAGCAGGTGGTGCGAGAGCAGGATCGGCTGCGCGTGCTGCAGGTGCGTGCGGCCCGGCATCGGGGCGTCCGGGTGCGCCTCGGCCTGCAGGCGCAGCGCCTCGATCACCGCGCGGATGCCGCGGGCGACCTCCTCGGCCTCCTCGAGCATCCAGACGCGCACGAGCGTCGCGATCTGGTCGTTGCGGCTGCGGCCGGCGCGGAGGCGCCCGCCGAGCTCGGCGCCCGCGACCTCGATGAGGCCGCGCTCGAGCGCGCCGTGGACGTCCTCGTCGGACTCCGCGGCGACGAACGCGCCCGTGCGCACCCGCTCGGCCAGCGCGTCGAGCGCGCCGCGCATGTCGCGCAGCTCGTCGTCCGAGAGCAGGCCCGCGGCGTGCAGCGCGGTCGCGTGCGCCTTCGAGCCGCGGATGTCGTGCTGCGCGAGCCGCCAGTCGAAGTGCGTCGACTTCGACAGCGCCGCCATCTCGGGGCTCGGGCCCGAGGCGAAGCGGCCGCCCCAGAGCGAGCCCTCGTTGGTGCCGTGCTGCGGCGCGGCACCCGATGCACCGGTCCCCTGCGCGCCGCTCATGCCGCGCTCCGCTCGAGCAGGCTGCGCTCGAGCAGCCAGGCCAGCAGCGCCTTCTGCGCGTGCAGGCGGTTCTCCGCCTCGTCCCAGATGATCGACTGCGGGCCGTCGATGACCTCCGCCGTCACCTCGAAGCCGCGGTCCGCGGGCAGGCAGTGCATGAAGACCGCGTCGGGCTTCGCGAGCGCCATCATCGCCTCGTCGACGCGGAAGCCGCCGAAGGTCGAGACGCGCTCGGCCTTCTCGTCCTCCTTGCCCATCGACACCCAGGTGTCGGTGACGACGACGTCGACGCCCTCCACGGCCTCCGCCGCGCTCGCGACGACCGTCGCCGAGCCGCCCGTGCTCGCGGCGATGCGCTGCGCGTCGGCGACGACCTCGGCCTCCGGCGCGTATCCGGCCGGGGCGCCCACGCGCACGTGCATGCCGGCGGTCGCGCATGCCAGCAGGTAGGACTGCGCCATGTTCGAGCGGCCGTCGCCGACGAAGGCGACCGAGAGGCCGGCGAGCTCGCCCTTGTGCTCGCGGATCGTGAGCAGGTCGGCGAGCAGCTGGCAGGGGTGGAAGTCGTCGGAGAGCGCGTTCACGACGGGCACCGTCGTGCCCTCGGCCATCTCCTCGAGGCCCGCCTGCGCGTAGGTGCGCCACACGATCGCGGCCACCTGCCGCTCGAGCACGCGCGCGGTGTCGGCCGCGGTCTCCTTGCCGCCGAGCTGGCTCGATGCGGTCGAGATGATGAGCGGCGAGCCGCCCAGGTCGGAGATGCCGACGTGGAACGAGACGCGCGTGCGGGTCGACGACTTGTCGAAGATGACCGCGACCGACTGCGGGCCCTCGAGGGGGCGCTCCGCGAAGCGGTCGGCCTTCATCCTGGCGGCGCGCTCCAGGACCTCGCGCTGCTCGGCGGGGCTCAGGTCGTCGTCGCGGAGGAAGTGGCGGGTCATGCGTGCTCCTTGGCGTTCAGGACGGTGGCGTGCGTGGCGTCGGCCGGCGCGGGCACGACCTCGGTGCCCGAGCCGGCGCTCGTGAAGATCTCGGTGAGGATGGAGTGCGGCGATCGGCCGTCGATGATCGCAGCCTTCGGCACGCCCGCGCGGACAGCGTCGAGGCACGCCTGCATCTTGGGGATCATGCCCGACTCGAGCGAGGGCATGAGGGCTGCGAGCTCGACGTCGGTGAGCTCGCTGATGAGCGACGAGCGGTCGGGCCAGTCGGCGTAGAGCCCCTCGACGTCGGTGAGGATGACGAGCTTCTGCGCCCCGAGCGCTGCGGCGAGCGCCGCGGCCGCGGCGTCGGCGTTGACGTTGAGCGACTCCCCCGGCCGGTCGCCGTCGGGCGCGATCGACGAGACGACGGGCACGAGGCCCGCGTCGAGCAGGCGCTGCACGGGGGCGGGATCGACGGCGACGACGTCGCCGACCTGGCCGAGGTCGTGCTCCTGGCCGTCGATCACGACGCCGCGACGGCGGCCCGTGAAGAGGCCTGCGTCCTCGCCGGACATGCTCGCGGCGACGGGGCCGTGCGCGTTGATGAGCGAGACGAGCGTGCGCGCGACCTGCCCCGTCAGCACCATCCGCACGACGTCCATCGCCTCGCGGCTCGTCACGCGGTAGCCGCCCCGGAACTCGCTCTCGATGCCGTGGATGCGCAGCGCCTCGCTGATCTGCGGGCCGCCGCCGTGCACCACGACCGGGCGGATGCCCACGTGGCGGAGGTAGACGACGTCCTCCGCGAAGGCGCGCTGGAGGTCCTCGCTCACCATGGCGTTGCCGCCGTACTTCACGACCATCGTGGCGCCCCGGTAGCGCTCGAGCCACGGCAGCGACTCGATGAGCGTGGCGGCCTTCTGCGCGAGGAGCGCCTCGTCCCTAGCTGGCATATGCGGAGTTCTCGTGCACGTAGTCGTGGGTCAGGTCGTTCGTGCGGATCGTCGCCGAGGCCGAGCCCGCGTGCAGCTCGATGCGGATGCGCGTCGCGCGCGGCGAGAGGTCGACCTCCTCGCGCGGGCGGTCGGGCTCCCCCGCGTGGCACACGCGCACGCCGTTGAAGGAGACGTCGACCGCGTACGGGTCGAAGGCGGCATCGGTCGTGCCGATCGCCGCGAGCACGCGACCCCAGTTGGGGTCGTTGCCGAAGATCGCGGCCTTGAAGAGGTTGGAGCGGGCCACGGAGCGGCCGACGACGACCGCGTCGTCCTCGCTCGCCGCGCCGACGACCTCGATCGCGATGTCGTGGCTCGCGCCCTCCGCGTCGACCTGCAGCTGCGCCGCGAGGTCGTCGCACACCGCGGTCACGGCGGCGGTGAGGGCCGCCTCGTCGGGCTCGGCGCCCGAGGCACCCGAGGCGAGCAGCCACACGGTGTCGTTCGTCGACATGCAGCCGTCGGAGTCGAGGCGGTCGAAGGTGCGGGCGGTGGCCGCCCGCAGGGCGCGATCGAGCGCGTCGGGCGCCGCGACCGCGTCGGTCGTGAGCACGACGAGCATCGTGGCGAGGCCGGGGGCGAGCATCCCCGCGCCCTTGGCCATGCCGCCGACCGTCCATGCGCGCCCGTCGACGTCGCCGCCGGCGACCGCCTGCTTCGGCACGGAGTCGGTGGTCATGATGGCGCGCGCGGCGTCCTGGCCGCCCTCGGTCGAGAGCGCCTCCGCAGCGAGGTCGACGCCGCGCAGCACCGCCGCGCGGAAGGCCTCGTCGCCGACGCCGATGAGGCCCGTCGAGGCGACCTGCACCTCGATCGCGCCGATGCCGAGCCGCTCGGCGACGCGCTCAGCCGTGCGGTGCGTGGTCTGGAAGCCGAAGGATCCGGTGAAGCAGTTGGCGCCGCCGGAGTTGAGCACGACGGCGCGCGCGGCGCCGCCGGCCATCGCCTGCTGGCTCCAGAGCACCGGGTTGGCCTTCGCGCGGTTCGACGTGAAGACCGCCGCCGCCGCGTCGAGCGGCCCGTCGTTCACGACGAGCGCGACGTCCTTCGCGCCGGACGACTTCACGCCAGCCGCGACGCCCGCCGCACGGAAGCCCGCGGCGGCCGTCACGCTCACGGGGCGACCCCGTCGATCGTGAGGCCGAGGTGCTCCTCGAGGCCGAGGGCGATGTTGGCCGACTGGATCGCGGCGCCCGCCGTGCCCTTGCCGAGGTTGTCGATCGCGGCGATCGCCACGACGCGGCCCGCGGCCTCGTCGACGCCGACGCCGATCTGCACGGCGTTCGTGCCGAGCACATCTGCCGTCCGCGGGTACTGGCCCGCGGGCAGCACGTGCACGAAGCGCTCGTCGTCGTACTCGCCCACCCAGGCCGAGCGGACCTCCTCGGGGCTGGCATCGGCGATGAGCGGCGCCGTGACGGCGGCGAGGATGCCGCGCGACATGGGCACGAGCATGGGCGTGAAGGAGTGGCGCACCTCCGGCGCGCCGACGTGGCGCAGGTTCTGCGCGATCTCCGGCAGGTGGCGGTGGGTGCCGCCCACGCCGTACGCGTTCGCCGAGCCGAGGAGCTCGGAGGCGAGCAGCGAGACCTTCGCCGCCCGGCCGGCGCCCGAGGGGCCGACCGCGAGCGTCGAGACGAGGTCGCCGGGATCGACGAGGCCGGCCGCGATGCCCGGGGCGATCGCGAGCGTCACCGCCGTCGCGTTGCAGCCGGGCACCGCGATGCGGCGGGCCGCGCGCAGCTCGCGACGCTGGCGGCCGCCGTCGGCGAGGATGAGCTCGGGCATGCCGTAGGGCCAGGTGCCCGCGTGCTCGGTGCCGTAGAAGGCCGTCCAGTCCTCGGCGCGCTCGAGCCGGTGGTCGGCGCCCGCGTCGACGACGAGCGTCGACTCCGGCAGCCGCGCCGCGATCGCCCCGGAGTGGCCGTGCGGCAGCGCGAGGAAGACGACGTCGTGGCCTGCCAGCACCTCCGCGGTGGTCTCCTGGAAGGTCAGCGACGCGAGGGAGCGCAGGTTGGGATGCACGGCGACGAGGGGCTGCCCGGCGTTCGAGTGCGCCGTGACGGTGCGCACCTCGAGCTCGGGGTGCTGCGCCAGCAGGCGCAGCAGCTCGCCCCCGGCGTACCCGCTCGCGCCAGCGACGGCGACGGAGAGGCTCATGCCCTCCAGGCTATCTGCCTGCGGCGTCCCCTCCGGTCGCGAAGGTCGCCTCGACGTGCGCCTCGACCTCGAGCTCGCCCGCCTGGAGCTCCACCGATCCCCCTGCGGGCGCCCCCGCCATCATCACGTCGTGCACGCGGTGCTTGGGGCTCGGACCGGATCCGAACGGGCTCGGCTCGCGCACCTCGACGACGCGCACCTCGCCGATCGCGGCGGCGCGCGCGTAGTCCTGAGCGCGCTCGACGGCGTCGGCGACGGCGTCCGCGCGGGCGCCGCGCGCGAGCTCGCGCCGGGTCGGCTCGGTCAGCCTCCACTCGATGTCGCCCACCTCGAGGACAGGGTCGCCGCCGAGCGCCGCGATCCATCGGCCCAGCGCGTCGAGGTCGATGAACGTCGCGGTGACGCTCGCCGCCGCGGCGTAGACGAGGCGGGGCGCCTTGTCGTCGCCGCGCCACTCGCGGTGGTGCGAGAGCCAGACGCGATCGGCGTGCCACGACTCGGCCGCGCCGGCGGCGACGAGCTCCTTGACCTCCGCGACGACGCGCGCGTGCGCCTCCTGCACCGTCGCCATCGCGTCGGCGGGCGTCTCCGTCTGCCAGCGCGACTGCACCGTGAGCTCCGCGCGCTCGGCGGCGGCGCGGCGGGACCCCGTCCCCTGGACCGTGATGTGCACCATGCGACCGGATGCTAGCGGCGGCGCCTGCGACCGCCCTGGCGGGCGGCCGCAGGCCGGGCCGGGAGCGTCGTGCCTAGTCGCGGAGCCGCGCGCCGTGGCGCTCGGCCGCGACGGCGACGCCCGAGAGCTTCGCCTCGGTCGCCTCGGCAGCGGTGAGCGTGCGGTCGGCGGCGCGGAAGCGGAGCGCGAACGTCAGCGACTTCTCGCCCTCGCCGAGGCCCGCGCCCCGGTAGTCGTCGACGAGCGCGATGTGCTCGAGCAGCGCGCCGGCGCCCTCGCGCACGGCGGTGAGGACCTGCCCGGCGGGGACCGCCGCGGGCACGACGAGCGAGAGGTCCTGCGTCGCCGCCGGCACGGGCGCGATCCGCAGCGTGTCGAGGCCCACGCGCGCCGCGGCGATGATCGCGCCGAGGTCGAGGCTCCGCGACCGCGACGACGCGCGGCAGGTCGGCCGCCTCGGCGACGGCCGGCAGCAGGCTCGCCCGCGACGCCGACGACCGCGCCGTCGACGAGCAGGCTCGGCCGTGCGACCGGGGTGCAGCCACGGCCGCTCCGCCTGCCGCAGGCTCGAGCGCGAGGCCCGCGGTGCGCGCGACGCGCTCGGCCACCTCGACGGCGTCGGCGAGCCCGTAGCGCACCGCGGCGACGCCGGGCTGCTTGCGGACGCGCTCGCCGAGCAGCACCGCCGCGAGGCGCAGCGGCTGCTCGGGCAGGCGGTCGAGCGCCTCGAGCACGTCGTCGCTCGGGCGGCCCGCGGCCTCGGGCAGCGCCTCGGTGCCGTGGCCCTCGGTCGCGAGGAAGGCGTGGCCGATCTCGAAGAGCGCGAGGTCGGTCAGGCCACGACCCAGGTTGCGGTGGGCGGTGTCGAGCATCCCGGGGACGAGCGCGGTGCGCAGCCAGGGGCGCTCGCCGTCGAGGGGGTTCTCGAGGCGCACGGGCTCGTCGCCCGCGAGCCGCGCCTGCGCCTCGGTGACGAAGGGCGCCACGAGCACCTCGGTGAGGCCCGCGGCGGCGAGGCCGTCGGCGACGCGGCGGCGGAGCCGCTGCGCGCGGGTGTGGCCCCGACCCGGCGGGGCGACCGGGAGGACGGCGGGGATGCGGTCGAAGCCCACGACGCGCGCGACCTCCTCCACGAGGCCCTCGCGGTCGACGAGGTCGGGGCGCCACGACGGCGGCACGACGACCCACGACGCGCCGTCCTCCTCGACCGCCGCACCGATGCGCTCGAGCGCGTCGCGCGCCTCGGCGTCGAGGTAGTCGGCGCCGGTGTGGGCGCGCCAGTAGCCGACCGGGATGGCGATCGGCTCGCGCGCGGCCACCTCGCCGACGCGCGCGCCGAGCGCGTCGAGCGTGCCGCCCGCGAGCTCGACGAGCAGGCTGGGCGACGCGCGCCGCCGCCGCGTCGGCGACCGCGGGGTCGACGCCGCGCTCGAAGCGCTTCGAGGCCTCCGAGAACAGCTTGTGCCGGCGCGCGGTGCGGCCGATCGAGACGCCGTCGAAGGTCGCCGCCTCGATGAGCACGTCGGTCGTCGCCGAGCCGATCTCGGTCTCGGCGCCGCCCATGACGCCCGCGAGGCCGATCGCGCCGCGGTCGTCGGTGATGACGAGGTCCTCGGGGTGCAGGGCGCGGTCGACGCCGTCGAGCGTCGTGAGCCGCTCCCCCTGCTGCGCGCGGCGCACGCCGAGGCCGCCGCGGAGCGTGCCGAGGTCGTAGCCGTGGATCGGCTGGCCGAGCTCGAGCATGACGTAGTTCGTGATGTCGACCGGGAGCGAGATCGAGCGGATGCCCGCGAGCCGCAGGCGCGCCGCGAGCCAGCCGGGCGTCGCGCGGCCGGGGTCGATGCCGCGCACGACCCGCACGACGAAGCGCGAGCAGCCGACGCGACCGCGGATGGGCGCGTCGTCGTCGATCGCGACGGGGAAGCCGCGGCCCTCTCCCGCGTCGACCGCCGCCGGGTCGCGGAAGGCCTGCCCGGTGGCGGAGGCGACCTCGCGCGCGATGCCGCGGAGCGAGAGCGCGTAGCCGCGGTCGGGCGTGACGTTGATCTCGACGGCCTGGTCGTCGAGGCCGAGGATCGCGAGGGCGTCCTCGCCGACCTCGCCGGGGATCCCGAGCTGGTCGAGCCGCATGATGCCGTCGTGGTCGTCGCCGAGCCCGAGCTCGCGCTCGGAGGCGATCATGCCGTCGGAGACGTGGCCGTAGGTCTTGCGCGCGGCGATCTCGAAGCCGCCGGGCAGCGCGGCGCCCGGGAGCGTCACGACGACGCGGTCGCCCTCGACGAAGTTCAGCGCGCCGCAGACGATGCCGCGGACGCCGCCGTTCGCCTCGCCGACGTCGACCTGGCACCAGCGGATCGTCTTGCCGTTCTTCTGCGGCTCCGCCTCGATCGAGAGGACCCTGCCGACGACGATCGGCCCGCGGAGGTCGCCGCCGTGCACGGCCTCCTCCTCGAAGCCGACGCGCACGAGGGTCGCGTGGAGCCACGCGGCGGCGTCCTCCGTGGGGACGTCGACGTGGTCGCGGAGCCAGGAGAGCGGGATGCGCATCTCAGATCACCATCCCGAACTGCTCGGTGAAGCGGACGTCGCCCTCGATCATGTCGCGCATGTCGTCGAGCTGGTAGCGGAACTGGAGGGTGCGCTCGATGCCCATGCCGAACGCGAAGCCCGAGTACACCTCAGGGTCGACGCCGGCGGCGCGGAGCACGTTGGGGTTGACCATGCCGCAGCCGCCCCACTCGACCCAGCGCGGGCCGCCGCGCATGCCGGGGTGCCACACGTCCATCTCGGCGCTCGGCTCGGTGAACGGGAAGTAGTTGGGGCGCAGGCGGATGCGCGCCTCCTCGCCGAACATCTGGCGGGCCAGGTGCTCGAGCGTGCCGCGCAGGTGGGCCATGGTGATGCCCTCGTCGACGGCGAGGCCCTCGAGCTGCGTGAAGACGGGCAGGTGCGTGGCGTCGATGTCGTCGGTGCGGTAGACGCGGCCGGGCGCGACGACGTACACGGGCAGCTCGCGCGTGAGGAGCGAGCGGATCTGCACGGGGCTCGTCTGGGTGCGGAGCACCAGGTGGCGGTCGGCGGGCGCGACGTAGAAGGTGTCTGACTCGCTGCGCGCCGGGTGGTCGGGGTCGACGTTCAGGGCGTCGAAGTTGTACCACTCGTGCTCGAGCTCGGGGCCCTCGGCGATCTCCCAACCCATGCCGACGAAGACGTCGCCCATCTCGTCCATGAGCATCGTGAGCGGGTGGCGGCCGCCGGGTCGCTGGAGGCGCGGGAGCGCGGTGACGTCGACGCGCTCGGCCTCGAGCTGCACCGCCTGCTCGGCGGCCTCGAGCTCGGCCAGCCGCGCCGCGATCGCGGCGCCGACCTGCTGGCGACCGCCGCCGATCAGCTGCCCTGCCGCCTTCCGGTCCTCCGGGGCGATGTCGCGGAGCGAGGCGTTGAGCGCGGCGAGCTCGCTGCCCTGGCCGTTGTGCTGGCCCTTCGCGGCCTGCAGCTCGGCGGTGGTCTGGGCGGCCTCGATCGCGCTGAGCGCCGCGGCCACCGCGGCGTTGACGCGCGCGCCGAGGTCGGCGGAGGTGTCGGGGGGAGTCACCCGACGATCCTATCGACGGGCGGGGCCCGGGAGCCCGCTGCGACGACAGAGGGCGGGCACCTCTCGGTGCCCGCCCTCTCTGCCGCCACGCTTCGCTCAGCGCGGATGGCCTCCACCGTCGGGATCGTGATCGGAGGCTCGGCCGGTGAGCCCGAGCGTGCCTCCGCCGCCGACGACGTTGCCGGTGTTCGCGTCGACGCCGCGCTGCGTCAGCAGGAGCTGCGTGTCGGTCGCGCCGCCTGCGTTGCCGGGGCGCGTGCCGCCCGCCGCCTTGGGGCCGGCCGCCGAGCGACGCTGCACGACCGTCGCGAGCCACGACAGCAGCAGGCAGATGGCGATGTAGATGGCGCCGACGACGATGGTCGACTGGATGATCGGCCGGTCGAGGGTCGCGGCCGAGCCGAGCCGCTTCGCGATGAAGAGGAGCTCGGGGTAGGTGATGATGAAGCCGAGCGCGGTGTCCTTCAGCGTCACGACGAGCTGCGCGATGATCACGGGCAGCATCGACCGGATCGCCTGCGGCAGCAGGATGAGGCGCATGACGCCGGACTTCCGGAGGCCGATCGCGTAGCCCGCCTCCTTCTGCCCCCTCGGCAGGGCCTCGACGCCGGCGCGGATGACCTCCGCGAGCACCGAGCCGTTGTATGCCACGAGCGCGATGACGACCGCCCAGTACGGCGGGAGCCTCGGCCCGAGCACCGGCAGCGCGTAGTAGAGCAGCATCATGAAGATGAGCACGGGGATCGCGCGGAGCACCTCGGTGACCACGGCGGCCGGCACTCGGACCCACCGGTGGTCGGAGAGGCGCGCGATCGCGAGCACGAGGCCGAGCACCAGCGCACCGACGGCCGCGACCGCGAACGCGCCCAGCGTCGCGCCGAGGCCCGTGAGGATCTGCTCCCAGATCGTCTGGTAGGCGAACGCCTCCCACTTGCTGGCGCTGAACTGGCCCGTGACGGCCATGCGCCACGCGATCCAGCCGAGCGCCGCGAGCACGGCGGCGACGGTGACGACGCCGAGGATGCGGTTGCGCGCGACGGCCCGGGGGCCGGGCACGTCGTAGAGGACGGAGGCCTGGCTCATCGCGCCACCTTCCAGCGTCGTTCGAGCTGCGCCTGCAGCAGCGTGAGGAGCATGACGAGGGCGACGAAGATGATGGCGACCCAGAGCAGCACGTCCATCGGGTTCTCGCCGCGCTCCGACATGTAGGCGCGGATCGAGCCGAGGTTGAGCACCGAGAAACCGGCAGCGACCGTCGTGTTCTTCAGGAGCGCGATGAACACGCTCATCATCGGCGGGATCACCGCGCGCATCGCCTGCGGCAGGATCACGAGCGACATGACCTGGCCGAAGGGCAGGCCGATCGCGCGAGCGGCCTCCGCCTGGCCCACGGGCACGGTGTTGATGCCGGCGCGGAGGGTCTCCGCGACGTAGGTCGCGGTGTAGAGGCCGAGCGCCCAGATGGCGAGGCCCAGGAAGTCGACGTCGCCCTCGATGAGGACCGGGACGCCGAACGCGAAGAGGAAGAAGATGAGCGTGAGCGGGGTGTTGCGCACGAGGTTGACGTACACCGTGCCGACCGCCCGGGCGATCGGCACCGGCGAGACCCGCATGCCGCCGACGACGATGCCGAGCACGAGCGCGATGGCGCCGCCGCCGAAGAACAGCACGACCGTGCCCCAGAGCGCCTGGCCCCACAGGTCCAGGTGTCCGAAGAGCGCGTCCAGCATGCGGCTCCCCCTCTCAGTCAGATGTCAGCGGTGGGGGCGGCGGCTGCGCCGCCGCCCCCGTCGCGGATCAGTAGCGGTCGACCTCGGGCTGCTCGCCCTCGACGCCCGAGTCACCCAGGTTGGCGTCGTAGATCGCCTGCCAGGTGTCGGGGTTGTCCTCGAACAGCGCGTTGATGTGCTCGCGGAGCGCGTCGTCGCCCAGCGTGAGGCCGACGCCGTAGCGCTCCTCGCTGAACGGCTCGCCGACGACCTGGAGGTTGTCCGGGTCCTGCGCCGCGTAGCCGATGAGGATCGCCTCGTCGGTCGTCACGCCCTGCACGGTGCCCGCGAGGAGCGCCTCGACGCACTGCGAGTACGTGTCGAACTCCGTGGTCTCGATGTCGGGGTAGTTCTCGCGGATGTTCTGGATCGGCGTCGAGCCCGTCGCCGAGCAGACCGTCTGGCCGGCCATGTCGTCGATGCTCGCGATGTCCGAGTCGGCGGCGACGAGGAGGCCCTGGCCCGTCACGAAGTACGGACCGGCGAAGTCGATGAGCTCCTTGCGCGAGTCGGTGATCGAGTAGGTGCCCACGTAGTAGTCGATGTCGCCGTTCTGGATCGCCGTCTCGCGGTTGGCCGACGGGATCGACTGGAACGTGATCTGGTCCTCGGAGAAGCCGAGCGACGCCGCGATCCAGCGCGAGATGTCGACGTCGAAGCCGGTGCGCTCGCCCGTGACGGGGTCCAGGTAGCCCAGGTTCGGCTGGTCCTCCTTGACGCCGATCGTCACGCCGCCCGCCTCGGTCATCGCGTCGAACGTGGGCGAGCCCTCGAGCTGGACGTCGGTCGCGACCTCGAACAGGGCGCCGGTGTCGCCGCCGTCGGCGCCGTCGGTCGAGCCGGGGTCGCCGGGCGTGCCCTGGGCGCAGCCGACCAGTGCCAGGGCGGCGATCGCGCCCATGGCGATGGCGCTGCCGCGTCGTGTGATGCGCATGCTGTCTCCTTGGTTCCGTGCTTGGGATCTAGTGGGTGATGAGCTTGGAGAGGAAGTCCTTGGCGCGCGGCGTCCGCGGGTTCGTGAAGAACTCCTCCGGGGTCGCCTCCTCGACGACCTCGCCGTCGGCCATGAACACGACGCGGTCGGCCGCCTTGCGCGCGAACCCCATCTCGTGGGTCACGACGATCATCGTCATGCCCTCCTTCGCGAGCCCGACCATGACGTCGAGGACCTCGTTGATCATCTCGGGGTCGAGCGCGGAGGTGGGCTCGTCGAAGAGCATGACCTTGGGCTTCATCGCGAGCGAGCGGGCGATGGCCACGCGCTGCTGCTGTCCGCCGGAGAGCTGCGCGGGGTACTTGTCGGCCTGGTGGCCGACGCCGACGCGGTCGAGGAGGGCGCGCGCCTCCTGCTCGGCCTCCTTGCGCGAGAGGCCGCGGACCTTGACGGGGCCGAGCGTGACGTTCTCGAGGATCGTCTTGTGCGCGAAGAGGTTGAACGACTGGAAGACCATGCCGACCTCGGCGCGGAGCTTCGCGAGCGCCTTGCCCTCGGAGGGCAGCTCCTTGCCGTCGATGCGGATCGAGCCGCTCGTGATCGTCTCGAGCCGGTTGATCGAGCGGCAGAGCGTCGACTTGCCGGAGCCCGAGGGTCCGATGACGACGACCACCTGCCCCTGCTCGACGGAGAGGGTGATGTCCTTGAGGGCGTGGAACTCGCCGTAGTGCTTCTCGACGCGCTCGAGCTCGACCAGGGGCTGCATGGTTGCCATCCAAGCACGACCTGTCTCGGAGCCATGACCGGTCGCGGCATTCGCAACGAAACGGTTACACGCGTGCGCGCGCCCGCGGGCGGAGGACGGCCGGCTCAGCGGCGCTGGGCGAAGGCGCTCTGGTAGAGGCAGACCGAGGCGGCCGTCGCGAGGTTCAGCGACTCCGCCTCCCCGTAGACCGGCAGGCGGACGGCGCGGTCGGCGAGCGCGAGGGTCGCGTCGTCGAGGCCGCGCGCCTCGTTGCCGAAGAGCCAGGCCGTCGGGCCCGCGAGGCCGCCGTCCCGGTCGAGGGCGACGAGGTCCTCCCCCGACACGTCGGCGGCCAGCACCGCGAGGCCCGCGCGGCGCACGGCCTCGATCGCGTCGGCGGTCTCGGCGCCGACCGCGACGTCGACGTGGAAGAGCGAGCCCGTCGTGGAGCGCACGACCTTGGGGCTGTAGGGGTCGACGGAGTTGGCGGTCACGACGACCGCCGAGGCGCCGGCCGCGTCCGCGGCGCGCAGGATGGTGCCGAGGTTCCCGGGGTCGCGCACCTCGTGGAGGATCGCGACGAGCGGATGCGGGCGCGCCGCGGCCCGGGCGACGGCCTCCTCGAGCGCCACGGGACGCTGGCGGGCGATCGCCACGACGCCCTGCGGACGCACGGTGTCGGCGATCGCGGCGAGCGCGCGCTCGGAGACCTCGGTGAGCTGCGCGTGCTCGCCCGCGCGCTCGATGAGCTCGGGGTGGCGCTCGCGCGCCTGCTGGGTCCAGAAGACCTCGACGAGCTGCGCGCCCTGCCAGCGCACCGCCTCGTCGAGGGCCGCGGGGCCCTCCAACAGGAACAGCCCGGTCTGCGACCGGGCTGCTCGCTGCTGGAGCCTCGCAGCCTCGCGCACCCTGGGTGCGCGGGGGCTGTCGAGCACGCTCAGGCCTTGGCGGCCGAGGTGTCGGCGGGGAGGGCGGCCTTCGCGGCCTCGACGAGCGTCGCGAAGGTGGCGGGCTCGTGCACGGCGAGCTCGGCCAGCATGCGGCGGTCGACCTCGATGCCCGCGAGGCCGAGGCCCTGGATGAGGCGGTTGTACGTCAGGCCGTTCTGGCGGGCAGCGGCGTTGATGCGCTGGATCCAGAGGCGGCGGAACTCGCCCTTCTTCGCCTTGCGGTCGCGGAAGGCGTAGACGCGCGAGTGGAGGATCTGCTCCTTGGCCTTGCGGTACAGGCGCGACCGCTGGCCGCGGTAGCCCTCCGCCTGCTCGAGGATGACGCGGCGCTTCTTGGCGGCGTTGACCGCGCGCTTGACACGTGCCATGGTTCTTGACTCTCTTCTTGGTTCCGGGGCCGCGTCAGCGGCCGAGCAGCTTCTTGATGACCTTGGCGTCGGCCGGAGCCAGCACCTTGTCGCGGTTGAGGCGGCGCGTCTGGACCGACGACTTGACCTCGAGGTTGTGGCGCATGCCGGCCTGCTGCTTGCGGATCTTGCCGCTGCCGGTCACCTTGAAGCGCTTCTTCGCACCGGAGTGCGTCTTCTGCTTGGGCATTCTTCTCTCCTTGTACTGGCAGCCGCGGCTAGGCCGACGGCGTCGCCTTCGGGCTCGCGGGCTTGGGCGAGCCGGTCTTGGGCGCAGCGGGCTTGCCGGGCACGGCAGGCTTCGCGGCGGGCTTGGGCGCTGCGCCGGGCGTCGCGGCCGGCTTCGCCGCTGCGGGCGAGGCGGGGGCCGCGGACGTCGACGCGGGGCGCGGGGCACCGGCCGGGCGGGGGGCGCCGGCGGGCGTGGGCCGCACCGAGCGTGCCTGCGGACGATCGCCCTGCGGCCGGTCCGAGCGCTCCGAGCGGTCAGGACGGTCGCCGCGGTCCGGGCGGTCGCCGCGGTCGGGACGGTCGCCGCGGTCGGGACGGTCGCCGCGGCCGCGCGAGGGACGGTCGATGCGCTCGCCGCGCTCGAAGCGGTCGGGGCGCTCGCTGCGCACCGGGCGCTCGCTGCGCACGAACTCGCCGATGGTCGCGGCGCCGGGGATCGCCTCGCGCGCGGGGCGCGCCGCCTCGACCTCGGCCTGGTGCGCGGCCTGGCGCTCGGCCTCGAGCCGACGCTTCTCCTGGTCGGCCTTGCGCTGCTCCTGGCGGGAGGTGTTGAGCTCAGCCTTCGCGTCCGACTTCGAGCGGATCGGGCCGATGATCATCGTCATGTTGCGGCCATCGATCGTCGGCGACGACTCGACCTGCCCGAACTCGCGGATCTCCTCGGCGAAGCGCTGCAGGAGGCGCACGCCCATCTCCGGACGCGACTGCTCGCGGCCGCGGAAGAGGATCATCGCCTTCACCTTGTCGCCGGCCTTCAGGAAGCCCTCCGCACGCTTGCGCTTCGTCTCGTAGTCGTGCTCGTCGATCTTCAGGCGGAACCGGACCTCCTTGAGGATGGTGTTCGCCTGGTTGCGACGGGCCTCCTTGGCCTTCTGCGCCTGCTCGTACTTGAACTTGCCGAAGTCCATGATCTTGACCACGGGCGGACGCGAGTTGGGCGCCACCTCGACGAGGTCGAGGTCCGCCTCTCGGGCAAGACGAAGGGCATCCTCGACCCGGACGACGCCGACCTGCTCGCCACCGGGGCCGACCAGACGGACTTCTGGGACGCGGATGCGCTCGTTGATGCGGGGATCGCTGATCGCGGGCTCCTTCTCGTTGCTTCGTGTGCGGGATGCACGGCGAACGGGGAGCCTCGCGCGGGACCTGCCTGCGCATGCTCAGCACCCTCGGACGACGTGCGCCCTGGTGCTGCTGACCCGATAGCCTGGTGCGGCTGCGGGTGGGATCGCTCCACTTTCACCTCCGGGCTGACGCCCGAAACCTGCAGAAGCCTAGCAGAGACCACTCCTCGGAGGAAGAGCGCGATGACCGACACGATGCCGCACGAGCACCACGACGACGCGATGCCGCAGGCGCGGGACATCGCGGAGGTGCCCGCCGTCGAGCTCATCAACACCGTCGCCATCCACCTCCTGAGCGCCGCCGCGGTGAAGCTCGGCCTCGGCGACGGCCCGCAGGCGCAGGAGGAGCTCGACCTCGACGAGGCGCGCAAGCTCATCAACGCCCTCGCGGGCCTCGTGACGGCCGCGGCCCCCGAGGTCGGCAGCATCCACGCCGCGCCGCTGCGCGACGGCCTGCGCTCGGTGCAGCTCGCCTTCCGCGAGGCGAGCGCGATCCCCGACGCCCCGGGCAAGGGCCCGGGCGAGAAGTTCACCGGCCCCGTCACCTGACGCGGGCCGGAGCGATCGCCCCTGCCCGCTCCCCCTGCCTGGCGCGCCCAGGCCCGGTCGGCTCAGGCGCGTCGGTCGGCGCGCGTGACCGCAACGACGGCGGGCGCGGCGAGCGGCAGCTGGGCGGGTCCGCCGTCCCACCGATGCAGCCGCACGGCGAGGCTCGCGACGCGCTCGCGCAGCAGCGCGGCCTCCCCCAGCGCGGCAGCGGCGCGCTGCACCTGCTCGGCGGCGTCCGGCGCGTCGTCGACGAGCGCGTGCGCCTCGAGCTCGGCACCCGCGAGACGGCTCGCGGGGTCGCCCGGTGCGAGCACGACCCCCTGCACGGCGGGCGCGGCGAAGAGCGCGTCGAGCACGGTCGCCTGCACCTCGGCGTCCTGCAGCGGCGAGGACCAGGGCCCGCCGACCAGCAGCGCCTCGAGCATGGGGCGCGTCAGCACGAACTCCGTCTCGGCGCCCGGGTCGACGACGACGCGGCCCGGCCCGTCGAGCGCGGCCGCGGCAGCCCGGTCGACGCCCGTCGGCACGGGGCGGGCGCGCGCGTCCCACGCCTGCATGGCCCCCACGCTCGAGAACATCGGCAGGATCGGGGCGCCGTCGGGGCCGCCGACCGTGACGATCGAGAGCTCCTGCGTCTTGTCGACGGTGCGCCCGCGCTCGTCGACACCCGTCTCTCCCGCGGCCGCGAGCAGCGGCACGAGGAGCCGCTGGCCCCGCAGCGCGTCGACCGCCGCGTCCTGCGCGGCGTCGCCCGAGCGCAGCGCTGCGACCGCGGCCTCCCAGCCCTCGGGCGCCGAGCCGTCGTCGCCCGCGAAGGCCGTGTCGTGATGCTGGAAGGAGCGGCCCTCCCAGGGCCGTCCCGCCGAGTCGGCGCCGCGGCTCACGACGACGAGGTCAGTCGCCCGCGACGTCGAGCGCCGCGGCGAGCGTGAACGCGCCCGCGTACAGCGCCTTGCCGACGATGACGCCCTCGATGCCCGCGGGCACGAGCTCGCGGAGCGCCGCGATGTCGTCGAGCGTCGAGACGCCGCCCGAGGCCACCACGGGCTTCTCGGTGCGCTCGGCCACCTGGCGCAGCAGCTCGATGTTCGGGCCCTGCAGCGTGCCGTCCTTCGTGACGTCGGTGACGACGTAGCGCGAGCAGCCGGCTGCCTCGAGGCGGTCGAGGACGTCCCACAGGTCGCCGCCGTCCTGCGTCCAGCCGCGCGCCGCGAGCGTCGTGCCGCGCACGTCGAGCCCGACCGCGATCTGGTCGCCGTACTCCGCGATGACCGACGCCGTCCACTCGGGGTTCTCGAGGGCAGCGGTGCCGAGGTTGATGCGCTTCACACCCGTGGCGAGGGCCGACTCGAGCGACGCCTCGTCGCGGATGCCGCCCGAGAGCTCGACGTGCACGCGGCCCTTCACGGCCTTGATGACCTTCTTGATGACGGCGCGGTTGTCGCCCCGGCCGAAGGCGGCGTCGAGGTCGACGAGGTGCAGCCACTCGGCGCCCTGGCGCACCCAGTCCTCAGCGGCCTCGACGGGGCTGCCGAACGAGGTCTCGGTGCCTGCCTTGCCCTGCGTGAGCCGCACGGCCTTGCCGCCCGCGACGTCGACGGCGGGCAGCAGCTGGAGCTTGGGTGACTGGTTGAAGTCGGTCATGGGGTGTTGGAGCCTTCCGGGGACGAGCCGTAGCGATGCTACTGCCGTCGGTCAGAGCGAGCGAACCCAGTTGCCGAGCAGGCGGATCCCCGCCTCGCCCGACTTCTCGGGGTGGAACTGCGTGGCCGAGAGCGGGCCGTTCTCGACGGCGGCGATGAACCGCTCGCCGTGGTGGGCCCACGTGACCTGCGGCTGCCGGATCCGCGGGTGCGGATCGATGAGCCACTCGGTCGCGGCGTAGGAGTGCACGAAGTAGAAGCGCTCGTCGCGCACGCCCTCGAAGAGCATCGAGCCCTCCGGCGCCTCGACCTCGGCCCAGCCCATGTGCGGCAGGATCGGCGCCTCGAGCCGCCGCACCACGCCCGGCCACTCGTCGAGGCCGACGACCTCGCCGCCGCCCTCCTCGCCCGTGGCGAAGAGCGCCTGCATGCCGACGCAGATGCCGAGGACGGGCCTGCCGCCCGCGAGGCGGCGTCCGATGAGCTCGCCGCCGTGGATGGCCTGGATGCCGGCCATGACGGCCGCCATCGAGCCGACCCCGGGCACGACGAGGCCGTCGGACTCGAGCACCTCGCGGCGGTCGACCGTGAGCGTCACGTCGGCCCCGGCCAGCTCGAGCGCCTTCGCGGCCGAGTGGACGTTGCCGAAGCCGTGGTCGAGCAGCGCGACGCGGGGGCGGGACGCCGTCACAGCGCTCCCTTGGTGGAGGGCACGCCGCGCACGCGCGAGTCGGGCTCGACGGCCGCGCGCATCGCGCGCGCGAGCGCCTTGAACTCGGCCTCGGCGATGTGGTGCGGGTCGCGGCCCGCGAGCACCTCGAGGTGCAGCGTGATGCGGGCGTTGAGCGCGATCGCCTCGAGCACGTGCCGCACGAGCGAGCCCGTGAAGTGGCCGCCGATGCGGTGCAGCTCGAAGCCCGCGGGCTCGCCGGAGTGCACGAGGAAGGGCCGGCCGGAGAGGTCGACGACGGCGCGCGCGAGGGCCTCGTCGAGGGGCACGGTCGCGTCGCCGTAGCGGCGCACGCCCGCCTTGTCGCCGAGCGCGTCGGCGAGCGCGAGGCCGAGCGCGATCGCGGTGTCCTCGACCGTGTGGTGGGCGTCGATGTCGGTGTCGCCGGAGGCCTCGATCGTCAGGTCGATGAGCGAGTGCTTGGCGAAGGCCGTGAGCATGTGGTCGTAGAACGGCACCGTCGTCGAGATCGACGAGGCGCCCGTGCCGTCGAGGTCGAGCGAGAGGCGGATGCTCGACTCGCTCGTCGTGCGCTCGATGGATGCGGTGCGGGCCATGGCTCGATCCTATTCGGCGGCGGATCCCGCGCCGGACAGCGCCGCCATCGCCTCGAGCAGCGCCGTGGTCTCAGCCTCGGTGCCGGCGGTGATGCGCAGCGTGCCCGGCAGACCCACGTCCCGCACGAGGATGCCGCGCGCGAGGAGCGCCTCGAAGGTGGCGCGCGGATCGTCGACGCCGCCGACGAGCACGAAGTTCGCGTCGGAGGGGTGCGGCGCGTAGCCGAGCGCCGAGAGCTCGTCGACGATGCGGTCGCGCTGGACGCGCAGCGCGTCGACGCGCGAGAGCATCTCGTCGCTGTGGCGGAGCGCCGCGACGGCGGCGGCCTGCGTGATGGCAGAGAGGTGGTACGGCAGGCGCACGAGGCGCAGCGCGTCGACGACCGCCGGGTGCGCGGCGAGGTAGCCCACGCGGATGCCCGCGAACGCGAAGGCCTTGCTCATCGTGCGCGAGACGAGCAGGCGCGGCGAGCGCTCGAGCAGCGAGAGCGCCGTCTGCGAGCGGTCGTGCGCGAACTCGGCATAGGCCTCGTCGACGAGCACGATGCCGCGCGCGGCCTCGAGCGCCGCCTCGACCACGTCGAGGCCGATGGCCGTGCCCGTGGGGTTGTTGGGGGCGCAGAGGAACACGACGTCGGGGTCGTGCTCCTCGATCGCCGACCGGACGCCCGCGGGCGTCAGCGCGAAGCCCTCCTCGCGGGGCACGCCGACGTAGGCCATGCCGACGCCGCGCGCGAGGAGCGGGTACATGGAGTACGTGGGCGTGAACGAGAGCAGCGTGCGGCCGGGTCCGCCGAAGGCCTGCAGCACGTGCTGCAGCACCTCGTTCGACCCGTTGCCGGCCCAGATCTGCTCCGGAACGACGCCGTGGCCGAGGTAGCGGGCGAAGGCGGCGCGGAGCTCGTCGAACTCCCGGTCCGGGTAGCGGTTCGCCTCGGGCAGGGCCCTCGCGATCTCCTGCACGATGTCGAGGGCGACGCCCTCGGGCACGCGGTAGGCGTTCTCGTTGACGTTGAGCCGCACGGGCACCTCCAGCTGCGGCGCGCCGTACGGCGTCAGCCCGCGGAGGTCGTCACGGATCGGGAGGTCGTCGAGGCTCGTCACCAGACCAGCCTAGGACGGCGTGCGCACCCGGGCCGCGCAGGCCCGGGCAGCGGCTCAGGAGGCGTACTCGGCGGGGATGGCGAGGCGGTCGCCCGGCTGGATCGCGCCGGCGATGCCGTTCAGCAGCTCGATCTCGGCGACGACCTCGCGCGGGTCGGCGTCGGGCGCGACCGAGAGCGCGATCTGCCACAGCGACTGGCCGGGCAGCACCGTGACCTCCTGGAAGGCCTGGGTCTCGGTGGAGCTCGAGGCGACCGCGCCGGAGACGGCCTGGCCGACGATGCCCGCGCCGCCGAGGGCGCCGAGGGCGAGGACGGGGGCTGCGACCAGCAGGGCGAGCGCGCGGCGGCCGCGCGCGGTGATGCGCAGACGGGGGCTCGGGGTGATCGCGGTGATGGTGGTCATCGCCTGCTCCTCTCGGTCTGGGGTCCGCAGGCGGTGCTCGGCCGGGAGCGCCGCCTGCGAACCTCTGTTTCGAATGTATCTTCGATCTGAGCGATGCGTCAAGCCCTGTCGCGGAGGAATGCCGCGACACGGTCGAACATCTGTGTGGTTCCTGGGCATCCGTCGGATACGCTTTCGAACCGAGAGCAGTCAAGCGCAGGCCACTGACACGCCCACCTCCGGGCGCCGACGGCAGGCGGAGCGGAGCGGGCATGACCAGGCAGCTGACCGAGAAGCAGCAGGCGATCCTGCAGGTGATCCAGCAGGCGGTGCGCCAGCGCGGCTACCCGCCGAGCTACCGCGAGATCGGCGACGCCGTCGGCCTCTCCTCGCTCTCGAGCGTCACGCACCAGCTCGGGCAGGCTCGAGCTCGCCGGCGCCATCCGCCGCGATCCCGCGCGGCCGCGCGCGATCGAGGTGCTGGTGGAGGACGAGACCGACTCGGCCGCCGGCAGCATGGAGCAGGCCACGTTCGTCCCGCTCGTCGGCCGCATCGCCGCCGGCATCCCCATCACCGCCGAGCAGCAGGTCGAGGACGTCCTGCCGCTGCCCAAGCAGCTCGTGGGCTCGGGCGGCGACCTGTTCATGCTGAACGTGGTCGGCGACTCGATGATCGACGCCGCGATCTGCGACGGCGACTGGGTCGTCGTGCGGCAGCAGCGCACCGCGGAGAACGGCGACATCGTGGCGGCCATGCTCGACGGCGAGGCGACCGTCAAGGTGTTCCGCCAGCGGGACGGCCACACCTGGCTGCTGCCGCGCAACTCCGCGTTCGAGCCCATCCTCGGCGACGAGGCCGAGGTGCTCGGCCGCGTCGTCGCCGTGCTGCGCGCCGTCTGACCGTGCCGCTCGTCCCGATCGACGGCGTGCCGACCTGGCACGACGTCGCGGGCGCGGGGGAGCCCGTCGTGCTGCTGCACGGCGGGCTCTCGCACTCCGGGGCGATGCGTCCGCTCGGCCGCCTGCTCGCCGAGCGGCGCCGCGTGCACGCCTTCGACCGGCGCGGCCACGGCGCGACGCCCCGCGCCGGCGCGCCCTTCACCTACGCGGCGATGGGCCACGAGGCCGTGCGCTTCCTCGAGGAGGTCGTGGGCGGACCCGCGCACCTCGTCGGCTGGAGCGACGGGGCGGTCGCCGCGGTGCTCGCCGCGCTCGAGCGGCCGGACCTCGTGCGCCGGATCGTCGCGATCGACCAGTACCTCGCGCTCGAGGGCGCGCCGAACCCCGAGGGCTTCGACGCGAGCATGCGAGAGCACGCGACGCGCGAGCGGCTCCGTGCCGCCTTCGCGCGCCGCTCCCCCGAGCCCCGGGCCTTCGACGCCGCGCTCGAGGACTCGCTGCGGCTCTGGCGCACCGAGCCCGCGTTCGACCTCGCACGCCTCGAGCGCCTCCGCTCCCCCGTGCTCCTGCTCACCGCGGACGACGGCGAGGTGCTGCCGGACCACGCGGCCGCGCTCGTCGCGCGGATCCCCGTCGCCGAGCACCGGACGCTGCCCGGCACGCACCTGCTGCCGCTCGAGTCGCCGGAGGCCGTCGCGGCCGCCGTCGAGGACTGGCTCGACTAGGCCGCGTCGACCACGAAGTCGCGCAGGCGACCCGCCTCGGCCTCGGTCACCATCGCGTCGATGCGCGTGCCGGCCTC
The DNA here is from genome assembly GCF_026625845.1 of Agrococcus sp. SL85. Classification (NCBI taxonomy): domain Bacteria; kingdom Bacillati; phylum Actinomycetota; class Actinomycetes; order Micrococcales; family Microbacteriaceae; genus Agrococcus; species Agrococcus sp. SL85. The sequence goes on from NZ_CP113066.1 coordinate 29,688, forward strand.
GACGTAGTCCTCCTGCACCACCTCGAAGCGGTCGTGCAGGTCTGCCACGACGTCGCCCCGGTCGTAGGGCACGAGCAGCGAGACCGGCACGCTCGGCCGCGGCAGCAGGGCGGCGATCCGTCCCAGCAGCTCGTCGACGCCCTCGCCCGTCCGCGCCGAGGCGAAGACGGCGTCCGGCTGGAGGCCGCGCAGCACGAGCCGCGTGCCGTCGTCGACGAGGTCGCTCTTGTTGAAGACGACGACCTCGGGGATGTCGCGCGCGCCGGTCTCGCCGATGACGTCGCGCACCGTCTGCAGCTGCGCCGCGGGATCCGGGTGGCTCGCGTCGACGACGTGCACGACGACCTCGGACTCCGCGACCTCCTCGAGCGTCGAGCGGAAGGCCTCGACGAGCTGGTGGGGCAGGTTGCGCACGAAGCCGACCGTGTCGGCGATCGTGAACTCCCGGCCGTCCGGCGTGCGCGCGCGGCGCACGCTCGTGTCGAGCGTCGCGAACAGCGCGTTCTCGACGAGCACGCCGGCGCCCGTGATGCGGTTGAGGAGGCTCGACTTGCCTGCGTTCGTGTAGCCGGCGATCGCGACGCCCGGCACCTCGAACCGGTCGCGGTTGGCGCGCTTCGCCTGGCGCGCGGGCGCGAAGCCCTTGATCTGCCGACGCAGGCGCGCCATGCGCGTGTGGATGCGGCGGCGGTCGAGCTCGATCTTCGTCTCGCCGGGGCCGCGCGAGCCCATGCCCGCGCCCTGGCCGCCGACCTGGCCGCCGGCCTGGCGCGACATCGACTCGCCCCAGCCGCGCAGGCGCGGCAGCAGGTACTCGAGCTGCGCGAGCTCGACCTGCGCCTTGCCCTCGCGGCTCTTGGCGTGCTGGCTGAAGATGTCGAGGATCACCGCGGTGCGGTCGATGACCTTGACCTTCACCTTGTCCTCGAGCGCGCGGCGCTGGCTCGGGGCGAGCTCGGAGTCGGCGATGACGGTGTCCGCGCCCAGCTCCTTCACGACGTCGGCGAGCTCCTCGGCCTTGCCGCGGCCGACGTACGTCGCGGGGTCCGGGTTGGGGCGGCGCTGCAGGAGCCCGGCGAGCACGCTCGCGCCCGCCGTCTCGGCGAGCGCCGCGAGCTCGCGCAGCGACTGCTCGGCGTCCTCGACGGAGCCCGAGTGCACGCCCACGAGGACGACGTTCTCGAGGCGCAGCTCGCGGTACTCGACCTCGGTGACGTCCTCGAGCTCGGTGCGGAGGCCGTCGACGCGGCGCAGCGCAGCGCGGTCGGCGCGGTCGAGCTGCTCGCCGTCGCGGTCGCCGTCGGCCACGCTCGCCTGCAGCGCCTGCGCGCGCTCCGCGAGGAGCGCCTCCGAGGGCTGCGCCCACGCCAGGATGCGGTCCGTCGCGCGGCCGGCGCCCTCGCCGTCCACGGTGCCGTCCTGCGGTGCTGCCATGCTTCGTCCTTCGCTACTGTCGATCCGTGCCGGACCACTACTTCTCGCCCGATCCTGCCGCGCCCGAGGCGCTCCGCACCATCCGGGTGCCGCTCGCGGGCTCCGAGCGGGAGATGGTGACCGCCACCGGCGTCTTCTCCGGCGACCGCCTCGACGTGGGCACGTCGGTGCTCCTCGACGCCGTGCCCGCTCCGCCCGAGTCCGGCGATCTGCTGGACCTCGGCTGCGGCTGGGGGCCGATCGCGGCGACGCTCGCGCTCCGCTCCCCCGCCGCCCGCGTGTGGGCGGTCGACGTCAACGCCCGTGCGCTCTCGCTCGTGGAGCGGAATGCCGAGCTGCTCAGTCTATCGAACATCACCCCTGCGACACCAGAGCTCGTGCCCGCCGACGTGCGCTTCGCGACGATCTGGTCGAACCCGCCCATCCGCATCGGCAAGGCGCAGCTGCACGCGCTGCTCGAGGCCTGGCTCCCCCGCCTCGCACCCGACGGCACCGCGTGGCTCGTCGTGCAGAAGCATCTGGGCGCGGACTCGCTCCAGCGATGGCTCGAGGAGCGCTTCCCCGGCTTCGACGTGGAGCGGGCGACGTCGAAGAAGACGTACCGGATCCTCGCGGTCACCGCGCCGTCGGAGGGCTGAGCGGCGGCCCGCGGCGAGGCGACCCGCGGCGCGGCGACCCGCGGCGAGGCGACCTGCGGGGAGGCGGCACGCGGCGCGGCCACCCGCGGATCAGCGCGCGAGCGTCGCCTCGCCGCGCGCGACGATCTCGGCCGGGCCCGTGAGCCACGCGTGGCCGCGCTCGTCGACCTCGACCTCGAGCCGTCCGCCCGGCACGTCGACGATCCAGCGGTCGGCCGCGTCACCCGACCAGTGCCGCACCGCCATCGCGGCCGCGACCGCCCCCGTGCCGCACGAGAGCGTCTCTCCGACGCCGCGCTCGTGCACGCGCATCCGGATCGCGCCCACGCCGTCGGCGATCGCGCCCGGCACCGCGAACTCGACGTTCGCGCCGTCGGCGGGCAGCGGGTCGAGCGCGGGCGCGGCGTGCAGGTCGAGCGCCTCGAGCTCGTCCTCGCCCGCGAGGGCGACGACGACGTGGGGGTTGCCGGTGGAGACGTCGAGACCCGGTCGCGCGACGTCGAGGCCGTGGGCGGCGACGAGGCGGTCGCCGCCGAGCTCGAAGGGGCCGAGGTCGGCCGAGAGCAGCGGGCCGCGACGCTCGACGCGCTTGGTCCCGGCGCGCGTCACGATCTGGAGCACCTCGCCGTCCGCGAGGCGCACGAGGCCCTCCTCGAGCAGGTAGCGGACGAACACGCGCACGCCGTTCCCGCACATCTCGCTCGTGGTGCCGTCGGCGTTCCAGTAGTCCATGGCCCACGTGCCCGGCTCGGCGGCGTCGAGCGCCGCGTCGCCCGCGCTGCCGGCGCGCACGGCGCGGATGACGCCGTCGCCGCCGATGCCGAAGCGCCGGTCGGCGAGCGCGCGCACGCGGTCGGCATCGAGCGGCGAAGCGCCCTCGGGGTCGGCGAGCAGCACGAAGTCGTTGCCGGTGCCGTGGCCCTTCGCGAAGGCGACGGGCGGCTGCGCGGCGAGGGAGGTCATGCCTCCAGGCTACCGACCGCGCGCGCCGCGAGCTCGGCGGCGGGCAGCGGCTCGGCCGCCGGGTAGCGCTGGAACCAGGAGACCTGGCGTCGCGCGTAGCGGCGGGTCAGCGCCTGCGTGCGCGCGATCGCCTCGGCCTCGTCGATGCGGCCGTCGAGCTGGTCGAGCGCCTGCCGGTAGCCGATCGCCTGCTGCGCCGTCGTGCCGCGCTCGATGCCGGCCTCGCGCAGCGTGCGCACCTCGTCGAGCATCCCCTCGGCCCACATGCGCTCCACGCGCGCGTCGAGCCGCTGCACGAGCTCGTCGCGGGGCGTGCGCTCGTGCTGGATGATCGTCGGCCGCGCGAGCGACTCCTCCGCGGGGAGGCCCACGCGGAAGGGCTCGCCCGTGAGGGTCACGGCCTCGAGCGCGCGCACGAGGCGGCGGCCGTTGTGCGGCCCGATCGCCTCGGCCGCCGCCGGGTCGACCGCCTCGAGGCGCGCGTGCATCGCGGCGGCGCCCGTGACCGTCAGCTCGGCCTCGAGCCGGGCGCGCAGCGCCTCGTCGGTGGCGGGGAAGGCGAAGTCGTAGAGGACGCTCGAGGCGTACAGGCCCGAGCCGCCGACGAGGATCGGCACGGCCCCGCGCGCCTCGATGCCCGCGACGGCGGCGAGCGCCGCCTCGCGGTAGGCGGCGACCGCCGCGTCCTGCCACGGGTCCAGCACGTCGAGCAGGTGGTGCGGATGCCCCGCGCGCTCGGCCTCCGTCGCCTTGGCCGTGCCGACGTCCATGCCGCGGTAGAGCTGCATCGCGTCGCAGTTCACCACCTCGGCGCGCGCGCCGAGCGCCGCCACCGCATCCGCGATCGCGATCGAGCGCGCCGTCTTGCCGGTGCCGGTGGCGCCGACGACGGCGATGAGCGTCACGCGCCGATGCGGAGGGTCGGCAGGCCGAGCGAGACGGCGCCGCCCTGGACGGCGCCGCCGGCACCCGCGCCGACCGCCGGGACCGCGCAGGAGTCGGCCTGCGCGCGGTCCCACGCGTCGCCCGAGCGCGTGCGGCGCACGTGCTGCACGCCGGCGTCGGCGAGGAGGTGGAACGGTGCAGCCTGCGTGATCTCGACCGTGGCGACGTCGCCAGGGCGCGGCTGCGCATCGCCTGGCGCGAAGTGCACGAGGCGGTTGTCCTCGGCGCGGCCCGAGAGGCGGTGCGTCTCGGCGTCCTTCTTGCCCTCGCCGATCGCGACCAGCACGTCGACGGTGCGGCCGACCTGGCGTCGGTTCTCCTCGGCCGAGATGCGGTCCTGGAGCGCGATGAGCCGCTCGAAGCGCTCCTGCACGACCTCCTTCGGCACCTGGTCGGGCATCGTGGCCGCGGGGGTGCCCGGGCGGATCGAGTACTGGAAGGTGAAGGCCGACGCGAAGCGCGAGGCCTCGACGACGCGCAGGGTGTCCTCGAAGTCCTCGTCGGTCTCGCCGGGGAACCCGACGATGAGGTCGGTCGTGATGGCCGCGTGCGGGATGCGCTCGCGCACGCGGTCGAGGATGCCGAGGAACCGCGTCGACCGGTAGGAGCGGCGCATCGCCTTCAGCACGCGGTCGGAGCCTGACTGCAGGGGCATGTGCAGCTGCGGCATCACCGCGGGCGTCTCGGCCATCGCGTCGATGACGTCGTCGGTGAAGGCGGCGGGGTGCGGGCTCGTGAAGCGGATGCGCTCGAGGCCGTCGATCTCGCCTGCGGCGCGCAGCAGCTTGCCGAAGGCCAGGCGGTCGCCGAACTCGACACCGTAGGAGTTGACGTTCTGGCCCAGCAGCGTGACCTCGATCGCGCCGTCGTCGACGAGCGCCTGCACCTCGGCGAGCACCTCGCCCGGGCGGCGGTCGCGCTCCTTGCCGCGGAGCGAGGGCACGATGCAGAACGTGCAGGTGTTGTTGCAGCCGACCGAGATCGAGACCCAGCCGGCGTAGGTCGACTCGCGCTTCGTCGGCAGCGTCGACGGGAAGACCTCGAGCGACTCGAGGATCTCGACCTGCGCCTCGTCGTTGTGGCGGCTGCGCTCGAGCAGCGCCGGCAGCGAGCCCATGTTGTGGGTGCCGAAGACGACGTCGACCCAGGGCGCGCGCTCGACGATCGTGGCGCGGTCCTTCTGCGCCAGGCAGCCGCCGACCGCGATCTGGAAGCCGGGCCGCTCGCGCTTCGTCTTCGCGAGGTGGCCGAGGTGCCCGTAGAGCTTCGTGTCGGCGTTCTCGCGCACGGCGCAGGTGTTGATGACGACGACGTCAGGGGCGCCGTCGACGGCTTCGGCGTAGCCTGCGTCCTCGAGCGATCCGCGCATCCGCTCGGAGTCGTGGACGTTCATCTGGCACCCGAAGGTCTTCACCTCGTAGGTGCGCACCGGAGCGATCGCGGACATGCTCCGAGGGTACCGGCGGCGGTGCCGGGACGTGCGACGGCGGACCGCCCCGCGGGGGCGGTCCGCCGTCGTGGATCGCAGCGCTGCGGGGCGCTCAGCCCTGCGAGGCGCTCAGCTCGTAGTCGCCGCCGTCGGTGCCCTGGCCGCTCAGCTCCATCGAGCCGTCGGCCGCGCTGCCCGAGAGCGTGACGTCGAAGGACTCCTGGCCCGTCTCGTCGACGGAGATCTGCGTGATCGTCATCTCGATCGTGTCGCCGTCCTGCGACCAGACGTCGGCCGGCGAGTCGAACGTGTCGCCCGCCCAGTCGGAGAAGTCGATCGTGCCGTCCTCGTTGAGGGTGAAGGCGATGTCGGAGACCTGGCCGTTGAAGTCGCCGGTCCACGAGGTGCCCGCGAGGTCGGCGGTGTCGCCGCTGCCGTCGTCCGAGCCGCCGTCGGGCTCGGTGGTGGCGTCGGTGCCGGTGGTGGCACCGCCCATCGGGGGCAGCTGGAAGCAGCCCGTGAGGGCGAGGAGGGACACGGCGGCGATTGCCGGGACAGCGAGCATCCTGGAGGTCTTCATAGCGGGAACGTAGCCGGGCGCCGCTTCGCCTACCTGGATGCCTGCTGAGGCTTGCGGGCGAGCGCGCTCGGCTCGCCCGCCATGCCGTCAGCGGAAGCGAGGCCCCCGTGGCCGCGTGCGCTCGATGGCCATGCGCACCGCGCCGCCGCCGAAGCCCCGCCGCTGCAGGAAGCCCGCGAGCCTGCGCTCCGCGGTCTCGTCGTCGAGCGAGCCCATGCGGCGGCGCCGATCGGCAGCGGCCTCGATCGCGCGCTCGAGCTCGTCGCCGTCGTCGGGACGCTCGAGCACCTCGGGATCGAGGCCGCGGCGACGGAGCTCGGCGGCGACGCCGCGCTCCCCCAGCTGCTTGCGCTCGCGCAGGCGCTCGGCGAGGTCCTGCGCGAGCTGCGCGTCGTCGACGAGGCCCTCGCGCTCGAGGCGGTCGAGGACGGCCTCGCGCACCTCGGGCTCGACCTCGCGCCGCTCGAGCGCGCGATCGAGCTCCTGCCGGCTCGCGGCCCGGCGGCCGAGGGCGCGGAGCGCGATCGAGCGCGCCGACTCCTCGTCCGGCGGCGCCGACGGCGCGTCGCGCTCGTCGGATGCGGCCGAGGCCCCGTCCTGCTGGACGGGGCCTCGTGCGTCGTCGTCCTTGCTGGCGATCCAGGCGGAGAGCTCGACGACGCCTGCCATGCGATCGGGCTCGCTCACGCGCCCTTGCGCTCCTCGCGACGGGCGTCGAGGGACTCGACCTGCGCCTGCGCCTGCGCCTGCGCCGCCTTGCCCTCGGCGCCGATGCCGAGCTTGCCCAGGATCTGGCGCTCGATGTCGGCGGCGATGTCAGGGTTCTTCAGCAGGAAGTTGCGGGCGTTCTCCTTGCCCTGGCCGAGCTGGTCGCCGTCGTACGTGTACCAGGCGCCCGACTTGCGGACGATGCCGTGCTCGACGCCGAAGTCGATGAGGCTGCCCTCGCGCGAGACGCCGACGCCGTAGAGGATGTCGAACTCGGCCTGCTTGAACGGCGGCGCCATCTTGTTCTTCACGACCTTGACGCGCGTGCGGTTGCCGACCGCCTCTGCGCCGTCCTTCAGGGTCTCGATGCGACGGATGTCGAGGCGCACCGAGGCGTAGAACTTCAGCGCCTTGCCGCCCGCGGTGGTCTCGGGGCTGCCGAAGAAGACGCCGATCTTCTCGCGCAGCTGGTTGATGAAGATCATCGTGGTCTGCGTCTGGTTGAGGCCACCGGTGAGCTTGCGCAGCGCCTGCGACATGAGGCGGGCCTGCAGGCCGACGTGGCTGTCGCCCATCTCGCCCTCGATCTCGGCGCGCGGCACGAGCGCAGCGACCGAGTCGACCACGACGAGGTCGATCGAGCCGGAGCGCACGAGCATGTCGGCGATCTCGAGCGCCTGCTCGCCCGTGTCGGGCTGCGAGACGAGCAGCGCGTCGATGTCGACGCCGAGCTTGCGGGCGTACTCCGGGTCGAGCGCGTGCTCGGCGTCGATGAAGGCGGCGATGCCGCCGTTGCGCTGGGCGTTCGCGATCGCGTGGAGCGTGAGCGTGGTCTTGCCCGAGGACTCCGGGCCGTAGATCTCGATGATGCGGCCGCGCGGGAGGCCGCCGATGCCGAGCGCTACGTCGAGGGCGATGGAACCGGTGGGGATGACCTCGACGGGGGCGCGCTCCTCGCTGCCGAGGCGCATCACCGTCCCCTTGCCGAACTGGCGGTCGATCTGCGCGAGCGCCGCCTCGAGCGACTTCTCGCGGTCTGCGGGTGTGGGCATTGCTGGCCTTCCGTTGGTGGGATGCGCTCACGGTACGTCGGGCCACCGACATGCGGGCGGCCACCGGCACCGCCTGTGGAGACGGGACCGTCGGACCCCTCCAGCGTACGCCTCGTTCGAACGGATCTTCGAACGGCGATGCGGCGTGTCGGCTCGGCTCGTGCCGCGCGGCGAGCGCCTCAGGCGCGCGGGTCGCGCAGCCCCCTGCCGTGGCGGCGGTCGGCCGGCACGTCCTGCGACTCGCAGAGCGCCGCCCAGACCTCGCGCGCGGGCACGCCGCCGCGGAGCGCCTCGGCGCCGGTCCGGCCGCCCAGGCGCTCGAGCACGAGGTCCGCGAGCAGGACGGCGCCCAGGGCGCCGAACTCCTCGCGGACCGCGATCTGCAGCTCGCTCCCGCGCATCGCCTACCGGACGGCCGCGTCGAACTCCGCGACGAGCCTCGTCGGGCAGCGTGTCGGGCACCGAGCCCAGCGTCGTGAGCGGAGCGTCGAGCTCCGCGAACGTCAGGCCCTCGAGCACTGCGAGACGGTCCCCCACCTCTCGCAGGATGCTCGACAGCGGCACCTCGAGCGCCTCGGCCACCGAGGCGAGGATCTCGCTCGAGGCCTCCTTCTGCCCGCGCTCCACCTCGCTCAGGTAGCCGAGCGCGACGGAGGCCCGCGATGCGACCTGCCGCAGGGTCCTGCCCTGCCGCAGGCGGACGTCGCGCAGCACGTCGCCGATCTCCTGTCGAACCAGCACCATGGTCTCCCCCTCCACCGTGGTCGGATGCCCCAGCCTAGTCCGCAGGACCTGCGGCTCCTCCGGGGCGCGTACCGATGACAACACCCATCCGAGCGGACGCATTCCGCAGCAGCCCCGGTTCAGGGTGTGGATCCGCTGTGGGGGCCGTCGGGCGCGAGATCGTCGCGGTCGAGCGCCTCGAGGAGCAGCTCGAGCGCCGCCCGGACCGCCGCCTCGCGCACGGCCGACCGGTCGCCGTCGACGGCGCGCGACGCCGCGCTGACGGCGCGGCCGGTCGCAACGCGCGCCTCGAGCCCGACGTGGAACTCGCCCGGCGCATGCCCGTCCTGCGGATCGGGGCCCGCGACGCCCGTCGTCGCGACACCGATGGTGCACGCTGCGCGGTCGATCGCCGCGAGCTCCCGCGCGCCGCGCGCCATCGCGACCGCGACCTCCGGATCGACCGGCCCGCGCTCGCGGAGCAGCGCCGCGGGCACGTGGAGCACCGAGCCCTTCATCTCGGTCGCGTAGGCGACGACCCCGAGGCGCAGCACCGCGGACGCGCCGGGGACCCCGACGAGCGCCGCCGCGAGCGCGCCGCCCGTGAGCGACTCGGCGACGGCGAGCGTCGCGCCGCGCTCGATCGCGCGGAGGACGGCGCGCTCGGCGAGCGCCTCGACGCCCGCGTGCTCGGTCACCGCCGGCTCCGCGCCGCCTGCACCGCGAACTCCAGCCCCGAGTAGATCGTGAGCGCCACCGCGACCGACATCGTCGCGACGCAGACCCAGTGGCCCCACTCGCCCACCCAGGCCTGCAGCGGCAGGAGCGCGAGCGGCAGCGCGATGCCCTGCGCCATCGTCTTCGCCTTGCCTGCCCAGTCCGCCGCGATCACGACCTGCGTCGCGACGACGAGCCGGTAGAGCGTGATGCCGACCTCGCGCACGAGGACGACGGCCGTGATCCACCAGTCGAGCTCGCCGAGGATCGACAGCACGACGAAGGCGCTGCCGGTGATCGCCTTGTCGGCGATCGGGTCGACGAGCTTGCCGAGGTCGGTCACGAGGTTCCTGCCGCGCGCGATCCAGCCGTCGACGAAGTCGGTGGCGATGAGCACCGCGAACAGCACCGCCGCGGCCGTGCGCGCGGCGCCCGGCTCCGGGTTCGCGAGCGCGACGGCGATGAAGACCGGCGTCAGCAGGATGCGGACGAAGGAGATGAGGTTCGGCACGCTCAGGACGCTGGCCGGGGCATCGCCCCGCGCCCAGATGCGACCGCGGAGCGGGCTGAGGATCCCCATGCGGCCCAGGCTACCCGCGCGTCCCGAGCGTCAGTCGCGCCCGGTCAGGGACCAGGCGTCCTCGTCGTCGCCCTCGGCCTCCACGACCTCGAGCCCGTCGCGGTTCGCCTCGTCGAAGGGGTCCGCGTAGCGGTCGTCCGAATCGACCCACGCCTCGCCCTCGTCGTCGCCGGCGGCGGCCGCGCCCGCTGCACCGGCTCCCACCACGGCGGCGCTCGTCCCGGCAGGGGCGGCGGCAGCGGGCGCCGACGGCGCGGGCGCAGGGCCCTCGCCGCGCAGCGACGCGAGCACGGCCGCGAGGCCGTCCGGCGGCACGAGCACGTCGCGCGCCTTCGAGCCCTCCGAGGGGCCGACGATCTCGCGCGACTCCATCAGGTCCATGAGGCGGCCCGCCTTCGCGAAGCCGACGCGCAGCTTGCGCTGCAGCATCGAGGTCGAGCCGAACTGGGTCGAGACGACGAGCTCTGCCGCTGCGCACAGGTCCTCGAGGTCGTCGCCGATGTCGGCGTCGATCTCGCGCTTCTCGGCGACCTCCGCGACGTCGTCGCGGTACTCCGGCTGGGCCTGGCCCGTGACGTGCTGCACGACGCGCTGGATCTCGGCCTCGTCGACCCAGGCCCCCTGCACGCGCATCGACTTGTTGGCGCCCATGGGCAGGAACAGGCCGTCGCCCTGGCCGATGAGCTTGTCGGCGCCCGGCTGGTCGAGGATGACGCGGGAGTCGGTGACCGACGACACCGCGAACGCGAAGCGCGAGGGCACGTTGGCCTTGATGAGGCCCGTCACGACGTCGACCGAGGGACGCTGCGTCGCGAGCACGAGGTGGATGCCGGCCGCGCGGGCGAGCTGCGTGATGCGGACGATCGAGTCCTCGACGTCGCGCGGTGCCACCATCATGAGGTCGGCGAGCCTCGTCGACGACGACGAGCAGGTACGGGTAGGGCTTCAGCGTGCGCTGGCTGCCGGCGGGCAGCACGATCTCGTCGTTGCGGACCGCGGCGTTGAAGTCGTCGATGTGCTTGTAGCCGAACGACGCGAGGTCGTCGTACCGCATGTCCATCTCCTTCACGACCCACTGCAGCGCCTCGGCGGCCTTCTTGGGGTTCGTGATGATGGGCGTGATGAGGTGCGGCACGCCCTGGTAGGCGGTGAGCTCGACGCGCTTCGGGTCGACGAGCACCATGCGCACCTCGGCGGGCGTCGCGCGCATGAGAAGGCTCGTGATCATCGAGTTGACGAACGACGACTTGCCGGAGCCCGTGGAGCCCGCGACGAGGAGGTGCGGCATCTTCGCGAGGTTCGCGACGACGAAGCCGCCCTCGACGTCCTTGCCGATGCCGATCGTCATCGGGTGGCGCGACTCGCCGGCCGCGCGCGAGCGCAGCACGTCGCCGAGCTTCACCGTCTCGCGGTCGGGGTTCGGGATCTCGATGCCGATGGCGCTCTTGCCGGGGATGGGCGAGAGGATGCGCACCTCGTTCGACGCGACGGCGTAGGAGAGGTTCTTCGACAGCGCGGTGACGCGCTCGACCTTCACGCCGGGCGCGACCTCGATCTCGTAGCGCGTGACCGTCGGGCCGCGGGAGAACCCGGTGACCTTCGCGTCGACGTTGAAGGACGACAGCACCTGCGTGATGGCGGCGACGATCTCGTCGTTCGCCGCCGAGCGCGCCTTCGGGGCGTCGCCCTGCCCCAGCGAGGCGATCGACGGGAGGCGGTAGGGGCGCTCCCGGCGGGGCGCCTGCGCAGCGGGCGCGGCGGGCAGCTCCGGCTGCTCGCCCGTCGTGCGCGCAATGGCCGCCTCGGCCTGCTCGAGCGATGCGAGCACCTCCGTGGCGTACTCGTCGTGCTCGCGCGGCGAGACGGCGGGCGCCTCCTCCGGCTCGACGGCGACCCCGAAGAGCGACTCCATGGACGCCGTGCCGGCGTCGGGGTCGACCTCGTCGCGGTCGACCTGGTCGCGATCGACGAGCACCGGGCTGTCGTAGGCGGGGTCGACCTCGCGGCCCGTGCTGTTGCGGCGCCAGAACGGCAGGTCGTCGCCGTCCTCGACGACCTCGTCCTCCGCCTCGGCCGTGCGTGCGGCCCTGCGCTCCTCGCGGCGCGCGCGGCGCGCCTCGTCGCGCTCCTCCTGCGTCGCTGCGTCGAGCCCGAAGAGGTAGGCGTAGAGGTCCTGCAGGCGCTCGGGGATGCGGGTGGGCGCGGTCGCGGTGATCACGAGGACCGAGAGCAGCGCGATGAGCCCGGCGACGATGCCGGCGCCGACCGGCGCGATGAGCGCCGCGAGCGGGGCCGCGAAGACCCAGCCGAGGATGCCGCCCGCGTCGGCCAGGGCCGGCATGCCGAGCGAGGCGTCGGGCATGCCGAGCAGCACGTGGCAGAGGCCCGCGACGGCCATGAGCAGCATCGCGAGGCCGACGCCGACGCGGCCGTTGTCGCTCACTGAGGCGGGATGGCGGAACATCCAGAGCGCGAGGAGGACGAAGACGACCGGCAGTGCGATCGCGACCTGCCCGAAGAGGCCCCCGAGCGTGTAGGCCGAGATCGCCTGCGCGACCTGGTTCGCGGGCAGGATCCACTCGACCACGGCCCCGGCGATCGCGAGCAGCGTGAGCAGGAAGGGCACGCCGTCGCGGCGCTCGTCCTTCTCGAGCGACTCGCGCCCGAAGACACGGGCCGCGCCGCCCGTCGCGTGCGCGAGCGCCATCCAGGCGCGCTGGCCGGCGCCCGGCCCCGTCTCCTCGAAGGTCGGCTGGACCTTCGTGGCGCGGGTCGTGCGCTGCGTCGGGGACGTGCGCGGGGCGCGCCCGGTGGAGCTCCCCTTCGAGGAGCCCTTGCCGGAGGCGCCGCCGCGCGGCGGCTTCGTGCTCGTGGCCATGCGCACACCCTAGGCGCGGCCGCCCCGCGGGCCCGGGAGGCGCTCCGTCGAACGCAGGAGCGCGCCGCCCCCGTGGAGGGTGCGGCGCGCTCCGATGCGACCTGGGCTCGCGGCTAGGCCTCGATGACGACCGGCACGATCATCGGGCGGCGGCGGATGCGCGTGCCCACCCAGCGGCCGACCGTGCGGCGCACGACCTGCGAGTACTGGTGCGTGTCGCGCGTGCCGGACTCGCCCGCCTCCGCGAGCGCCTTGACGATCTTCGGTCGGATGTCGTCGAAGATCGAGTCGTCCTCGGCGAAGCCGCGCGCGTGGATCTCGGGCCCCACGATGATCTTGCCCGTCTGCGGCTCGACCGCGACGAAGATCGAGATGAAGCCCTCCTCGGCGAGGATGCGGCGGTCCTTCAGGTCGGCCTCGTCGATGCGGCCCACCGACGAGCCGTCGACGTACACGAAGCCGATCTCGAGCTGGCCGGCGACGGCCACCCGGCCGTCCTTGAGGTCCCAGACGGTGCCGTTCTCGCCCACGTGCGCGCGCTCGCGCGGCACGCCCGTGTCGATCGCGAGCTGCGCCGCCGCGTGGAGGTGGCGGTACTCGCCGTGCACGGGGATGACGTTGCGCGGGCCGAGGATGTTGTAGCAGTACAGCAGCTCGCCGGCCGAGGCGTGGCCCGAGACGTGCACCTTCGCGGAGCCCTTGTGCACGACCTTCGCACCCAGCTGCATGAGGCCGTTGATGATGCGGAAGACGGCGTTCTCGTTGCCCGGGATGAGGCTCGACGCGAGGATGACGGTGTCGTCGTCGCCCACCTCGATGCGGTGCTCCTGGTTGACGATGCGGCTGAGCACGGCCATCGGCTCGCCCTGCGAGCCCGTCGACATGAAGACGACCTGGTGGCGGGGCATCTGCTCGGCCTTCTTCTGGTCGACGACCACGCCGTCCGGCACCTTCAGGTAGCCGAGGTCGGCCGCGATGCCCATGTTGCGCACCATCGAGCGGCCGACGAAGGCGACCTTGCGGCCGTGCTCGGCGGCGGCGTCGAGCACCTGCTGCACGCGGTGCACGTGGCTCGAGAACGAGGCGACGACGACGAGGCCCTTCGTCCGGCCGATGACCTGCGACAGCACGGGGCCGATCTCGCGCTCAGGGGCGGTGAAGCCCGGCACGTCCGCGTTCGTGGAGTCGACGAGGAACGCGTCCACGCCCTCCTCGCCGAGCCGCGCGAAGGCGCGGAGGTCGGTGATGCGGTCGTCGAGCGGCAGCTGGTCCATCTTGAAGTCGCCCGTGTGCAGCACGAGGCCCGCCTTCGTGCGGATCGCGACCGCGAGGGCGTCGGGGATGGAGTGGTTGACGGCGACGAACTCGGTCTCGAACGGACCCAGCTGCTCGACCTGGCCCTCGCGCACGGTGTGCGTGTAGGGCTTGATGCGGTGCTCCTTGAGCTTCGCCTCGATGAGCGCGAGCGTGAGCTTCGAGCCGAGCAGCGGGATGTCGGCCTTCAGGCGCAGCAGGTACGGCACGGCGCCGATGTGGTCCTCGTGCCCGTGCGTGAGCACGATGCCGACGACGTCGTCGAGGCGGTCGCGGATGGGCCCGAAGTCGGGCAGGATCAGGTCGACGCCGGGCTGGTGCTCCTCAGGGAAGAGGACGCCGCAGTCGACGATGAGCAGCTTGCCGTCGAGCTCGTAGACCGTCATGTTGCGGCCGACCTCGCCGAGGCCGCCGAGCGGGATGATGCGGAGCGTGCCTGCCTCGAGCGGGGCGGGCTGGGTGATGGCCGTCAAGGGCCCTCCTTCGTCTTCGGCTCGCCCTGGGGCGAGCGGTCATGTGGGGTGCGCGCACCTCGCGCGCGGAAGCCTGGTGCTGTGGTGGTGATCGTGATGGTGCGGTGCACGCTCAGCGCGTGGTGCCGTGCACCTTGGGCAGCGCGCCGCCGGCCGCCGCGTTGCGGTCGGGGCGGAAGCGGCTGAGGTCGAGGCCGTCGATGCCCTTGACGAGGGCGATCTCGTCCTCGATGAGGGCGGCCTCGGTGTCCTCGGGGCCGACGAGCGGCAGGCGCACGCGCGGGCTGCCGATGCGGCCGAGGCCGTGGAGGATGTACTTCGTGGCGACCGTGCCGGGCACGTGCGTCATGGTCGCGCGCACGAGCGGCTCGAGCGCGCGGTGCTGCGCCTGCGCCGTGCGCAGGTCGCCGGCGTTCACCGCGTCGATCATGGTGCGGTACGGCTTCGGGGCGATGTTCGCCGTGACGCCGATGAGCCCCGAGGCGCCGATCGCGAGGTGCGGGAGCACGTTCGCGTCGTCGCCCGAGAAGTAGAGCAGGTCGGTCTGGTTGAGCACGCGGCTCACCTCGGCGAGGTCGCCCTTCGCATCCTTCACGGCCAGGATGTTCGGGTGCTTCGCGGCCCGCAGGAGCGTCTCGTAGCGGATCGGGATGCCGGAGCGGCCGGGGATGTCGTAGAGGATGACGGGCAGGTCGGTGGCGTCGGCGATCATGCGGAAGTGCGTGAGGATGCCGGCCTGCGTGGGCTTGTTGTAGTACGGCGTGACGATCATGACGCCGTCGGCGCCCGCCCGCTCCGCCTGGCGGTAGAGGTCCATCGCGTGGGCGGTCTCGTTCGAGCCGCCGCCCTGGATGACCTTGGCGCGGTCGCCCGCCACCGCCTTCGCCACCTCGACGAGCCGGATCTTCTCCGGATCGGTGAGGGTCGAGGTCTCGCCCGTCGTGCCCGAGACGACGATGCCGTCGGCGCCGTGCGTCACGACGTCGTCGATGAGCCGCTCCACGTCGTCCCAGGCGACCTCGCCGTCGGCTGCGAACGGGGTCACGAGCGCGACGAGCACCTGGCCGAAGGGATTGTGGGTCACGGCTCCAGGCTATCGCGGCGGGCGCGCCCGCCCGGCCCTGGGCCCGTGGCAGGCCCTAGCGTGGGCGCATGATCCGCCTCCCGCTCCCGTCCCGCGCCCTGCACGGCGCCTGGCTCGAGGCGATGCGCGAGTTCGAGGGCGAGACGCTGCACGGCTTCTCGACCTTCGGCTACGAGGTCGAGGAGCTCGCGCTGCCGGACCGGTTCGAGCACTGGCTCGCGCGCGAGGCGCGCCAGCGCGTCGAGGGCCAGGACGGCTTCGTGCCGGCGACCGTGTGGTGGATCGTCGACGACGACGAGCCTGAGCGGGTGCTCGGCTCCATCCACCTGCGGCACGAGCTGGACGACTGGCTGCTCGCCGAGGGCGGCCACATCGGCTACGGCGTGCGGCCCTCCGCGCGGCCGGGGCGTCGCGACCGCGGCGCTGCGGCTCGTGCTCGACGAGGCGCGCGCCCTGGGGATCGGCCGCGCGCTCCTGCTCTGCGACGCCGACAACCCGCCGTCGCGCGCCACGATCCTCGCCGCGGGCGGCGTGCGGGATGCCGAGCCCAGCCCGTACGAGCGCTACTGGATCACGCTGTAGCGGACGCGGCCCGCTCGAGGGTGCGGTACCGGTAGCCGAGGCCGGTGCGGCTCTCGTGCCAGCCCTCGGCCGGATCGCGCGCGGTCTCGCGCCAGCCCTCCCCGGGCTCGGGCGCGGTCGTGTCACCCTCGGCCTCGAGGTCGATGTCGGTGATCTCGAGCACGTCGGCGCGATCGATCGCGTCGCGGTACACCCGGCCGCCGCCGATGACCCAGGCCTCGCCGCCCTCTGCGAGCCTGCCCGCCAGCACGAGGGCCTCCTCGAGGCTGCCGACCACCTGCGCGCCCGCCGCCTGGTACGCCGCGTCGGAGGTGATGACGACGTTCGCGCGGCCCGGGAGCGGGCGGAAGCGCTCGGGGAACGACTCCCACGTGCGGCGGCCCATCACGACGGGGTGCCCGGTCGTGATCGCCTTGAAGCGCGCCATGTCCTCCGGCAGCGACCAGGGCATGTCGCCCGCGTCGCCGATGACGCCGTCCCGGGCCTGCGCCCAGATCATGCCGATCCGCATCAGACGGCGACCGGCGCCTTGATGCCGGGGTGGTGCTGGTAGTCGACGACCTCGAAGTCGTCGAGCGCGTAGTCGAGGATGCTCTCGGGGGTGCGCAGGATGCGCAGGCTCGGCAGCGGGAAGGGCTCGCGCGCGAGCTGCCGCTCGACCTGCTCGACGTGGTTGTCGTAGATGTGGCAGTCGCCGCCCGTCCAGACGAGGTCGCCCGCCTCGAGGCCCGTCTGCTGCGCGAGCATGTGCGTGAGCAGCGCGTAGCTCGCGATGTTGAAGGGCACGCCGAGGAACATGTCCGCCGAGCGCTGGTACAGCTGGCACGACAGCCGGCCGTTCGCGACGTGGAACTGGAAGAACGCGTGGCAGGGCGCGAGCGCCATGTCGGGGATGTCGGCCGGGTTCCAGGCCGAGACGATGTGGCGGCGGGAGTCGGGGTTCGTGCGGATCGACTCGACGACCTGCGCGATCTGGTCGATCGTGCCGCCGTCGGGCGTCGGCCACGAGCGCCACTGGACGCCGTAGACGGGGCCGAGGTCGCCCTCCGCATCGGCCCACTCGTCCCAGATGGTGACGCCCTGCTCCTGCAGCCAGCGCACGTTCGACTCGCCGCGCAGGAACCACAGCAGCTCGAGCGCGATCGACCGGAAGTGCACGCGCTTCGTGGTGATGAGCGGGAAGCCCTGCGCGAGGTCGTAGCGCAGCTGGCGGCCGAACACCGAGCGCGTGCCGGTGCCGGTGCGATCGCCCTTCGCCTCGCCGTGGGCGAGGACGTCGGCGAGCAGCTGCTCGTAGGGGTGCCCGTCGAAGCGCGCTCCGGTGGCCGTGATGTCGCTCATGCTGCCTCCTGCTCTCCATCCTGCACCGGATCGGCCTGCGCCGGTCCGCCCACGCCGCGACGCAGGCGGAGCGCCGTGCGCGCGGCGCGTCGCGCCCGCTTGCGGTCGCGCGCCGCGTCGTACGCCATCGACAGCCGGAGCCAGGACTCCCACGAGCCCTCGTGCGCCTCCACGTCGGCGCGCGCCGCGGGGAAGGCCGCGAGCGCGGCGTCCTTGTCGGCCCGGCCCCCGGGCGTCGTCGGCAGGGGCTCGGGCATGCCGCCCGCGGCGTCGAGCGCTCGGATCGCGCGGTCGAGCTGGATGCCGAAGACGACCTCCCGCACGAGCGCCCACGCGCCGACGAGGAACATCACGAGCAGCGCGATGCCCACGACGACCGCGATCGGCTCGCCCGTGGCGATGAAGCGCACGGCGCGGTCGCCCGCGACGACGACGTAGAGGGCGAGCAGCGCCGCCATCGCGAGCGCGGCCGGCCGGGTGAGCCCCGCCGGGGCGGCGCGCCGCTCGCTCACGCGAGGCCCAGGAGGTCGCCGATGCCGACGACGACGCCGGGCTGCGGCTCGGCGCGGAGCGCGAGCAGGATGCCGGCCGCGTACGACTCGGGGCTCGTGGTGTCGTGGCGGATCGTGAGGGTCTCGCCGAGGCCGCCGAAGACGACCTCCTGGCGCGCGACGACGCCCGGCAGGCGCATGGCGTGCACGGGGACGCCGGCGATGACGGTGCCGCGGCCGGGCTCGTCGGGCGTCGGCGCCTCGAACGCGCGCACGGCGCCGATCGCCTCGGCCGTGCGCGTCGCGGTGCCGCTCGGCGCATCGACCTTGCGGGCGTGGTGGGCCTCGAGGATCTCGACGCTCTCGAAGTGGCGCGCGGCGATCGTCGCGAGGTGGGTCTCGAGCACGCTGCCGAGCGAGAAGTTCGGCACGATGCGCACGCGGTCGCCGCCGCGCCCGCGGAGCGCCGCGATGCGCGACTCGCTCCAGCCGCTCGTGCCGACGACGACGGGCACGCCCGCGGCGACGGCGGCCTCGACGACGCGCTCGCTCGCCTCGAGCACCGTGGCGTCGAAGAGCACGTCGAGGCCGTCGAGGTCGAGGCCGTCGCGAGCGTCGACCGGCACGGCCACCAGGTCGTCGGCCTCCTCGACGAGCCGGAGGGCGAGCGAGCCGAGCCTGCCGGTGCTGCCGGAGACGCCGACGCGGAGGGAGCGAGCCATGCCTCCAGCCTACGAGGCGACCGGGCGCCGAGGCGGTCGGCGGTCGCCGCGCGCGTAGGGTCGAGAGCGTGAGCGTCACCATCGAGCCCCTCGCCGCCGACTCCCCCGTCGCGCAGGCGCTGCTGCAGGCGTACTTCGCGGATCGCGCCATCACGTTCGTCGGCGGCGGGTACACGCCGAAGCCCGCCGACCCCGCGACCCTCGCCGCCCCCGACGGCGCGTTCCTCGTGGCGCGCGCCGAGGACGGCGAGGCGATCGGCTGCGGCGCGCTCCGGCGCCTCGGGCCCGCGCGCTTCGAGGTGAAGCACCTCTACGTCGCCCCCGCCGGCCGCGGCCGCGGCACCGGCGCCGCGCGCTGCGCGCGCTCGAAGCGGAGGCCGTGCGGCTCGGCGCCGACGAGGTCGTGCTCGACACGAACCGCTCGCTCGAGGCCGCGAACGGCCTCTACGCCTCGCGCGGCTACGCGGCGATCGAGCCCTACAACGACAACCCGAACGCGACGAGCTGGTTCCGCAAGCCGGTCGGCTGACCGCCCGGCCGGGCTCGTCGACCGGTCACGCGCGGCGACGCGCGGAGCCGCTCGGCAGCCATCCGCGACCGCTCGACGAGGCGGCGCGGCGGGAGCGACCGCTCGACGAGGCGGTGCGGCGGGAGCGACCGCTCGGGGGCCTCGGGCGGCGGGAGCGACCGCTCGGGAAGGGGCAGCGGGTCAGTAGGGCTGCGGGATCGCGAGGCCCGTGCGGTCCTCGGGCGGCAGGTGGCCGAGGTCGTTGTGGGCCACGAGCTGGGCGGGCTTGCCCGAGCGCAGGCGGATGATCGTGAGGCCGCAGTTGGCCTGGTTGAGGGCCATCCACTGCCAGGCCGGCGCCTGCATGACCTCGCGCACGAACCAGCCGATCACGAAGTTGTGGGTCACGAGGAGCTCGTTGACGTCGCCGCGCGAGGGCTGCAGCCACTGGTCGCCCGCGTCGGCCATCTGCGCGGCGCCCGCCTCGGCCTGCTCGGGCCGCACGCTCTCGAGGAAGCGGTGGAAGCCGGAGGGCGTGTCGGGCTCGAGGCCCGAGGGGATGCAGTCGAGCAGCAGCGACGAGCGCTCGAACGGCACCGCGGGGAGCCGCTGCTGCATGATCGACGCGGTCTCGATCGCTCGCTCGAGCGGCGAGGTCCACGCATGGTCGAAGCGCACGCCCGACAGCCGCTGCGCGATCGCCTGCGCCTGGCGGACGCCGCGCGGCGAGAGCGCGCCGTCCTCGACGCCGTGCTCGGCATCCACCTGCTCGCCGTGGCGGACCAGGTAGAGCAGATGGGTCATCGATGCCTCCGGGCGCGTGCAGCGTCGTACGTGTCAGGGGCCGGCGGGAGCCGACGGGCGACGGGCGTCGCGCATCGTCGCGCTCAGGCCGTCGCCTCCACCGTACCCCGAGCGGCGCCGGCGACGAGCCGATCGAGGCCGTCGACGGCGGGGCCGACCGCGGCGATCGAGCGCGGGCCCGCCGCGAGCTCGCCGGCGAGCGCGCGCACGTCGGCGTCGGTCACGGCGTCGATGCGCTCGAGCGCCGCGTCGAGGTCGGCGAGCTCGCCGAGCGAGAGCTCCGCGCGGCCGAGGCGCGACATGCGCGCATCCGAGTCCTCGAGCGCGAGCGCCGAGCCGCCTGCCAGCTGGCCCTTCGCGCGCCGCAGCTCGTCGGCGTCGACGCCGCCCTCGGCGAGCCGCTCGAGCTCCGCCGCCATGAGCGTCGCGACCTCGACGGCGCTCCGCGGCGCGCACGCCGCGGCGAGCGCCATGAGCCCGGCGTCCGCGTAGCCGGAGGAGTAGGAATAGACGGCGTAGGCGAGGCCGCGCCGCTCGCGCACCTCCTGGAAGAGCCGCGACGACATGCCGGAGCCCAGCACGGTGTTGAGCACGGCGAGCGCACCGCGCCGATCGTCGCGCGAGACGAGGCCGGGCATGCCCATGATGAGGTTCACCTGCTCGAGCGGGCGGTCGACGACCGTGAGGCCGCCGGCGCCGGGCTCGACGCGCGCGCGGTCGCGGCGGGGCCGGGGCCGGCCCTCCGCGAGGCTCCAGCCGTGGCGCACGAGCGCCTCCTGGAGCTGCGCGACGACCCGGTCGTGGTCGAGCGCGCCCGCGACGGTCACGACGACGTCGCCCGGGCCGTAGTGCTCGCGGTAGTGCTCCATGACGCGATCGCGCGAGACGGCGCGGATCGACTCGGGCGTGCCCGCGATCGGCAGGCCGAGCGGGTGGTCGCCGTGCACGAGCTCCGCGAGCCGCTCGGAGGCGACGTCGGCGGGGTCGTCGTCGGCCATCGCGAGCTCCTCGAGGATGACGCCGCGCTCGCGCTCGAACTCATCCGGGTCGAGCACGGAGGACGTCACCATGTCGGCGAGCACGTCGATCGCCATCGGCAGGTCGCGGTCGCGCACCTTCGCGTAGTAGCAGGTGTGCTCCTTGGCGGTGACGGCGTTGTGCTCGCCGCCCACCTCGTCGAACGCGACCGCGATGTCGAAGGCGCTGCGCGTCGGCGTGCCCTTGAAGAGCAGATGCTCGAGGAAGTGCGTCGCGCCGCGCGCATCCTCGCGCTCGTCGCGCGAGCCCACGGGCACCCAGAATCCCACCGAGGCGCTCTGCGCGCCGGGCATCTGCTCGGTGAGCACGCGCAGGCCGCTCGGCAGCAGGCTGCGGCGGACGATGGCGCCGCCGGCGGCGGCGATGGCGAGCTCGGGCGTCTCGCGCGGCAGGGGCACGACGGGCATCCGACCAGCCTAGCCGCGCGCCCCGCGGCCCGGGACGACGGAAGCCCCCGCCGAGGCGGGGGCTTCCGGGTGCGTCAGTCGCTGCCGATCACTCGGCGGCGGCCTCCGCGGGCGCCTCCGCGGGCGCGGCGTCCTTCGACTCGTCGACGAGCTCGAGCGAGAGCTTGCCGCGGTCGTCGAGCTTCGTGATCTCGACCTGGAGCTTCTGGCCGACCGACACAACGTCCTCGACGGCCTCGATGCGCTTGCCGCCGTTCAGCGGGCGCATCGCGGTCACGTGGAGCAGGCCGTCGCGACCCGGCAGCAGCGAGACGAACGCGCCGAACGACGCGATCTTCACGACGGTGCCGAGGTAGCGCTCGCCGACCTCCGGGTTCTGCGGGTTGGCGATCGCGTTGACCGCGGCGCGCGCGGCCTCCGCCGAGGGGCCGTCGACCGCGCCGATGTAGACGGTGCCGTTGTCCTCGATCGAGATCTGGGCGCCCGTGTCGTCCTGGATCTGGTTGATCGTCTTGCCCTTGGGGCCGATGAGCTCGCCGATCTTGTCGACCGGGATCTGCACGCTGATGACGCGCGGCGCCGTGGGCGCCATCTCGTCGGGGGCGTCGATCGCGGCGTGCAGGACCTCGAGGATCTTCGTGCGCGCCTCCTTCGCCTGCGTCAGGGCGCCCGCGAGCACCGAGGCCGGCAGGCCCGAGAGCTTCGTGTCGAGCTGGATCGCCGTGACGAACTCGGGCGTGCCCGCGACCTTGAAGTCCATGTCGCCGAGCGCGTCCTCGGCGCCGAGGATGTCGGTGAGCGCCGCGTAGCGGGTCTCGCCGTCGACCTCGTCCGAGACCAGGCCCATCGCGATGCCCGCGACGGGCGCCTTCAGCGGCACGCCGGCGTTGAGCAGCGCGAGCGTCGAGGCGCACACGGAGCCCATCGACGTCGAGCCGTTCGAGCCGAGCGCCTCCGAGACCTGGCGGATCGCGTACGGGAAGTCCTCCCGGCTCGGCAGCACCGGCATGAGCGCGCGCTCGGCCAGGGCGCCGTGGCCGATCTCGCGGCGCTTCGGGCTGCCGACGCGGCCCGTCTCGCCCGTCGAGTACGGCGGGAAGTTGTAGTTGTGCATGTAGCGCTTCGACGTCACCGGGCTCAGCGAGTCGATCTGCTGCTCGAGCTTCAGCATGTTGAGCGTCGTGATGCCCATGATCTGGGTCTCGCCGCGCTGGAAGATGGCCGAGCCGTGCACGCGCGGCACGACCGCGACCTCGGCGTCGAGCGGACGGATGTCGGCGAGGCCGCGGCCGTCCATGCGGACGCCCTCCGAGAGGATGCGGCCGCGGACGACCTCCTTCGTGACGGCCTTGTACGCGCCCGAGACCTGCGTGGCGACGCTCGGCTCGAGCTCGCCGCGCTCGACGCGGGCGTTGATCTCCTGCTTGACCTGCTCCTTGAGCGCGTCGTCGGCGTCCTGGCGCTCGATCTTGCCGGCGATCTGGTAGACCTCCGACAGGCGCTCCTTCGCGACCTCGCGGACGGCCGTGAGGGCCTCGTCCGAGTAGGGCGGGAAGAGCGGGTACTCCTGCGTCTCCTTCGCGGCCGTGCGCGCGACCTCGGCCTGCGCGGCGACGAGCTGCTTGATGAAGGGCTTGGAGGCCTCGAGGCCCTGGGCCACGACCTCCTCGGTCGGCTTGATGGCGCCGCCCTCGATGAGCTCCCACGCGTGGTCGGTGGCCTCGGCCTCGACCATCATGATCGCGACGTCCTCGACGCCCGCGGCGTCGGTGACGACGCGGCCCGCGACGACCATGTTGAACACGGCCTGCTCGAGCTGCGAGTGCTTCGGGAACGCGACCCACTGGCCGTCGATGAGCGCGACGCGCACGCCGCCGATCGGGCCGTCGAAGGGCAGGCCCGAGAGCTGCGTCGACATGGACGCGGCGTTGATGGCGAGGACGTCGTAGAGCTCGTCGGGCTCGATGGCGAGCACGGTCACGACGACCTGGACCTCGTTGCGGATGCCCTCGACGAACGACGGGCGCAGCGGCCGGTCGATGAGGCGGCAGGTGAGGATGGCGTCGGTCGAGGGGCGGCCCTCGCGACGGAAGAACGAGCCGGGGATGCGGCCCGCGGCGTACATGCGCTCCTCGACGTCCACGGTGAGCGGGAAGAAGTCGAAGTGGTCCTTCGGCTGCTTCGAGACGCTCGTGGCGCTGAGGAGCATGGTCTCCTCGTCGATGTACGCGACCGCGGCGCCCTGCGCCTGCTGCGCGAGGCGGCCGGTCTCGAACCGGACGGTGCGGGTGCCGAAGCGGCCGTTGTCGATGACGGCTTCGGCGAAGGTGATCTCAGGACCCTCCACGGGTCTCCTCTCGTCGGCGCGCGGACGCGCTGTCGAACACCGCGATCCGCGGCGAGGAGGTGGTCATCAGTGGAGGAGGTCGAAGCTCCGCTTCGGCATCCTCCACCAACGACCAGTCTCTGGGTCTCGTCGGGGATGCGCGATCGGCCGCCGCAGACGCTGACGCGGCCGGGTCGATGCTATCAGCCGGAGGCCCGGATGCCGCGGAGGCCTACGGTGCCGCGCAGACGACGAAGGGGCCGCCCCTCTCGGGACGGCCCCTCGTGCCTCTGCGGGCGGCGTCGAAGGCTGCGACTAGCGGCGCAGGCCGAGGCGCTCGATGAGCGCGCGGTAGCGCTCGATGTCGATGTCCTGGAGGTAGCCGAGCAGGCGGCGACGCTGACCGACGAGCAGCAGCAGGCCACGACGCGAGTGGTGGTCGTGCTTGTGCTCCTTCAGGTGCTCCGTGAGGTCCTTGATGCGGCGCGTCATGAGCGCGACCTGCACCTCGGGGCTCCCGGTGTCGCCCTCGTGCGTGGCGTACTCCTCGATGATGGCCTTCTTGACCTCTGCGTTCAGGCTCATGTGGACCCCTCTCTGCTTGCAGCGCGGTGCCCCTGCCCGATGCAGGAGCGCTCTCTGTCCGCGGCCGATGGACGGCAACCTGAAGACTCTACCAGGGATCCGCAGCGCCCGTCGCGCGCATCCGCGGCCCGCGCCCCGCGCTCAGCGGCGGATCGGCCAGGCGTCGAGGTCGCCGAAGCGCTGCACGCGCTGCCCCGCGACCGCCTGCACGGGCGTGCCCTGCGCGAGCTGCACCGGCTGGCCGATCACCGTCGTCACCATGCGCCGCCGATGCTGGAGCAGGCGGGCGAGCAGGCCCGCCTCGTCGGCGACGTCGCGCGCGACGTGCCGCCCGACGAGCGAGCGCTGCCGGTGGTTCGCGAGGCGCGTCGCCGTGTGGATGTAGTCGCGCATGGGCGCCCTGAGGCCCCGCCGCCGCGCCCAGTCCATGAGCGCCGCCCGCCCCTCGCCCGAGGAGAGCCGCTCGACCTCCTCGTGGGTGAACCAGCCCGCGCGCCCGTAGTCGTGCAGGCGTGCGCGCGTGATCCGCACCTCCTGCCGCAGCAGCAGCCAGACGAGCGCGGCCGCGAGCGCGCACAGCGGCACCTGCACCACGAGGTAGTAGGCGAAGAAGCCGAGCTCGCCGCCCGGCACCCAGAAGCCGGCGGAGTTCCACAGCGCGTGGAGCCCCGCCGAGACGAGCCAGCCTGCGGGGCCCGCGAGGAGCACCCACGCGCGCGAGCGCGCTCGCGCGGCGAGGCCGAGCGCGAGCCCGATGCCGACGGCCGTGAAGATCGCGTGCGTCAGCGGGCTCATGATGCCGCGGAGGAAGAAGATGAAGGAGCCGTCGCCCGTGTCGGCGAGCGTCGTGCCGAAGTAGAGGATGTTCTCGGTGAAGGCGAAGCCCGCGGCGGAGAGCGCCGCGAACACGACCCCGTCGACCGGCCCGTCGAAGGTGCGCCGGAACAGCAGGAACATGATGAGGACGGGCACGCCCTTCCACAGCTCCTCGACGACGGGCGCCTGCACGACCGTCGCGTAGAGGTCGTAGGCCGCCTGGTCGGGCAGGAACGGGCCGACGATCGGCAGCAGCACGAGCTCGTTCGTCGCGAGCGTCAGCAGCACCGCCGCGATCCCGCCCCACAGCGCCGCGAACCACATCGCGACGCGCGGCTCCGGCTCCCACCGGTCGATGGCGAGCACGGCCCAGATGACGAACGAGAGCGGCACGAGCGCCATGACGCCGGAGACCGCGAGCAGCACGGGGCTGCCGATCGCGCCGCCGAGGAAGAGGATGACCAGGAACGAGGCGAGCGCGAGCGCGACGATGCCGACGATGCCCGCGACGAGCCCCGTGCTCGGGCCCTCGCGCCGCCGCAGCGGCGACGGGACGGGGGCGGCCGCGGGGCCGGGCTGCGGTGCGCTCACGAGGGGAGCGTAGCCGCCCCGCTCCCCCCGCGCGCCGAGCGCGCGTCGGGAGCGGGGCGCGGGGCTCAGCGCGCGTCGCCCGCGGGGGCCGGCGCCTCCGGCATGGGGATCACGGGGATCGCCTGCGTCACGGGCTGGAGGCCCGAGAGCCGCGCGGGCTGCAGCAGCTTCTCGACGCGCTCGCGGTCCATGAGCCCCGCCTCGACGACGAGGTCGGCGATCGACTGGTGGCCCGTGAGCGCCTCGTGCGCGAGCTTCGCCGAGGCGGCGTAGCCGATGTAGGGCGTGAGGGCCGTGACGACGCCCACGGAGGTGCCGACCATGAGGTCGAGGCGCTCGCGGTTGGCCTCGATGCCGTCGACGCAGTTGACGCGCAGCGTGAGGCACGCCTGCGTCATCCAGTGCAGGCTCTGCAGGATCTGGTGGGCGATGACCGGCTCGAAGGCGTTCAGCTGCAGCTGGCCCGCCTCCGCCGCGGCCGTCACGGTGGCGTCGGAGCCGATGACGGCGAACGCCACCTGGTTCACGACCTCCGGGATGACGGGGTTGACCTTGCCCGGCATGATCGACGACCCGGCCTGCTTCGGCGGGAGCGTGATCTCGCCGAGGCCGGCCTGCGGGCCCGAGGAGAGCAGGCGCAGGTCGTTGCAGATCTTTGACAGCTTCGCGGCGCAGCGCTTCAGCGTGCCGGAGAGCGTCATGAAGACGCCCGTGTCGCTCGTGGCCTCGATGAGGTCGGCGGCCGCGACGATCGGCAGGCCCGTGAGGTCGGCGAGGTGGCGGCACGCGGCCTCCGCGTAGCGCGGGTCGGCGGTGATGCCCGTGCCGATCGCCGTCGCGCCGAGGTTGACCTCCGAGAGCCAGGCGATCGTCTCCTCGAGCCGGTCGCGGTCCTCGCGGAGCGTGACGGCGAAGCCGCGGAACTCCTGGCCGAGCGTCATGGGCACCGCGTCCTGCAGCTGCGTGCGCCCGACCTTCAGGACGTCGCGGAACTCCGTGGCCTTCGCGTCGAAGGCGTCGGTGAGCAGCGTCAGCTCGTCGAGGAGGCGGCGCAGCGTGAACGCCATCGCGACCTTGATGGAGGTCGGATACGTGTCGTTCGTCGACTGCGATCGGTTGACGTCGTCGATGGGGCTGAAGTGCTCGTAGGAGCCCTTGCGGTGGCCGAGCTCGACGAGGCACGCGTTCGCGATGACCTCGTTCGTGTTCATGTTCGTGGAGGTGCCGGCGCCGCCCTGGATGACGCCCACCTTGAACTGGTCGTGCAGCTCGCCGCCGCGGATGCGCCGGCACACGCGGTCGATGAGGTCGGCCTTCTCGGGGTCGAGCACGCCGATCTCGCGGTTCGCCCGCGCGCACGCCTGCTTGACGACCGCGAGCGCGTTCACGAGGTCGGAGTACACCGAGATCGAGCGGCCCGTGATGGGGAAGTTGATGAGCGCGCGCTCGGTGTGGATGCCCCAGTAGGCGTCGCGCGGCACGGGGAGCTCGCCGAGGGAGTCGCGCTCGAGGCGCGTGGGGCCGCTGTAGGCGTGCTCGCCCTGGGGCGCGGGGTCGAGCTTGTACGTGGGCGTGTCGGTCATCTCGGCTCCATCGCCTCGTGCCTCGCGGGGATCGTGCCCACGGGTCTGTCGGTGCATCGAACGCGGGGGTCGCCCGCGGCACCGAGCCTAGCCGGGCGCGCGGTGCCGATCGGCGATGCCGCGCCCGTCGGACGGCCATGGCGCGGCGGAGTATCGTGCTCCGGGTGCGCCGCCTCATCCTGCCCCTCGTCGTCGTGACCGCGCTCGCCCTCGCGGGCTGCCAGGCGGCCGAGCCCGAGCCCTCGACGACGCCCGCGCTGCCCGCGCCGAGCGGCTCGGCGGCGCCGAGCGAGTCGCCCGTGACCGCCGAGGGCGACCCGGACGCGCCCGAGGGCTACCCCATCGCACCGCCGACCGAGCTGCCGGAGTGCGCGGCGCTCGACGCCGCTGTGGCTCCGATCGTGCCCGCGGGCTTCGCCTTCGACCAGGAGGTCAGCGACGCGCAGGACCAGGAGGACGTCTCGGTCGAGCGCCAGTGCGCGTGGACCTCAGGAGAGCGGGTGCTGCGCATCACCGTCTCGGGCATCGCCTTCGCGCCCGAGGAGCTCATCGCGCTCTCCTCCTCGCGCCTCATCACCCCCGACGCCGCGGCGAACGAGCGCGGCCTGTTCGTGATGGGCGTCGACGAGCCGCCAGCGCTCGACGCGCCCTTCGCGGGCACCGTCAACGTCTACGACCAGTTCGTCACGGCCTCCGTCGGCTGGTCCGAGGGCCAGGCCCCGTTCTCGGGCCAGCAGGCCGTCGACGCGGCCGTCGCGGTGCAGGACGTCGTGCGCGGCTGAGGCCGACGCCTCCGCGCTCGGGCCCCGACCCGATCGCCTCCCGCCGCGGCCGCTCGGCCTCGCCGCGCCGCTCAGGCAGCGGCGCGCAGCTCCTCCGCGATCGCCTCGATGCCGACGAGCACCTCGGCGAAGGTCGTCGACAGCGGCGAGAGCCCGATGCGGATGCCGTCGGGCGCGCGGAAGTCGGGGATGACGCCCCGCTCCCACAGCCGCGCCGTGACCTCGCGGAACGCGGGGTGCGCGATCGTCAGGTGGCTGCCGCGGTGCGGCCCCGCCTCCGGGCTCACGAGGCGCGCGCCGAGCGGCAGCACGAGCGCCTCGATCGCCTGCTCCGCGAAGCCCGTGAGCGCCACCGACTTCGCGTGCACCGCCTCGATCCCGACCTCCTCGAGCAGCTCGACCATCGCCTCGAGCGCGACGGTCGCGAGCACGGGCGGCGTGCCCGAGACGAAGCGGCGGAGGCCCTGCGCGGGCTCGAAGCGCTCCCCCATCGCGAAGACGTCGGCGGCGCCCATCCACCCCTGGATGGGCTGCGCGAGCGAGGCCTGGTGCTCGGTGCGCACGTAGGCGAAGGCCGGGCTGCCGGGGCCGCCGTTCAGGTACTTGTAGCTGCAGCCGACCGCGAGGTCGACGCCCCAGGCGTCGAGCTCGGTGGGGATGACGCCCGCCGAGTGGCAGAGGTCCCAGAGCACGAGCGCGCCCGCGCGGTGCGCGGCCGCGGTGATGCCCGGCACATCGGCGACGAAGCCCGAGCGGTAGGCGACGTGGCAGAGCAGCACGAGCGCCGTGCGTTCGGAGACGGCCTCCTCGACCTGCTCGAGCGTCGCCCCCGCGGCGCGGTCGACGCGGAGCCAGCGGATGCTGCAGCCGCGCTCGGCCGCGATGCCCTCGACGATGAAGCGGTCGGTGGGGAACGAGTCGTCCTCGATGACGATCTCGGTGCGGGCGGGATCGGCGGCGAGCTGCGCGTCGACGGCGGCGCGCACGAGCTTGTAGAGCAGGACGGTCGTGGAGTCGCCGACGAAGGACTGCCCGGCCGCGGCGCCGACGAGCGCGCCGATGCGGTCGCCGAGCGCGTAGGGGCGCGCCATCCACTGCTCGTCCCAGCCGCGGATGAGCCGGGTGCCCCATTCGCCGCCGACGAAGTCGGCGAAGCGCTGCGGCAGGCTCGCGAGCGGACGGCCGAGGGAGTTGCCGTCGAGGTACGAGACGACGTCGCCCTCGCGCACGAAGGCCGAGGCGTGCCGGGCGAGCGGGTCGGCCGCGTCGAGCGCGGCGGCGCGGCTGCGGAGGTCGGTCGTGGCGTCGGTCATGCGGGGCTCCTCGGGCTCTCGTGCCGGTCAGGCGGCGAAGGATGCGGGGTCGAGGTCGGCGGCCGTGACGGCGCGCGCTGCGTGCAGCGACCAGATGGCGGCCTCGTCGTCGGCGACGTCCTCGGGCAGCGCGGTCGTGCTCGACGCGGCGCGGCCGAGCAGCGCGTCGAGCGGCGCGCCGACGAGCGCGTCGACGACGCGGCCGGCGCCGAGCGCCGCGGTCACGAGGCTCGCGACCTCCTCGTCGTCGATGCCGAGGCGGCTCGTGCCGTTGCCGAGGTCGGTGCCGTGCAGCACGGCGCCGCCCGCCTGCGCGAACCGCAGCAGGTTGTCGACCGCGCAGCCCCACGCGGCGTCGTCGCCGTCGCGGCGGTGCATGCCGAGGGTCGAGATCCACGTGGTGCGCGCGGCCGCGGCCTCGATGACGCGCCGCGGCAGCGCCTCCGACCAGGGCGCGTGGGCGAGGATCGCGACGCCGTGCTCGATCGCGCGCTCCGCCTGGCCCGCTCCCTGCACGTGCGCGGCGACCGGGAGGCCCGCGACGCGCGCGGCGGCGACGATCGCGACGAGCGTCAGGTCGTCGACGACGGGGCCGGCCTCGGCGTTGAGCGCGAGCCTTGACCACGGCGGCACCCGCGGCGGCCTGCGCGGCGACGGCGGCCGCCGCGTCCTGCGCACCCGCGACCGCGTGCGCCGCCTCCTGCGGCGCCCAGCCGCTGCGGCTCGGGTAGCCGCCGGGCGCCGTGAGCAGGGCGCCGGCCCACGCGACCTCGAGCGCGGGCGCCGCATGCCGGTGCGCGGCCGCGATGCCCGGCAGTAGGGCCGGATCCCAGCCGAGGTCGAGCGCGCGGCCGATCGCGGTCGGTCCGGGCTCGGCGAGGCCGAGGTGCACGTGGGCGTCGGTGAGCGCGGGCAGCAGCGCGATCGGGAGGCGCTCGAGGGCGGCGCGGTCGGCCTCGGGGGCGAGCCGCAGGCCTCGGCCGACGGCGACGGCGACGTCCTCGTGCCAGGCGCCCGCGACGCGCGCGCGGGCGACGCGGACGATGCGCTCGGCGGGCGCTGCGGGCGCGGCGACCACGGCGCTCAGGCGCCGATCCGGGTGCGGACGGCGTAGAGCTCGGGGAAGAACGTGAGCTCGAGCGCGCGCTGCAGGAAGCTCGTGCCGCTCGAGCCGCCCGTGCCCGTCTTCATGCCGATGGTGCGCGTGACCGTGCGCAGGTGCCGGAACCGCCACATCTGGAAGTTGTCCTCGAGGTCGACGAGCTCCTCGCACGCCTCGTAGGCGCGCCAGTCGTCGCCCTCCCCCGGCGTGCCCGCGCCCTCGTAGATGCCGACGAAGACGTCGACGAGCGGCTCATGGAAGACGTGCGCCTTCCGCACGTCGCGCTCGAGCACCTCCCGCGGCACCGCGTGGCCGCGGCGGGCGAGGTGGCGCAGGAACTCGTCGTAGAGGCTCGGCCGCTCGAGCTCGGCCGCGAGCGCAGCGTGGTCCTCGGGCGCGGCCTCGAAGACCTTGAGCATGCGCTCGTGCTTGTTGCCGAGCGCGAACTCCACCTGCCGGTACTGCGCCGACTGGAACCCCGAGGCGCTCGCGAGCGCGCCGCGGAACTGCGCGTACTCGGTGGGCGTGAGGGTGGCGAGGACCGACCACTGCTGCGTCAGCACCTCCTGGATGTGCTTGACGCGCGCGATGCGCTTCAGCGCCGAGCCGAGGTCGTCGGCCGCCAGCAGGCGCCGCGCGTCGTCGAGCTCGTGCAGCACGAGCTTCAGCCAGAGCTCCGTCGTCTGGTGCTGGATGATGAACAGCAGCTCGTCGTGGTGCTCGGGGCGGCTCTTGGGGTGCTGCGAGGCGAGCAGCGTGTCGAGGCCCAGGTAGGAGCCGTAGGTCTGCCGGTCGCGCAGGTCGGTGACGATCGTCGACTCGATCTCGCGGGTGTTGTCCTCGACGGCCACGTCGGCCCTCCCCTCAGCCGGGAGCAACGCTAGCGCGGCCCCCGATGCCCCGCGCGCGATGCGCGGTCGGCGCACGGGCGCCGGGCGGTGACGGCGGTCGCGCCGATCTCGTCGTCCTCGTGCACGCGCGCGCCCTGCAGCCCCGCGGCCTCGAGGATCCGGATCGCCTCGGCGACCTGCGGCGGCGCGACCTCGGTGCCGACGAGGCCGCCGGGCGCGAGCCGCGCGGCGACCTGCGGGGCGAGCGCGCGCAGGGGCTCGAGGCCGTCGGGGCCGCCGTCGAGCGCGAGCGGCGGCTCGTGCTCGCGCGCGTCGCGCGGGAGGTGCGCGAGCTCGGCCGTGGGCACGTACGGGAGGTTCGCGGCGACGGCGTCGAAGCGGAGGCCCTGCGGCAGCGCACCGAGGTCGGCGCCCAGCAGCACGAGCGCACCGGGGAGGTTGGCGCGCGCGTTGGCGACGGCGGCGGGATCGGCGTCGACCGCCGCGATGCGCAGGCCCGGCACCCGGTGGGCGGCGAGCGCCGCGATCGCGCCGGTGCCGCAGCCGAGGTCGAGGAGGCTCGCGCCGCCGCGCGCGGCGGCAGCCGCCGCGAGCGCCGCGGCGACGAGGCGCGCGAGGAGCAGGGTGCGGCGGCGCGGCACGAACACCCCCGGGCGCACGAGCACGCGCAGGCTCGCCGAAGGCGGCGCCGCCGACCACCACCTCGATCGGCTCGCCCGCGATGCGGCGCGCGACCATCGCGTCGAGCGATCCGGCGTCCGCGGCCGCGCGCCGCAGCTCGGCGAGCTCGGCCTCGGCGAAGGCGCTGCCCGAGGCGCGGAGCGCGGCGATGCGCGCCGCGTCGTCCTCGTGCCCCGCCATCGCTCCCCCGCCCCGCGCCGGATCCCGGCATCCGCTGCGCGCCCGATCCGGGCGCTCCGCCCCAGGCTCCCACGGCCCGCCGCGCGCGCGACGGTAGCCTGCGCGCATGCCGCGCATCGATGCCTCCGCCCTCGACCACCTCGTCGCGCTCGTGCAGGTGCCGACGGAGTCGCCCGAGCAGCTGCCGGCGTTCCGCGCGGCGCTCGAGGCCCGCTTCCCGCGGCTCTTCGCGGCGCTCGAGGTGGAGGCGGTGGGCGACACGATCCTCGCCCGCTGGGCCGGCCGCGGCGAGGGCGCGCCCGCGCTGCTCATGGCGCACCAGGACGTCGTGCCAGCGCCCGCCGAGGGCTGGACGCATCCGCCGTACTCCGGCCACCGCGACGGCACGCACGTGTGGGGCCGCGGCACGCTCGACGACAAGGGCTCGCTCGTGGGCATCTGCGTGGCCGTCGCGGCGCTGCTCGACGAGGGCTTCCGGCCCGCGCGCGACGTGTGGCTGCTCTTCGGCCACGACGAGGAGACGATGGGCACGGGCGCCGCCGACGCGATCGCGGTGCTCGCCGAGCGCGGCGTGCGGCCGGCCTGGGCGCTCGACGAGGGCGGCGCGATCATCGAGCCGCCCATCGCCGGCGTGGCGCGCGACGTCGCGGTCGTCGGCGTCGCCGAGAAGGGCTTCGCGAACGTGCGGCTGCGCGTCGCGCAGCAGGGCGGCCACGCCTCGACGCCGCCGCGGCTGCCCGCCACCTCGCGGCTCGCGCGAGCCATCGGGCGGCTCGACCGGGCCCGCTTCCCGCGCTCGCTGCCGGAGCCCGCGATCCGGATGCTCGAGCTGCTGGGCGCCGAGGCGCGCGGGGCCCAGGGCGCGGTGCTGCGGCGCGTGCGGCGGGCGCGGCCGCTCGTCGAGCGCATCCTCGCCCGCGGCGACGAGACGCGCGCGATGCTCGCGACGACCGCGGTCGTCACGCAGCTCTCGGGTGCGGCCGCGCCCAACGCGC
Organism: Agrococcus sp. SL85; assembly: GCF_026625845.1. Classification (NCBI taxonomy): domain Bacteria; kingdom Bacillati; phylum Actinomycetota; class Actinomycetes; order Micrococcales; family Microbacteriaceae; genus Agrococcus; species Agrococcus sp. SL85. The sequence continues at coordinate 62,904 of NZ_CP113066.1, forward strand.
TCGCAGAGGAGGCCGTGGCGGTCGCGAACGTGCGGATCGCCGTGGGCGAGGACGTCCCCGGCACGCTCGCGCGCATCCGTGCCGCGATCGCCGACCCGGCCGTCGAGGTCTCGCTGCTGCACGGGCACGGGCCGAGCCCCGTGAGCCCCTCGAGCGGGCCCGGGTGGCTCGACCTCGAGGCGGCGATCGGGCGCCTGCGACCCGACGTGCTCACGGTGCCCTACGTGGTGCTCGGCGGTACCGACGGCCGGCACGCGCACCGCGTCACCGACCGCGTGTACCGCTTCGCGCCGTTCGCGATGACGCGCGAGGAGCGGCTGGGCCTCCACGCCCGCGACGAGCGCATCCGCGAGGACACCTGGCTCGACGGCTGCCGCTGGTACGCCGACCTGCTCGAGCGCTCCTGCTGACTCGCCGAGCCGCCGGCCCGCCGAGCGGTCGCTCCCGCCCGCGCAGCCCCGCGAGCGGTCACGCGTGGTCGTCGGGAGGGCCCGATCGTGACCACAGGTGACCGGTCGGCGTCGCGGCGGCGAGCCGCCAGTGCAGGAGGGCCGCCCCGAGGACGCCGCCGAGCGCGAGGAGCGCGGGCACGAGGGCGATGAGGTGCTCGCCCGTCGCGGCGCCCGCGATCCAGCCGGTGAGGACGACCGCCCCGACGCCGAGGTGCGTCCTGAGCCACCGCCCGGGCGGCACGGACCGCCACAGCGAGCCCGCGGCGCGCCAGCTGCAGAGCACGAGGAGCGTGAGCGCCACCAGCACGAGCCACAGCGGCGGGGCGAGGTCGAAGGGCAGCGCCGCGAGGACGGAGAGCGGCAGCCACGACACGAGCGCGTAGCGGCCCACGAGCATCGGGGTCGTCGGGATCGTGTGCAGCGGCCGGCCGTCGTCGACCGAGCCGGTCACCGGGTTCGGGATCCGCGTGGCCGCGGCGTCGGTCGTCTCCATGCCCCGGGGCCAGCGAAGCGGACGATCGATCCGCTAGGCGTGCGTCGTCGTCTCGTGGGCGCTGTGGCCCGGGGGCTCCAGCTGGAACGTGGCGTGCTCGAGCGCCACCGGGAAGTGCTCGGCCGCGCACGCCTGCAGGGCGTCGAGGATGCGCGGCGCGTGCCCGTCGCGGAAGCACGCCTCGTCGATGACGACGTGCGCCGTGAGCTGGTGCGTGCCCGTGCCGAGCGTCGAGGCGTGCAGGTCGTGGACCGCGAGCACGTGCTCCTGCTCCTCGAGGTGCGCCCGCACCTCGGTGAGGTCGAGCTGCGGAGGCGTCGACTCCAGCAGGATCCGGCCGGCGTCGCGCAGCAGCACCGCCGCGCGCGGCACGATGAGCGCCGCGACGAGCGCCGAGGCGATGAGGTCGGCCTGCTGGAAGCCCCACAGCCAGATCGCGAGGCCCGCGAGGATCACGGCGACCGAGCCGACCGCGTCGTTCAGCACCTCGAGGAACGCCGCGCGCAGGTTCAGCGAGTCGCCCCGGCCGCGCGCGAGCACGACGAGCGAGATCGCGTTGCCGACGAGGCCCACGACGCCGAAGGCGAGCAGCATGCCGCCCGGCACCTCGGGCGGCTCGGCGATGCGGCGCACGCCCTCGACGACGACCACGAGGGCGACGACGAGCAGCGCCGCCGCCTGCGCGGCCGCCGCGAGCACCTCCACGCGCACGAGCCCCCAGGTGCGGCGCTGCGTCGGCGGCCGGGCGATGAGCACCTGCGCGACGAGCGCGACCGCGAGGCCCGCGACGTCGGTGAGCATGTGCACCGTGTCGACGAGCAGCGCGAGGCTGCCGGTGAGGATCGAGCCCACGACCTGCGTGACGAGCACGGCGGAGGTGATGCCGAGCGCGACCGCGATGCGCGTGCGGCCGGAGGCGCCCGCGCCGTGCGCGTGGCCTCCGGCGCCGTGCGCGTGGTCGTGCCCGGCCCCCACTACAGGCGGGACTTCGTGTGCCAGACCGTCTTCGTCTCGGTGAGCGCGAGGATGCGCTGCGGGGTGGCGGGCGGGAGGCCCGGCTCGGGACGGATCACGCGCTTGAGCGTATCGGCCGCCGTCGCCTCGAGCGCGACCCAGTCGAGGGCGCCCGCGCCCGTGAGGTCGAGCGCGTTCACGTCGGCGTGGCTCGCGAGCCACGGCGCGAGCTCGGCCGCCTCGCCCGTGAGCACGTTGACGACGCCGCCGGGCAGGTCGCTCGTGGCGAGCACCTCCGAGAGCGAGATCGCGACGAGCGGCGAGGCCTCCGCCGGCACGACCACGACCGCGTTGCCCGTGACGAGCGCGGGCGCGAGCACCGCCGAGAGGCCGAGCAGCCCCTGCTCCTGCGGCGCGACGATCGCGACGACGCCCGTCGGCTCCGGCACCGAGAGGTTGAAGTAGGGCCCGGCGACGGCGTTGGCGCTGCCGCCGATGGCGGCGATCTTGTCGGTCCAGCCGGCGTGGTGCACCCACAGGTCGATCGCCTCCTCCACCTGCTTCCGCGCGCGGGCGGCGGTGAGGCCCTCGGTGCGCTGCAGCTCGTCGACGAACTGGGCGGCGCGGCCCTCGAGCACCTCGGCCACGCGGTAGAGCACCTGCCCGCGGTTGTAGGCGGTGGCGCCCGCCCAGCCGGGATGCGCCTTGCGGGCGGCGCGCACGGCGTCGCGCGCGTCCTTGCGGCTCGCCTTCGCGACGTTCGCGACGAAGCGGCCCCGCCTGTCGAGCACCTCGGTGACGCGCCCCGACTCGCTGCGGGGGAACGCGCCGCCGATGAACAGCTTGTAGGTCTTCGGCACGTCGAGGCGCGCGGTCGTGGTGGTGGTCATCGCTTCCCTGCCTTCAGGTACGCCTGCATGCCGTGCACGCCGCCCTCGCGGCCGTAGCCGGACTCCTTGTAGCCGCCGAAGGGGCTCGCCGGGTCGAACTTGTTGAACGTGTTCGTCCAGATGACGCCCGCGCGCAGCCTGTCGGCAACCGCGAGCACGCGGGAGCCCTTGTCGCTCCAGATGCCGGCCGAGAGGCCGTAGGGCGTGTTGTTGGCCTTCGCGATCGCCTCGTCGGGCGTGCGGAAGGTCAGCACCGAGAGCACGGGCCCGAAGATCTCCTCGCGCGCGATCGTCGAGGAGGCCTCGACGCCCGTGACGACGGTCGGCGGGAACCAGTAGCCCGCAGCGGGCAGCTCGCACGGCGCGCTCCAGCGCTCGCCGCCCTCGGACTCGCCGAGCTCGACGAGGCGCGTGATGCGCTCGAGCTGCTCGGCGGAGTTGATGGCGCCGATGTCGGTGTTCTTGTCGAGCGGGTCGCCGAGCCGCAGCGTCGACATCCGCTCCTTGAGGCGCTCGAGCACCGCGTCGTGCACGTTCTCCTGCACGAGCAGTCGGCTGCCGGCGCAGCAGACGTGCCCCTGGTTGAAGAAGATGCCGTTCACGATGCCCTCGACGGCCTGGTCGATGGGGGCGTCGTCGAAGACGATGTTCGCGCCCTTGCCGCCGAGCTCGAGCGTGAGCCGCTTCTCGGTGCCGGCGACCGCCTTCGCGATCTCGCGGCCCACCGCGGTGGAGCCCGTGAAGGCGACCTTGTCGACGCCCGGGTGGCGCACGAGCGCCGCGCCCGTCTCGCCCGCGCCCGTGAGGATGTTCACGACGCCGGCGGGCAGGCCCGCCTGCTCGCACACCTCGGCGAAGAGCATCGCCGAGAGCGGCGTCGTCTCGGCGGGCTTCAGCACGACCGTGTTGCCGGCGGCGAGCGCCGGCGCGACCTTCCACGCGAGCATGAGCAGCGGGAAGTTCCACGGGATCACCTGCGCGGCGACGCCGTGCGGCTGCGGGCTCGCGCCGAGCCCGACGTGGTCGAGCTTGTCGGCCCAGCCGGCGCAGTGGAAGAACCACTGGGCGACGAGCGGGATGTCGGCGTCGCGCGTCTCCTTGATGGGCTTGCCGTTGTCGAGCGTCTCGGCGACGGCGAGCTCGCGCGCCCGCTCCTGCAGGATGCGCGCGATGCGGAAGAGGTACTTGCCTCGGTCGCGGCCGCTCATCGGGCCCCACGTCCGCTCGAACGCGGTGCGTGCGGCGCGGACGGCGCGGTCGACGTCGCCCTCGTCGGCGCTCGCGAACAGCGCGATGCGGCGCTCGGTCGCGGGCGAGGCGGAGGCGAAGGGCGTGCCGCCGCCGGCGACGTGCTCGCCGCCGATCCAGAGGCCGTACTCGTCGCGGAGCTGCAGGATGGACGTCGACTCGGGGGCCGGCGCGTACTCGAGGAAGGTCATGGTCGCCTCAGTCGATCGTCACGTAGTCGGGGCCGGAGTAGCGGCCCGTGGTGAGCTTCTGGCGCTGCAGCAGCACGTCGTTGAGCAGGCTGGAGGCGCCGAAGCGGAACAGGTGGGGGTCGAGCCAGGCCTCGCCGCAGGTCTCGGCGACCGTGACGAGGTACGTGATGGCGTCCTTCGCGGTCGAGATGCCGCCCGCGGGCTTCACGCCGATCCGCTCGCCGGCGAGGCGCTCCCAGTCGCGCACGACCTGCAGCATGAGCAGCGTCACCGGGAGGGTCGCCGCGGGCTGCACCTTGCCGGTGGAGGTCTTGATGAAGTCGCCGCCCGCGAGGATGGCGAGCCACGAGGCGCGGCGCACGTTGTCGTAGGTCACGAGCTCGCCGGTCTCGAGGATGACCTTGAGGTGCGCGTACGTGCCGTCCGCGCGGCGGCACGCCTCCTTGGTGCGCACGATCTCGTCGAAGACCCTGCCGTAGGCGCCCTCGAGGAACGCGCCGCGATCGATGACCATGTCGATCTCGTCGGCGCCCGCCTCGACGGCGTCGCGGGTGTCCTGGAGCTTCACCGCGAGGCTCGCGCGGCCGGAGGGGAACGCGGTGGCGACCGCGGCGACGTTGATGCCGTCGTCCTTCCCCGCGCTCCACGCGGACCCGAGCGCCTCGACCGCGTGCGGCACCATGTCGCCGTAGACGCAGATCGCGGCGGGCCTCGGCGTCGAGGCGTCGGAGGCGTCGGGCACGAGCGCCTTCGCGACGAGCGAGCGCACCTTGCCGCGGGTGTCGGCGCCCTGCAGCGTCGTGAGGTCGATCATGCGGATCACGAGGTCGAGCGCCGCGGCCTTCGACGTGGTCTTGATCGAGCGGGTGCCGAGGCTGGCCGCGCGGGCCTCGAGGCCCACCGCGTCGACGGCCGGCAGGCCCTCGAGGTGGCGGCGGAGGGCGACCTCGGACAGGTCGCCGCCGAGCAGCTGGACGGCGCGCTCGGCGGGTGCGAGCGCGGCACGGGATGGGGTCACTGCGTTCCTCACGTCTCCGCGCGGAGCGCCCTCGCTCCGTCGCGGTGGAATCCGGCGCGGGCGGGGCCCGCGGCATCTGGACGCACGAGTCTAGCCCGGCGCGCGCCCCGGGCGCGCGCGGCGCCGCTCAGCCCCGGTCGGCCGCCAGGATCTCGCGGGTCGCCTCGACGTCGCGCCCCATCTGCGCGATGAGCTCGTCGAGGCTCTCGAAGCGGTGCATCGGCCGCACGAAGTCGACGAGCTCGAGCGAGATCCGCTGGTCGTAGAGGTCGAGGTCGACGTCGAGCAGGTAGGCCTCGACCGTGCGCTGCGGCACGCCCTCGAAGGTGGGGTTGTCGCCGATCGAGACCGCGGCCGGGAAGCGCCCGGCGTCGACGTCGACCCACGCGGCGTAGACGCCATCCGCGGGCACGAAGCCCTCGACGGGTGCGCCGAGGTTCGCGGTCGGGTAGCCGAGCGCCCTGCCGCGCTGGAAGCCGCGCACCACGTCGCTGCAGAGCCGATGCCGGCGGCCGAGCATCTCGGTCGCCTCGCGCACGCGGCCGAGGGCGAGCGCCTCGCGGATCCAGGTGGAGGAGACACGCCTGCCGTCGGCGAAGCAGATGTCGTCGATCGACTCGACGCGCACGCCCGCGGGCGCGCCGAGCTCGCGCAGCAGCGCCGCGTCGCCCGCGCCGCGGGCGCCGAAGCGGAAGTCGTCGCCGACGAGCAGCACGCGCGCGTCGAGGCCGTCGAGGAGCACCCGCCGCGCGAACTCCTCCGCCGGCACCGCCGCGACCTCCGCCGTGAAGGGGATGACGACGACGCGGTCGACGCCCGCCTCGCGCAGCAGCTCGATGCGGTGCTCCGTCGTGGTGAGCGGCAGCGGCGCGCGGTCGGGGCGCACGACCTCGAGCGGGTTGCGGTCGAAGGTCACGACGACGGTCTCGAGGCCCTCGGCGTCGGCGATCGCCCGCAGCTGCTCGATGATGCGCCGGTGGCCGATGTGCACGCCGTCGAACTTGCCGACCGTCACGGCGCTCGGCCGCGGCTCGAGCGCGTCGGCCCAGTCGAGCGCGCTCATGCGGCGCTCCGCTCGCGGCTCGCCCGCAGCCACCAGAGCCCGAGGAACGGCAGCACGGCGGGGATGAAGAGGTAGCCCATGCCGAAGCGGCTCCAGACCGTGTCGTGGGCGAACAGCTCGGGGTGGAGCAGGGAGAGCGCACCGACCACGACGACGCCGACGAGCTCGAAGCACACGGCCGCGAGCGCGACGGGGCGCCAGCGCCGGCCCGGCATCGCGAGCGCGACCGTGGCGAGGATGTAGACGACGGCGGCGAGGGCGCTCAGCGCGTAGGCGAGCGGCGCCTCGTCGAAGCTGCGCACGATCTGCACGAACGAGCGGCCCGTCGCCGCGAGCGCCAGCACCGCGTACACCGCGATGAGGACGCGTCCGATCCCGGCATGCCTGCGCTCGCTCACTCGATCGATCCTACGCCGGGCGCAGGGGCCTCGAGACGCGTGCGCCGCAGGCTAGGCGACCTGCACGAACCAGATCTGGTGCATGCGGTAGACCATGACGGCGCAGGCGAGGATGCCGACGCCGACGATGAGCGTCGACCAGCTGCCGCGCCGGTCGATGAAGGCCCACAGCACCGAGGCGGGCGGCAGCAGGATCGCGGTGAGCAGGTACGTCCAGTACTCGAGCAGGTCGCCCGTGGGACCCGCGCCCGCGATGGGCGCGATGATCGATGCGACCACCTGCACGACGAGCGTCAGGAAGGTGAGCGCGGCGGCCCCGAGCACCCAGTCGCCGAAGGGCCTGCGGGCGAGGCCCGCGATCGCGACGACGGCGCCGATCGCGCCGAGCGCGATCGCCTGCGCGAGCATGAGCCAGGAGATCATGCGTCGGCCGTCGGGAAGTTCGTGACCGGCAGGAGACGGCGCCCGGAGACGCGGGCGATGCCCACGAGGCGCTGGCCGTGCACGGCGGCGACCACGCCCTCCTCGCCCTCGAGCGCCGGCGTGCGGCGGCCGTGGGCGAGGTCCGCGGCGCGCTCGTCGTCGAGCCTGCACGACGGGCAGGATGCGGGCGGCGGCGGCCGCGGGCGGCACGAGCAGCGCGGCGGCGTCCTCCGGCAGCCGATCGGCGATCGGGGCGCCGTCGACCGCGAAGGCGCCGATGCGGGTGCGGCGGAGGGCCGTGAGGTGGCCGCCGACGCCGAGCGCGGCGCCCAGGTCGCGCGCGAGGGCGCGGATGTAGGTGCCGCTCGAGCAGTCGACGACGACGTCGAGCTCGGCGACGGCGCCGGGGCGGAAGGCGAGCGCCTCGAAGCGCGCGACCGTGACGGGCCGCGCGGCGAGCGCGACCTCCTCGCCGGCGCGCACCCGCGCGTACGAGCGCTGGCCGTCGACCTTGATCGCCGAGACGGCCGAGGGCACCTGCTCGATGTCGCCCGTGAGCGCCGCCATGGGCGCGGCGAGGTCGTCGGCCGTCAGGTGCGACGCATCCGCCTCGCCCGTGACGTCGCCCTCGGCGTCGTCGGTGACCGTCGTGCGGCCGAGCGCGATCGTGGCCGTGTAGGTCTTGTCGAGGCCGACGACGTGCGTCAGCAGGCGCGTCGACGGTCCGATGCCGAGGATCAGCAGGCCCGTGGCCATGGGGTCGAGCGTGCCCGCGTGGCCCACCTTCTTCGTGCCGAGCGCGCGGCGGGCGCGGGAGACGGCCGTGTGGCTCGTGATGCCCTGCGGCTTGTCGACGAGCAGGATCCCGTCGGGCTGGACTGGCTGGGGCACCCTCCGAGCCTAGCCGCGCGCGGTCGGCGCCGCGTGCCGCCGTCGGTAGCCTGGCGGCATGGCGGGTGAGTGGACGCGGCAGCGCGTCGCGGTGATCGGCGCGGGCGCGATCGGGGGCGCGATCGCGGCGCGGCTCGACGCGATCGGGCACGAGGTCGTCGTCGTGGCGCGCGGCGAGAACCTCGCGGCGATCGAGCGGCACGGCCTCCGGCTGCGCGGCGCGCTCGGCGCCCACAACGCGCGCATCCCCGCGGTCGCCGCGCTCGAGGAGCGGCCCGAGGTCGCGATCCTCGCCACGAAGGCCACGGGCGCCGCGGCAGCGCTCGAGGCGAGCCGCGCGGCCCTCGCGGACGTGCCGCTGCTCGTCGTGCAGAACGGCCTCGGCGGCGAGCGCGCCGCCGCGGCGCTGCTCGGGCACGAGCGCGTCGCGGGCGGCATCGCCCTCATGGCGGCCAACTCGATGGAGCCGGGCGTCGTCACCGTGACCGCGGCGGGCGACACGATCGTCGGCGGGCGGGAGGGCGCGCGGTTCGAGGCGCTCCTCGGCGAGGCGCTCCCGACCTCGCTCACCGCCTCGATCGAGGGCGCCCAGTGGACGAAGCTGCTCATCAACATGGTGAACGCGATCCCCGCGATCGTCGGCCGCTCGGTGCAGGACGTCATCCGCGACCCGGGCCTGCGCGCCGTGCTCGTCGCCTCGATGCGGGAGACGGCCCGCACCGGGCTCGCGGCGCGCGTGCGCTTCCAGCCGCTGCAGGGGCTCGGCCCCGCGCTCGTGCGGCTCGTCGCGTCGGCGCCGGACCGCGTCGCGTCGCTCGTGCCGCTGCGGATCGCCGACCGCCTCGGCGAGGTGCCGAACCTCGGCTCGACGCAGCAGTCGATCCGGCGCGGGCAGCCGACCGAGGTCGACGCGATCAACGGCGCCGTCGTCGAGGCGGCGGCGACCCTCGGCCTCGACGCCCCCGTGAACGCGGCGCTCGTCGGGCTCGTGCACGAGGTCGAGCGCACGGGGCGCTTCCTGCCCGCATCGACGGTGCGGGCGCTGGCCTAGCGCCTCCCCCTGCTGTGCGCCCGCAGGGCGCTCGCTAGCAGCGGTCGTCGAAGACCTGTCGCGGCGCGCGCCAGTCGCTCGTGTCGATCACCATCGTCGCCCGCGCCCGCGGCCCTGTCTCGCGCTCGTAGCGATCGTGCGCCTCGCGGTAGCGCCTGTGGGAGTCGTGCTGCACGTCGGGGTGGGCGCCGTCGCGCGCGCGCAGCCGCTCGCCGCGCACGCGGTCGTCGGCCACGAGGAAGATGCTCGCGTGCCACTTGCCCGCGAGGGCGGGGCGCTGCAGGAAGACGCCGTCGACGATGAGGACGGCGTCGGGCCCGGCCGTGCGCCACTCCATCTCGATCGGCTGGTCGCGCTCGAGGTCGAACGCCGCCGTCTGGAAGCCCGTGGAGCCGCCCATGCGGAACGGCTGCAGCAGCACGCGGTCGAGCAGCTCGACGTCGAAGGCGTCCTCGTAGTAGCCCTTCGGGGAGTCCCGCCCCTGCCGGTACCGGAAGGCCTGCGGTCGGTGGAAGTCGTCGACGCTCGCGCGGAACGCCTCGACGCCCGCGCGCGCGAACGCCACCTGCAGCGCATCCGCGAAGCGCGTCTTGCCGACGGCGTCGCGGCCGTCGACGCCGATGATCCTGCGGCCGCGCGGGCTGCGGCGCTGCAGCTGGTCGACGACGCGCGTGTAGAGCTCCTTCTGCTCGGGCGTCCAGGACGCGGCGCGCATGAGGAGGGAGCGGTCGACCATGCGGCAAGCCTAGGCCGGGCGCGTGCGCGGCCGCCGAGAGCTCAGCGCATCGCCGAGGGCGCGGCGAGGCCGCGCCTGCCGTACGAGAGCCGGCGCAGGAGCGCCTCCGCCGGGCCGCGCCTGCCGCCGCGCTCGAGCACCGCCGCGACGGCGAGCGTCACGAGCCACACCGCGACCGCGAGCCCGGCCGCCTGCAGCGGCGAGAGCACGCCGCCGAGCCCGAGCCCCCAGGCCGCCAGCAGCGGCGCGAAGAGCACCGACTGCACGAGGTAGCAGGAGAGCGAGCGCTTGCCGACGGCCGCGACCGCGCGGCTCACCGCGCCCTGCCGGTCGCCGATGGCCGCTGCGACGAGGCCGAAGAGCGCGGCGTAGCCGACGCCGCCCGCGATGCCCGCGAGCATCGAGAGGCCCATGGTCGCCCAGCCGAGGGCGGGCTCGAAGAGGAGCCCGGCATGCTGGGCGGCCGCGAGCGCGCCGCCCGTCCAGCCGATCGCGATGCCGCCGACGGCGATCCGCACGAGCGCGCGGCGGTGCTCGGCGGGGCGGTCGAGGAGGCCGCGGCGCGCGGCGAGGATGCCGAGCACGACCGCGAGCGGCACCGAGAGGCCGAGCAGCTGCAGCGGGGTGGCGACGAGCCAGGCGCCGATGCTGTCGAGGGCGAACCGCAGGTAGTCCCCCTCCCCCGCCGCCTGCTGCAGCAGCGCGCCGCCGAACCCCGCGGGGTCGCCCGCGACGCCCGTGCTCAGCACGAGCCCGCCCGCGAGGCCCAGGAGGCCCACGAGCAGCAGCACGCCCGCCATGCTCCACGCGACGACGGCGAGGACGCGGTCGGAGCGGCGCAGCAGCAGCGCGGCGACCACGAGCCCCGTGAGCCCGTAGGCACCCACGATGTCGCCGAACCAGAGCAGGAGCGCGTGCACGGCGCCGAGCGCGAGCATCCACGCATGACGGCGCTGCAGCAGCCCGCGCGCCCGACGCCAGGGCGTCCCGGCAGCCGACTGGCGGCTGTAGAGCTGCCACATGCCGTAGCCGAAGAGGAACGCGAAGAGCGGGTAGGAGCGGCCGTCGATCGCGACGAGCGAGACGACCTGCCACGCGAGGTCGGCGCCGCCGTGCCCCAGCTGGTGGGCGGTCGTGACCGCCTGCTCGCGGCCGTGGAGCCACCACGGCACGTTCGCGAGCGCGATGAGGAGCAGCATGAGGCCGCGCGCGAGGTCGGGCGCGAGGCTGCGGCCGCGCGCGGCGGTCGCCGCAGCCGCGAGGTCCACCTCGAGCCGGGGATCGGCGGGCGCGGCTGCCTGGACGGGCATGGGAGGCGCGGCCCGGTGGGCGTGCTGGGCGGGGTGGGCGTCGGGATGGCTCACGGGATCGACGGTACGGAGGCGCGGTCTACGCTGGCTGGATGCTCGGTGCCCCCGACCTCGACGCGCTCGCCGACTGGTACCGCGAGCACGCCCGCGACCTGCCCTGGCGGCGGCCGGACTTCGACGCCTGGGGCACGCTCGTGAGCGAGATCATGCTGCAGCAGACGCAGGTGGCCCGCGTGCGCATCGCGATCGACGAGTGGCTGGCGCGGTGGCCCACGCCCGAGGCGCTCGCCGACGCCCCCACCCACGAGGTGCTGCGGCAGTGGGGCACGCTCGGCTACCCGCGCCGTGCGCTGCGGCTGCAGGACGCGGCGCGAGCGATCGCCGAGCGCCACGGCGGCGTCGTGCCGCGCGACGTCGACGAGCTCCTCGCGCTCCCCGGCGTGGGCGACTACACGGCACGCGCCGTGGCCGTCTTCCACTTCGGCGACCGCCACCCGGTCGTCGACACGAACGTGCGCCGCGTCGTCGCGCGCGCCGTCCACGGGCAGGGCGAGCAGGGCCCCGCCGCGCGCCGCGACCTCGCCGACGTCGAGGCGCTGCTGCCCGAGGCGCGCGCCGACGCCGCCGTCGTCTCGATCGCGCTCATGGAGCCTCGGCGCCCTCGTGTGCACCGCGCGCACCCCCGACTGCGAGGCGTGCCCGCTCGCGGCGGCGTGCGCGTGGCGCGCGGCGGGCCATCCCGCCTACGAGGGGCGCCGCGCGCCGCGGCAGCCGCGCTTCGCGGGGAGCGACCGCCAGGCCCGGGGAACGGTGCTGCGGGCGCTCCGCGGGCTCGACGGTCCGCTCGCCGAGGCGGAGCCTGCCGGCCCTGTGGCCGGACGCCGAGCAGCCTGGAGCGGGCGCTCGCCTCCCTCGCCGAGGACGGCCTCGTCGTGCGCGAGGGCGGCTCGGTCAGCCTGCCCGACTAGCCTCGGCGCCATGCCCGCACGACACCAGCGGCTCCGCGACGGCGACGGCGCCCTCGCGGCTGCGCTCGCCGCGATCCGCGCCGACCTCGAGCCTGCCCGAGGCCTTCCCCGCCGAGGCGGAGGCGGAGGCCGCGCGGCTCGCGGCGGCCCCTCCCCTGCCCGACGCCGACGCGACCGACGTGCCCTTCGTGACGATCGATCCGCCCGGCTCCACCGACCTCGACCAGGCGCTGCACCTCGCGCGCGAGGGAGCGGGCATCGTCGTCCGCTACGCGATCGCGGACGTGTCGGCCTTCGTCGCACCCGGAGGCGCGATCGACGCCGAGGCGCGGCGCCGCGGCCAGACGCTCTACGCGCCCGACGCGCGCATCCCCCTCCACCCGACCGCGCTCTCGGAGGGCGCCGCGAGCCTGCTGCCCGGCGAGGAGCGTGCGGCGCTCGTCTGGACGTTCCGGCTCGACGCCGACGGCAGGCCCACCGCCACGGCGCTCGAGCGGGCGCGGGTGCGCTCGCGCGAGCAGCTGACCTACGAGGACGCCCAGCGGCGCGTCGACGCGGGCGACCCGATGCTGGCGCTGCTGCGCGAGGTCGGCGAGGCGCGCATCGCGCTCGAGGCGGAGCGCGACGGCGCGAGCCTCGACATGCCCGAGGAGGAGGTCGTGGCCGAGGACGGCCGCTGGAGCCTGCGTCGCCGCGCCCTGCTGCCGGTGGAGCGCTGGAACGCGCAGCTGTCGCTGCTGACGGGCATGGAGGCCGCGCGCCTCATGCTCGAGGCCGGCGTGGGGATCGTGCGCACGATGCCCTCGCCGCCCGCCCCCGACGTGCGGCGGTTCCGGCAGGAGGTCGCGGCGATCGGCGAGACCTGGGCCGAGGACGAGCACTACGGCGCGTTCCTGCGGCGGCTCGACCGGGAGAAGCCCACGACGCTCGCGATCCTGCAGGCCGCGCGGCGCCTGTTCCGCGGCGCCGGGTACACGCTCGTGACGCCCGCGACGCGCGCCGAGGACGTCGAGCAGGCCGCGATCGGCGCCCCGTACGCGCACGTGACGGCGCCGCTGCGGCGGCTGGTCGACCGCTTCGGCCTCACGATCTGCGAGGCGGTCGCGAACGGGCGCGAGGCGCCCGCGTGGGCCGTCGAGGGGCTCGAGGGCCTGCCGGGGGTCATGCAGTCGTCGAGCGCGCTCGCCGGCCGGCTCGAGCGCGAGAGCGTCGATGCGGTCGAGATCGCGGTGCTCGAGGACCGCGTGGGCGAGGACTTCGACGCGGTCGTCGTCGAGCGCCGCGACGCCGGCGCGACCGTCCAGCTGCTCGACCCGCCCGCCGAGGCCGGCTGCGACACCGACGCCGAGCCGGGCGAGCGCATCCGCGCCAGGCTCGTGGAGGCCGACCTCGCGGCCCGCCGCCTGCGCTTCGCGGAGGCGCCGGCGGCGGGCTGAGCTCAGTCCTCGGGGTCGAGCTCGCGGGGCTTGCGGTAGGGGTCGGCCTCGCCGGCGTACTGCGCGCTCGACGCCGCGTCGTGGCTCTGCCTGTCGCGCACGCGCGCCTCGTCGAGCAGGTGCTCGATCGTCGACGCCGACTCCGGCAGCGCGTCGAGCATGAACTCGATCGACGGCGTGAGCCTGAGGCTCAGGCCCTTGCCGAGCTCGCGGCGCACGACGCCCTTCGCGCTCGAGAGCGCCGCCGTCGTGTCGGCCCGCTCCTCGTCGGTGCCGAGCACCGTGTAGAAGATCGTCGCGTGCTGCAGATCGCCCGTGACGCGCACGTCGGTGATCGTCACGAAGCCCAGCCGCGGATCCCGCACCTCGCGCTCGAGCGCGCGGACGGTGATCTCGCGGATGCGGTCGGCGACCTTCCTCGCCCTGGGGTTCTCGCTCATGGCTCGTCCCTCCTGCTCCCTGTGGGAGCGATCCTGCCTGGAGACGCCTGTGGGGCGGCCGAGGCCGCCCCACAGGTCGTCGATGCGATCAGTCGCGCGGCTTCTCGACCATCTCGGTGGTCTCGATCTCGTCGCCAAGCTGGATGTCGTTGAACTTGCCGAGGCCGATGCCGCACTCGAAGTCCGTGCGGACCTCGGTGACGTCGTCCTTGAAGCGGCGCAGCGACTCGATGGCGAGCCCGTCGGCCAGCACGACGCCGTCGCGGATGACCCGCGCCTTCGCGTTGCGCGTGATCGTGCCCGAGCGCACGATGACACCGGCGATGTTGCCGAACTTCGAGGAGCGGAAGACCTCGCGGATCTCCGCGACGCCCGACTGGACCTCCTCGTACTCCGGCTTCAGCATGCCCTTCAGCGAGTTCTCGATGTCCTCGATCGCCGCGTAGATGACGTTGTAGAAGCGGACGTCCACGCCCTCGCGGGCGGCGCGCTCGCGCGCCTTCGTGTCGGGGCGGACGTTGAAGCCGATGATGACGGCCGAGTCGACGGTCGCGAGGCTCACGTCGGACTCCGTGATGGCGCCGACGCCGCGGTGGATGATGCGCAGGTCGACCGAGTCGTCGACCTCGATCTTCATGAGCGACTCCTCGAGCGCCTCCACGGCACCCGACACGTCGCCCTTGATGATGAGGTTGAGCGTCTCGACCTTGCCCTGCTCGAGCGCCAGGCGGAAGTCCTCGAGCGAGAGGCGCTTGCGCGCCTTGGCGAGCAGCGCGTTGCGCTCGACGGCCTCGCGCTTCTCGGCGATCTGACGAGCCGTGCGGTCCTCCTCGGTGACGAGGAAGGTGTCGCCGGCGCGCGGGACGCTCGAGAGGCCCTGCACCTGGACGGGCATCGACGGGCCGGCCTCCTCGACCAGCTCGCCGCGGTCGTCGACCATCGCGCGGACGCGGCCGTAGGCCGTGCCTGCGACGATCGCGTCGCCGACGCGCAGCGTGCCGGACTGGATGAGCACGGTCGCCACCGAGCCGCGGCCCTTGTCGAGCTTCGCCTCGATCGCGACGCCGCGCGCCTCCTTGTTCGGGTTCGCGCGCAGGTCGAGACCCGCGTCGGCCGTGAGGAGGACCGCCTCGAGGAGGTCCTCGATGCCGATCTTCGCGAGCGCGGAGACGTCGACGAACATCGTGTCGCCGCCGTACTCCTCGGCCACGAGGCCGTACTCGGTGAGCTGCTGGCGCACCTTGGCGGGGTTCGCGCCCTCCTTGTCGACCTTGTTGACCGCGACCACGATCGGCACGTCGGCCGCCTGGGCGTGGTTCAGCGCCTCGATCGTCTGGGGCATGATGCCGTCGTCGGCCGCGACCACGAGGATCGCGATGTCGGTCACCTGCGCACCGCGGGCACGCATGGCGGTGAACGCCTCGTGACCCGGGGTGTCGATGAAGGTGATCGCGCGGTCCTCGCCCTCGTGCTCCTGCCAGACCTGGTAGGCGCCGATGTGCTGGGTGATGCCGCCGGCCTCGCCGTCGATGACGTTCGCGCCGCGGATGGCGTCGAGCAGTCGCGTCTTGCCGTGGTCGACGTGGCCCATGACCGTGACGACGGGCGAGCGGTACTCGAGGTCCTCGTCGGTCTCGTCCTCGAGCTCCTGCTCGAGGTCGAGGCCGAAGCCGCCGAGCAGCTCCTTGTCCTCGTCCTCGGGGCTGACGATCTGGACCTTGTAGCCCAGCTCGGCGCCCAGCAGCTCGAAGGTGGTCTCGTCGAGCGACTCCGTCGCCGTCGCCATCTCGCCGAGGTGGAAGAGCACGGTGACGAGGTCGCCGGGGCTCGCGTCGATCTTCTCGGCGAAGTCGGCGATCGAGGCGCCGCGGCGCATGCGGATGACGGTGTCGCCGTCGCCGCGACGGATCTTGACGCCGCCGACCGTCGGGGCCTCGCGCATCTCGAACTCGAGGCGCTTCGTGCGCTTCGACTTGCGCGACTTCGCCTTGCCGCCGCCCTTGCCGAACGCGCCGGCGGTGCCGCCGCGACCGCGACCGCCGCCGCGGCCCGCGAACGCGGGGCCGCCGCGACCGGGAGCGCCGCGACCGGGCGCGCCCTGGCCGGGACGCTGGAAGCCGCCGCCCGCACCGGGACGGCCGCCGCCGCCGGGGCGGGGCGAGCCGGGACGCGGGGAGCCGGGGCGCGGGGCGCCCGGGCGGGGCGCACCGGGACGCGGCGCGGCCGGGCGGGGACCGCCGGGGCCCGCCGACCCCTGGCGGCTCGTGAACGGGTTGTTGCCGCCGCGCGGCCGGCCCATGCCCTGGCTCGACGCGAACGGGTTGTTGCCGGGGCGGGGCGCGCCGGGGCGGCCCATGGGGCGCGGGATCGCGCTGGGCGTCGGGGCACCGGGCGTCGGCGCACCGGCTGCCGGAGCGCCGGGGGTCGGTGCGTCGCCCTGCGGCGCGGCCGGAGCCGCCTCCGCGGGCGCGGCGGGCGCGGCCGGAGCCGCGGGGGCCGGGGCGGGCGCCTCGGCGGCGGGGGCCTCGGCCGCGGGCTTCGCGGCCGGCTTGGCCGCGGGCTTCGCGGCCGGCGACTTCGACGCCGGCTTGGCGGCGGCGGGCTTCGCCGCTGCCGGGGCCGCGTCGGCGGGCGCGCCGACGTGGCCGTCCGCCTCGAGGGCGGCCTTGAGCTTCCGGGCGACCGGGGGCGCGATCGCCGAGGCGGGTCCCTTGACGAACTCGCCCATCTCCTTGAGCTTGGCCATGGCGACCTTGCTCTCGACGCCGATCTCGGCGGCGATCTCGTGCACGCGGGGGTTAGCCACTTACTCTCCTGTCCTGGTCCGCCCAGGACAGGGCGGACGTCACTTGCTGACGGGTCTCATCTCGAGCCGCTCATCAGTTGTCCATTGGCCGTTCGTTCCTTCGGTCGGGGCTCTGGCCGAGCCCGTCCTGTGCCCATCGTGCGATGGGTCCGGTGTCCAGGTGCTGGCGCAGCGCCCGCGGGATCGCGCGGATCGCGCGCTCCGCGCACTGCTGCGTCGGATGCACCCACGCGCCTCGGCCGGGAAGCCGTCGACCTTGGTCGACGACCGCCTGACCGCCCTGCGCGCCGATCCGCACGAGGATTGCGGATTCGGAGCGCGCGCGGCAGCCAAGACACGTTCGGATGACCCCCACTCTACCGCACGACACGCCCGGGCGCTGTGGCTCGCCCGGAGGCGACCCTCCCCCGCGCACCCCGCCACCGAGTGGCGGCATCCGGTGCTGAGTGGCGACGAACGGCTGGGATCGGCGGCGAATGACAGCCATCTGCCGCCACTCGCCGCCAGGTGCCGCCACTGGCCGCCAGGCGCCAGCAGCGCTCGACGCCGCTGGCGGCTCAGTCCTCCATGACGGAGTCGGGCTGGATGTCGATCTTCGCCCCCGTCAGCTTCGCGGCGAGGCGCGCGTTCTGGCCCTCGCGGCCGATCGCGAGCGAGAGCTGGAAGTCGGGCACGAGCGCCCGCACGGCCTTCGTCTTCGCGTCGAGCAGGAACGCGTCCGAGACGCGGGCCGGGCTCAGCGCCGAGGCGACGAAGGTGGGCAGGTCGTCCGAGTAGTCGACGATGTCGATCTTCTCGTCGCCGAGCTCCGACTGCACGGCGCGCACGCGCGCGCCCAGCTCGCCGATGCAGGCGCCCTTCGCGTTGATCCCCGGCTGCGTCGCGCGCACGGCGATCTTCGAGCGGTGGCCGGCCTCGCGCGCGATGGCGACGATCTCGACCGCGCCGGAGGCGATCTCCGGCACCTCGAGCGCGAACAGGCGGCGCACGAGCGCCGGGTGCGTGCGGGAGACGGTCACCTGGGGCCCGCGCTGGCCGCGCTCGACCTTCGTGATGTAGACGCGCAGGCGCTGGCCGTGGCGGTACTGGACGCCGGGCACCTGCTCCTCGGGCGGCAGCAGCGCCTCCATGTCGTCGCCGAGCTTGACGTGCACCATGCGCGGGTTCGGGCCCTGCTGCACGACGCCCGCGATGATGTCGCCCTCGCGGTCCTTGTACACGCCGAGCACCGACTCGTCGTTCTTCTCGCGCAGCGCCTGGAACAGCACCGACTTCGCGGCGGCGGCGGCGATGCGGCTGAAGTCGTCGGTGTTGGCGCGCGACTCGCCCACGACGTTGCCGTCCTCGTCGACCTCCGGCTCGAAGAGCGTGACGTCGCCGGTCCTGCGGTCGATCTCGACGCGCGGCTGCGGGCCCTCCGCGTCGTGCTTCTCGCCCGAGCGGAGGTGAGCCTGGAGGATCGCCTGCTCGATGATGCGGATCAGGTCGTCGGCGGCGATGTCACGCTCGCGCTCGACGGTCTTCAGCACGGTCAGATCGATCTTCACTTGTGGGCTCCCTCTCGCAGGTCCGATCGCTCGATGCGGACCCGACAGCCTACCGCGGACCGGGCGGCCGCGGCGAGCCCGCGGATAGGCTCGGCGGCATGGAAGCCCTCGACGCCTTCGTCCTCTCCGCCGGCGACTTCTGGTGGACCTGGATCGTGCTCCCCCTGCTCGCCGTGCTCGGCGTGTACTTCACCGTCCGCTCGGGCGTCGTGCAGCTGCGGCTGCTGCCCGCGATGTTCCGCGTGCTCGGCGACAAGACCCCGAACGGCCCCGACGGGAAGCCGCAGTCGGTCTCGTCGTTCCAGGCGTTCACGATCTCGGCGGCCTCGCGCGTCGGCGTCGGCAACATCGCGGGCGTCGGCACCGCGATCGCGATCGGCGGCCCCGGGGCAATCTTCTGGATGTGGACGATGGCCTTCGTCGGCGGCGCATCGTCGTTCATCGAGTCGTCGCTCGCGCAGCTCTTCAAGCACCGCGACGCGGATGGCTTCCGCGGCGGCCCGGCCTACTACATGCAGCGCGGCCTCGGTCAGCGCTGGATGGGCATCCTCTTCGCCGTGCTCCTCATCGTGTGCTTCCCCTTCGCCTTCTCGTCGCTGCAGGCCAACACGATCGCCGCCACCGTCTCCTCGACCGTCGGCACCGACGCCGCGTGGCTGCCCTGGATGGTGGGCATCGTCGTCGCCGGCCTCACGGCGCTCGTCGTCTTCGGCGGCCTCCGCCGCATCGCGCAGGTCACCGACAAGCTCGTGCCGGCGATGGCGCTGCTCTACCTGCTGCTCGGCCTCGTGATCGTCGGCATGAACGTGACCGAGGTGCCGCGCGTCATCGGCGAGATCTACGCCGGCGCCTTCGGCTTCCAGCAGGTCGCGGGCGGCGCGCTCGGCGTCATCATCATGCAGGGCGTCAAGCGCGGCATGTTCTCGAACGAGGCGGGCCTCGGCTCCGCGCCGAACGCCGGCGCGACGGCGGCCGTGACGCACCCGGTCAAGCAGGGCCTCGTGCAGACGCTCGGGGTCTACTTCGACACGTTCCTCGTCTGCTCGATCACGGCGTTCATCATCCTCGTCTCGACCCCCGACCTCGCAGGCGCCGCGCAGGGCATCGACCTCACCTACGGCGCCGTCACCGGGCAGCTCGGCGACTGGGCGGGCGTCGTGCTCTCGCTCGTGATCTTCCTGCTGGCCTTCTCGTCGATCATCGGCAACTACTACTACGGCGAGTCGAACATCGAGTTCATCACCGAGCGCCGCGGCGCGCTCGTCGCCTACCGCGTGCTCGTCGTCGCCGCGGTGCTCGGCGGCTCGGTCGTCGCCACCGGCGTCATCTGGAACACGGCCGACTTCGTCATGGGCCTCATGGCCGTCGTCAACCTCGTGGCGATCGGCCTGCTCTCGGGCGTCGCGTTCAAGCTCATGCGCAACTTCGACGAGCAGCGGAAGGCCGGCAAGGACCCGGTGTTCACGCGCGACATGCTCCCCGAGGTGCGGGGCATCGAGGTGTGGGAGTCGGTGGAGTCGGTCACCGGCACGGTCGCGAAGGTCGACGCGGAGCGCCCCTCGGGCGCCGAGCGCGGCTGAGCTACCGACCGCGCCCGACGACGAGGGGCTCCGCCGATCGGCGGGGCCCCTCGTCGTCGACGCGCGCTCGAGGCGCGGGGGTCAGCGGCCGAGCGCCACCGCGAGGCTCGTCGATGCGCACCTGCTGCCGCTCGCCGCTCGCGCGGTCCCAGACCTCGACGACGCCCTCGGGCGCGTCGCGGCCGACGACGACGGCGCGGGGCATGCCGAGCAGCTCGACGTCGCCGAACTTCACGCCCGGGGAGACCTTGCGGCGGTCGTCGTAGAGGACCTCGAGGCCGAGCGCCTCGACGTCGGCCGCGACCCGTTCGGCGATCTCGAAGACCGCCTCGTCGCGGCCCGTGGCGACGACGTGCACGTCGAAGGGCGCGACCTCGCGCGGCCAGACGATGCCCTTGTCGTCGTGGTACCGCTCGACGATCGCCGCGAGGTTGCGGGTGACGCCGATGCCGTAGGAGCCCATCGTGGGCGTGACGAGCTTGCCGTTGGCGTCGAGCACCTTGAGGCCCAGCGCCTCCGCGTACTTGCGGCCGAGCTGGAAGACGTGGCCGACCTCCATGCCGCGCTCGAGCGTGACGGGGCCGGAGCCGTCGGGCGCCTCGTCGCCCGCGCGCACGTCGGCGGCCTCGACGGTGCCGTCGGCCGTGAAGTCGCGGCCCGCGACGAGCCCGAAGACGTGGTGGCCCGCGACGTTCGCGCCCGTGAGCCACGCCGAACCCTCGACGACGCGCGGGTCGAGCAGGTACCGGATGCCGGTGCTCGACTCCTCGCCCAGCACCGCCCCGGCCTCCGACCAGGGGCCGATGTAGCCCTTGACGAGGCCCGGGTGCTTCGCGAAGTCCTCCTCGGTGGCGGGCTCGACCTCGGCCGGCTGGAACGCCACCTCGACGCGCTTGTCGTGCACCTCGCGGTCTCCGGGCAGGCCGACGACGACGAGCTCGGTCGAGCCGTCGGGGTGCGTGAGGCGCAGCACGACGTTCTTCAGGGTGTCGGCCGCCGTCCACTCGCGGCCGTCCTCGCGGGGCGCGTGCTCGTTCGCGTGCGCGACGAGCGTCGCGATCGTCGGGGTGTCGGGGGTCGCGCGCACGACCGCGGCCGGCTGGCCCTCGATCGGGATCGCGGCCGGCGGCACCGTGGTGAAGGCCTCGACGTTCGCGGCGTAGCCGCCCGCCGAGCGCACGATGGTGTCCTCGCCTACGGGCGTGGGGTGCAGGAACTCCTCCGACTTCGAGCCGCCCATGGCGCCCGCGTCGGCGGCGACGATGACGTAGTCGAGGCCGAGGCGCTGGAAGATGCGCTCGTACGCGTCGCGCTGCGCCTGATAGGAGGCCTCGAGGCCCGCGTCGTCGACGTCGAACGAGTAGGCGTCCTTCATCGAGAACTCGCGCGCGCGCAGGAGGCCCGCGCGGGGCCGCGCCTCGTCGCGGTACTTGTCCTGGATCTGGAAGAGCGTGAGCGGCAGCTGCTTGTAGCTCGAGACGAGGTCCTGCACGAGCAGCGTGAACATCTCCTCGTGCGTGGGGCCGAGCAGGTGGTCGGCGCCCTTGCGGTCCTGCAGTCGGAAGATGCCGTCGCCGTACTCCTCCCAGCGGCCCGTGCGCTCGTAGGGCTCGCGCGGCAGCAGACCCGGGAAGAGCACCTCCTGGCCGCCGATCGCCTCCATCTCCTCGCGGACGATGCGCTCGACGTTGCGGCGCACGCGGAGGCCCAGCGGCAGCCAGCTGAAGAGGCCGGAGCCGGCGCGGCGCACGAGGCCCGCGCGCAGCATGAGCGTGTGGCTCGCCACCTCCGCCTCGGCGGGGTCCTCGCGGAGGGTGGTGAGGAAGAGCTGGGACTGTCGGATCACCCTTGCGATCCTAGACGGCGGGCGGCGCGCGGCCGGCCCCGGGCGAGCGGCTCGGGCCCCTCACCAGGGCCGGTCGACCTGCGGCCCGCCCTGGCCCTCGCCCGACTCGTCGTACTGGTCCTGCTGCTGCTGCTCGGCCTGCGCGTCCTCGTTCTGCTGCTCGAGCTGCTCCTCGGGCGTCTGCGGCTCGTCGGTCCCCTCGCCCTCGCCCTCGCCCGAGTCGTCGCCGCCGGACGGCGGCTGCTCGATCTTCTCCTCGATGCGCGGCTGCGCGGCCTCGAGCTGCTCGCGCACCTGCGGCTCGCCCTCGCGAGGCTCCTCGAAGCAGCCCTCCCCCGCCCCGGCGATGAGCGCGAGCGCCTCCTCGTAGTAGCCGTTCGCGCTCTGCTGGTCGCCGGACTCGCGCAGCTCGTCGCCCTGCTTCTCGATCGCGGTCACGAGGGAGGCGACGATGATGCAGTGCTCGACGACCTGCGCGCGGCCCTCGGGCTCCCCGTGGAGCTCGAGCGCCTCCTCGAGCGCGGCCCTGCCCTCCGGCAGCGCGCCGCCCATGACGAGCGAGACGCCGAGGTCGAAGGGCGCCTTCCACGGCTCGATCCAGTTCCACACCTCGAGGCCCCGCGCGGCCTCGACCGCCTGCGGGTAGGCGCGCGCCTGGAAGCGGTCCTGCGCGGTGCCGGAGAGGACGTTGACGCTGATGAGCTTCGTCGCGAGCACGACGGCGACGAGCGCGACGGGGATGAGGCCGATGAGCAGCCAGCGGCGCAGCACCCGCCGCCGACCGTCGGTGAGGACGCGGCTCATGCGCCCCTCCCCTGGAAGCCGCCGCGCGTGGCGCGGAGGGAGCGCGCGAGGCTCAGGGCCTCCCAGCCGAGCAGCAGCGCCAGCGGTGCGCCGAAGAGCCACGCGAGCTCGAGCCGCGCCTCCTCGGTGCGGTCGAGGTCGGCCTCGCCGTCGGCCTCGGCCATCGGCTGCAGCGCGTCGGCGATCGGCAGCGCCGGCTCGCGATGGAGGTAGGAGACGCCGAGCTGCTCGGCGATGGCCCGCAGCCGGCCCTCGTCGATGCGGCTCACGGCGTCGCCGCCCGTGCTCGGGTCCTGCACGTAGCCCGGCTCCTGCCCCGTGTCGAAGCCGGAGGCCTGCATGCGCCCGCCCTGCGCCGTGCCGTAGCCGAGCACGAGGCCGCGGTCGACGAGCCCTGCGACGTCGCCGAAGGACTCCGGCTGGCCCTCGGCCGTGTGCTCGCCGTCGCCGAGGTAGAAGACGATCGCCGGGGAGGCGGGATCCGCCGCCTCCGAGCGCTCGAGCTCGGTGCGCAGCAGGTCGCGCGCGACGGCCACCGAGGTGCCGCGCGAGCGCTGCGCGATCTCGGGCCGCAGCGAGCGCACCATCTCGATCACCGCCGAGCCGTCGTCGGTGAGGGGCACGCGCAGCACGGCCTGGGAGTCGAAGGAGATGACCGAGAGGTCGGCGCCCGCGAACGCCCGCGCGATCTCGACCACGTCCTCCTGGACGCCCGCGAGGCGCGGCTCGCTCCCCCAGTCCTCGGCCGCGATCGACTGCGAGGTGTCGACCATGATGAACACGCGCGCCTGGATCGACGCGGTCGGCACCTCGCCGCCGGGGACCGCCGGGCGCATCGCCATCGCGACCGCGAGCACCACGAGCGCCGTGCGCCGCGCCCACGCGAGCCGTCGGCCGCGCTGCGCGACGAGCTGCCAGGCGCAGAGCCCCAGCAGCACGACGCCGATCGCGGCGACGAGCCAGGGCAGCTCGGCCTCGAACGAGAGCGGCGCGCCGGTCACAGCCGCGCCCTCCACGCCGCGAGCACGACGGCCCCCACGAGCACGAGCGCGACGAGCGGCAGCGCGCCCGGCCGGTCGACCACCTGGATGAGCGGCGGCGTCTCGATGTAGCCGGCCTCGATGGCGTTGACGCGATCGACGATCTGCGGCACCGTCTGGGCGAAGTCGAGCGGGAAGTACGCGCCGCCCGTGCCCTCCGACACCTCGCGCAGCTCCTGCGCGGCCTGGTCGGCGCCGAAGTCGAGCGGGTTGATCGCGTACACGCGCACCTCGTTCTGGACGGCGAGCTGGCCCGCCTGCTCCACGGTGAAGAGCTGCTGCCCGTTCACGTAGTTGTCGGTCGCGAGGATGATCGAGCGCGGCCGCTCGCTCGCCTCCAGGTCGGCGAAGTCGAGCACGCACGACGCCAGGCCGTCGCCGACGAGCGAGGCGCCGAGGCCGTTCGCGGTGCCCGCGAGGTAGTTGAACTGCTCATCGGGCCCGAGCTGCCCCGTGAGCGCCCGCTCGTAGCGCCCGAGCTGCTCGGCGACGTACTCGTAGTCGCTCGTGAGCGGGAAGGCCATGACGCTCGAGGCGTCGAAGATGCGCATGCCGATGCGCTCGCCGTCGAGCTCGCGCGCGAGCTGCTGGTAGACGCCCAGGATCTCGGCGTCGACGTCGACCATCGAGCCCGAGACGTCGAGGCACAGCACGATGTCGCGCTTGTAGTCGTCGTCCTGGTTCGCGCTCGTGCCCGCCGGCCGGGCCGCGACGGCGGCCGCGACGAGCGCGGCACCGATCGCCATCGCCGCTGCGCCGCCGATCCACAGCCGGTAGCGCAGGAGCGCGCCGCGGAAGGCGGCGAGGCCCGTCATGCGGTCGACGTGCGCGACCGCGAGGCCGCGGTCGCGCCGGCGGCGCGGCAGCAGCAGGCCGAGGACCGCGAGCGCGATCGCCGCGACCCCCAGGATCGGCAGCACCCACGGCCACAGCAGCATCACATCCACGTCGACACCACCCGCCGCGCGGCGTCGACGGCCGACTCCGGGTCGTGCCGGGCGGCCCGGCGGAACGACGAGGGGTAGTACTGCTCGACGGCGCCGCGCACCGTGGGCAGGTCGGCCTCGCCGAGGTCGCGGAGCGTCATGACCTCGGCGACGACGCCCGTCGACTCGTGGGCGAAGAAGCGCAGCACGAGGCTCAGCCGC
The DNA here is from genome assembly GCF_026625845.1 of Agrococcus sp. SL85. NCBI lineage: Bacteria > Bacillati > Actinomycetota > Actinomycetes > Micrococcales > Microbacteriaceae > Agrococcus > Agrococcus sp. SL85. The sequence goes on from NZ_CP113066.1 coordinate 87,637, forward strand.
TGCGCGAGGCCGCGCGCGTCGAGCTCGCCAGCCGCGTGCTCGGCGGCCACCTCGTCGATCATCCCCAGGTACTTCTCCTTGACGCTGCGCACGTCGATCGGCACGGGCGGGGGCGGCGGCGGCTCGAGGATGCCGCGCGGCCTCGTCCACGCCCACGCGAGGCCGTAGGCGAGGGCCACGGCCAGCAGCATCGCGACGCCCAGCACCCACCACGGCCCGTAGCCGAAGGGGCCGTAGGTGTCGGGCGCGGGCAGCAGCGCCAGCTCAGCGCCGGGCACGGCGGTGCCTCTCGAGCAGGCGGAAGAGCGTGCCGATCGCGGTCGCCTCCTCGGCGACGCGCACCGAGGCGATGCCGAGCGAGCGCAGGCCCTCCTCGAGGCGCGCGCGGCGCTCGGCGCTCGCCTCGTCGAAGGCGCGGCGGAGGCCCCGGTCGCGGCGCAGGAACGGCGGCAGCCCGATCCCGGACTCCACGCCGACGAGCTCGCGGTGGTCGCCGCGGCGCGCCATGAGGTCGGCGTCGCCGATCGAGACCCAGAGCACCTCGTGGCGCGCCTGCAGGCGGCCGAGGTGCACGTCGAGGTCGTGCGTGTAGGCGAGGTCGTCGGCGATGACGACGACGAGCGCGCGCCGCCGCATGCGCCGCACGGCGGTCTCGAGCACCTGGGCGAGGCTCGAGCGCGGGCCGTCGACCGAGATCGCCTCGTCGATGCGGCGCAGCAGTCGCTCGAGGTGGGCCTCGGAGCCGCCCTCCTGCTCGTGGAGCACGCGCTGCTCGTCGCCCGCGAGGAGCGCGACGCGATCGCCGTGGCGCGTGGCGAGGTAGCCGAGCACGCCCGCGACGAGGACCGCGAGCTCGCTCTTGGTCGTGCCCGACTCGGCGGTCGCCGCCATGTTGCGGCCCGAGTCGACGACGAGCAGCAGCGTGTGCTGGCGGGAGGCGATGTAGCGCTTGATGAGCGGCACGTGGCTGCGCGCCGTCGCCTTCCAGTCGATGTCCTTGACGTCGTCGCCCGGCTGGTACTCGCGGAGGTCGTCGAAGTCGTGGCTGCGGCCGTGGTGGATCGAGGCGTACTCGCCGTCGAGGAGCTCGAGCGTGCGACGGTGCGCGTGGATCGACATGGTCGTCCTGACCTTGCGCAGCCGTCGCTCCATCCGGGACCTCCTACGGGGTCCGGACGGCGGCGAAGATGGCGTCGACCACCTGGTCGCTCGTGACGCCGTCGGCCTCAGCCTCGTAGCCGAGGATGAGGCGGTGGCGCAGCACGGCGTGCCGGAGGTCCTTGACGTCCTCCGGGATCACCCAGTCGCGGCCCTGCACGAGCGCGAGGGCGCGCGCCGCCTGCGAGAACGAGAGCGAGCCGCGGGGGCTCGCGCCGTACTCGATGTAGCCGGCGAGCTCGGCGCCGATGTAGTCGGCCGCGTGCCGGGTGACGTACATGAGCTGCACGATGTAGTTCGTGATCGCCTGGTCGACGTAGACGCGCTTCGTGAGGCCCTGGAGGAACCGCACGTCGTCGAGGCTCGCGACGGGCTCGCCGTGGCCGCGCTCGAAGACGCCCGACTCGCTGCGGCGCACGATCTCGGCCTCCTCGGTGGGCGAGGGGTAGGTGAGCACCTCCTTGAGCAGGAAGCGGTCGAGCTGGGCCTCGGGCAGCGTGTAGGTGCCCTCCTGCTCGATGGGGTTCTGCGTCGCGAGCACGAGGAAGGGCTCGGGCAGCTTGTGCGTCTCGCCGCCGATGGAGGTCTGCCGCTCCTGCATCGCCTCGAGCATCGCCGACTGCGTCTTGGCGCTCGAGCGGTTGATCTCGTCGAGCAGCACGAAGTTGGCGTGCACGGGGCCCAGCTGCGTGCGGAACGCGCCCGAGTGCTGATCCCAGATCTGCGTGCCGACGATGTCGCTCGGCAGCAGGTCGGGCGTGCACTGGATGCGGTGGAAGGAGGCGCTCACGGAGCGCGCGATCGTCGCGGCCGCCGTGGTCTTCGCGAGGCCCGGCACCGACTCCATGAGCACGTGCCCGCCGCTCAGCAGCGCCACGAGCAGCGAGCGCAGCAGCTGGTGCTGGCCGACGACCGTCGACTGGAAGGACTGCTCGATGGCGCGGATGGCGCGCGTCGCGCGCTCGAGCTCCTCCGGGGCGATCGGCTCCCTGCCGGGCACTGCAGCGTTCACACGTCGCTCCTCGTGGATCGTGGCCGCGCGCCTGCTCGGATGGGTCGGCGCGGTCGCCGGAACACGGTACCGGCTTGCGCTCGCGCGGCGCTGTGCGGGCGCTGGGCGGGTCGCGCGATCACCGCGCCGCGAGATCGGCGCGGCGCGTGGCGAGGACGGCGCCGACGACGATCACCGCGATGACCGGCAGCATCGCGAGGTTGAGGCCCGCGTAGCCGACGAGGCCGAGCACGGGGCCCGCGACGGCGCCGGCGGCCGCGCCCGCGAGGCCCATGACGAGGTCGCTGCGGCCCTGCAGGGCGGGGCGCAGCTCGGTGGCGACGGCGCCCGCGACGATCGCGGAGCCCGCGACGGTCGCCGCGCTCCACCCGAGGCCGAGGAGCGCGAGCCCCACGGGCGCCGCGTCGGGCGGCAGCGCGAGGTTCGCGGCCACCGAGAGCAGCAGCAGAGCGGCGCCGAGCAGGACCGTCCGGCGCGCGCCCGCGCGGTCGGCGAGCCAGCCGAAGACGGGCGAGAGGGCGTACATCCCCGCGGTGTGGGCGCTCATCGTGATGCCGATCGCCGCGAGCCCGTGGCCCGCGTGCTCGAGGTGCACGGGCGTGAGCGCCATGACGCCCACCATGGTCGCGTGGGCGGCGGCGACGACCGTGACCGCGGCGACCGCCCGCGGGTGCTCGCGGATCCGGAGGCGCGCGGCCGGCCCCGAGGCCCTCGGCAGGCCCTCGCGCGCCGTCAGCAGCGGATCGGGGCGCAGCGCCGTCCACAGCACGAGGGCCGTGACGGCGAGCGCGCTGCCGGAGATGACGTAGGCGCCTACGAGCTGCGGGAGTCCCAGCGCCGTGCCGAGCGCGTCGCCCGGCGCGATGAGGTTCGGCCCCACGATGACGCCGACCGTCGTCATCCACACGACGAGCGAGAGGTCGCGGCCGCGCCGGGAGGGGCTCGAGAGGTCGGTCGCGGCGAAGCGCGACTGCAGGTTGATGGCGGTGGCGCCGCCGAGCACGAGGAAGCCGGGCAGCACGATGGCGGGCTGGCCGAGCGTGCCGCCCACGGCGAGGAGCACGGTGCCCGCGAGCGCGAGGAGCGCGCCCGTCGTGAGCGCGACGCGGCGGCCGCTGCGGGCCGCGAGCCGAGCGAGCGGCACCGCGAGCGCCGCGCCGCCGAGCACGAGCAGCGTGGCGGCGAGGCCCGCGAGCTCCTCGCGGCCCGTCACCTGCGCCACGAGCAGCGAGCCCACGCCGAGCGCGACGCCGTTCGCGACGCCGCCGAGCGCCTGCGCGACCGAGAGCACCACCAGGGTGCGGCGCTGCGCCGGGTGCGCGACGAGGCGGCCCGGCGCTGCGGCGCCGCGGGTGGTCATGTCAGGCCGTGACGACCTCGGCCTCGCCGGCGGGCAGGCCCTGCTCGTCGGCGATGCGACGCGCCTCCTCGATGAGCGTGCGCACGATCTCGGCCTCCGGCACGGTCTTGATGACCTCGCCCTTGACGAAGATCTGGCCCTTGCCGTTGCCGCTCGCGACGCCGAGGTCGGCCTCACGGGCCTCGCCCGGGCCGTTCACGACGCAGCCCATGACGGCCACGCGCAGCGGCACCTGCACGTCCTTGAGGCCCTCGGTCACGTCGTCGGCGAGCGAGTAGACGTCGACCTGCGCGCGACCGCAGGAGGGGCACGAGACGATCTCGAGCTTGCGCTCGCGGAGGTTGAGCGACTGCAGGATCTGCAGGCCCACCTTGACCTCCTCGGCCGGCGGCGCCGAGAGCGAGACGCGGATCGTGTCGCCGATGCCCTCGCCGAGCAGGATGCCGAAGGCCGTCGCCGACTTGATCGTGCCCTGGAAGGCGGGGCCGGCCTCGGTGACGCCGAGGTGGAGCGGCCAGTCGCCGCGCTCGGCGAGCTGGCGGTAGGCCTTGACCATGACCACCGGGTCGTTGTGCTTGACCGAGATCTTGAAGTCGTGGAAGTCGTGCTCCTCGAACAGGCTCGCCTCCCACACCGCCGACTCGACGAGCGCCTCCGGCGTCGCCTTGCCGTGCTTCTCGAGCAGGCGCGGGTCGAGGCTGCCCGCGTTGACGCCGATGCGCAGGCTCACGCCCGCGGCCTTCGCGCGCTTCGCGATCTCGCCCACCTGGTCGTCGAACTTGCGGATGTTGCCCGGGTTGACGCGCACGGCCGCGCAGCCGGCGTCGATCGCCTGGTAGACGTACTTCGGCTGGAAGTGGATGTCGGCGATCACCGGGATCTGCGACTTCTTGGCGATGATGTGCAGGACGTCGGCGTCGTCCTGGCTCGGCACCGCGACGCGCACGATGTCGCAGCCGGTCGCCGTGAGCTCGGCGATCTGCTGGAGGGTCGCGTTGATGTCGGTGGTCTTCGTGGTGGTCATCGACTGCACCGAGACCTGCGCGTCACCGCCCACGAGCACCTTGCCGACCTTGATCTGCCGGCTCTTCCGGCGGGGCGCCAGGGTGAGGGGCGCCGGCTTGCCGAGGTTGATCGCTGCCATGGCACCAGCCTAGACGTGCGGGCTGTGGACGACGGCGGCGTCCGGCGCCGCGGGCGGTCGCGCCGGCGGCGGTGCGGGCGGCGGCCGCGGCGCTGGCACGATGGACGCATGACGATCACGGCGGCCGCGGACGGCTCCTCGCTCGGCAACCCCGGGCCCACCGGGTGGGGCTGGTACGTCGACGACGAGCGCTGGGCCGCGGGCGGCGCCCGCATGGGCACGAACAACATCGGCGAGCTCACGGCGGTGCTCGACCTGCTGCAGCAGACGCGCGGCGTCGAGGCGCTCCACATCCTGTGCGACAGCCGCTACGTCATCGACTCGATCACCAAGTGGATGCCGGGCTGGAAGCGCAAGGGCTGGAAGAAGGCCGACGGCAAGCCCGTCATGAACGTCGGAGCTCATGCAGGCGCTCGACGCGCTCATGGCCGAGCATCGCGCGCTCGGCGGCCGCGTGACCTTCGAGTGGGTGAAGGGCCACGCCGGCCACCCCCTGAACGAGGCCGCCGATCGGCTCGCGAACGGCGCGGCGGCCGCCTACCAGCGCGGCGGCGTGCCGGATGCGGGGCCCGGCTTCCCCGGCACGGCCGCGCCTGCGCCTGCGGGGCCGACCGCGCGCGACGGGTCCGCGGCCTCCGCTCCCGCCGCGTCGCCCGCGCCCGCAGGCTGCGGCCGCTCCGAGGGCCGTGGCCGCGCAGAGGGCCGCGGCCGCACCGTCGCTGTTCGACGACCTCCTCGAGGGCCTCGACGACGCGCCCGCGGCCGATGCCGCGGAGGCGTCGGAGCACGAGGTCGTGCGCCTCGAGCGCTCCCTGCTGCGCAGCGAGGTGCGCGCCGACCGCGACGCGGTCGCGGCGCTGCTGCACCCCGCGTGGGAGGAGATCGGCGCGACCGGCCGGCGCTGGAGCCGCGACGAGATGCTCGACGAGATCGCGCCGCTCGACGCGCCCGTCGAGCTCGAGGTGCTCGCGACCCACGAGCTCTCGGCCGACGCCCGCCTCCTCGTCTGGCGCTCCGTCGGCGCGGCGCCCGCGCTCCGCAGCTCCCTGTGGGTGCGCGAGGGCGGCCGCTGGCTGCAGCGCTTCCACCAGGGCACCCGCGAGGGCTGACGTCCCATCTCGACGTCCCTGCGCGCATCCCGAGCCCGGATCCGGGGTCGAGGTGCGCACGGAGACGTCGACCTCCGCGCCGTGGCGCGCTAGCCGCCGAAGAGGCTGATGGGCTTCACGATGTCGGCGTAGATGAGCAGCGCGCTCATGACGCCGAGCACCATCGTGACCGCGAGCGTCACGGGCACCCACTTCGCGGTGTCGAGCGGCTTCGCGACCCTGCCGCGCAGCCGCGCCCAGCCGCGCCGCACCGCGTCGACGATGGCGCCGAGCACGTGGCCGCCGTCGAGCGGCATGAGCGGGATGAGGTTGAAGACGAAGAGCGCGACGTTGAGGTTGGCGAGCAGCTGCAGCATCGCGCTGACGCGCTCGGCGACGGGCACCTGATCGGTCGACGCGAGCTCGCCCGCGATGCGGCCGACGCCGACGACCGAGATGGGGCCGTTCGGGTCGCGCTCCCCCGGACCGAAGGCCGCGACCGCGACGTCGACGAGGCGCTGCGGCAGGTTGAGCACGAGGTGCACGACCCGCTCCACGTTCTCGCCCACGGCCGGCAGCACGGCCGTGACGGGCTGCTGCTGGATCTCGTACTGCGGCCCGATGCCCGCGAAGCCGACCGTCTCGACGAGCGGCTGGCCGTCGACCTCGACGGGCTGCCCCGCGTCGTCGAAGACGGCGCGCTCGGTCTCGAGCGGCGTGATGGTCAGCGAGCGCTGCTCGCCGTCGCGCTCCACCTCGACCGCGAGCGCCGTGCCCGCGCTCTCGCGGAACGCGGCCTGCACCGACTCCCAGCCCTCCACGGGGCGCCCGTCGATCGCCACGATCCGGTCGCCGGGCTCCACGCCCGCGGCCGCGGCCGGCGCCTCAGGGTCGGTCGCCTCGCACTCGGTGCGGTCGGCGGAGGCGCTGATGACGCACTCCGAGACGCTCGCGACCGTCGTGCCCGGCACCGCGGCGCCGAAGCCGCACAGCACGATCGCGTAGAGCACGATCGCGAGCACGAGGTTCATCGCCGGCCCGCCGAGCATGATGACGATGCGCTTCCAGGTGGCGAGCCGCCAGAACGCCCGGTGCTCCTCGCCCTCGCGCACCGTCTCGGCGCTCGAGTCGCGCGCGTCCTGCACGAGCGTGTCGAAGAAGCCCGTCGAGGCCGTGCGGCTCTCGCCGCCGCGCTCGCTGGGCGGGAACATGCCCGACATCGAGATGTACCCGCCGAGCGGGATGGCCTTGATGCCGTACTCGGTCTCGCCCCTGCGCCGCGAGAAGAGGGTGGGGCCGAAGCCGATCATCCACTGCCCGACGCGCACGCCGAAGGCCTTCGCGGGCCACAGGTGCCCGAGCTCGTGCAGGCCGATCGAGACGGCGAGGCCGACGACGATCACGAGCACGCCCAGGACGTAGAGGAGGACGGGTTCCATCGCCGCTCAGGGTAGTGCCACAGCCGATGTCCCTACCGTGGCTCGCATGTCCGTCCGCCCTGCGCGCCCGCGCGCGATCGCCGAGCGGCCCGCGCGCTCGGGCGACGTGCGCGGTCTCGTGCTCGGCCTGCTCGGCCTCGCGGTCGTCGTCGTGCTCGCCTCGCTGCTCCTGCGGCCGGCGCCCGCGGAGGAGCCGCCCGTCGTGCCGCAGTCGGCGGTCGTCGAGGGCGAGCTGCCCGAGCGCGTCGGCGAGTGGCGCGGGCAGCAGCTCGAGCAGGCCGCGATCGTCGTGCAGGCGGGCCGCGACCTCGGGATGTCGGATCGCGACGTGCGCATCGCGGTCATGACCGCGATGGGCGAGTCGAGCCTGCGGGTGCTCGACCGGGGCGACCGCGTCGGGCCCGACTCGCGGGGGCTCTTCCAGCAGCGCGACTCGTGGGGCGCGTACGAGGTGCGGATGGACGCCTACGCCTCGTCGGTGCTGTTCTACCGGGCGCTCGCGCGCATCGACGGCCGCGACGACCTCGCGCCCACGCGCGTCGCCCATGCCGTGCAGATCAACCGCGACCCCGACCACTACGCGCGCTGGTGGGAGGACGCGAACGCCGTCGTCGACGCGCTCGAGGCGTCGGACCACGACGTCGTCCGCACCGCCTGAGCCTGCTCCGCCCTCCGCCGCCCGGCCGTGCAGCCGCACATGTGCAGGAGTTGGTCGCTCTGGGGCCGTCAGAACGACGAATCCCTGCACATGTGCGGATCGGCAGGGGCGGCGGTGGCGGGCGGGGCGGGCTAGCGGTGGACGCCGCAGACGCGGTCGGCCTCCGCGCGCGCCCAGCGCTCGGCGGCCAGCACGCCCTCGAGCGTCAGCTCGCCCGGCTCGTGCGCGTCGAGCACGCGCTCGATCGCGGGGATGATGTCGAGGAAGCCGATCTCGCCCGCGTGGAAGGCGTGCACGGCCTGCTCGTTCGCGGCGTTGAAGACCGCCGGGAACGTGGAGGCCCTGCGCCCCACCTGCTTCGCGAGCGCCACCGAGGGGAACGCGGCGGCGTCGAGCGGCTCGAAGGTCCAGCTCGAGGCCACCGTCCAGTCGAGCGGGCGGCCGACGCCCGCGACGCGGCGCGGCCAGTCGAGCCCGAGCGAGATCGGCAGGCGCATGTCGGGCGGCGAGGCCTGCGCGATCGTCGAGCCGTCGACGAACTCCACCATCGAGTGCACGATCGACTGCGGGTGCACCGTGACGTCGATGCGGTCGTAGCCGACGTCGAAGAGCAGGTGCGCCTCGATCACCTCGAGGCCCTTGTTGACGAGGGTCGCGGAGTTCGTCGTCACCATGGGCCCCATGTCCCACGTGGGGTGCGCGAGCGCGTCCTTCGGCGTGACGGACGCCATCCGCTCCCTGCTCCAGCCCCGGAACGGCCCGCCCGAGGCCGTGAGCACGAGCCTGCGCACCTCGGGGTGCGCGCCCGCGAGCAGCGCCTGCGCGAGCGCCGAGTGCTCCGAGTCGACCGGCACGATCTGCCCCGGCGCGGCGCGCTCGGTGACGAGCGCACCGCCGGCGACGAGCGACTCCTTGTTCGCGAGCGCGAGCGTGCGCCCCGCGTCGAGCGCGGCGAGCGTGGGCGCGAGGCCCACGGAGCCCGTGATGCCGTTCACGACCACGTCGCACTCGACGCTCTCGATCATCGTCACGGCCGCGTCGGCGCCGAGCGCCGCCTCGCCGCCGAAGGCCGCCTGCTGCGCCTCGAGGCCCTCGCGATCGCGGCCGGCGACGAGCCCGACGACCTCGAAGCGGTCGGGGTTGGCCCTGATGACGTCGAGCGCCTGCGTGCCGATCGAGCCCGTGGAGCCGAGCAGGATGACGCGGCGGCGGCTCACGCGCCCGCCTCCGCCGTGCCCTGCTCCGACCCGTGCCCGGCCTCCGCGCGCGCGACGACCTCGCCGTCGGCGACGATCGTGGGCGCGTGCAGCACCGGGAAGGCGACGGAGGAGGCAATGAAGCAGTCGGCGCCCGCCTGGCCGTGCGCGTCGAGCGCGTCGGCGGCCTGCGAGGCGTCGGCGATCGTGACGACCGGGTGCAGCACGGCCTCGGTGAAGCGGCCTCCCGTGCCCGAGGTCTCCATCGAGCCCGTCGCGGCGTCGCGGTAGGCCGTGACGACGATGCCTCGGCTCGCGGCCTGGTGGAGGTAGCTGAGCATGTGGCACTGCGCGAGCGCCGCGAGCAGCAGCTGCTCCGGGTTGTGGCGGGCGCGGTCGCCGCGGAAGGTCGGATCGGCGGAGCCCAGGATGTCGGGCAGCCCCTCGACCCGGACGACGTGGTCGCGGCGGTACGAGCGGTAGGTCGCGGTGCCCTCCTCGCCCGCTCCCGTCCACTCGACCTCGACGGCGTAGGCGTGTCGCATCGGCATGGCTCCAGCGTAGGCCGAGCCGCCCGTGCGCCGAGGCGTAGGATCTGGGCATGACCGACATCGCCGCCCCCGCGACCTCCCGCGCCATCGTCACCGAGATCCCCGGACCCAACAGCCGCGCGCTCCTGGAGCGCAAGGCGGCGGCGGTGGCCCAGGGCATCCCGCACCAGCTGCCCGTCTTCATCGCCGAGGCGCACGACGCGATCATCACCGACGTCGACGGCAACCGCTTCATCGACCTCGGCTGCGGCATCGGCGTGACCACGATCGGCCACACGAACGACGAGGTCGTCGTGGCCGTGCGCGAGCAGGTCGGCAAGCTGACGCACTCGCTCTTCGGCACCACGCCCTACGAGCCCTACGTGCGCGTCGCCGAGCTGCTCGCCGAGCTGACGCCCGGCGACCACGCGAAGAAGTCGTTCTTCGTCAACTCGGGCTCCGAGGCCGTCGAGAACGGCGTCAAGGTCGCGCGCAAGCACACGGGCCGCCGCGCGGTCGCTGTCGTCGAGCACGGCTACCACGGCCGCACGAACCTCACGATGACGATGAACTTCAAGCCCGCGCCGTACGCGACCGGCATGGGCCCGCTCGCGAGCGACATCTTCCACGCCCCCGGCTCCTACCCGCTGCGCGACGGCCTCGACGGCGCCGCGGCCGCGAAGCGCACGCAGTGGTACCTCGAGAAGCACGTGGGCGTCAGCGACCTCGCGTGCCTCGTCATCGAGCCCATCCAGGGCGAGGGCGGCTTCATCGTGCCCGCCGACGGCTACCTGCCGCTCATGCAGGAGTGGTGCACCGCCAACGGCGTCGTCATGATCGCCGACGAGGTGCAGTCGGGCGTGGCCCGCACGGGCGCGACCTTCGCCTCCGAGCACTTCGGCTGGGTGCCCGACATCCTGCTCTCGGCCAAGGGCATCGCGGGCGGCATGCCCCTCGCCGGCGTGACGGGCCGCGCCGAGATCATGGACTCCGTGCACACGGGCGGCATCGGCGGCACCTTCGGCGGCAACCCCGTCTCGTGCGCGGCAGCCGTCGCCGTGCTCGAGCAGGTGACCTCGAAGGACCTCAACGCTGAGGCGCGCCGCGTCGAGTCGGTGCTGCGGCCCCTGCTCGAGGAGCTCGCGGCCTCGCACCCCGAGATCGCCGAGGTGCGCGGCAAGGGCGCGATGCTCGCCATCGAGCTGCTCGACCCCGAGACGCGCGAGCCGATCCCGACGGGCCCGATCTCGGCCGCCGCGGGCAAGGAGGGCGTGCTCGTGCTCACCGCGGGCACCGACTACAACGTGCTGCGCTTCCTGCCGAGCCTCGCGATCACCGACGAGCAGCTGCGGGAGGCGATCGAGGTCGTGGGCCGGGCGCTCTCGGCCCGCTAGCGACGCATCCCGGCGGCGCCGGGATCCGAGGGGCGTCGTCCGCGCGAGCGGGCGGCGCCCCTCGGCCGTCGGCGCGGCGAGGTCGTCCGCGCGCAGCGGTCGTCCGAGCGGCGAGGTCGTCTGCGCTCAGCGGTCGTCCGCGCGGCGAGGTCGTCCGCACTGCCGGGATCCGCGCGCGGGCGCGCTCAGGCCTGCAGGCGGTGCCAGCGGCTGCCGTCGAGCAGCCACGCCGGCTCGCCGCGCATGGGCGGCGGCAGCGGGGCGTGGCGCAGCACCTGCCGCAGCTGTCGCGCATCCGCCCCGAGCACGAGGACGGGCCGCTCCTGGCGCAGCCGCTCGAGCTCGCCCCACGCGCCCTCCCACGCCTGCGCGACGCCGGCGACCACCGGGGCCTCGGCCGCCTCCGGGCTGCCGGGCGCCGCCGCCCGTGCGGCGAGCGCAGGCGGCAGCGCGGCACCGGGGCCTAGCACGACGGCGACGCGGGAGGCGTGCAGCCGCGCCGCGCGCGGCGCCCAGCGCGGGGCGGGCCGCGGCGGGATCGCGAGCCTGCACGCGCTCGTCGGCGATCCATCCCGCGCCGGGCGGCAGGGCGGCGTCGTGGGTCCCGCCCGCGCCGCCGGCGACCACGTGCTCCTGCCTGCTCGCGATCCGCAGGAGCACGCGCAGGCTCGGCGAGCGGCGCGAGCCTGCCCCATCGCCGACGACACCCGGCGCGCCGTGAGCGCGACGGCGCGGCCCGAGCGCATCGCGGTCGCGAGCCGCTGCTGCACGACGGCCTGGTGCTCCTCGCCGAGCCGCGCGAGCAGGAGGTCGACGTCGTCGACGACGAGCGGCCCGTCGTCGTCGAGCGCGTCCCACAGGGCGTCCTCGCGGTCGACGACCGCGGTGCCGAGCTGCCCGGCGACGAGCTCCGCGAGGCCCGTGCGACCGGAGGCCGAGGAGCCGATCGCGAGCAGCGGCCCGTCACTCGCCGGGCGCCACAGCACCGGCTCGACCGCCTGCGCGGCCGGACGGTCGACGAGGCCGAGCCGCACGCCGCCACCCTCGCCCGGCACCGCCGAGAGCCTGCAGCCGCTCGGGCAGCGGCTCGCGCCATGGGCGCTCCGGCACCGGCAGGGCGCGGGATGCGGCGACGAGCCGCGCCAGCCTGCGCGGGCTCGGCGAGCGCCGCCTGCGCCAGCCGGGTGCGCCCGCCGCTCACGCGCACGACGCAGCGACCGCGCGCCTCGAGGCCGATCGACGCGGCCTCGGCCGAGCCCGTCACGGCGATCGCGTCCTGCTCGCCCGTGACGCGCAGCGAGACGCGGATGCCGCAGTTGGCGAGCAGCGCGTCGCGCACCGCCTCGGCGGGCCGCTGCGTGCAGAGCACCAGGTGCACGCCGAGCGAGCGGCCGCGCGCCGCGAGGTCGACGAAGAGGCGGTGGAGGTCGGGCAGCTCCTGCAGCATGGCCGCGAACTCGTCGACGACGATGACCAGCCGCGGCAGGCCCGTCGCCTCGGCCACGTCGCGCGCGCCCTGCTCGGCGAGCGCGAGCTCGCGCCGCCGGAGCTCCGCGCGGAGGCTCTCGATCGCGCGACGGGCGCCCGCCTCGTCGAGATCGGTCATCACCCCCACGCAGTGCGCGAGGCCCGCGAGCGCCGCGAACGACGCACCGCCCTTGAAGTCGACGAGCAGGAAGGTGACCTCCTCGGTCGACCGCCCCTCGGCCATCGCGGCGACCCAGGCGATGAGGAGCTCGCTCTTGCCGGAGCCCGTGGTGCCGCCGACGACCGCGTGCGGCCCGTCGCGCACGAGGTCGAGGTCGATGGGCTCGTCGGCGACGAGGAAGCGCGCCGCGAGCCCGCCGCGCGGCTGCTCGAGCGCGGCGAGGGCGACGTGCGGCGGCGGGCCGCCGCGCGCGCCGATGCCGGCGCGCTCCGCGGCCTCGGCGAGCGTCCGCGCCGCCGCCGCGGCCTCCCGGAGCGACAGGGCCTCCGGCGCCGCCTCCCGCGCCGCGGCGCGCACCGCGTCGAGCGCGGCGTGCACCACGACGCGGCACTCGCGCGGCAGCCCCTCGGCGCTCGTGGCCGCCGCGACGGTCGCCTCCGCGGCGTCGCCCACGATGCGCACGACGGCGCCGGGCTCGCGGTGCAGCTCGTGCGGGCACGCCTCGAGCCAGTCCCAGGCCGCGTCGTCGGGCGCGACGACGACCGCCTCGCCCGGCGGCAGCGCCTCGAGCACCTGCAGGACGGCGGTGCGGGCGACGGCGATCGCGGCAGGCCCCACGACGCCGACGCCGTCACGCGCGTCGACGACGAGCGGGCCCTCGACCGTCGCCGCGCGCGCCCGCACGCGCTCGGCGTCGTCGACCGCGCCCGCGCGCACCGCCGAGGGATCCGACGCCCGCACGTCGCCGGGCACGCCGATCCCCGAGTCGACCGGGCCGCGCCCGAGCACCACCGCCAGCGGGTCGCCGGACTGGCGGCGCCACCGGCGCGGATCGTGGGCCGGCATCGCGGCGAGGGCCCGCGCGCCGGGATGCTCCTCGCGGAGCGCCTCGCGGCGCGCCTCGAGCGCCGCGTCGAGCCGCTCCTCGACCTCCGCGAGCTCGCGCCGCCAGCGCTCGGCCTCGGCGCGCCTGCGGCGCCTGCGCGAGCGCCGGCCGTCGCCGAGGCTCGCGAGCGCGATCACCGGGCCGAGGAGCGCGAAGACGAGCACGGTCGGGGTCTGCAGCAGCAGCCACAGCGCGACCGCGCCGAGCACGGGCGCGAGGCTCGCGAGCAGCGGGAACGTCCCGGGCTCCGGCTCGGCGGGCGGGCGGGGCAGCGCGATGGGCTCCATGCGGGCGAGGATGCCCTGCGGGGCCCGCTCGCGCGCGCCTGCCGCCCTGGCCTGTGGAGGGACTCAGCGCCGCGCGAGCGAGGCCGGGTTGAGGCGTGCCAGCACGCGCTGCGCGCCGCCGGCCTCGCGGTCGCGGCGCGCGAGCACCTCGTCGCTGAGCGCCCACGCCTCGTCGATCTCGCCCTCGCTCGGCTCGACGGCGGCGAAGACGGCGCGATCCACGCGGCCGGCGAGCGCGCGCATGGTGCCGTCCTCCCCCGCCTGCTCGAGCCGCGTCGCACCCGGCGCGAGGCTCTCGCCGCGGTCGTGCAACGCGTCGACGAGCTCGGCCCACGCTCCCTCGGCGCGGTCGCGGGCGGCGTCCGCGCGGCGGCGACGACGCCGACGGATGACCTTCGACAGCACGAGCCCGACCGGCACCGCCGCGATCAGGGCCAGCAGGCCGAGCACGGCGGCCGCGGCACCGAGCGTCGCGAGCAGCCGGGAGCCGTCGTCGATGGGCTCCTGGGGCGCCGATGGCGGCGCCGCGTCCGCCCCGTCCTCCTGACCGCCCGGCGCGGGCGCGGGCGCCTGCTGCGCAGGCGGCTCGAGCACGACGCTCGGCGCACCCTCCTCCTGCTCGGGGATGGGGCGCGGCTCCGGCGTCACGTCGACGCCCACCCAGCCCGCCTCGGTGCGCACCTCGATCCACGCGTCGGCGTCCGAGCCCACGACGCGCGTCGGGGTGCCCGCGACGACGCCGTCGGGCGTGAAGCCCACGACCACGCGGGCGTCGAAGCCCAGCTGCCGCGCGAGGAGCATCGCCGCGGTCGCGTACTGCTCCGCGTCGCCCACCATCGGATCCTGGAACAGCGCCTCGAGCCGCTCGATCGAGTGGCCGGGGCGCGAGGGCGGCTCGTCGTCGAGCACCCCGTGGCTCACGTAGCCCTCGGCGCGCAGCCCCTCGAGCATCGCGGCGAGCCGCTCGCCCGGCACCTGCGCGTCGCCCGTCCACGCGGCGAGCGCCGTGAGCATGGCGTCCGGCAGCTCGATCGCCCCCTGGCGCGGGTCCGCCGGCTCGAGCGCCGCGACCTCCTCGGCCGCGACCACCTCGCCCCCGGGCTCGACGAGCAGCTGCACGCCGTCGCCGGGCCCGATGCCCGGCTCGACGACGAGCGCGTCGAGCTCGGCGTCGCGGTGCAGCCCCTCCGCGAGCTCGGCGCTGCGGTCGCCGACGAAGCGGATGGCCGAGGGCACGCCCACCGAGGGCAGCCACTGCGAGCGCAGCTCGTCCACCGTGATGCCCACGAGGCGGCCGGCGCCCTCCTCGACGGCCGCGACGCGCTCGAAGGATGCGCGGTCGACCGAGAGCACCGAGCCGTCGTAGCGGTCGAGCGCCGCGAGCCGGATGCGGTCGCCGGGCTCGAGGCCCGTCGCGGTGAGCTGCACGGCGTCGCGCGCCTCCGCGAGCCAGAACGAGCGGTAGGCGGACAGCGGCGAGGCCCCCACGAGGTCGACGCTCGAGGCCGGATCGCCGCGCAGGACGATGCGGTCCGGCAGCGGCACGAGCGCGCCGGCCGCGGCCGCAGCGCCCGCAGCGAGCACTGCGACGAGCGTGCCCGCGCCCACGCGCCGCGCGAGCGAGGAGAGCGCCCGCGGCGCCCGGCTGCGCCGGCGCGCCTGGCGGACGAGCGCGACGTAGGCCGTGATCGGCACGAGCGCCGCGAGCCCTGTGAGCCATGCCGCCGGCAGGCTCGTGCGGCCCCCACAGCACCGCCCAGACCCCGATCGCCGCGGGCACGACCGCCGCGGTCTCGGCACGCGGCGAGCGCAGCGCGACGGAGACGGCGACGACGGTGCCGACGAGCACGAGGACGACGGGGGCCACGAGCAGCGCGTCGCCCGTGCCGACCGGGAGCCCGATCGTCAGGAGCCGCCGCCACGACAGCACGAGCGCCGCGAGCGCGTCGACCGCGGCCGGCCCCCACTCGCCGCGGGGGATCCGCTGCGGCGACACGAGGGGCACCAGGAGGAGCGCGAAGGCCGCGAGCCCCGCGAGCAGCAGCGAGAGCGCCGACCAGCCGCGCACGGCACCGAGCACCGCGAGCCCCGCCCCCACGAGGAGCGCGACCGCCACCGCGACGAGCAGCTGCGGCGTGCCGAAGATCCACCACATCGGCGCGCAGGCCGCGGCGATCGCGATGAGGATGGCCGCGACGCCCGGTGCCCGCTGCACGAGGCGGCGACCCCGCACGGCGGTCACCGCCCGGCCTCCTGCCGGACCGAGCGCGCGAGGTCCTCGATCGCGCCCACCGTGACGACGTCGGCGTCACCGAGCCTCGACCGGGCGGGCACGGCGCCCACCGCGGCGCGCACGACGACGGCGACGACGCCCGCGGGCATGCCGTTCGACGCCGTGCGCAGGGCGCGAGGGCTCGCCTTCGACCCCGTCACGAGCCACGCGACGCTGCCCGGCGCGACCCCGCGGGCCGCGCGGGCCGCCGCGGCGACGCCGTGCTCGCTGCGCGGCTCGAGCACGGCGAGCGCGTCGAGCAGCCGGTCGCGCGTCGCCGCGTCGACGGGCTCGGCCCGCGAGCGCTCGGCGCGCGGGCTCTCGACGACGCGCAGCGTGCGCCGGTCCGCGAGCGCCGCCGTGCCGAGCGTGCCCACGAGCGAGAGCGCGAGCTCGAAGTCGTCGCCGTCGTACTCGCGCGGATCGGTCGACACGACGATGAGCGCGTCGGCGCGCCGCGAGGGCTCGAACTGCCGCACGAGCAGCTCGCCCAGCCGCGCGCTCGAGCGCCAGTGCACGAGCCGCCGGTCGTCGCCCGGCACGTACTCGCGGAGGCTGTGGAACGAGATGTCGTCGGCCGTGCGCTCCGCGGCCGCCTCGCCGTCGAGGTCGCGCACGATGCCCGCGGCGCCGCCGGGCAGCCGCACGATCCGCGGGTGCACGACGAGCGTGCGCGTCTCGGTGAGTCGGTGCCGGCGCTCGAGCACGCCGAAGGGGTCGGTGCGCAGCAGCGTCGCCGGCCCGATCGTGCGGAGCCCGCGCCGCGAGGTGTCGAGGGGGACGGACCGCAGCACGCTCCCGCCCACCTCGAGCGGCGGGATGTCGAGCACGGCCTCCTCGTCGCCGACGTCGAGATCGACCTGGCGCGGCGGCAGGGCGCGCGTCGGGCGAGCGATCTCGACGAGCGCGAGCGCGGGCGAGCCCACGGGCACCCGCTCCGCGCTCAGGCCGATGCGGGCGCGCGCCCACCGCTCGCCGACGATCCACGGCACGGCCCCCAGCAGCAGCGCCCCGGCCGCGACCGCCGCCACGAGCGCCTCCGTCCACCCGAGCGCGCGGGCCACGACCACGCCCACCACGAGGGTCGCGACGAGCGCCCACCCCCACGGGGTGACCGTGCGCCAGACGGGCTCGAGCCAGCGCACGTCAGCGCCTGGGCGGTGCCACGGTCAGCATGAGCTGCTGCACGACGCTCTCGGGCCGCACGTCGTCGAACTCGGCCTCGGGCTGCAGCACGAGGCGGTGGGCGAGCGCCGGGACGGCGAGCGCCTTGACGTCGTCGGGGGTCACGTAGTCGCGCCCGTGCACGGCCGCCCAGGCGCGCGCCGTCCGCACGAGCGCGAGCGCGCCGCGCACCGAGACGCCCAGCCGCACCTCGTCTGCCTCGCGCGTCGCCTCGACGAGGCGCGCCACGTAGTCGACGATCGAGGGCTCCACGTGGACGCCGCGGACGGCGACCGCCATGTCGCGGATCGTCTCGGCGTCGGCCGCGGGCCGCAGCTCCTCCGGGGCCACCTCCTCGCCGGAGTCGCCGAGGATGCGCAGGGTCGAGGCGTGGTCCGGGTAGCCGATCGAGGCCTTCAGCGCGAAGCGGTCGAGCTGCGCCTCCGGCAGGCGGTAGGTGCCGGCGTGCTCGATGGGGTTCTGCGTCGCGATGACCATGAACGGCTGCGGCACCGCGTGCGCGACCCCGTCGACCGTCACGTGCCCCTCCTGCATGACCTCGAGCAGCGCCGACTGGGTCTTCGGGCTCGCGCGGTTGATCTCGTCGGCGAGCACGACGTTCGCGAACACGGGCCCGGGCCGGTACTCGAACTCGCGCGTCGCCTGGCTCCACACCGACACGCCCGTGATGTCGCCGGGCAGCAGGTCGGGGGTGAACTGGATGCGGCTCGCCGTGCCGGAGACGCTCGCGGCGAGGGCGCGGGCGAGCGAGGTCTTGCCCGTGCCGGGGTTGTCCTCGATGAGGAGGTGCCCTCGGCTCAGCATGGCCGTGAGCGAGAGCTGCACCACGTGGGGCTTGCCCACGAGCACGCGCTCGACGCGCTCCACGATCCGCTCCGCCAGCTCCTGGATGCCCGCGACATCGATCCCCACGCCTGCTCCTGCCATGCTCGTCGCTCGCTCGTCCCGCCGGGTCACAGGCCGCACCCCGCGACGGTCGGCTGCGGATCCTTGTACGGCTCGGGGTCCTGATAGGTTACGACGCCCCTCGCCTCGACCCTGGTCGCCTGCGCGGGCACGGCCTGCGAGGCGGGCCGCCAGCTCGTCCACGAGCCGCCGACGAGGTACCGCGCCTCGACGTCGCCGCGCGCCTGCAGCGACGCGTTCGCGGGCGCCGTCGCCTCGAGCGGCGCGAGCGGCCGGCACGTCTCGACGGTCGCGCGGAGGCTCAGCGGCGTGAAGGGGCCGACCGTCGTCGGCTCCGAGCAGAGGCGGCCGTCGCCGGCGCCCGAGGGCGCGCACGCGCGCAGGTCGACGCGCGTGTCGCCGCGGCCGTAGGCGAACGAGCCGCCCGGCGGCGTGATCCAGGAGCCCTCGCTCACCCGCCGCCACTCGCTCGTGGACGTCTGCCGCGTCCGCACCTCGATCCAGGTGCCCGAGGCCAGCGCGGGTGCGCCCGCGAGGCGCAGGTCGCGCGCGTCGTCGCGGACCTCCGCGACGACGTCGACGTCGGCGGGGTCGATCGGATCGGGCCTGCCGAAGACGGGGCCGGACGTCGAGACCGAGCAGAACCAGCCGTTGTCGGCGATCACCGCGACCACGGCGCGCGCGCCGTCGGCCACCTCGAGCGAGGTGCTCGTCTCCGACGAGCCGGAGGGCGTGCCCGTGCCGGAGCTCGTGCACGTGAGCCCCGCGACGTCCGCCTCCGCGACGATCCGGGCCTGGTACCGCACCTGGCGCGCGCCGCCTGGCTCCACCGTCGCCCAGCGAGCCGCGACCGTGCCCGAGGCCTGGTCGCGCCCCGTGATCACGATGCTCGTCGTGCCGGGCTGCCCCACCGCGGTGAACGGCACGGTCGCCGCGGGCCAGCGCCAGCTCGCGTCGGGGACGCCCGCGGCATTCGCAGCGGCGACCTCCACCTGGTACGCGCGGCCCGCCGTGAGGCCGGCGACGACGGCGCTGCGCTCCCCCGCGCCGACGCGGACGATGCGGTCGGTGCCCGATCCCACGACGTGCACGAGGTACGCCTCGACGGGCGTGCCGCCCGCCGGCTGCGCGACGCCGCGCCACGTGACCCGCGCCGAGCCTGCCTCGGTGCCGGGCGCCACGGCGATGCCCTGGACCGCGGCGGGCAGGCGGTCGGCGTGGACGGGCTCCGAGGGCGCGGAGCGCTCGCTGTCGCCGAGCGCGTTCGTGGCGATCGCGTGCAGCCGGACGTCGACGCCCGCCTGCAGCCCCTCGATGCGGCAGCGGGGCTGCGCGCCGCAGTCGACGTCGACGCCGGGCCCGACGATCCGGTAGCCGGTGATGGGGCTGCCGTTCGAGGCGGGCGGCTCGATCGACATCGTCACGACGCCGTCGACGTGGTCGTCGAACGCCTGCACGGGAGGGACGGGCGCGTCGGGCACGTCCTGGACGGTGACCGTCACGGGGCTCCAGACCCCGCGGCGCACGTCGCCCGTCGCGTCGAGCACGAGCACGTTCAGGATGGTCGCGCCGATCTGCGCGTCGCCGGCGACGTCGATGCGGAGCCGATCGCCCTCGAGGCGCGCCTCGACCCCGCGCGCCGCGGCGCCCGCGTCGCGGAGCCCGCCGAGCCGCAGCGGCGAGTCGGGGAAGGGGTTCGATGCCTCGTCGTTCGCGAGCGGCCGCACCTCGGCGCTCGCCCCGCGCCGCACCGTCACCTCGTCGGCCTCCGGCGCGACGAGGGGCTGGGTCGACGAGACGACGGAGAGCACGATGTCGCCCGCGACCCCCTCGCCCGCGCCGTCGCGCACGCCGACGGAGAGCGCGGCCATGGTGCCCGGCACCGTGCGCTCGAGCGCGCGGACGGTGAGCGTGGAGCCGACGACCGCCGCTTGGAAGCCGGCCGGCACGGCGTCGGCGAGCGACCATGAGGCCGCCTCGAGCCGCGCGGCGTCGGGCGTGCGGGTGATGCGCGCGAGATCGATCTCGCGCTCCTGGCCCGGCTGCAGCTGCGCCTGGAAGCCCTGCACGGTGAGGGGCACGTCGTCGCCGGGCAGCACCTCGATCGGCAGCACGATCATGCCCCGCCGCCCCTCCGGATCGGAGGGGCTGTCGCCGTCCGTGACCTCGAAGGTGATGCTCGCGGGGCCGTAGTAGCCGCGCTCGGGCACGAAGCGGAGCGTGCGCTCGTCGATCACGGGGTTCGTGCCGTCGGTCGGGGTCGCGTCGACGTCGCTCGCGTCGGTGAGGATCGGGCCGTCGCCGTCGACGGTGTCGATGACGTCGGCGAGCGCGATCTCGAGCGTGCCGCCCGAGGGCACGGTGAGCGGGGCGACGCCGGGTCGCAGCTGCGGCAGGGCGTCGTCGCGGCCCGGCACCGCGACGACCGCGGTGCCGGTCGCACCGACGTCGTCGCTGCGGACGACGGCGAAGGGCACGTAGCGCGTGCGGTCGCCGACCGCGATCTCGATCGAGCCGTCCTCGCGCAGCACGACGCCCTCGGCCGGCATGGGCAGGCTCGCCTCCAGCACGTCGGCGCGGCCGTCGCGGACGCTCGCGTGCGCGAGCGGGTCGATCCGCACCGCGTCGGCCTCGGCGATCGACTGGATGCCCACCTGCACGTCCTGCACGTCGGGCGCGGGCGGCGCCGCATCCGGGTCGACGTCGACCCGCAGCCAGCTCGCTGCGGACGAGCCCGCCGAGTTCTCGACCGTGACGAGCACGCCGATGCGCGCGGTGCCCGGGCCCGCCGTGACCTCCACCGCGCCGTCGCGCTCCACGGCGGACGCGCCCGCGGAGTCGGTGCGCACGTCGACGATCCGCAGCGGCAGGCCCGCGGGGTCCTCGTCGTTGTCGAGCACCGGCACGACGAGCGTCGAGTCGGGCCGCATCGCCGCGACGTCCGCCCCGAGGACCGGCGGGAGGGCGGCGGAGGGCTCGACGACCGCGATGCGCACCGTGCCCTCCGCGACCCCGCCGAGGTCGTCGGCGATCCGGTAGCGGAACTCGTCGGTGCCGACGGAGTAGTCGCCCGCCTGGTACCGCAGGATCGACGGCCCCGACTGCGTGACGAACCCGAGCGATGGCGCGCTCGAGGGCCCGAGGAGCTGCACGGGGTCGCCGTTGGGGTCGGCGTTCGACAGCGGGAGCGGCAGGTCGACGCTCGCGCCGGCGACGACCCGGGCCTCCAGGGTGGGAGCCTCCGGCGCCGCGTTCGTGGTCTGCGCCGCCGCCGCGACCCGCAGCTCGACCGCCGCCGTCGCGGTCTGCCCGTCGGGGCCGCGCACGGCGTAGGTGGCGTGGAAGGTGCCGGGCTCGTCGGCCGCGACGTAGCGGAGGCGGTCGCCGTCGACGAAGAGGAGGCCCTGCTCGGGCGGCGCTACGATGCCGTCGACGACGACGTCGAGGCCGTCCGGCTGCTCGTCGTTCGCGAGCACGGGCACGTCGACGAGGCCGCCAGGGCGCACGCTGACGGCGTCGTCGCGCGCGATCGGCGCCTGCACCGCCGCCGCTGCGGCCGCCGAGACGAGCAGCTCCCCGCTCGCGGCACGCCCGCCGTTCGTCACCGTGTAGCGGACGAGGGCGGAGCCCTCGAGCTCGTCGACGAGGCGGAGCCGCACGCGGTCGCCGTCGACGACCTCCGCGCGCACCGCCGGATCCTCGCTCGTCGCGACGGTGACGGCGACGACGCCGCCCGCGGGATCGTGCGCGAGGCGATCGACCCCGACCTCGACCGCGCCGATCGCGGGCAGCAGCGCCCTGCCGGGCGTCGTGACGGGCGGAGCGGACGCGTCGACGGGGTCGAGGACGCGGACGGCGGCGAGCCCGTTGCGGGTGGAGGTGCCGTCGGTGACGACGTAGGTGAAGCGCATGAGGCCGGCCTCGGTCGGCACCACCTCGATCGTGCCGTCGCCGTAGTGCGGCTCGACCGGCAGCCCTGCGGCGACGACGTTGTGCAGGCTGAGCGCGCCGGCACCGCCGTGGGAGGCCAGCAGCGGCTCGAGCACGAGCCGCTGCCCCGGCCTGCCGACCGCCGTGATCGGGTCGGCGCTGATCGGCACGGCGCCCGCGTGCACGGTGAGCGGCAGGGAGGCCGTCGCCGTCGCCTGGCCGTCGGTCACGGTCACGGCGACCTCGCGCTGGGCGCCCGCCCGCCCGTCGCGGAACTCGAGCCTGCCGTCGGGGCGCACCGTCACCCGGTCGGGCGCCTCCGCCGTC
Source organism: Agrococcus sp. SL85 (assembly GCF_026625845.1). Classification (NCBI taxonomy): domain Bacteria; kingdom Bacillati; phylum Actinomycetota; class Actinomycetes; order Micrococcales; family Microbacteriaceae; genus Agrococcus; species Agrococcus sp. SL85. Next base: position 110,057 of record NZ_CP113066.1, read on the forward strand.
GCGGACACCACGGCGAGCGAGTCGCCGTCGGGATCGAGCCAGCCGTCGAGCGCGTCGAGCACGATGGTGCCGCCCGCCTCGAGCGTCGCCTCGCGCGCGCGCTCGAGCCGCGGCGGCTCGTTGCCCGTGGGCCGCACCGTGACCACGGCGCGCGCCGCGTCGCTCTCGGTGCCGTCGGAGACGCGGTAGTCGACGACGACGACGCCCGCGTCCGGGGCCTCGAGGCGGATCCCGCGCCCGTCGGGCTGGATGGAGACCGGCGCGTCCTCCCGGTCGCTCGCGACGTCGGTGATGACGATCGGGTCGCCGTTCGGGTCGGTGTCGTTCAGCAGCACCGGCAGCACCGTGACGGCGCCCGGGCGCGCGCCGAGCTCGTCGTCGACCGCGGTGGGCGGGGCGGGGGCCGCCTCGACCTCCTGCTCCACGGTCTCGCCGTCGCTCGGCGCCTCGGCCTCGGGCTCCTCGGCCTCGAGCTGCCAGCCCTCGACGCGGCCGCCGTCGCGGTCGATCGCCCAGGCGTCGCCCGCGAGCGGGTCGACGAGCGCCGTCGCCGAGCCGCGGTGGAGGATCGCGAGCGGCGCGCTGGGCGCGACGCCGTCGATCGAGAGCACGACCGGCTCCTGCTCCTCGCAGTCGCGCCACGCGGTGCCGGAGGCCCAGGCGGCGAAGGTGCAGCCGCCGGCGACGAGCGGCGCGGCCGGCTCGCCCTGCAGGCCGGAGGCGAGCACCTCGCTCGCGTGGATCCCGAGCTGCTGGCGCACGAGGCCGTCGTCGGTCGCGTAGAGCACCGCGCCCGCGTCGTCGCCGGGTTCCTGCAGGCGCACCCCCGTGGCCTCGACGGCGGTCTCCCACGTGGCGGTGGAGAGCACGCCCGCGCCCGCGTCGAACAGCACCCACTCGTCGCCGAGCGCCGTGAGCTGCAGCGCGGGGGCGGAGGGCGAGATGGGGGCGCGCTCGCTCGCGACGGTCTCGCCCGCGTCGTCGATCGTCAGCACGCGGCCGAGGCCGGGCGAGGCGGCCATGAGCGCGGTCTCGCCGAGCACCGCGACGCCGCCCCGGCCGAGCGCGACGACCGCGTCGCCGAGCTGCGCGCCCTCGGCGAGCGCGCCGACGCTCGAGCGCCACACGTCGCCCGTGGTCTCGGCGGCGATGAGGACGTCGTCGCCGCGCACCTGCACGTCGGCGCCGGCGCTGATCGGCACCGCGGGCCCCGGCTCGGTCGCGGCGTCGAGCACCACCCGCACCGTCGAGGCGTCGCGGTCGACGAGCACCGTGCCGCTCGCGCCCACGAGCGCCTCGTCGACGGCGCCCACCCGCAGCACGCGCTCGATCGCGCGGTTCGCGGTGTTCGCGAGCCCGATCGCCCCCGCCTCGCCGTTCGCGACCCACACGCTCGAGCCGTCGAGCTCCGGCTCCACGGCCGCGTAGCCCGGGCTCAGCACCGCCCCGGCCACGACCCCGGCGACCAGGAGTCCGCCGAGGCCCGCCGCGGCGGTGCCGCGCCTCATGGCAGCGGCTCCGCGCAGGACTCGGTGCTCTCGCCCGTCGAGCCGTCGCGGTTGACGGCGACCTGCACGCAGAGGCGCTCGCCCGGCTCCCCCGTGAGGGTGAAGCTCGTGCCGCCCTGGATGAGGGAGTCGCCCGTGGAGGTGCGCACGAGGTAGGTGTCGGTGCCCGTGAGGCCCGGGTCCTGCCACGCGAACTCCACCGCGCCGCTCGCCGGCGTCGCGGCCACCTCGGCGACCGAGGGGATGCGGGCCGACACCGAGGAGAGCGCGAGCGCGGCGACCGCGACGATGCCGAGCACCACGACGGTCGCCGCAGCGATGCCCACGCCGACCGCGAGCCGCTTCGGCTGCTGGGGCGTCCTGCGGCCCGTCGACGAGGAGATGTCGATGCGGCTGCCCGTGATGCCCGGCGAGCGGCGCGCGCGGCGCTGGCGCAGCCGCAGCGCGTCGGCCTGCGCCTCGACGTCCTCCTCCGCCTGCGTGGCGGGCCCGGAGGCCCACGGGTCGAGCTCGACCTCGATCGGGGTGACGTCGAGCTCGAGCTCGCGCTGCACGCGCTGGAGGTCCTCGAGGAGCGCCTCGACGCTCGGGTGGCGGTCGGCGGGCTTCGCCGCCATCGCGCGATCGAGCACGGGGCGCAGCGCCGTTGGGATCGCGCGCGAGGGCAGCAGGTCGTGCGCGACGATCCGGTCGGTGAGCGCCGCCTGGTCGTTGGCGCGGCCCGGCTGCTCGGCGGGGCTGCGACCGGCGATGAGCGAGAAGATCGTGGCGCCGAGCGACCACACCTCGGTGGCGATCGTGCCGCCCGTGCCGCCGCGCAGCACCTCGGGCGCCGCCCACGGCACCGAGACCCCCGCAGCCTCCGAGACGTCGTGCCGGAGGCCGGCGATGCCGAAGTCGGACAGCACCGGATGCCCGAACGCGGTCGTCAGGATGTTCGCGGGCTTGATGTCGCGGTGCAGCACGCCCGCTCGGTGGGCGGTCTCGATCGCGGAGCCGATGTGGATCGCGACGCGGAGCGCGGCCTCGACGCCGAGCGGCTCGGTGCGGAAGCGCTCGCCGAGCTCGGGGTTCGCGAGCTCCATGACGAGGTAGGGCCTGCCGTCGCTCGCCACGGAGGCCGAGAAGACCGTGAGGATGCCCGGGTGCGACGAGAGCCGCCCCATGAGGTTGACCTCGCTGCGGAACGACGCCCGCACGTCCTCGTCGACGAGCTCCGCGAGCAGCACCTTGACGGCGACGGGCCGCCGCGGCAGCGCCTGCTCGTACAGGAACACATCGGCGTAGCCGCCGGTGCCCAGCACGTGCAGGTGCGAGAAGCCGGGCAGGACCGGCGGCGCTGAGGGGAGCCGCCTGGGCATCAGGGCCGCCCTGGCTCCTCGTCGCGGAGCGTCGTCCGGGGCACCGTGCGGTCGACGTCCTCGACCGTGGGCGCCCTCGTGACGTCGACGACGATGACGGACACGTTGTCGCGCCCGCCGTGGTCGAGCGCGGCGGCGACGAGCGCCTCGGCGGCGGCCGCGGGCTCCTCGTGCTCCCACAGCATGCGCTCGATGTCGACGTCGTGGACCTCCTTGGTGAGGCCGTCGGAGCAGACGAGCAGGCGCAGCCCGGGCATGATCGGGAGCAGGAAGTAGTCGGGCACGGGATCGATGCCGGCGCCCACGCCGCGCGTGACCACGTTGGCTTCGGGGTGCGTCTCGGCCTCCTCCTCGGTGAGGAGGCCCGCGTCGATGAGCTCCTGCACGACGGAGTGGTCGGTCGTGATGCGCGTGAGGCGCTCGCCGAGCATCGCGTAGGTGCGGGAGTCGCCGACGTTGAAGACCGCGAAGTGCGGCGCGCCCTCGTGGATCGCGAACGCGCAGCCCGTCACGGTGGTGCCCGCGGCGCCGTCGCCGTCGCCGAGGCGCTCGATCTCGTCGGTCGCCGCGCGCAGGGCGTCGACGACGTCGATGGGCTCGACGGCCTCGAGGCCTGCGAGGCCGCCCAGGTGCTCGACGACGGCCTTCGAGGCGAGGTCGCCGTGCGAGTGCCCGCCCATGCCGTCGGCCACCGCGAAGACGGGCGGCTGGGTGACGAGCGAGTCCTCGTTGTGCTGGCGGCGGAAGCCGGTGTCGGTGAGCCCCGCCCACCGCACCGCGAAGCGGCGCGCCTCAGGGCCCTCTGTCGCGTGCTCGCCGGCTGCCGATCCGATGTGGGTCACGCCTGCCAGTCTCCCACGACGCGGCTCCGAGCCTCGCGACGCGCCAGGCGACCGGGGATGGAGGCCATGCGGGCGGCTCTCAGAGACGGCCCGCGAGGATGCCCCGCCAGTACGTGCGCGGCAGCGCGTAGCGGTCGACGAGGTGCCACACGGGGCTCGAGCGCACCTCGTCGACGAGCGGGATGCTGCCGCGCACCCGCAGCTGCCGGTCGTACTCGCCGAACGAGAGGCTGCGGCGCCCGGTGGCGATGGGCGCGACCGTGTAGCCGTCGTAGCGCTCGAGCCTCGCGCCGGCGCGCGCATGCCGGATGTTGTCGACGACGATGCGCACCTGATGGCGGAGCGCGCCGCCCGTGCGGCCGTCGCCGAGCGCCGCGCCGTCGCCGACGCCCCAGATCCGGGGATGCGCGCGGTGGCGCAGCGGATCGGGGTCGACGTCGACGAACCCGCCGCTGCCCGGCCCGTCGAGCCCCGAGGCGGCGACGAGCGGCTGCGGCGCGTACGGCGGGAGCACGTGCAGCAGCGCGACCCGCTCGCGGCGCGCGCCGCCCGGGCCCTCGAGCACCGCGACGTCGCCCTCGATCGCGACGAGCCGGGAGCGGGCGATCGTGCGCACGCCGTAGCGGTCGAGGTGCCGGCCGACCTCGGCCGCGATCCGCGGCACGGGGTGCAGCGCCTCGCCCTCGTGGACGAGCACGACGTCGATCCGGTCGAGCGCACCCTCCGCGCGCCAGCGGTCGCACGCGATGAGCAGCGGCTTCAGCGCCGTCTCGCGCCCGGATGCCGGCTGGTCGTGGAGCGTGAACATCGCCGTGCCCTCGCGCAGCGCGGCCAGCCGCTCCGCCGCGGCCGCGAGCCTCGGCAGGCTCGAAGGCCGTGACGGCCAGGCGCGCGTCGAGCGCGTCCGCGGCGCCCGGCAGCGCCGCCCAGTCGATGCGGGCGCCGGGGGCGAGCACGAGGTCGCCGTAGCGGAGCCTCCTGCCGTCGTCGAGCTCGACGACGCGCGCCTCGGGGTCGATCCGGACCGCGGCCGCGCGATGCCACGTCACCCCCTGCGGGATGAGCGGTGCCTGCGGCCTCGTGAGCGCGGCCATGGGCGCGAGGCCCGTGGCGACGTAGTTCTGGAGCGGCTTGTAGACGTGGACCTCGGAGGGCTCGACGAGCCCGACGTCGGGGCAGCCGCGCCGCCGCAGGCGCGCCGCGGCGGAGAGCCCGCCGTTGCCGCCGCCGATCACCAGGACGTCGTGCTTGCCATCGCTCGCCATGCCGCGACGCTACGCGGTGTCCCCCGCTCGCGCCTCGGCGCGGGCTGGACGCGCGGTGCGCCCCCGCAGCCAGGCCGGCGCGCCGCGCGCGTCGACGAGGTCGCGCAGGAGCGGCGCCATCGTGAGCCCCGGGTCGATCGCGGCCGCCTGCTCGGCGCAGCGCGCCGCGGTGCGGCCGCGGCCCAGCGCGAAGTGCAGGAACCCGACGATGACGAGGAGCGGCGCGCGATCCTCGACGGGCGTCGCCGCGGCGAGCGCCGTCCAGGCCCGCAGCTGCGCGAGGACGCCGCCGTGATCGGGTGCCGGCCCCTCGCCCAGCATGCGCGCCGCGCCCGCGGCGTCGCCGGCGGCCTGCGCCTCCGGGCCGTCGATCGCGACGACGATCGCGAGGTCGCGGAGGGCCGGCCGATGCACGAGCGCCACGGCGAGCGCGGCCTCGGCCGCGCGGTCGACGCCGAGCGCCGAGCGCCCGCCCGAGGCGAGCAGCGGCGCGGCGGCGAGGCCCGCCTCGAGCGCCGGGACGGGGTCGTCGGCCGCGGCGGCCACGGCGGCGGGCGCGAGGGCCCTGAGCGCGGCGTCGAGGCGCGCGATGGCCGCGTCGTCGCCGACGGGGATGCCCGGGACCTCGGGCGGCAGCGGCGCGCCCGGCACGGGATCGTCCTCGAGGTCGAGCTCGGCCCTCGGCCCCCGGGCGGACGCCGGCCTCGCGTAGTCGCCCCAGGCGTCCGGTGCGAGCGCGAGCGACTCGAGCACGCCGAGCCGCTCGGCCACGAGCGCGGCCACGAGCGCGCGCTCCCCCGCCGCCCCCGGGAGGGCGCCGGCGCCGATCGGTGCCGCGAGGCTCGCGACGAGGAGCACGGCGTCGGCCTCGGGGGCACCGCGCCGGATCGCCGCCGCGAGCGCCGCCGCCGTCGCGGGCTCCGGCAGGTCGAGGGTCATGGGGGTGCCGGATCGGCCGCGCGCGAGCGGCACGACGAACAGCGCGTCGGGCTCCACGGGGCCGGCGATGCGCGGCAGCAGCGCGAGCAGGGACTGGGGCGTGCGGATGCGGACTCGTTCCATGCCGCGGAGCATGCGGGAGGCGCGCCGCGGCCCGCGCCGAGCGCGGCCGCACCTGTGGACGATCCGGGTTGCGACATACCCCCCAGGGGTATACGGTCGACCGCATGTCGAGCCACGACCCGCACGCCGCGAGCGCCGTACACGAGCGCGGGCCCCGCGCCGGCGGCGACGCGCACCACGGCCACGCCGGCCACCACGGCCACGGCGACCACGCCGCCGCCTTCCGCCGCCTCTTCTGGTGGATGCTCGCCCTCGCGATCCCCACGGTGCTCGCGAGCGAGATGTTCGCGATGATCGTCGGCTACCCGCTGCCCGACGCCCCCTGGGCGCCGTGGGTCTCCCCCGTGCTCGGCACGATCCTCTACGCCGTTGGCGGCCGCCCGTTCCTCGTGGGGGCCGTGCGGGAGCTGCGGGGCCGCCGCCCCGGCATGATGCTGCTCATCGGGCTCGCGATCACCGTCGCGTTCGTCGCCTCCTGGGCCGCATCCCTCGGCTTCGCCGAGCACGGCCTCGACTTCTGGTGGGAGCTCGCGCTGCTCGTGGCGATCATGCTCCTCGGCCACTGGCTCGAGATGCGCTCGCTCGCCCAGACGTCCTCCGCGCTCGACGCGCTCGCGGCGCTGCTGCCCGACGAGGCCGAGCGGATCGTCGAGGGCGGCACCGAGCGGGTCGCACCCGCCGACCTCGAGGTCGGCGACCTCGTGCTCGTGCGGCCCGGTGCCCGCGTGCCCGCGGACGGCGCGGTCGTCGAGGGCGAGGCGAGCGTCGACGAGTCGATGATCACGGGCGAGTCGCGCCCCGTGCACCGCGGCTCCGGGGACCGCGTCGTCGCGGGCACCGTCGCGACCGACTCGGGCCTGCGCATCCGGGTCGACGCGACGGGCGACGACACCGCGCTCGCGGGCATCCGCCGCCTCGTGGCCGACGCGCAGGCATCGAGCACGCGCGCGCAGCGGCTGGCCGACCGCGCCGCCGGCTGGCTGTTCTGGTTCGCGCTCGGCGCGGCCGTCGTCACCGCGATCGCCTGGACGGCCGTCGGCAGCCCGGACGACGCCGTCGTGCGCGCCGTCACCGTGCTCGTGATCGCCTGCCCCCACGCGCTCGGCCTCGCGATCCCGCTCGTCGTCTCGATCGCGACCGAGCGCGCGGCGCGCGGCGGCGTGCTCGTGGCCGACCGGCTCGCGCTCGAGACGATGCGGCGCGTCGACGTCGTCCTCTTTGACAAGACCGGAACCCTCACCGCCGGCGAGCCCGCCGTGGTCGATGCGATCGCCGCCGACGGCGACGTGCCGCGCCTGCTCTCCCTCGCTGCCGCCGCCGAGGCCGAGAGCGAGCACCCGCTCGCCCGCGCCATCGTGCGCCGGGCGGAGGCCGACGGCCTCGCCGTGCCCGCCGCCTCCGGCGCCGCCTCCTCCCCCGCCGTCGGCGTCACCGCGACGGTCGAGGGCGCGCGCGTGCGCGTCGGCGGCCCGCGCCTGCTCGCCGAGGAGGGCGCATCCGAGCTCGACGGCGTCGCGCCCTGGCAGGCGGCCGGCGCGATCGTGCTGCACGTCGTCGTCGACGGCGCCGTCGCCGGCGCCCTGCGCCTGGCCGACGAGATCCGCCCGGAGTCGCGCGAGGCCGTGCGGGCGCTGCGCGCGCTCGGGGTCGACGTCGCGATGGTGACGGGCGACGCGGAGGCCGTGGCCCGGCAGGTGGCGGGCGAGCTCGGCATCGAGCGCGTCGCCGCGGGCGTGCGCCCCGAGCACAAGGCGGAGGAGGTCGCGCGGCTGCAGGCCGAGGGCCGCACCGTCGCGTTCGTCGGCGACGGCGTCAACGACGCGCCCGCGCTCGCCCGCGCCGACGTCGGCCTCGCGATCGGCGCCGGCACCGACGTCGCCGTGGCCTCCGCGGGCGTCGTGCTCGCGAGCTCCGACCCGCGCAGCGTGCTCGGCGTCGTCGAGCTCTCGCGCCGCAGCGCCCGCACGATGGTGCAGAACCTCTGGTGGGCGGCCGGCTACAACCTCGTCTCCGTGCCGCTCGCGGCCGGCGTGCTCGCCCCCGTCGGCTTCGTGCTGCCCATGTCGGTGGGCGCGCTGCTCATGTCGGCCTCGACCATCGTCGTCGCCCTCAACGCGCAGCTGCTGCGCCGCCTCGACCTCGATCCCGCCCGCACCGCCGCGCGGATCCTGGACGCCCCCGAGGGCGACCGGGCCGCCGGCGACGACAGGAAGGAGCGCTGATGCGCACCACCACCGCCCTCGTCCCCCTCGCCGCCGCCCTCGCGGTCGGCCTCGGCCTCGCCGGCTGCAGCACGGGCGGCGCCGCCGCCGACCACGGCGACCACGGCATGCGGCCGAGCGCCGGCGATGGCGCCGGCGCCACGTGGAACGACGCCGACGTCGCGTACGCGACGGGCATGGCCGCCCACCACGAGCAGGCGGTCGAGATGAGCGAGCTCGTGCTGGCCCACGACGGGCTCGACGCGCGCGTCGCCGACCTCGCCGAGCGCATCCGCGCGGCGCAGGGCCCCGAGATCGCGCAGATGGAGCAGTGGCTCGAGGCCTGGGGCGCCGACGGCGACATGGCCGACCACGGCGACCACGGCATGGCCGGGATGCAGTCGGAGGAGGACCTCGCGGCCATCCGCGACGCCGACGCCGACCGCGCCGCCGTGCTGTTCCTGGAGGGCATGGCCCTGCACCACGAGGGCGCGCTCGAGATGGCCGAGGCGCACCTCGAGGCGGGCGCCGATCCGGCCGCGCTCGCGCTCAGCGAGCAGGTGATCGCCACGCAGCGGGCGGAGGTCGACGAGATGCGGGCGCTGCTCGACGAGCTCGCCTGAGCCGCCTCGACCGGCCTCCCACGCGGCCGCCGCGGGCCCTCCGGCCCCGGCGGCCGCACGGCGCGACCTCGCTACGGTGGAGGGCATGATGCGCACCAGGCCGCCGCTGCAGGGATCGTTCGGAGCCGTCGCCTCGACGCACTGGCTCGCGTCGTCGAGCGGCATGGCCGTGCTGGAGCGGGGCGGCAACGCGGCCGACGCCGCGGCCGCCGCGGGCTTCGTGCTGCACGTCGTCGAGCCGCACCTCAACGGCCCGGGCGGCGACCTGCCCGCCATCGTGCGCCTCCCCGGGCAGGAGCCGCAGGTGCTGTGCGGGCAGGGCGTCGCGCCCGCCGCCGCGACGATCGAGCGGATGCGCGCCGAGGGCATCGACCACATCCCCGGCACCGGCCAGCTCGCGGCCGTCGTCCCGGGCGCCGTGCCCGCGTGGCTGACGCTCGTGCGCGACCACGGCACGTGGCGGCCGGAGCAGGTGCTCGCGTTCGCGATCGAGCTCGCCGAGCGCGGCCACCGGGTGCTGCCGCGCGTCGCCCGCACCATCGCGGGCCGCGCCGACTTCTTCGCCGAGCACTGGGCCGCCTCGCACGCGCTGTGGTCGGCGCAGGTGCCCGAGGCCTGGGACGTGGTGCGGAACCCCGCGCTCGCCGAGACCTACCGCCGCCTCGCCGACGCCGGCAGCGGGCTCGGCCGCGAGGCCGCGTGCGACGCCGCGCTCGCCGCCTGGAGCGAGGGCTTCGTGGCCGAGGCGGTCGACCGGCACAGCCGCGAGGCCTTCATGGACTCCTCCGGCGCCGCCCACGCGGGCCTCCTGACGGGCGACGACCTCGCCGCCTGGCGGCCCTCCTGGGAGCCCACGATGTCGATGCCGTGGCGCGGCACGACCGTGCACAAGGCGGGCGCCTGGACGCAGGGGCCGATGCTGCTCGAGGCGCTCGGCATCCTCGAGCCGCTGCTGCCCGAGCGGGCGGAGGCCTTCGACGAGCGGCTCGTGCACCTCGCTGCCGAGGCCGCGAAGCTGGCCCTCGCCGACCGCGACGCCTGGTTCGGCGACGGCGCCGACCTCACGGGACTCCTCGACGAGCCCTACCTGGCCACGCGCCGCGCGCTCATCGGCGAGGAGGCCTCGCTCGAGCCTGCGCCCCGGCGCGCTGCACGGCGCCCCGCGCATGCCGCGCGCCGAGGCCGCGGGTGCCGCACCCAAGGCCGCGGGCACCGGCGAGCCGACCCGCGGCGACACGTGCCACATCGACGTCGTCGACCGCGACGGCATGGTCGTCTCGGCCACGCCCTCCGGCGGCTGGCTGCAGTCGGCGCCCACGATCGCCGAGCTCGGCTTCTGCCTCGGCACCCGCGCGCAGATGCTGTGGCTCGAGGAGGGGCTCACGACGAGCCTCGCGCCCTCCGTGCGCCCGCGTACGACGCTCTCGCCCACGATGCTCGTCGACGACGACGGCGGCACGGCTGCGCTCGGCACGCCCGGGGGCGACCAGCAGGACCAGTGGCAGCTGGCGATGCTGCTCGGCATGCGGGTGCTCGGGCTCGACGCGCAGGCGGCGATCGACGCGCCCTCGTGGCACGTCACGCACCTCGTCTCCTCCTTCGAGCCGCGCGTGTGGGAGCCGGGCGGCCTCCACGTGGAGTCGCGGCTCGGCGAGGCGGCGATCGCGGGCCTGCGCTCGCGCGGCCACGTCGTGACCGACGCGGGCGCGTGGGCGCTCGGCCGGCTCTCGTACGCGGCGCGCGACGCCGACGGCACGGTGCGCGCCGCCTCGAACGCCCGCGACGAGCAGGGCTACGCCGCGCTCCGCTGAACCGGAGCGCGCCTCCGGCTCCGGTAGCCTCGACGCGCCGGCGCCCCGCGCGCCGGCCGAACCGACGAGGAGCACCATGCGACGCGACGCACGCCCCCTGGATGCCCGAGCCCCGGGGCCCCGAGCCCTGCGCCTGCGGGCCATCGCGGTCGCGACGGTCGCGGCGCTCGCGCTCGTCGGCTGCGGGCCGCAGGAGGAGCCGGAGCCCACGCCGAGCACGACGCGCGCGCAGCCCTCGGTGACGGCCCCCGCGCCGACGCCCACCCCGGACGCGCCGATCGACCCGCTCCCGGAGGGCGCCGTCACCGCCCTGCTGCTCGGCTCCGACTCGCGGACGCCCGGCTCGTTCACGGGGCAGGCCGACACGATCATGCTCGCCCAGATCTCGGCCGAGCGCGACGCGCTCTCGCTCATCTCGATCACGCGCGACTCCTGGGTCGCGATCCCCGGGTACGGCTCGGGCAAGATCAACAGCGCCTTCGCCCGCGGCGGCACCGAGCTCATCCGCAGCACCGTCTCGGAGCTGTTCGGCGGCCTCGAGATCGACTACGTCGTGCAGACCGACTTCGAGGGGTTCATCGGGCTCACGCGCGCCCTCGACGGCTTCGACGCCGACAACCAGCACCCCACGCGCGTCACGGTCAACAGCACCGGGCGCGTCGTCGACCTCACGGCCGACCCCGTGCACCTCTCCGGCACCGACGGCCTGATCTTCGTGCGGCAGCGGAAGGGCCTGCCGCTCGGCGACCTCGACCGCACCGAGCGGCAGCGGGCCGCCATCGCGGGCATGCTCGCGCGCATCGACGACATCGCCGAGGACCCCGCCGCGCTCGCGACGCTCATGGGCCACGTGGCCTCGCGCGTGAAGATCACGGGAGACCTCTCGGTCGAGGACATGCTCGCGCTCGCCGCGATGAGCCAGGAGCTCGACGACGCAGCCGTGATCAGCCTCATGGCGCCGATCTCCGGCTTCGGGAACCAGGCGGGGCAGTCGGTGAACGTCGTCGACGAGGCGCGCACCGCCGAGCTCGGCGACGCGCTCCGCGCGGGCGACGTGCAGCCCTACGTCGACGCGCACGGCACCGACTACGCCCCCTAGCCCGGTCGCGCCGCAGCCCGGCCGCTCCCTGGCCCGGCCGCTCCCTGGCCCGGCCGCTCCCTGGCCCGGCCGCGCCGGAGTCGGGCCGCGCCGCCGGCGCTCAGGCGAAGACGCCCGCGATCTCCTCGACCGTCGCGGGGTCGAGCTCGCCCTGGCCGGCGGCCGCGTTCTGCGCGATCTGCTCGGGGCGGGTCGCTCCGGCGATGACGCTCGTCACCGCGGGCTGCGCGAGCAGCCACTGGAACGTCGCCTCGAGCATCGTGCGGCCCGCCTCGCGCGCGATGCGGTCGTACTCCGCCAGGCGCGTCCAGTCGGCCTCGTCGAGCAGCTGCGGCTTCAGGGCCGTCAGGCGGCCGCCGACCGGACGCGCGTCGGCCGTGTACTTGCCCGAGAGCAGGCCGTTCGCGAGCGGGAAGTAGGGCAGGAAGCCGATGCCGGCCTCGAGCACCGCGGGCAGCACCTCGCGCTCGACGTCGCGCTCGACGAGCGAGTACTCGTCCTGCGCCGAGACGAACCCGTTCGGGCTCTCGACCGCGGCGGCCTCGCGGATCTGCTCGGCGCTGAGGTTGGAGTGGCCGTAGGCGCGCACCTTGCCCTCGGCGACGAGCTCGTCGAGCGCGCGCACGGTCTCCTCGATCGGCGTCGAGGGGTCGGGCGTGTGCAGCTGGTAGAGGTCGATGCGGTCGGTCTGCAGGCGGCGGAGCGAGGCCTCGACGGCGCTGCGGATGTAGCCGCGGGCGCCCTTGGGCCCCCAGCCCTCGGTGCCCTCGATCGCGAAGCCGCTGTGGCCCCACTTCGTGGCGAGCACGACGCGGTCGCGGGCGGCGGATCCGGCCTTCGCGAGCGCGACGCCCATGAGGGCCTCGGAGGTCGTGGCGGGGTTGCCGTAGATGTCGGCCGTGTCGAAGAGCGTGATGCCGTGGTCGATCGCGGCGTGGATGACGGCGTCGGTGCCCGCCTGGTCCTCGGTGCGGGTGCCCCTGCGGCCGAAGTTGTTGCAGCCGAGGCCGATGGTCGAGACCTGGAGGCCGGAGGTGCCGAGGGCGCGCGTCGTCGTCATGCCTCCAGCCTAGGGACGTCGGCGGGAGGCCCGGTGCGCGCCCGAGCCTCCGCCGCCGACGCGGGGCGGGGCGGGGCGGCGCCGCAGCACCGCCCCGCCCCGCCCCGCACGCATTGCGCCTACGGGCGGCCGCCGGGGCCGCCGGGGCCTCCCTGGCCTCCGCCCATGCCGCCACCGGTCGCTGTGCCCAGCGTCGCCGCGGTCTCGGCGCCGTCGACCACGACCGTCGCGGTCGTGCCGGTGAGCGCCGCGCTCGAGAACACGACGTTCGCGAAGGCCGACGCCGCCTGGAAGCTCGCGATCGTCGCGCCGGACTCGTCGCGGACCTCGATGGTCGAGCCCGCCTGGCCGCTCGCGGCCACCTGCAGCCAGCCCTGCGTGGAGGTGTCGTCGGGCGACTCGGCCATGCCGGCGGACCCCACCGCGAGCAGCGTGCCGCCGGTGACTGAGAGGCCGCCGTTCGCATCGAGCGCGCCGTTGCCGTCGCTCGTCGGGCCCCAGACGACGACGGTGCCGCCGCTCAGCTCGATCGATCCGTTGGAGTCGAGGCCGTCGCCGCCGGCGCGCAGCGTCACGTCGCCGCCGGTGATGGCGACGAGCTCGCCGGAGTCGGCCATGCCGCCGCCCATGCCGCCCTGGTCGGCGGTCGTCGAGGACGAGCCCGCCGAGCCGTTGATGGCATCGTCGCTCGCGGTGACGTCGATCGTGCCGCCGTCGATCTGCACGAGCGCCGACTCGAGGCCCTCGTCGGACCCCGCGACGGTCACGCTGCCGCCCGCGATCGCGAGCGCCACGTCGGCGTGCAGGCCGTCGCCGACGGCGTCCACGGTGATCGTGCCGCCCGAGACGAGGATGTCGCTGGCCGCGTGCAGGCCGTCGTCGCCGGCGGTCGCCTCGATCGTGCCGCCCTCGATCGCGATCCAGCCGCGGCCCTCGCCGTCCTCCTGGTCGCTCTGCAGCGCGTCGCCGCCCGCGTCGAGGCGGAGCGCGCCCTCCTCGACGAGCAGCGAGTCGCCGCCCCGCAGCGCCTCGTCGCCGGCGACGACCTCGAGCTCGCCGCCGATGATCGCGAGGTCGTCGCTCGTCGAGATGCCATCGTCCGAGGCCTCGATCGCGAGCGCACCGGCACCCGAGACCGTCAGGTCGGCCGCGGCGTCGATCGCGGCGTGCGCCCCGGCGTCCGCGGCGTAGGCCGTCGTGTCGACGATCGTGCTCGAGGTGCCGTCGACGAGGTGGATGGCGACGTCGTCGGCCGTCTGCACCTCGATCGCGGGGCCGTCGTCGGAGGCGATCGAGGCGCCGTCGAGCAGCAGCACGACCTGGGCGTCCTCCGCCGCGGCCACCACGACCCTGCCGTCGAGGCCACCCGAGAGGCGGTACACGCCCGCCTCGGTGATCGTGACGACCCCGTCGGCGCTCGTCACGCCGCTCGCGGCGGTCGCGCCGGTGCCGGAGAGCGTCACGTCGATGGCGTCGGCGGCGCTCCACTCGTCCTCGCGGACGACGGTGCCGTCCTCGTTGACGGCGACGAGCTCGTCGAGCGTGGCGCTCGTGACGGCGCTCGTCGTGGTCGTGGTGCCGGAGGCGCTGCTCGTGCCGGCGCCCGCCGCGGCGATCCCTGCGGTGACGGCGGTGCAGCCGGCGAGCAGCGCGCCGGTCGCGACGATCGCGACGGCGGGCAGCAGGCGGCGCAGCGGCGCGCGGCGGCGATGAGGACGGGCGGCGAGGGCGGGCTCGTCGCGGATGGGCTCGAGCGGGCGGCGGTCGGTGGTCATGGTGGTCTCCTTCTCAGGGGTTCGGTGTCGGTGGGCCGCTCAGGCGGCGGTGCGCTCGGCGTCGGCGAAGCAGCGGCGCAGCACGCCGTGCCAGCGGTTGGCGGGGAGGTCGGGCCGGAGGGCCGCGAGGCCGGTGGCGAACTTGCTGACGCGATCGGGGCGGTGCCCCGCGCGCCACAGCAGCCGGTCGACGCTGCCCGGGCCGCCGGTCGCCTTCGTCTCGACGATGACGAGGCCGGGCGTCCGGAGGGTCGTGCCGTCGTCGAGGCGCCACGCGAGGTCGGTGTCGACGGTCGCGCGGGTGGCGCCGTCGGGCAGCAGCAGCGTCGTGCGGCGGTAGGCGGTCTCGATGACGGGCCGCAGCGGCGGCGCGGGGATGCCGACGACGGCGAGCCCCTCCTCCGCGTACGCGCGGCCGTCCTCGGTGAGCACGGCCCGGTCCTCCGGCGCGTACGCGATGCGCTCCTTCACGGTCGTGCCGCGGCCGCCGCGGGTCTTCAGCTCGAGGAAGGCGAGGTTCGCGTCGACGTAGGTGCGCGTGCGCAGCTTGAAGCGCCGGCGGCGGCCGTGCGCGGCGAGCCGGTAGGCGAGCAGGTCGCCGGAGTCGAAGTAGGTGGAGGCGTAGGCCAGCGCGCGCTCGCCCGCGATCTCGAGCGCCCGCGTGCCCTCGGGGAGCGCCGCGAGCATCCGCGCCGCGTCATCGGCGGCGAGCGCGTACTTGCGGTCGACGCGGGTGAGGAGCGCCGCCGCGGCCGTGAGCTCCTCGAGCGCCACCGGCTCGAGCGCGGCGACGGCGCGCTCGATCGTCCGCGACGCGGATGCGGCGGTCATGCCGCCACCGCCTGCCGCGCCGGTGCGACGTCCCAGCGCACGTCGACCAGGGTGCTGTCGTCGACGAGGTCGACCTCCACGACGCTCGCCTGGCGCACGCGGCCGCCGAGCAGCTGCTCGAGGTGCGCGACGAGCTCGGCGCGATCGACGATCGCGCGGTCGATGCGCACCTGCTGGTGCTGCCCGGCGGCCAGCAGGCGCGGGTGGTCGACGATCGCGAGGGCGCCGACGACGAGCGCGATGAGGGCGCCGGAGAGCACGAGGTCGGCGGCGCCGAGGCCCGCGACGAGGCCGATGGCCAGCGAGGCGAAGTAGTAGGCCACCTCGCGCTGCGAGATCTCGGTGGAGCGCAGGCGGATGATCGAGAGCACGCCGAAGAGGCCGAGGCCCACGCCGATCGAGGCGGTCGCGTCGGCGAGCACGAGGCTCACGGCGAGCACGCCCACGTTGACGCCCACGAAGGCGACGAGCAGGTCGCGGCGGCGGTGGCGGCGGTAGTAGAGGCCGTAGGCGAGGACGAGGATCGCGAGGGCGTCGACGGCGAGCAGGAGGGCGGTGTTCACGGGAGCTCCAGGTGGGGGTTCGGGTTGGATCGGTTCGGGATGGATCGGTTCGGGATGGATCGGCTCGACGGGACGGCGCGGGTGGCGGGCGGCACGGGTGCGGCCTCCGCCGCCCCGCCCGCCGCCGGGGCGAAGACGCCGAAGCGCTGCGCCGCGTAGGCGAGGCCTGCGAGGCACGCGTCGATCGCGAGCTTCGCGGGCAGGAGGGCGGCGCCGGCGGCCACGGCCGCCTGCAGCGCGCCCGCGCCGACGACGGCGCTCGCGACGGCGAGCAGCGCGTAGCGGCGGGCCTGGTCGAGGGTGCGCCCGGAGGCTGCGGCGAAGACCCAGCGACGGCCGACCGCGAAGTGCACGCCGGCGGTGACGGCGCGGGCCGCGAGCGCCGCGAGGCCGGCGAGCCCGAGCACGGCGGTGAGGGCGACGACGAGCAGCGCGTCGAGCGCGAAGCACGCGAGGCCGAGCGCAGAGAAGCGCAGGACGGGGCCGAGGAGCGGCGCGAGGACGCGCGCGGAGTCGGCGATCGGGCGGAAGTGCGAGGAGGCGTTGCCGTCGAGGTAGACCGTGGCGATCGGCACCCCGTGGAGCACGACGCGGCGGCGGGCGGCCTCGAGCAGCACGCGCTGCTCGTGCTCGAAGCGATCGCCCGGCACCCGCCCGATCCAGCGCAGCGCCCCCGCCGGGAGGCCCCGCAGGCCCGTCTGCGCGTCCCCGACGCGGACGCCCGAGGCGAGGGCGAAGAGGCCCCGGCTCACGGCGTTGCCGAGCCGGCTGCGCAGCGGCACGTCACCGACGAGCGCGCGCTCGCCGAGCACGATCGCGTCGGGGTGCGCACCCAGCGCGGCCTCGACGGCGGCGACGTCCTCGGGCGTGTGCTGGCCGTCGCAGTCGGCGGTGACGACGGCGCTGCCCGGGTGGGCGGCGCGCACGTGGCCGATGCCGGTGCGGAGGGCAGCGCCCTTGCCGCGGTTCGCGGGGTGCGTGAGCACGGTCGCCCCGAGGGCCCGCACCGCGGCGAGCGCGGCGGCCGCGCCCGGGCCGCTGCCGTCGTCGACGACGACGACCGGCCGAGGCGCGAGCGCCCGCACGAGGCGCTCGAGGCGCTCGTCCGGGTCGAGCGCGCAGATCAGGACGACGGCCACGGTCAGCCCACCACGTAGAGGATGTCGCTCGTGGCGCGCTCGCCGCCGTTCGACGGCTCGTTCACGACCTCCCCGTCGACGACGATCGTCGAGGAGCCGCCGCCGTCGAGGTTGTAGGCGACGTCCGCGCCGAGGCCCTGCAGGGAGGACGCGAGCTCGGTGAGCGTCATGCCCGCGCTCTCGTCGCTGCGGCCGTCGACGACCACGAGCGCGATCCGCCCGTCCTCGAGCACCGCGACGGCGGTGCGCGGCTGGTCGCCCTGGATGGAGTGGTTGCCGACGTTCGTGTCGACCTCGACGCTCTCGATGCCGCCGACGACCGCGCCGTCCTCGACGAGCGCGGGGCCGAACGAGAGCGTCTGCCAGGCCCCGTCGGCGAGCAGCTCCTCGCCGCTCGTGGCGGTCTCGTCGACGATCGCGGCGGTGCCGTCGCGGTAGAGCACGAGCGCCTCGCGGACGCCCTCGTCGCGGTAGAGCACGCCGTTGCGGATGACGATGCCGGTGTCGCGGAAGCCGTAGTAGTCGCCGTTGATGGCGATGCTCGCGCCCACCTGCTCGGCGATGACGCTCGGCAGCTCGGTGATGTTCTCGCCGAAGGCGTCGTCGGCGAAGGCGCTGCGCAGCTGCGTGATGTCGTCCAGCTCGAGGATCGCCGTCGTCACCGCCGCGGCGTCGTCGCCCTCCCCCACCGTCTCCGTCGTGACGGTCGCGGAGGCCGTGCCCGCCTCGGCGGCGACGGCCGCGGTGCCCGCGGCACGCTCGAGCGAGGAGGCGCTGACGACCTCGACGTGCTCGACGACGAAGCGGTCGAGCGCCCAGGCGACGCCGCCGATCGCGGTCGTGCAGGCGACGAGGCCGGCGGCGATCGCGACGCGGGCGCGGGTGCCGAGGCGGCGGCGCGGGCTGGCGGCGGGCTGGTCGGCGCCGACGGGCGCGCCGGGAGCGGGAGCGGGGGCGGGAGTGGAAGAGGCGGCGTCGTGCATGGATCCCACGATCCGCGGGGGCCCCTGCCCGGAGCAGAACCGCACCTTGGCCGCGCATGAGCGGAGCCGAGCGATCCCCGATGACGGGCCTGTGCGCCGCCTATGCGCGCTCGGCGAGCGGGAGCCGCACCGCGAAGGCCGTGCGGCCGGGGGCGCTCTCGACCTCGATGCGGCCGCCGTGGGCCGCGACGATCGCCGCCGAGATCGACAGGCCGAGGCCCGTGCTGCCCCAGGCGCGCTGCCGCGCCTCGTCGCCGCGCGCGAAGCGCTGGAACAGCCGCTCCTGCAGCGCGGGATCGATGCCGGGGCCGTCGTCGACGACCCGCACCACCGCCTCCGCGCCCTCGCGATCGAGCGAGGCCGTCACCGTCGTGCCGGCCGGCGCGTGCACGCGGGCGTTCCCCAGCAGGTTCGCGAGCACCTGGCGCAGCCGGTCAGGATCGCCGGGCACCTCGACCGGCTCGTCGACGTCGAGCAGCCACACGTGGCCGGGCGCCGCGGCGTGCGCGTCGCCCACGGCGTCGATGAGCAGCAGCGCGAGGTCGACCCGCTCCTGCCGCAGCGGCTGCCCCGCGTCGAGCCGGGCGAGCAGCAGCAGGTCGTCGACGAGCGCGCTCATGCGCACGGCCTCCGCGCCGATCCGCTCCAGCGAGCGCTGCTGCGTGGAGGTCATGGGTGCTCCCTCGGCCGCCGAGAGCTGCGCGTAGCCGCGGATCGAGGCGAGCGGCGTGCGCAGCTCGTGGCTCGCGTCGGCGATGAAGCGGCGCAGCTGCTCCTCGCTGCGCTGTCGCGCGGCGAGCGAGGCCTCCACGTGGTGCAGGAGCGTGTTGAGCGCGAGCCCCACCCGGCCGGCCTCCGTGCGCGGATCGGCGTCGCGATCCTGCACGCGCTCCGGCAGCTCGACCGCGCCCGCCGCGAGCGGCCTCGCCGCGACGCCCTGCGCGGTGGCCGCGACGCGCTCGAGCGGCCGGAGGGCGCGGGCGACGACGATCGCGATGCCCACGACGACGAGCAGCAGCGCGGCCCCCATGACGGCTGCGAGGATGCCCGCCGAGGCCGCGGTCGTCGCGTCGACGTCGCCGAGCGAGCTGCCCGCGATCACCGTCGTGCCGTCGCGGGACTCGGCGGCGACGCGCATGCGCCCCACCTCGCCGCCGAGGTCGACGGTCGCCGGGGTGCGCTCGCCCAGCCCGGCGTCGAGGAGCGCCTGCACCTGCGATGCGGCGAGCGGGATCTCCCCGCCGTCGAGCCCCGTGTAGTCGGCGCCGGAGACGGTGCCGTCGGCGGCCACGACGAGCTGCAGGGTGCCCACGCGCGGCGCGGGCCCGTCGCCCGGCTGGCCTCCGGGGCCTCCGGGGCCGCCGCGCCCCGAGCCCGCGATGTCGAGCCCGGCGAGCACCTGCTCGTCGAGCCGGTCGAGCACCGACTGGCGCAGCGTCGCCACCGCCGTCGCGCCCGCGACGAGCAGTGCGATCGCCACCACGGCGCTCGCGCCGACCACGAGGGTGCGGCGCAGCGTCCAGGCGCGGCTGCGCATCAGGCCGGCTTGATCGTGTAGCCGACGCCGCGCACGGTGTGCAGCATGGGCTCGCCGAGCGCGTCGACCTTCTTGCGCAGGTACGAGACGTAGATCTCGACGATGCTGGCCCTGCCGCCGAAGTCGTAGCTCCAGACGGCGTCGAGGATCTGCGCCTTCGAGAGCACCCGCCTGGGGTTCCGCATGAGGTAGCGCAGCAGCTCGAACTCCTTCGCCGTGAGCGCGATGGGCGTGCCGCCGCGCGAGACCTCGTAGGTCTCCTCGTCGAGGACGAGGTCGCCCACGACGAGGCGCGGATCGTCGTCGCCGGTCGCGACGTGGCGGCGCACCATCCGCCGCAGCCGCGCCACGACCTCCTCGAGGTTGAAGGGCTTCGTGACGTAGTCGTCGCCGCCCTCCTCGATGCCGGCGATGCGGTCGGTCACGGCGTCCTTCGCCGTGAGGAGCAGCACGGGCACCTCGTTGCCCGCGGCGCGGAGCCTGCGCAGCACCTCCATGCCGTCGATGCCGGGGAGCATGATGTCGAGCACCACGACGTCGGGCTGCAGCTCGCGGATCGCGTTCAGCGCGTCCTGCCCGTTCGCCGCGGTGCGGGCGAGCCAGCCCTCGTTGGCGAGCGCCATGCGCAGCAGCTCGGCGAGGTTGGCCTCGTCGTCGACGACGACCGCGCGGATGGGCTGGCCGTCGGCGCGCACGAGCGGGCGGCGCGGGGCGGCGGGGCGAGGATCCATGGCCATAGTCAATCCGATGCTGGGCGGCAGGGGTGCCACCAGCGTGCGCGGCTCGCACGAGCGGCGGCCCGGCGGAGCCTTGGAGGACGCCAAGCGCCGCGGCGCGGGTGCGCCGGCTCGACGCATCTGCGCAGGCGCACCCGGCTCAGGCGCCGGTTCAGGCGCCGCGCGTCTTCCGGGGCTTCCGCGGCTTGTGGGGCTGCGTCGCGGCGATGGTCTGCACGACCTCGTGCAGCCACTCGGTGTCGGCCATCGCGTCGTCGTCGGCGATGCCGTAGGGCTTCGAGCCCGGGTACGCCTCGCCGCGCGGGAGGTGCGCGGTGAGCTCGGCCGCCTCGGGCACGAGCTTCAGGAAGAGGGTGTCGTCGCACACGAACGCGAAGACGCGGTCGTCGCAGTACAGCGCGTGCTC
Source organism: Agrococcus sp. SL85 (assembly GCF_026625845.1). Lineage (NCBI taxonomy): Bacteria > Bacillati > Actinomycetota > Actinomycetes > Micrococcales > Microbacteriaceae > Agrococcus > Agrococcus sp. SL85. The sequence continues at coordinate 130,860 of NZ_CP113066.1, forward strand.
CCCGAACATCGGCTGCAGGCGGATGGGCAGCGGGTCGAGCGCGCGCTCGATCCGCTCGAGCGTCTCGGGCAGGTTCGGCATGCCCCGATGATGGCGCACGCCGGTGACGGAGGCCGCACTGCCATCCAGCGGTGACCGGCCGCCGCAGGTCGAGGAGGCCGCGCCGGAGGCGCTGCCGTCACGAGACCCGCCGAGCGGGTCGGGTCTCGTGACGCGTGCGGGCGCGCCGCGCGCTCGTCGACCAGCGGGAGCGACGCGTCAGGCGGCGACGGCGCGCGGGTCGCGCACCGTGAGGCGGAGCCCCGACCCGGTGCGCTCGAGCGGCAGCCCGGCGCCGGCCGCCCAGGCCGCGAGCTCGTCCGCCGAGCCCGCGCGGGCGCCCGCCTCGGCGAGCGCGCGCACGAGCGCGCCCTTGCCGGCCTTGTTCCAGTGGTTGAGCGCCGTGCCCTCGGGCGAGACGACCTCCACGGCCACCGCGCCCGCGACGGGCGCGAGCTGCGCGTAGGCCTTCGAGCGGAGGTCCAGGGCGAAGCCGTCGAGCTCGGCGCCCGCGTCGGCCCAGAGCGCCTTCATCCGCGCCCCCGGCAGCCGCGTGTGCTCGGAGACCTTGTAGGCGGGGATCGCGTCGCCCGCGCGCACGAAGCCGAGCAGCGCCGACTGGATGACCACGTGGCGCTCCACCCACGCTCGCGCGTCGCGCTCGAGCGAGCCGGCGTCGAGCGCGTCGTAGAGCACACCCGTGTACCGGTCGATCGCGGGCATGGTCGCCGAGGTGCGCACCGCTGCGTTGTCGGCGGCCGCGCGCGCCTTCGCGGGCGTCGAGGTGTCCTGCCCTGCGGCGACGAGGCGGTCGAGCGCAGCCAGTGCCCGGGAACGGGCGACGGCCAGCCCGGGGAACCCCAGGCCGGCCGTCGTGAGGCTGGCGCCCGTCCCGCCTGCCGCCTTCGTCTCGCTGGGCGGCAGGAGGACGATCACGCGAGCGCTGCGTCGCGGGCGACGATCTCCACCCGGTCGTGGTCGACCGAGAGGAAGCCCTCGTCGGCCTGCACGCGGTGGACCGTGCCGGACGTGTCGGTGACGCGCACCTGACCCTCGGCGAGCAGCGCGAGGACGGGCTCGTGACCGGTCAGGATGCCGATCTCACCCTCCACCGTCTTGGCGATGATCTGCGACGCCTCGCCCGACCACACCTCCTGGGTGGCCGACACGATGCTCACCGAGAGCGGCATCAGCCGTTCTCCTTCTGGATCTGCGCCCACTTGGCCTCGACGTCCGAGATGCCGCCGACGTTGAAGAACGCCTGCTCGGCCACGTGGTCGAACTCGCCCTTGACGATCGCGTCGAACGACTCGATGGTCTCCTTGATCGGGACCGTGGAGCCCTCGACGCCGGTGAACTTCTTCGCCATGTAGGTGTTCTGCGAGAGGAACTGCTGGATCCGGCGCGCGCGCGACACCGTGATCTTGTCCTCCTCGGAGAGCTCGTCGACACCGAGGATCGCGATGATCTCCTGCAGCTCCTTGTTCTTCTGCAGGATCTGCTTCACGGCGGTCGCCACGCGGTAGTGGTCGGCGCCGATGTAGCGCGGGTCGAGGATGCGGCTCGTCGACGTGAGCGGGTCGACGGCCGGGTAGAGGCCCTTCGACGCGATCTCGCGGCTCAGCTCCGTCGTCGCGTCGAGGTGCGCGAACGTCGTGGCCGGGGCCGGGTCGGTGTAGTCGTCGGCGGGCACGTAGATCGCCTGCAGCGAGGTGATCGAGTGGCCGCGCGTCGAGGTGATGCGCTCCTGGAGGATGCCCATCTCGTCGGCGAGGTTCGGCTGGTAGCCCACCGCGGAGGGCATGCGGCCGAGCAGCGTCGACACCTCGGAGCCCGCCTGCGTGAAGCGGAAGATGTTGTCGATGAAGAGCAGCACGTCCTGCTTCTGCACGTCGCGGAAGTACTCCGCCATCGTCAGCGCCGAGAGCGCGACGCGGAGGCGCGTGCCCGGCGGCTCGTCCATCTGGCCGAAGACGAGCGCGGTCTTGTCGAAGACGCCCGCCTCCTCCATCTCGTGGATGAGGTCGTTGCCCTCACGCGTGCGCTCGCCGACGCCGGCGAACACCGAGACGCCGCCGTGGTCCTGCGCGACGCGCTGGATCATCTCCTGGATGAGGACGGTCTTGCCGACGCCGGCGCCGCCGAACAGGCCGATCTTGCCGCCCTGCACGTACGGGGTGAGGAGGTCGATGACCTTGATGCCGGTCTCGAACATCGCGGTCTTCGACTCGAGCTGGTCGAAGGCCGGCGCCTTGCGGTGGATCGACCAGCGCTCGGAGACCTCGAGCTGCTCGCCCTCCGGGAGGTTGAGCGGCTCGCCGATGACGTTGAAGACCTTGCCCTTGGTGACGTCGCCGACGGGCACCGTGATGGGCTCGCCGGAGTCGCGCACCTCCTGGCCGCGGACGAGGCCGTCCGTGGGCTTCAGGGCGATCGCGCGCACGAGGTCGTCGCCGAGGTGCTGGGCGACCTCGAGCGTCAGCGTGAACGACTCGGCGCCCTCGCCGAGCGACACCTCGGTCTTGAGCGCGTTGTAGATGCCCGGGATGGCATCGTGCGGGAACTCGATGTCGACGACCGGGCCGGTGACTCGGGCGATGCGACCGACGCCGCCTGCGGCCGCCTGCGGGGCCGACTGGGTGTCCGTGATGGTCATTGTCCTTGCCTTTCGTGGCTACTTCGCCGAGGAGAGGGCGTCCGCGCCGCCCACGATCTCGGAGATCTGCTGCGTGATCTCGGCCTGACGCGCGTTGTTGCGGAGACGCGTGTAGTCCGTGATGAGCTTGTCCGCGTTGTCGGAGGCCGACTTCATGGCCTTCTGCGTGGCCGCCTGCTTCGCGGCGGCCGACTGCAGGAGCGCGTTGAAGATGCGGCTCTCGACGTACACGGGGAGGAGGGCGTCGAGCACCGACGCGGGCTCCGGCTCGAACTCGTAGAGCGGCAGCGCCGCCTCGTCGGAGGCCTGGTCGGCCTCGACGATCTCGAGCGGGAGGAGGCGCACGACGCTCGGCTCCTGCGTCATCATGCTCACGAAGCGGTTGTAGACGACGTGGATCTCGTCGACCTCCCCCTTCGTGTACGACTCGATGACGAGGTCGGCGATCTCGCGGGCGAGCTCCGAGTCCGGCACGTCCGTCTGACCCTGCCAGTCCTTGATGAACGAGCGACGGCGGAACTGGAAGTACTGCACCGCCTTGCGGCCGACGAGGTAGTGGTCGACCTCCTTGCCGTCCTGCTCGAGCTGCGCCCGCAGCTCACCCGCCTCGCGGATGATCTGCGAGTTGAACGCGCCGGCGAGGCCGCGGTCGCTCGTGAGGACGATGACGGCGGAGCGCTTGATCTCCTCGCGCTCCGTCGTCAGCGGGTGCCCCTCGTTGGAGTACGTGGCCACGGCCGAGACGGCGCGCGTGATCGCCCGGGCGTAGGGGCTCGACGCCTCGACGCGACCCAGAGCCTTCTGGATGCGCGAGGCGGCGATGAGCTCCATCGCCTTCGTGATCTTCTTGGTCGTCTGCGCAGACTTGATCTTCTGCGTGTAGACCCTGAGCTTGGCGCCCATGGATCAGCGCTTGCCCTTCACGATCTGGGCCTGGTTGACGTCCTCGAGCGGCATCGCGCTCGAGGGGTCGTTGTCGACGATCGAGTCGGAGCCCTTGGCCTGGAAGCCCTTCGCGAACTCGTCGACCTCGCGCTCGAGCGTGGCGAGCGTGTCGTCGTCCAGGACGTTCGTGGCGCGGAGCGTCGCGAGCACCTCGGAGTTGTTGCGGAGGTGCTCGAGCAGCTCGGCCTCGAAGCGCAGGATGTCCTCGACCGGGACCTCGTCCATCTTGCCGTTCGTGCCGGCCCAGATGGAGACGACCTGCTCCTCGACCGGGTACGGCGAGTACTGCGGCTGCTTGAGGAGCTCGGTGAGGCGGGCGCCTCGCGCGAGCTGACGACGGCTCGCGGCGTCGAGGTCGGACGCGAACATCGCGAAGGCCTCGAGCGAGCGGTACTGGGCCAGCTCGAGCTTGAGCGTGCCGGAGACCTTCTTGATCGACTTCACCTGGGCGTCGCCGCCGACGCGCGACACCGAGATGCCGACGTCGACCGCGGGGCGCTGGTTGGCGTTGAAGAGGTCCGACTGGAGGAAGATCTGGCCGTCGGTGATCGAGATCACGTTCGTCGGGATGTAGGCCGACACGTCGTTGGCCTTGGTCTCGATGATCGGCAGGCCCGTCATCGAGCCCGCGCCCAGCTCGTCCGAGAGCTTCGCGCAGCGCTCGAGGAGGCGGGAGTGCAGGTAGAAGACGTCACCCGGGTACGCCTCGCGGCCCGGCGGGCGGCGGAGGAGCAGCGAGACGGCGCGGTAGGCCTCGGCCTGCTTCGACAGGTCGTCGAAGATGATGAGGACGTGCTTGCCCTGGTACATCCAGTGCTGGCCGATGGCCGAGCCGGTGTACGGCGCGAGGTACTTGAAGCCCGCGGGGTCCGAGGCGGGAGCCGCGACGATCGTCGTGTACTCCATGGCGCCGGCGTCCTCGAGCGCGCCCTTCACGGAGGCGATCGTCGAGCCCTTCTGACCGACGGCGACGTAGATGCAGCGCACCTGCTTCGTGATGTCGCCCGACTCCCAGTTGGCCTTCTGGTTGATGATCGTGTCGATCGCGATCGCCGTCTTGCCCGTCTGGCGGTCGCCGATGATGAGCCTGGCGCTGGCCGCGGCCGACGGGGATCATCGCGTCGATCGCCTTGATGCCGGTCTGGAGCGGCTCGTGCACCGACTTGCGCTGCATGACGCCGGGCGCCTGGAGCTCGAGCGCGCGGCGGCCGGTCGACGAGATCTCGCCGAGGCCATCGATCGGGTTTCCGAGCGGGTCGACGACGCGGCCGAGGTAGCCCTCGCCGACGGGGACCGAGAGGACCTCGCCCGTGCGGGTGACCTCCATGCCCTCGACGATGCCGTCGAACTCGCCGAGCACGACGACGCCGATCTCGGACTCGTCGAGGTTCTGGGCGAGGCCGAGCGTGCCGTCGGCGAAGCGCACGAGCTCGTTGGCCATGACGCCGGGGAGGCCTTCGACGTGGGCGATGCCGTCGGACGCGTCGATGACGCGGCCGACCTCGGCCGTCGTCGACGACGACGCCTCGTAGGACGAGACGAAGTCGGCGAGGGCGCCCTTGATCTCGTCGGGGCTGATGGTGAGCTCTGCCATGTGTCTTCCTCTTCGGGGTGCCTTCGACCTAGCCGAGCTGCAGGCGGAGGTCGGTGAACTTGGAGCGGACGGTGCCGTCGATGACGTCGTCGCCGATCGCGACGCGGAGGCCGCCGAGGACCTTCGGGTCGACGATCTGCTGCAGCTGCAGCGTGCGGCCGTACTGGCGCTCGAGGCCGACGCGGAGCCGGTCGAGCTGGGCCGCGGGGAGCTCGCGAGCGGTCGTGATGGTCGCGAGCGAGCGGCCGGATGCGGCGGCCACCTGGGTCGCCGCGCCGCTCAGCAGCTGTCGCACGCGACGGCCGCGCGGGGCGCGCACGAGGTGGTCGAGGATCGCCGCGGTCGCGGCGCTCGAGCGGCCGGCGAGGAGGCGCTCGACGAGCACCGCCTTGTCGTCGGCGCGGCCGAGCACGCCGCCGAGCGCGAGCTCGAGCTCGGCGTCGGAGGCCACGATCCGCTCGAACGAGGCGATCTCGCCCGCGACGTCGGCGTCGCCGGAGGCGCGCACCGCGATGCGGATGGCCGCGTCGTCGACGGCGGCGAGGATGTCCTCGGCCTTCGACCAGCGCTGGCGCGCCAGGTGCGCGACCACGGCGCGCGCCGGAGCGCCCACCTGGCCGAGCACCCGCTCGGCGAGCGCCGCGCGGGCGTCCGCCGTGGCGACCGGGTCGACGAGCGCCGACAGCACCTGCTGGCTGCGCTCGATGGCGCGCGAGGCCTGGAACAGGTCGCGCGCGTCGTCGAGCCCGGCGTGGGGCTGGCCCTGGAGCGCCTCGTCGATGCCGGCTCGCGCCTGGCTGGTCGCGCTGCCCACTAGCGGGCCGCCCCGTCGCGCTCGAGGTCGGCGAGGAAGCGGTCGACGATCGCCGCGCTGCGCGCGTCGTCCATCGACTCGCCCACGACCTTCTCGGAGAGGTCGATCGCGAGCGTGCCCACCTCGTGCTTGAGGGACGAGAACGCCGCCTGGCGCTCGGCCTCGATGCGCTGGTGCGCCTGCGCCGTGATGCGCTCGGCCTCGTCGTTGGCGCGAGCCTTGAGGTCGGCCTCGATCTTGGCGGCGTCGGTGCGGGCCTGATCCTTGATCCGGCTGGCCTCGGCGCGTGCCTCGGCGAGCTGGGTCGTGTAGGTCTCGAGCGCCGCGGCCGCCTCGGCCTGGGCCTCCTCGGCCTTCTTGATGCCGCCCTCGATCGCAGCGGAGCGCTCGTCGAGGAGCGCCTGCATGCGCGGGAGGACGACCTTCCAGAAGATGACCAGGAGGACGACGAAGATGACCGACGACCACAGGATGTCGTAGAACGCGGGGAGCAGCGGGTTGGGCGTGCCCTCTGCGCCTTCCTCCGCGAGGAAGAGAGGAGTGGTCAGCATGTCGCCTCGATCAGTTGGTCATGAAGAAGTACGTGGCGATGCCGATGAACGCCAGTGCCTCCGTGAACGCGATGCCGATGAACATGAGGACCGTCAGGCGGCCCTGGAGCTCGGGCTGGCGGGCGACCGACTCGATCGTCTTGCCCACCACGATGCCCACGCCGATGGCGGGGCCGATGGCCGCGAGGCCGTAGCCGACGGTGCCGATGTTGCCGTTGATCTCGGCGAGGATGGTCGTGGCGTTGTCCACGGTCGTTCCTTTCGGTTGTCCGGGGGTTCCGGGGTCAGTGCTCTTCAGCCAGCGCGAGCTGGATGTAGACGGTGGTCAGGATGGCGAAGACGTAGGCCTGCAGCACGGCGACGAGGATCTCGAAGGCCGTGAAGGCGAAGCCGAACGCGAGCGTGCCCACGCCGAACAGCGTGAAGAGGCCGCCGGCGCTGAAGAAGAAGAAGTGCGTGGCCGCGAAGAACAGCACGAGCAGCAGGTGGCCGACGAAGAGGTTCATCATCAGTCGCAGCGTCAGCGTGATGGGGCGCAGCACGAAGGTCGAGAGGAACTCGATCGGCGTGACGATGATGTAGAGGAACCACGGCACGCCGGGCGGGAAGAGCGCGTTCTTGAAGAAGGCGCCCGGGTGCTTCTTGATGCCCGCGTACATGAAGGCCACGTAGCTCACGAGCGCGAGCACGAGCGGGACGCCGATCACCGAGGTGCCGGCGATGTTGAGGAACGGGATGATGCCCGTGATGTTCATCGCCAGGACCATGAAGAAGATCGTGGTGATGATCGGCAGGAACCGCTTGCCGTCCTTCTCGCCGAGCAGATCGATCGCGATGCCGTCGCGCACGAAGCCGAGCGGCAGCTCGATGAGGCTCTGGCGGCGCGTCGGCACGATCGACATGCGGCGGGTGCCGAGCACGAAGATCAGGATGAGCGCGGCGGCCGCGATGAAGCGGACGAGCATGATGCGGTTGATGCCGAAGATCGGGTCCTCGTCACCGAGCCAGGCGATCGTCGGCTCCTGGAACAGGAAGACCTCGGGGAAGAACTCCGCGATCGACGGCGGGTGGAAGGGCTCCGGCTCGGTACCTGCAGAGGCCAGCAACGACAGGGGGACGTTCAGTGTCTCTTCCTCAACCTCATGGCGCCAGGCGCCTGATCGACGTCGGTGCGCCCCCTCGCGCACGATCGCTCGAAGCCGAGCGCAGCATGAGGGGGGACGTGAGAAAGCCTATCAGAATCCCAGCCTCCGCACGGCCCTCGCCGGGCGTGCGCCAGGGTCCGTCAGGCCCGCGCGCCCGAGGCGGGGCGGCCCTGCGTCTCGTCGTCGGCGGGGGTGTCGACGATCGGCTGGCGGCTCGTCGCGATGACGACGCAGTCGATGACGAGGGAGCCGATCACGGCCGCCACGAGCGAGCCGAACGCGACGCCGCGGTGCAGCCAGTCCTGGTCGGCGAGCACGAAGACGAGCAGGATGAAGAGGGCGAACTTCAGCAGCCAGCCGCCCAGCACGATGCCGAAGAAGGCGCCCGAGAGCATCTCGCCCCGCGAGGCCTTGAAGGCCAGGACGATGCTCGCCGCGGTGAGGCCGCAGAAGACGATCGCGAGGACGGTGCCGACGAGCGCCGAGGCGAGGCCCGCGCCGCCGGCCAGGAGCCAGCCGACGATGCCGCCGAGCACGGCCACGGCTGCGGCGAGCATCGCGCCCCACAGCATGATGCGTCGCATGATGGCGTTCGTGGTCATGGACCCTCTCCCGGTCGGTCGGCGCTGCTGACGGCGATGCGGCTGTGCCGGACTCCCCTGCGGGCCGCTCGCCGCTCGTGCATGACCCGCAGGAAGGTGCGCCACACGCGGCGGCCGACCGGCGCTGCGGTCAGGACGGCGCACACGACGAATCCGGCCACCATGATACCGACGGCCACCCACCAGGGCACGATGAGGAAGAGCAGGCAGCCCACCGACACCACGGCGGTCCACGCGTAGAAGATGAGCACGGCCCCGAGGTGCGAGTGCCCCATGTCGAGCAGCCGGTGGTGCAGGTGCTTGCGGTCGGCCGCGAAGGGGCTGTTGCCGTTCGCGAGGCGGCGCACGACCGCGAGCGCGAAGTCGGTGAGCGGCAGCAGCAGGATCGCGAGCGGCAGCAGGATGGGGATGAAGGCGGGGAGGATCTGGCTGCGGCCCGTGATGGTGCCGATGTCGATCTGGCCCGTGACCGCGATCGCGCTCGCGGCCGTGAGGAGGCCCAGCATGAGCGCCCCGCCGTCGCCCATGAACATCTTCGCCCGGTGCCAGTTGACCGGCAGGAAGCCGAGGCACACGCCGATGATGATCGCGGTGATGAGGCTCGCGAGCGAGAAGTAGGCGTTCGACTGCGCGAAGTCCTGGCTGATCATCCAGATGTACGCCCAGAACGCGGCGGCGCCGATGAGGGTCGTGCCGGCGACGAGGCCGTCGAGGCCGTCGATGAAGTTCACGGCGTTCATCACGAGCACGATGAGCAGGATCGTGAGGGCGATCGACATCTGCGACGAGGGCACGGTGAGCCCCGCGACGGGCAGGCTCACGATCTGCACGCCCAGGAGCGCCACGAGCGCGGCGACGAGCATCTGCGCGCCGAGCTTCAGCATCCAGTCGAGCTCGACGAGGTCGTCGAGCACGCCGACGGCGCAGATCGCGATCGCGGCGCCGAGCAGCGCCCAGATTCGCACGGGATCGGCGAAGACGCCCGCGAAGTCGGGCAGCAGCGCCGCGACGCCGAACGCCGCGAGCACGCCCACGAGCATCGCGACGCCCCCGAGGCGGGGCGTCGGGCGCGAGTGCACGTCGCGCTCGCGGACCGGCGGGTGGATGCCGTGCTTCAGCGCGACGCCGAGCACGATGCGGCTCGCCACGAGGGTCACGACGGCGGCGACGGCCGCGACGAGGAGGAAGGTCACCGGTGCACCCGCCTCACTGGATCGTCCCGCTCACCGGCTCACCCGGCGAGCAGCTCGCCGAGCGCCTCCGCGACCGTCGCGCGCGGCAGCACGCCCTGGCGGACGATGCGGACGACGCCGTCGGTCGAGCAGTCGAGGATCGTGGAGCCGTTCGCGGCGCCCTCGGGCACAGCGCCGCCCACGGGCCCGGCGTCGAGGATCGCGTCGACGCGGTCGCCGAGCATCTCGGCGGCCTCCTGGGCCGTCAGAGCGGCGGGCATCCCGTGGAGGTTGGCGCTCGAGACGGCGAGCGGGCCGGTCTCGCGCAGCAGGCCGATCGCGATCGGGTGGTCGGGCACGCGCAGCGCCACGGTGCCGCCCGTGTCGCCGAGGTCCCACGTGAGCGAGGCCTGGGCGCGCACGATGATCGTGAGCGGGCCCGGCCAGTGCGCGTCGAGCAGCGGCTCGAGCGCCGCGGGGATGGACTCCGCGAGCGCCGAGGCCATCGCGCGGTCGGCGACGAGCACGGGCGGCGGGAAGCCGCGGTCCCGGCCCTTCGCGGCGAGGAGGCCCGCGACGGCCGCGTGCGAGAAGGCGTCCGCGGCGATGCCGTAGACGGTGTCCGTCGGGATCACGATGCAGCGCCCCGCCGCGACCGCCGTGCGCGCAGCGCGGACGCCGTCGAGCAGGGACGCGGGGTCGGCGCAGTCGTGGATCGCAGGCACGATGACATGGTACTTCGGGCTGCCGCGAGCGGCGGTCGCGGCCGGGGTGGGAAGGCGGACGCGGCTCAGCGCAGCGCCGAGGTGACGCGGTCGCGCCCCGAGAGGTCGCGGCGCGTGCGCGCGCTGCGGAAGCCCGCGGCCGCGAGGAGGTCGCGGATCGCGCTCCCCTGGTGCTCGGCGTGCTCGAACGCGACGAGGCCCCCGGGCGCGAGGAGGTCGGCGGCGAGGGGTGCGAGCGAGCGGATGAGGTCGAGGCCGTCGGCGCCGGAGTAGAGCGCCGCCTGCGGGTCGTGGCCGCGCACCTCGGGGTCGGCAGGGATCGCCGCGTGCGGCACGTAGGGCGGGTTCGACACGAGCACGGAGAGCGAGCCGGGCAGCACGCCCACCGAGGCGAGCGCCGCGGCGTCGCGCGCGTCGGCGTGGAGCACGAGCACGTCGGGGGCGAGCTCGGCGACGTTGGCGCGCGCCCACACGTACGCGGCCGGGCTCGACTCGACCGCGACGACGCGGGCCGACGGCGCCTCGCGCGCGACCGAGATCGCGACCGCGCCGGAGCCGGTGCCGACGTCGAGCACGAGCGGCTCGCGGCCGGCACGGCGCAGGTGCTCGAGCACGACGTCGACGAGCACCTCGGTCTCGGGCCGCGGCGTGAAGACGCCGGGGCCGACCGCGAGCTCGACGTGCCGGAATGGTGCGACGCCCGTGATGCGCTGCAGCGGCACGCGCAGGGCGCGGCGCGCGACCGCCTCCTGGAGGCGCGCCTCCGCCTCCGCCTCGAGCGGCCGGCCGACCGCCATGTCGAGGCGCAGCTCCGAGAGCGAGCGGCCAGAGGCCCACGCCGCGAGCAGCTCGGCGTCGGGGCCGTCGACGCCCGCCTCGGCGAGCACGGCCCGCACGGAGCGGACGGCGTCGGCGACGGATCGAGCAGGCATCAGGCCACGGTACCGCCGCGCTCAGCCGGCGCCGGAGCATCGGGGACGATCCTCGGGCGAACGCGAGGCGAGCCTGATCCGCGCTCGGCGAGCGCTCGGGCGACGGGCCGTATGCTGAAAGCGCACGTTCCATGGGATGAAAGGCAGGCGCATGGCCCGCATCTTCGACGACATCACCGGCACGATCGGCGGCACGCCGCTCGTGCGGCTGCAGCGGCTCGACGACACGCACGCGACCGTGCTCGTGAAGCTCGAGTCGTTCAACCCCGCAGGCTCCGTGAAGGACCGCATCGGCAAGGCGCTCATCGACGCCGCCGAGGCCTCCGGCGAGCTGCGGCCCGGCGGCACGATCGTCGAGGGCACGAGCGGCAACACGGGCATCGCGCTCGCCTTCGTCGGCGCTGCCCGCGGCTACCGCGTCGTGCTCACGATGCCCGAGACGATGTCGGTCGAGCGCCGCGCGATCCTCAAGGCCTACGGCGCCGAGCTCGTGCTGACGCCCGGCCCCGACGGCATGCGCGGCGCCGTCGAGCGCGCGCAGCAGATCGTCGACGAGACGCCGGGCGCGATCCTCGCGCGGCAGTTCGAGAACGAGGCGAACCCGGCCGTGCACCGCGCGACCACCGCCGAGGAGATCTGGGCCGACACCGACGGCCAGGTCGACGTCTTCATCTCCGGCATCGGCACGGGCGGCACCATCACGGGCGCCGGCAACCGGCTCAAGGAGCTGAACCCCGACATCCGCATCGTGGCCGTCGAGCCGGCCGACTCGCCGCTGCTCACGAAGGGCACCGCGGGCCCGCACAAGATCCAGGGCCTCGGCGCGAACTTCGTGCCCGCGCTCCTCGACACCGAGGTGTACGACGAGGTGATCGACGTCGAGCTCGAGGACGCCGTCCGCGTCGGCCGCCGCCTCGCCGCCGAGGAGGGCATCTTCGCCGGCATCTCCTCGGGCGCGATCGTGCACGCGGCGCTCGAGCTCGCGAAGCGGCCCGAGTGCGCGGGGAAGACGATCGTCGCGATCGTGTGCGACACGGGCGAGCGCTACCTGTCGATGCCGATCTACGCCGAGCTGGCGTAGTCCGGCCGAGCAGCGAGAGGGAGGCGATGGGCCTGCTCCACGTCCGCGAGGACATCGAGAACGCGAAGCGGCACGACCCGGCGGCGCGCGGATCGCTCATGATCGCGCTCACCTACTCGACCCTGCACGCGGTGTGGGCCCACCGCATCCACCACCGCCTCTGGCACGCCGGCGCGCGCTCGCTCGCGCGCGCCGGCAGCCAGTGGATGCGCTTCCTCACCGGCGTCGAGATCCACCCGGGCGCGACGCTCGGCCGGCGCTTCTTCATCGACCACGGCATGGGCGTCGTGATCGGCGAGACCGCCGAGGTGGGCGACGACGTCATGCTGTACCACGGCGTGACGCTCGGCGGCACCGCGCTCGACGCCGTGAAGCGGCACCCGACGCTCGGCGACCGCGTGCTCGTGGGCGCCGGCGCCAAGGTGCTCGGCGCGATCGAGCTCGGCGACGACGTCAAGGTCGGCGCGAACGCCGTCGTGCTCCACTCGCACCCCGCCGGCACGACGCTCGTCGGCATCCCGGCGCAGCCCGTCGCGCGCGACACCCCCACGGGCCTCATCGAGTACGCGATCTAGCTGCGGCGCCGCGGTTCCTGCGACCCTCTCGCGGGCCCGCGCCGGCCTCCGACGATCGAGTGGCGGGATCCGGCTCGTGAGTGGCGGGATCCGGCCCGTGAGCGGCGCGATCCGGCCCGAGAGCGGCGGGATCCGGCTCCTGAATGGCGGCACCCGGCTCGTGAGTGGCGGCATCTGGCCGCGAGTGGCGCCGAACGGTTGGAATTCGGCGCCACTGTCGACGAATCGGCGCCGCTCACCGCCGAACGGCGCCACTCACCGAGGGCGGTGGAGGTTCGGATCGCGATGGGAGGCGGGCTCGGCGTGACAGGGGGCGAAGGCTCGGCTGCGAGCGGTCAGGCGGCGGAGGCCCGGCTGCGGGCGGTCAGGCGGCGGAGGCCCGGCCGCGGGCGGTCAGGCGGCGGAGGCCCGGCCGCGGGCGGTCGGGCGGCCGGCGGCTCGGAGTCGGAGGGCCCGACCGTGGGCGGTCAGGCGGCGGGCTCGACCGTGGGCGGTCAGGGGGCGGGCTCGACCGTGGGCGGTCAGGCGGAGGGCGGGCCTGCAGCGGGCTGCTCGGCGGCGGGCTTCGGCGCCGTGAGCTTCAGGCCGATGACGGCCGCGACGATGACGGCGACGAACAGGATCGTCCACCACGAGAACGCCTGCGCGCCCGCCGCGATCGCCCAGCCCACCGTGAGGGCCGCGCCGAGGCCCACCCACACCGCGTAGGCGGTGCCGATCGGGATCGCGCGGGCCGCGCGCTCCAGGCCGATCATCGAGAGCACGATGCCGATCGCGAAGACGACCGTCGGGATCGGCCGCGTGAACCCCGCAGACTCCCCCAGCGCCGTCGCCCACACGGCCTCGAGCACGGCGGAGACGACGAGGATCGCCCATGCGGCGCCCTGCCGGGGCGCCCGGCTCGCGCGCGCCATCAGGCCACGACCTTCAGGCCCGCGACCGCGGCCACGAGCACCGCGAGCAGCAGGATGCGCACGAGCGTCGCGCGCTCGGCGCGCGTCACCATCGCCCAGCCTGCGGTCGTGACCGCCCCGATCCCGACCCAGACGGCGTAGGCGGTGCCCGTGGGGATCGTGAGCATCGCGACGGCCAGCCCCGCCATGCTCGCGACGAGCGCGATGCCGAAGACGATCGTCGGGCGGCGCTTCGTGAAGCCCTCGGACCGCGAGAGCGCGATGGCCCAGACGGCCTCGAGCAGCCCCGAGACGATGAGGACGAACCAGTCCATGACGGACCTCCCTGGGTGGTCAGTCTTGTCGCTGTGCGGGTACTGCGCCCTCGTCCGCAGGCCTGTCGGGGCCTGCCTCCAGCCTAGGCGCGCCGCCCCGCCATCTCAACGTCTCCGCGCGCAGCTGCGGCCCGGAGCCGCGCCCCAGGCTGCGCGGGGAGGCGTCGAGACCGCAGCAGAGGCGCGCGGAGGCGTCGAGCGCGGAGCGGCGACGATCAGGGGCGGCGGCCGCCGAGCGCCGCGGTCACGCGATCGGCCGCCGCGACGACGTCGTCGACGAGCGCCTCGCAGCGCTCGCGCGAGAGCCGCAGCGTCGGCCCCATGACGGTGAGCGCGCCGACGAGCTGCGCGTGCGCGTCGAACACCGGCGCCGACAGGCCGCTCGCGGCCTCCACCCGCTCCCCCGTCGTGATCGCGAACCCCTGCGCCCGCGTCGTCGCGACCGCGTCGCGGAGCGCCCCCGCGTCGGTGATCGTCGAGGCCGTGAGGGCCTGGAGCGGCACGGCCAGGATCGCGTCGAGCAGGTCCTCGCGCCACGCGAGGATGACCCGGCCCGCGCTGCCGACGTGGAGCGGCTGGATGCGGCCGACGTACATCTCGCGCCGGAGGCCGTGCCGCGTCTCGGCGACGCCGATGCAGACGCGGGCGCGCCCCTCCGGCCGGAAGCAGCACGCCGTCTCGCCCGTCGCGTCGCGCAGGGCCGTGAGCTGCGGCGAGAGGAGGTCGGCGAGGTCGAGGCCGCGCACCGCGGGCCCCGCCCAGTAGGCCATGCGCGCACCGATCGCGTACCCGTCCCCCGCCCGGTCGAGGAAGCCGTGCTCGACGAGGTTCTGCAGCAGGCGATGGGCGGTGGAGGCGGGGATGCCCGTGGCGTGCCGCACCTGCGCGGCCGTGAGCGTCGGCCGCTCGAGCGTGAAGGCGTCGAGGATCGCCGCGATCTTGGCGAGCACGAGCAGCGGTGCGTCGGACATGCCCCGAGCGTAGCGGCGCCCGACACGCCGGACTATCCGCGATGTGGGAACTGTGCCACGATGTGGGAAACCGTGGCGTCGTCAGTTGGGCGTCGCCACCCTCGACGGAGAGGGAGCCCATGCCCGAGTGGTCCATCCTGGCGATCGTCGCGGTCGTCATCGTCGCGGTCGTCGTCATGATCGTGAAGCTGCACGTCAACCCCGTGATCGCGCTCGCGATCGGCGCCGCGTCGATCGGCCTGCTCTCGGGCCTCGGCGCCATGGGCACGGTCGAGACCATGGCCGCCGGCTTCGGCGACACCATGGCCGAGGCGGGCCTGCTCATCGCCTGGGGCGTGCTCATCGGCTCGCTGCTCAACCGCATGGGCGCCATCACCCGCCTCGTCGAGACGCTGCTGCGCGCCTTCGGCCCCAAGGGCGTGCCCTATGCGATCGGCATCTCGTTCGCGACCTACCTGCAGACGATCTTCGTCGACGTCATGATCGTGCTCGCGGCGCCGCTCGCCCGCCGCATCGCGCCGCGCCTGGGCAAGGCGGGCGTGGGCATCATGGCGGCGACCTTCGCGATCAGCCTCGAGACCGGCATCGCGCTCATGGTGCCGGGCATCGGCGCGGTGATGATCGCCGCGAGCCTCGGCGTCCCCATCGGCCAGATGCTGCTGTGGGGCGTCGTGGTCGTCGTGCCGACCGTCATCATCTCGATCCTGCTCATGACGATCGCGTTCCGAGCGGGGTTCTGGAAGGCGGGCGACGAGCTGGCGATGATCGACGACGGCGGCGAGCGCGATGCGTCCGGCGCGGGCCCCGAGGACGCCCCGCGCTCGGTCGCCGGCGCGACCCGCTCGATCCCCGTCGCCGACGCCGACGCGCAGGCCGACCGCAGCGGCGCGGGCGTGCTCGTGGCCGAGCACGACGACCCGACGATCCGCCGCCTGCCGCTCCTCGTGCTCTTCGCGCCGCTGCTGCTCTCGCTCGTGCTCATCGCGCTCGGCGCGATCCTCGACGTCGCGGGCCTCGAGGTGCCGCCGATGCAGTTCCTCGGCGCCCCCGCCATCGCGCTGCTCATCGGCGTCATCGGCACCGCCGTGATCGCGCGCCGCGTGCTCGGCCGCACCGAGCTCGAGCGCGCGCTCGTGCACGGCTTCAAGGACGCCGGCCAGATCTTCGCGCTCACGGGCGTCGGCGGCGCGCTCGCCGCGGTCATCGCCGCCGGCGAGCTGGGGCCGCTGCTCACGCAGTACCTGGGCGCCTCGGCGTTCGCGCCGATCCTGCTCGTGTGGGCCTTCGCCGCGATCCTCCACATCGCCGTGGGCTCGGTGACGCTCTCGGCCATGACCGCCGCCGGCATCCTCGCGCCCGTCGCCGCGAGCCTCGGCCTCGACCCCGTGCTCGTCGGCCTCGCGGCCGGCGCGGGCGCGCTCTTCTGCATCCACGTCACGTCGAACACCTTCTGGCTGCTGCAGTCGTTCCTCGGCCAGTCGGTGCGCGGCGCGCTCAAGTCGGTGACCGTCGGCGTCTCGGTCGCGAGCATCGTCGCGCTCGGCATGGTGCTGCTGCTCTCGCTCGTGCTCTGAGCCGCGCATCCGTCATCCAGGGAGGACCCCCATGACCCACCGCCCCCTCGCCGGCATCCGCGTGCTGGAGCTCGGGAACTACATCGCCGCGCCCACCGCCGGCCGCCTGCTCGCCGACTTCGGCGCCGACGTCGTGAAGGTCGAGCGGCCCGGCACCGGCGACGAGCTGCGCCGCTGGCGCCTCCACGCCGGCTCGACGTCGATGCTCTTCCGCGCCGTCAATCGCGGCAAGCGCTCGGTCGTGCTCGACCTCCGCTCCGAGGAGGGGCGCGAGGCCGTGCTCGCGCTCGCCGCGGAGGCCGACGTCGTGCTCGAGAACTTCCGCCCCGGCACGCTCGAGCGATGGGGCCTCTCCCCCGCGGACCTCGAGGCCAGGAACCCCGGGCTCGTGCTCGTGCGCATCTCGGCCTTCGGGCAGACCGGGCCGCTCGCGCCGCGGCCGGGCTTCGCGGCGGTGGCGGAGGCCCACGGCGGCTTCCGCGAGCTCGTCGGCGAGCCGGGGCGACCGCCGAGCCGCACCGGCTTCTCGATCGGCGACACGATCGCAGGCCTCTACGCCGCCTTCGGCGCCGTCATGCAGCTGCTCGAGCGCGAGCGCGGCCGCCCCGAGGGGGTGCCGCTCGACCGCCGCGCGATCGACGTCGCCCTCAACGAGGCGATGCTCTCGGTGACGGAGTCGCTCGTGCCCGACTGGGAGGCGTACGGCGTGCGCCGCGAGCGCACCGGCGGGCGCATGGAGGGCATCGCGCCGTCGAACGCCTACCTGTGCGCCGACGGCCGCTCGATCGTCGTGGCCGGCAACGGGGACGGCATCTTCCGCCGCTACATGGAGGCCATCGGTCGGCCCGAGCTCGGCACCGACCCGTCGCTCGCCTCGAACGAGGGCCGCTGGGCGCGCCGCGACGAGGCTCGACGCGGCGATCGGCGCGTGGACGGCCGGTCGCGCCGCGGCCGACGCGCTCGCGGTGCTCGACGAGGCGGGGGTGCCCGCTGGCCTCATCGCCACCGCCGAGGACGTGTGCGCCGACGCGCAGTACGCGGCGCGCGACATGGTGCAGCGCTTCGACGTGCACGACGGCGAGGCGCTCCGCGAGGGCGTCGGCTTCCCGGGCATCGTGCCGGTGATCGGCGGCCGCTCGCTGCCGATCGCGCATCCGGGGCCGGACCTCGGCGCGCACACCGCCGAGGTGCTCGGCGAGTGGCTCGGGTGGGATGCGGCGCGGGTCGAGGCGCTCGCCGGCGCTGCGACGAACGTGGAGGCCCGGGCGTGAGCGTCGCGATCCGCGACGTGACGCTCCGCGACGGCCTGCAGCTCACGGGCAAGCCGCTGCCGACGGAGCGCAAGGTCGCGCTCGTGCGAGCGCTGCTCGCGCTCGGCGTCGAGGAGCTCGAGATCGGCTCGATGGCGCGGCCCGACCTCGTGCCCGCCGTCGCCGACACGCTCGACGTCGTGGCGGCGCTGACACCTGCGGAGCTCGAGCGCTGCTGGATCTGGGTGGCGACGCCGCGGCACGTCGAGCGTGCCCGCGCTGCCGGGGCGACCCGCTTCCAGTACTGCTTCTCGGCCTCCGACGGCCACAACCGCGCGAACGTCGGCCGCGACACCGAGACCTCGATCGCGGCGATGCCGGAGGCCGTGGCCGCCGCGGGGCCGGCCGGCCGGGTGCAGCTCTGCATCGCCACGTCGTTCACGTGCCCCTTCGAGGGCGAGGTGCCGCTCGAGCGCGTCGCGGGGATCCTCGCCGACCCGCGGACGGCGGGTGCGAGCCACGTGGTGATCGCCGACACGCTCGGGCAGGCGCACCCGGCCGAGGTCGCGCGGCGCGTGGCGCTCGCGGCCCGCGAGCGGCCGGAGGCGGGCCTCGTCTTCCACGGCCACGACACGTGGGGCCTCGGCGTCGCGAACGCGCTCGCCGCCGCCGGCGCCGGCGCGGGCGTGCTCGACGGCGCGCTCGGCGGCCTCGGCGGCTGCCCGTTCGCCCCGGGCGCCTCCGGCAACACCGCCACCGAGGACCTCGCCTTCGGCCTGCGGCCCGCGTGGGCCGACCCCGCCTCCTTCGCCGAGCTCGTGCGGCTCGGGCAGGAGGTCACGGGGCTGCTCGCCGAGGACGACCGCGCCCGCGTGCTCGGCGGCGCGCTGAGCGAGCGCGCCCGCGCGTTCCCCTGGACGCTCCGCTAGCCGCGATCTCGACGTCTGCGCGCGCACCTCGCGCCCGATCCGGGGCTCGGGATGCGCGCCCAGGCGTCGAGACCGGAGGGGACGCGCCTCACGCGGTGGTGCGGAGGGTGTGGGGCTCGTCGGCGCCCGGCCACTCGAAGCCGTCCACGTAGGCGGCGAGGGCCGCGTCGCCGAGCACGACCGATTCGGGACCGGGCGCGCGGGCGCGCACGCGCTCGCGGAGCACCGCGAGCGGTGCCGACACCACGACGAGCTCGTGGCTCGCGCCGAGCGCCTCGCAGCGCGAGCGCCACGCATCGCGCACCCAGCGCGCCGCCATCGAGGCGTCGACCACCACGCGCTCCCCCGCCGCGACCGCCTGCCGCAGGCGCGCGTGCAGGTCGGCGTCGATCGCCTCGACGAGCGCGCGGGAGGGCCGCCCGTCGCGGACGCCGCGCGCCCACGCTTCGCGGTCGAACGAGAGCACCACGGCCCCCGCGGCCTCGAGCCCGCGCGCGAGCGTCGTCTTGCCCGCGCCCGCCGGGCCGCACAGCAGCGTCACCTGCGCCATGGCGCGAGCGTAGCGGCGGCGACCCTGCGGCGGCCTCCCCGCGCGGTGCCTGCCGCGCGGGGCATCTCGCGCGCCGGCTCCCCCGCGCCGCCGCCCGAGCACCGCCTCCGGCGCGGCTCGGGCCAGGGTCGCGTGGGTGCGCCAGGCGCCGAGGATCGCGCCGAGCGGGCGCGGCTCAGGCCACGGTCGCGTGCGCGCGCCAGGCGCCCAGGAGCGCGCCGAGCAGCAGCGAGATCGCCGCGAGCACGACGAGCACCGCCCCCGTCGCCGGCGAGCCCGCGAGCGCCGCCGCGAAGCCGCCGAACCCGGCGAGCGTCGCCACCGAGCCCGTCAGCCACGTGATGGGCGTCGCTGCGCGATGGCCGAGCCGCCACGCGTCGTCGCTCGCGAGGAGCGTGCGCGTGCGGATGCCGGCGTAGGGGTTGCGGCGCAGCCTCCCGATGCCGGCGAGGTGCACGAGCACGATCGCGCCGACCGATCCGAGCACGACGGCGGCCGAGGCGAGGGCCAGGCCCCATGCCGCCCCGGCGAGCTCCTGCGCATCCATGCCCCCATCGTCCCACGCCGGGCGCGGCGCTCGGCCTCAGCGAGCCGTGCGGAGCGGCGACGCGGCCAGCCCGATCGCGGCGACCGCGAAGCCCGCGACGACGGCGAGCAGCACGGGCCCGATGCCCCAGGCATCGGCGGCGATGCCCGCCGCGGGCGCCGCGAGCACGATCATGCCGCGGTTCACCGTGCGCATCGTCGCGTTCATGCGCGACTGCATCGCATCCGGCGTCGCCCGCTGCCGCAGCGCCATCTCGCTCGGGTTGCCGACGCCCATGCCGACGCCGACCACGACGAGGCCGGCGACCACGACCACGAGGCCGGCCCCCTGCGCCATCGGCGCGAGCGCGGGCACGGCCACGACGCCCCAGCCGAGCGGCGAGGTCGCGCGCGCGACGAGGATCGTCGCCGTCTCGCCGAGCCGGGCCGCGGCGACCGCAGCGAGGGCCGTGCCGAGCAGCGTCGCCGCCCCGAGCACGCCGAGGGCGAGCCCGAGGCCCGCGGGGCCGGCGTCCAGGCCCGTGAGCACGAGCGGCACGAGCAGCGTCATCGCGGCGCCGTTGCAGAGGAACCACGCGTGCGTCCACCGCGCGAAGGGGCCGAGCCGCGGGTGCCGGTGCACGAAGCGCAGGCCCCGCCCGATCGAGCGGCCGAGCGGCGCGCGCCGCGCGGGCGCGGGCTCGTCGACCGGCATGGTCGCGAGCACCGCGGCCGAGACGAGGTGCGCGACCGACGCCAGCAGCAGCGCGACGGGCGCCCCGAGCCACGCGATGAGCGCGCCCGAGGCCGCGGGGCCGGCCGACTGCGCGACGCCCGCGCCCGCGTCGAGGCGCTGGTGCGCCGCGAGCAGCGCGCGGCCTGGGCACGAGCCGCGGCACGAATGCCTGCGAGGCGGCGTCGTTCACGAGGCTCGCGGCCCCGAGCAGCAGCGCGCCCGCGAGGAGCGGCCAGAGCGCACCGCCGCCCGCGAGCCACAGCGCGCCGAGGCCTGCGAGGATCGCGAAGCGCGCGAGGTCGGAGACGAGCATCGCCGTGCGGCGACGCCAGCCCTCGACGAGCGCACCCACCGCGAGCCCGAGCACGACGTAGGGCAACCAGCGCGCCGCGGCGAGCCAGCCCACCTCCGCCGCCCCGCCGCCCAGGTCCTCCACGACCATCGCCTGCAGCGCGAGGAGCGCGAGGCCGATGCCCGTGCCGGTCGCGAGCTCGACGCCCCAGAATCGCCAGAACGCGGCGCCGAGGCGCTCCCGCCCCGACGCCGCGCTCATCGCAGGATCAGGCCTCGGCGGCGAGGGCCGCGAGGCGCGCCTCCTCGTCGGCCTGGATGCACGAGTCGATCACGGGCTGCAGCGCGCCGTCCATGACGGTGTCGAGGTTGTACGCCTTGAAGCCCGTGCGGTGGTCGGCGATGCGGTTCTCGGGGAAGTTGTACGTGCGGATGCGCTCCGAGCGATCCATGCCGCGGATCTGCGAGCGGCGCGCGTCGGACGCGGCCGCGTCGAGCTCCTCCTGCTGCTTCGCGAGCAGGCGGGCGCGCAGCACGCGCATGCCGGCCTCGCGGTTCTGCAGCTGGCTCTTCTCGTTCTGCATCGAGACGACGATGCCCGTGGGCAGGTGCGTGATGCGCACGGCCGAATCGGTCGTGTTGACGCTCTGGCCGCCCGGGCCCGACGACCGGAAGACGTCGATCTTCAGGTCGTTCTGGTCGATCTGGATCTCCTCGGGCTCGTCGACCTCGGGGAAGACGAGCACGCCCGTCGTCGACGTGTGGATGCGCCCCTGCGCCTCCGTCGCCGGCACGCGCTGCACGCGGTGCACGCCGCCCTCGTACTTCAGCGAGGCCCACACGCCCTCGGCGGGGTCGCTCGAGGAGCCCTTGATGGCGATCTGGACGTCCTTGAAGCCGCCCATGTCGCTCGGGGTCGACTCGAGCATCTCGACCTTCCAGCCGCGGCCGGTCGCGTAGTGCGAGTACATGCGCATGAGGTCGGCCGCGAAGAGCGCCGACTCCTCGCCGCCCTCGCCGCCCTTGATCTCCATGATCACGTCGCGCCCGTCGTCCGGGTCGCGCGGGATGAGCAGCCGCCGCAGGCGCTCCTCGGCCTCGTGGGCCGCGGCCTCGAGGCCCGGCACCTCCTCGGCGAAGGCGTCGTCCTCGCGGGCGAGCTCGCGCGCGGCCTCGAGGT
Source organism: Agrococcus sp. SL85 (assembly GCF_026625845.1). Classification (NCBI taxonomy): domain Bacteria; kingdom Bacillati; phylum Actinomycetota; class Actinomycetes; order Micrococcales; family Microbacteriaceae; genus Agrococcus; species Agrococcus sp. SL85. Next base: position 152,925 of record NZ_CP113066.1, read on the forward strand.
CCTCGAGCGCGCCCGTCCACCGCTCGTGGGCGGCCTTGATCTGGCTGAGCTCCGCGTAGCGGCGGTTCACCCTGCGCGCACGGCCGGCGTCGGCGTGCAGCGCAGGGTCCGCGAGCTGCTGCTCGAGGTCGGCGTGCTCGGCGAGCAGGCCCGACACCGACTCGAACACGTCAGTCCTTGTCGTGCTGGCCGGGCACCGACTTCGAGACCTTCATGAGGAACTCGACGTTCGACTGCGACTCCTTGAGCTGCTTGAGCACGAGCTCGAGCGCCTGCTGCGTCTCGAGGCCCGCGAGCGCGCGGCGCAGCTTCCACATGACCTTCGTCTCCTCGACGCCCATGAGCATCTCCTCGCGGCGCGTGCCGGAGGCGTTGACGTCGACCGCGGGGAAGATCCGCTTGTCGGCCATGTGGCGCGAGAGCCGCAGCTCCATGTTGCCGGTGCCCTTGAACTCCTCGAAGATCACCTCGTCCATCTTCGAGCCGGTCTCGACGAGCGCGGTGGCGAGGATCGTCAGCGAGCCGCCGTGCTCGATGTTGCGCGCGGCGCCGAAGAACTTCTTCGGCGGGTAGAGCGCGCTCGAGTCGACGCCGCCCGAGAGGATGCGGCCGGAGGCGGGGGCCGAGAGGTTGTAGGCGCGGCCGAGGCGCGTGATGCCGTCGAGCAGCACGACGACGTCGTGGCCGAGCTCGACGAGGCGCTTCGCGCGCTCGATCGCGAGCTCGGCGACCGTCGTGTGGTCCTCGGCGGGCCGGTCGAAGGTCGACGCGATGACCTCGCCCTTGACGGTGCGCTGGAAGTCGGTGACCTCCTCGGGGCGCTCGTCGACGAGGACGATCATGAGGTGGACCTCGGGGTTGTTCTCGGCGATCGCGTTGGCGATTGCCTGCATCACGAGGGTCTTGCCGGCCTTGGGCGGCGAGACGATGAGGCCGCGCTGGCCCTTGCCGATGGGCGCGACGAGATCGATGACGCGGGTCGAGAGCTTGTTCGACGTGGTCTCGAGGCGCAGGCGCTCCTGCGGGTAGAGCGGCGTGAGCTTCGAGAACTCGACGCGCGCGAGCGACTCCTCGACGGTCTGGCCGTTCACCGAGTCGACGCGCACGAGCGCGTTGAACTTCTGGCGGCTCGACTGCTGCTCGCCCTCGCGCGGCTGCTTGATGGCGCCGACCACGGCGTCGCCCTTGCGGAGGCCGTGCTTCTTGACCTGCGCGAGCGAGACGTAGACGTCGTTCTGGCCGGGGAGGTAGCCGGAGGTGCGCACGAAGGCGTAGTTCTCCAGCACGTCGAGGATGCCGGCGACGGGCAGGAGCACGTCGTCCTCGTGGATCTCGGGCTCGGCGTCCTGGCCGCGGCGGTTGCGATCGCGCCCGCGCGAGCGGCGCGACGACTCGTCGGCCTGCTGCTGCGCCTGCTGCTGCTGGCCGCGGCCGCCGCGCTGGCCGTCCTTGCCCTGCTGCTGGCCGCCCTGGCGGCCGCCGCGCTGGCCGCCGCCCTGCTGGGCGTCGTCGGCGTCGTCCTGCTGGTCCTGCTGGCGGTCCTGGCCGCCCTTGCCGCGGCTGCGGCGGCGGCGCGAGGAGCGCTCGCCCTGCTCGGCCTGCTCGCCCTGCTCGGCCTTGGCGTCGCCCTCGGCGGCCTCGGCCTTCGCCTCGGGGGCCTCGGCCCGCTCCTGGGACGCCTCGGCCTGCGCCTTGGGCGCCTCCGCCTCGGCGGCGGGCTCTGCGGCGGGCGCGTCGGCGGCCTCGGCGTCGGCCTTCCGGCGACGCGGGGCGCGCTTCTTCGGCGCGGCCTCCTCCGCGGCGGGGGCGGCGTCGGCGGTCGCCGGGGCGTCAGCCTGCGCGGCGGGCGCCGCCTCGTCGGCGGCCGCCTCGGCGGCAGCGGCCTCGGCGGCGATGGCCGCCTTCGTGCGGCGCGGGGCGCGCTTCTTCGGCGCGGCCTCGGCGGCGGGCGCGTCGGCGGTCGGCTCGGCCTTCGCGGCCGCGGTGCCGGCCTCGGCCTTCGCGGCCTCGGTGCCGGTCGGCTCGGCCTTCGCGGCCTGGCTGGCCGCCTGGTCGACCGAGGCGCTCGTGGCGCGGCGCGAGCGGCGCTTCGGCGCGGCCTGCTCGGCGGGAGCGGCGGCCTCGGCCGCAGGGGTGGTGTCGGTGGTCTCGCTGGTCATGCGCGAGGGCTCCTTCAGATGTCGTACCGCGCGCGATGCGCGCAGGCGTGGGAGCTCATCTCCTGCTGCGTCGGTGGCCCCTGGGCCGGACCCGGCGCAAAGAACTGCGCGGAGAGGAGTGGGGATCGCCCCGTGCCGGGCTAGGCCGCGGCCGAAGGGGAGACGGATTCCACTGTACCACCGCGGATGTCGACGGCCAGCAGGAGCGCGCGCCACGGCTCGTCGCGCGCCTCGACGATCGCGGCGGCCTCCAGGCGCGCCGCCGGGTCGTTCGCGAGCACGAGCACCGAGGGCCCCGCGCCCGAGACGACCGCCGCGTGGCCGGCGTCGCGGAGGGCGGCGACGAGGGCGCTCGTGCCGGGCATCGCGCTCGAGCGGTAGGCCTGGTGCAGGCGGTCCTCGGTGGCGTCGAGCAGCAGCTCCGGGCTCTGCGTGAGGGCGGCGACGAGCAGCGCCGAGCGCGAGAGGTTGAAGACGGCGTCGGCGTGGGGCACGGCCTCCGGCTGGAGGCTGCGCGCGAGCTTCGTCGACATCGTCGCCTCGGGCACGGCCACGAGGAGCGAGACGCCGCGGTGCACCGCGAGCTGCTTGTGGCGCGGGCCCGTGCCGTCGACCCAGGCGATCGTGAGGCCGCCGAAGATCGCGGGCGCGACGTTGTCCGGATGCCCCTCGAGCTCGGTGGCGAAGCGCAGCACGTCGGCGTCGTCGAGCTCGACGATGCCCTCGAGCAGACCCTGCGCGGCCAGCACGCCCGAGACGATCGCGGCGCCCGAGGAGCCCATGCCGCGGCCGTGCGGGATCGCGTTGCGGGCGCGCAGCACGAGGCCGGGCGCCTCGACGCCCACGGCCTCGAGCACGTGCAGCAGCGAGCGGGCGACGAGGTTCTCGGCGTCGGTGGGCACCTCGCCGGCGCCCACGCCCTCCACCTCGACGCGCACGGCCGAGCCCTCCACGGCCTCCACGACGAGCTCGTCGTGCACGTTGAGGGCGAGCCCCAGGGTGTCGAAGCCGGGCCCGAGGTTCGCGCTCGTGGCGGGCACCTGCACGCGCACGCGGCGGCCGACCGGGATCGCCCCCGCCGGCGTCGCGCCGCTCGGCATCGCGCCGCTCACGCGAGGCCCAGCATCTGCGCGACCTGCGTCGTGTCGGCGTCGGCCGCCTCGGGCGTCGCGTCGGAGCCGTCGTCGAGCCGCAGGCCGTACTGCGCGTCCTTCAGCCCGTGACCCGTGACCGTGAGCGCGATCGTCGAGCCCGCGGGGATCTCGCCCGCCGCGTGGCGCTCGAGCAGGCCCGCGACCGAGATCGCCGATGCCGGCTCCACGAACACGCCCGTCGAGGAGGCCAGCAGGCGCTGCGCGCGCAGGATCGCGGCGTCGTCGATCGCGCCGATCCAGCCGCCCGACTCGTCGCGCGCGTCGAGCGCGCCCTGCCACGAGGCCGGGTTGCCGATGCGGATCGCGGTCGCGATCGTGTCGGGCTCGCGCACGACCTCGCCGCGCACGATCGGGGCGGCGCCCGCGGCCTGGAAGCCGAGCATCCGGGGCCGCTTCGTGGCCATGCCGCTCGTCTCCGCCTGGGCGTAGCCGCGCCAGTAGGCGGTGATGTTGCCCGCGTTGCCCACGGGGATGCAGTGGATGTCGGGCGCGTCGCCCAGCACGTCGACGATCTCGAACGAGGCGGTCTTCTGCCCCTCGATGCGGTCGTCGTTCACCGAGTTCACGAGGTGCACGGGGTAGTGCTCCGCGAGCTCCTTGGAGATCTCGAGGCAGTCGTCGAAGTTGCCGCGGATCTGCACGATGCGCGCGCCGTGCACGACCGACTGCGCGAGCTTGCCCATCGAGATGCGGCCCTCCGGCACGAGCACGACCGCCGTGATGCCCGCGGCGGCCGCGTAGGCCGCGGCGGCCGCGGAGGTGTTGCCGGTGGAGGCGCAGGCGATCGCCTTCGCGCCCGCCTCGACGGCCCGCGAGACCGCGACCGTCATGCCGCGGTCCTTGAACGAGCCCGTGGGGTTCAGGCCCTCGAACTTCACGAGCACGCGCCCGTCGACCATCGCCGAGAGCGCCCGCGACTCGATGAGCGGCGTGCCGCCCTCGCCGAGCGTGACCACGGTCGACGCATCCGTCACGCCCAGCTGCTGCGCGTACTCGCGCAGCACGCCCTGCCACTGCTTCGCCATCGTCTGCCTCCTAGTCGATGAGCCGGATCACGCTGTCGATCCGCTCCACGTCGTCGTGCCGCTCGAGCGCGTCGAGCACCGAGGCGATGCGCGCCTCGCTGGCCGTGTGGGTGCCGAGCACGAGCGCGGCCTCGTCGCCGCGCGCGTCCTGCCGGACCGACTCCACCGAGACGCCGTGCTCGGCGAAGAGCCCCGCGACCGCCGCGAGCACGCCCGGCCGGTCGGCGACCGTGAGCGCGAGCTCGTGGCGCGCGAGCACGTCGCCGAACTCGGCGACCGCGAGGTTCGCGTGCGAGGAGGGCGGCGAGCCCGGGCCGCCGAGCACGTGGCGGCGCGCGATCGAGACGAGGTCGCCGAGCACGGCGGAGGCCGTCTCGGGTCCGCCCGCGCCCGCGCCGTAGAACATGAGGTCGCCCGCGGCCTCCGCCGTGACGAAGATCGCGTTCTTCGCCTCGTGCACGGCGGCCAGCGGGTGCGACGCGGGCAGCGAGACGGGGTGCACGCGCGCGCTCACGCGGTCGCCGTCGGGGCCCGCGAGGCGCTCGCAGATCGCCACGAGCTTCAGCACGCGTCCCGTGCGCTCCGCCTGCGCGACCATGTCGGCGCTCACGCCCGTGATGCCCTCGCGGTGCACGCGCTCGGCCGACACGACGGTGTGGAACGCGAGCGAGGCGAGGATCGTGGCCTTCGAGGCCGCGTCGAAGCCCTCGATGTCGGCCGTCGGGTCCGCCTCGGCGTAGCCGAGGTCGGTCGCGATGCGCAGGGCGTCCTCGAGGCTCGCGCCCTGCGTGTGCATGCGGTCGAGGATGAAGTTGGTCGTGCCGTTCACGATGCCCATGACGCGCGTGACGCGATCCCCCGCGAGCGACTGCTCGAGGGGGCGGATGATGGGGATCGCGCCGCCGACCGCGGCCTCGTAGGCCACCTGGGCGCCCACGGCCTCCGCCGCCTCGAACAGCTCCGGGCCGTGCGCGGCGACGAGCGCCTTGTTGGCCGTGACGACGTCGGCGCCCGCGGCGATCGCGCCGAGCAGCAGCGAGCGGGCCGGCTCGATGCCGCCCAGCAGCTCGACGACGACGTCGGCGCTCGCGACGAGCGTCTCGAGGTCGGTCGTCAGGAGCTCGCGCGGCAGGTCGACGTCGCGCTTCGCGTCGACGTCGCGCACGCCGATGCCGACGAGCTCGAGCCGCGCGCCGGAGCGAGCGGCGAGCTCGTCGCCCTGCTCGAGCAGCAGGCGCGCCACCTGGGCGCCCACGCTGCCCGCGCCGAGCAGCGCGATCCGGAGGCTTCGGTAGTTCATTCGTGGTCCTCCCCCGCCGTCGGCGCGACGCGACCGAGGCCCGTGTCGCGCGCCAGCAGGTCGTCGATGGTCTCGCGCCGCACGAGGGTGCGCACGACGCCGTCGCGCACCGCGAGCACCGGCGGCCGGGGCGCGAGGTTGTAGTTCGAGGCGAGCGAGTGGCAGTAGGCGCCGGTCGCGGCGACCGCGAGCAGGTCGCCGGGGGCGACGTCCGCGGGCAGCCACTCGGCGTCGACGACGATGTCGCCCGACTCGCAGTGTCGGCCGGCGACGCGCACGAGCGCGGCCTCGGCCTCCGAGACCCGGCTCGCGATGCGCGCGCTGTACTGCGCGCCGTAGAGCGCCGGCCGGGCGTTGTCGCCCATCCCGCCATCGACCGAGACGTACGTGCGCACGCCCTCGTCGAGCTGCACGGGCTTGATCGTGCCGACCGTGTAGGCCGTGACGCCGGCGGGACCGACGATCCAGCGGCCCGGCTCGATCGCGATGCGGGGCACGGGGATGCCGAGCTCGGCGCAGCGCTCGTGCACGCTCGCCGCGAGGCGGTCGGCGATCGCCTCGATGGGCTCGGGGCTGTCGGCCGCCGTGTAGGCGATGCCGAAGCCGCCGCCGAGGTTGAGCTCGGGCAGCGGCGCGCCCGCCGCCTCGCCGAGCTCGGCGTGCAGCGCGAGCAGGCGGCGCGCCGACTCGGCGAAGCCCTCGTGGTCGAAGATCTGCGAGCCGATGTGCGTGTGGAGGCCCACGAGCTCGAGGCTCGGGAGCTCGCGGATGCGGGCTGCGAGCGCGGGCGCCTCGGCGATGGGCACACCGAACTTCTGGTCCTCGTGGCTCGTCGCGAGGAACTCGTGGGTCGATGCGTGCACGCCCACCGAGATGCGCAGGCGCACGCGCTGCACGCGCCCGGCGCGGGCGGCGGCCTCGGCGACGCGCTCGACCTCGACCTCGGAGTCGAGCACGAAGGTGCCGACGCCCGCGGCGACGCCCTGCTCGATCTCGAGCAGGCCCTTGTTGTTCCCGTGGAAGCCGAGGCGCGCGGGCTCGAGGCCCGCGGCGAGCGCGAGCGCGAGCTCGCCGCCCGTGCAGACGTCGAGGCGCAGGCCCTCCTCGCGCATCCAGCGCGCGACGTCGGCGGTGAGGAGCGCCTTGCCCGCGTAGTAGACGTCGGCACCGGAGACCGCGAAGGCGGCCTCGAAGGCGGCGCGGATGCGGCGGGCGCGGGCGCGCACGAGGCCCTCGTCGACGAGCAGGAACGGCGTGCCGTGCTCGGCGGCGACCGCGGGCAGGATCGCGCCGCCGACGACGAGCGCGCCGTCGCGGCGCTCGGCTCCCTCGGGCCAGACGCCCGCGGCGAGCGCGTTGGCGTCGTCGGTGGCCGGCAGCTGCGGGGCGAGCGGATGGGGCACGGGACTCCGTCCGAGGTGGGCGGTGGGCCTGGCGGGCGGACCGGCGGCAGGCGTCGAGCGGCGCTTGTGGCGCTGCCGACCATCCTACGAGGCCGTGCGTGCCGCGCCGACCGGGGGCGACGCGCGGCGTCGCGCGGGCGCCGGCGGGTGCAGGCTCGGCCTCGCGGGTCGGCGCGTGCCGGCCGCCGCGTGCCGCGCGGCGCCGCGGGCCGGCCTCCGGCGGTCGCCGCGTGCCGGCCCGCGGCACGCCACCCGCCGATAGCGTGCGGGCATGCCCACGCCGCCGCCCGACTGGTTCGAGCGCGACCCGCTCGAGCTCGCGCCCCTGCTGCTGGGCGGCGTGCTGCGGCGCGTCGACGCCGAGGGCGCCGTGGCGCTGCGGCTGACGGAGGTCGAGGCCTACCGGGGCGCCGACGACCCGGGCGCGCACTCCTTCCGCGGCCGCACCCCTCGGAACGCGACGATGTTCGGGCCCGGCGGGCGCGTGTACGTGTACTTCACCTACGGGATGCACCACGCGGTGAACCTCGTGGCGGGGTCCGCGGGCTCCGGCTGGGGCGTGCTCGTGCGGGCCGGCGAGGTGGTGGAGGGTCGTGCGCTGGCGCTCGCGCGGCGCTCGGCGCGGCGGGCGTCCGCGCCGGCGGGCGAGGCTCGCGCGCGGGCCGGGCAACGCGGCGCAGGCGCTCGGTGCGACGCTCGCCGACGACGGCGCGGCGCTCGGGGCCCCTGCGGCCGCGGCCACGTCGACCGGACGGGCGGGCTGGTCCTTCTCCCCCGCCGCCGAGCCTCCGACCTCCCGCACCGGCCCGCGCGTCGGCGTCTCCGGCCCGGGCGGCGATGCCGCGGCCTTCCCGTGGCGCTTCTGGCTGCCCGGCGAGCCGAGCGTGAGCGCCTACCGCGCGGCGACCCCGCGCCGCCGACGTCCCTGACCCGCCGTGCCCAGGCCCCGCGGCCGGCATCCGTGAGTGGCGCCATCCTGCACCGAGTGGCGCCATCCGGCATCGAGTGGCGCCGTTCGGCGCCGAGTGGCGCCATCCTGCACTGAGTGGCGCCGTTCGGCTTCGAGTGGCGGCGAATGGCTGGTTTCCGGCGCCACAGTCGACGCAACGGCGCCACTCGTCGCCCTATGCCGCCACTGGAGGACGGGGAAACGGTGCCCGTGCGGGTGCGGGTGGCCGTGCCGCCGCGGGTGGCCGTAGGGGTGCGGGTGCCCGTGCGGGCGCAGGTGCGAGCGGGCGGGAACCGCTACATGCGCTCCGGCGCGGAGACGCCGACGGTCGTGAGCGCCGTGCGCAGCACCTGGCCCGTCGCGTCGTTCAGCCACAGGCGCGTGCGGTTCACGGCCTCCACGGGCTCCTCGCCCTGCGGCACGACGCGGCATGCGTCGTACCAGCGGTGGTAGAGGCCCGCGAGCTCCTCGGCGAACCGCGCGACGCGGTGGGGCTCGCGCAGCTCGGCCGCCTGCGCGAGCACGCGCGGGAAGTCGGCGAGCGCACCGAGCAGCGCGGCCTCCGACGGGTGCGAGAGCAGCGAGGGGTCGAACTCGGAGCGGTCGACGCCCGCCGATGCGGCGTTCCGCGCGACGGCCGACATCCGGGCGTGCGCGTACTGCACGTAGTAGACGGGGTTGTCGTTCGTGCGCTGCGTGAGCAGCTCGAGGTCGATGTCGAGGGGCGTGTCGGCGCTCGAGCGCACGAGCGCGTAGCGGGCCGCGTCGACGCCCACCGCGTCGACGAGGTCCTCCATCGTGACGATCGTGCCCGCGCGCTTCGACATGCGCATCGGCTGCCCGTCGCGGATGAGGTTGACCATCTGGCCGATCATGATCTCGAGGTGCTGGTGCGGGGTGTCGCCGAAGGCCGCGCACATCGCCATCATGCGGCCGACGTAGCCGTGGTGGTCGGCGCCGAGCATGATGATGCACTCGTCGAAGCCGCGCTCGCGCTTGTTGCGGTAGTAGCCGATGTCGCCCGAGAGGTACGCCGGCATGCCGTTGGAGCGGATGACGACGCGGTCCTTGTCGTCGCCGAAGGCCGTCGTGCGCAGCCAGAGCGCGCCGTCCTCCTCGAAGACGTGGCCGCGCTCGCGCAGCTCGTCGATCGCGCGCTCGACCGAGCCGTCCGACTGCACCTGGTGCTCGTGGAAGAAGACGTCGAAGTCGACGCCGAACTCGTGGAGGTCCTGCTTGATCTCGTCGAACATCATCGCGACGCCGCGCTCGCGGAACGTCTCCTGCAGCGCCTCGTCGTCGAGGTCGAGGAGGTCGCCGTCGTAGGCGTCGTCGACGCGCCGCGCGATCTCGGCGATGTAGGCGCCGCCGTAGCCGTCCTCCGGCGTCGCCTCGCCGCGGAACGCCGCGACGAGCGAGCGCGCGAAGCGGTCGATCTGCGCGCCGTGGTCGTTGAAGTAGTACTCGCGGGTCACGAGCGCGCCCTGGCGCTCGAGCACGCGCCCGAGGCTGTCGCCCACCGCGGCCCAGCGGGTGCCGCCCATGTGGATGGGCCCCGTGGGGTTCGCGGAGACGAACTCGAGGTTGATGCGGCGGCCCGTGAGCGCGTCGCCCGAGCCGTACGACTCGCCCGCCTCGAGGATCGTGCGCGCGAGCTCGCCCGCGGCGCCCGCGGCGAGCGTGAGGTTGATGAAGCCGGGACCGGCGACCTCGGCGCGCTCGATGCCGTCGATCGCCGCGAGCGCCGCGGCCACCTCGTCGGCGAGCTCGCGCGGCGCGACGCCTGCGCGCTTCGCGAAGCGCATCGCGGCGTTCGTCGCCCAGTCGCCGTGCTCGCGCTGGCGGGGCCGCTCGAGCACGATGTCTGCCTCCGACACCTCGACGTCGGCCGCGCGTCGCCCGACCGCGTCGCGGACGGCGGCGAGCACGGCGGACGAGAGCGAGGAAGGCTGCATGGCCTCGATCGTAGTCCGCGCGGCGGGCCGGGGAGCGCGCTCGCCCGCCGTAGCCTGGCCGCATGCGGACGCCCCTGATGCCCCTGACGCCCCGCCGGATCCTGCCCGTCGCCGTCGTCGCGGCCGCGACGGCGCTCCTCCTGACCGGCTGCGAGCCCGGCGCGCTCGCGCCCTCCGCCTCGCCCACGTACTCGGAGCCGGGTGCGCTCCCCTCGGGCTCCCCCACCGCGGCACCCACGAGCGAGCCGCCGACGGCCGCACCCACCGGCACGGCGCTGCCGACGACGCCGCCCGTCGCGGGCGAGATCGCCTGCGCCGACCTGCTCACCGCCGACCAGCTCTACGAGTTCAGCCCCAACTTCGCGCCCGCCGCCGATGCGGGCGCGCTGCCCGGCGCGGTCGCGAGCATCGCGCAGGCCGGCGGCACCGTGTGCGCCTACCAGCACGTGACGGCCGGCGACCGCCTGCTCGTCGCCGCGCTGCAGTCGGGCGGAGGCTTCTCGGCCCCGGCGTTCGAGACGAGCGGCGACCTCGGCATCGCCGCGGCGACCGACGGCGAGACGGCCGTCGCGGTGGCCTCGGAGTACTTCGGCGTCGCGGCCGACGCCCAGCCGGTGCTCGACCAGGTGCTCGGCAACCTCGGCTGAGCACTGCGGCCAAGCCCGGCGGCAGCGCCGCGCGAGCGACGGCCGCATGCGCGCGCCTCAGCCGATGCGGATGCGCGCCGCGGGCTCGTCGACCGCGCCGTCGGGCAGCGCGTCGTCGTGCGCCTCGACCGAGAGCTCGAGCAGCGTCACGGGATGCCGGGACGTCGTCGCCCACGCCGTCTCGAGCGCGTCGGCGCCCGTGGCGATGCGGATGAGGCTGCCGCGGGGCGCGAGGCCCGTCGCATCGACGACCCACCACGCGCCGTCGAGGTGCACCTCGGCGACCGCGTGGAAGTCGGGCGGCACGAGCGCGGGCGCGTAGACGCCGACGTAGCGGGCGGGGATCCCCGCCGCGCGGGCGAGCGCGATCATGACGTGGGCGTAGTCGCGGCACATGCCGCCGCCCTTCTCGAGCGTCTGCACCGCGGTGTCGTCAGGGCCCGAGAGCGCCGGCGAGTAGGCGAAGCCGCGCTGGATCCAGCGGCGCATCGCGTCGACCTGCTCGAAGCCCGTCGCCCTCCCGAAGCGCTCGGAGACGAAGCCGCGGAGCGCGCTCGCCTCCACGTAGCGGGAGTCGTCGAGGTAGCGGGCGGGATCGCCGTCGTCGGCCCCCATGTGCCTGCCCTCGATCCGCGTGCGCACGTCGACGTCGAGGCGGCCCTCCCCCGCCGTGAGCACGAGCTGCCGCGCGCCGTGCGCGGCGGGCACGATGCGATGCGGCACGGGCTCGCCGTCGAGGCGCACGTCCACCGCGTCGTCGGAGCCGTAGCCCTCGGCGGGGAGCACGAGGAGCACGACGTCGGTCGCGCCGGAGAGCGACATCGAGAAGGCGGCGTGGGCGGTGCGCATCAGGGCACGATCCTCCCACGCCGCGGCGGCGCTCCCCTACGGCGCCGGGACCTCGGCCGCGGTGGTGAGCACGTAGAGGAAGCCGATGATCTCGGCCGTGCCCGTCGTGTCGGTCGCGGCGGGGTCGGGGGCGGTGATCGAGGCGGAGGTGACGGAGACGATCCTGTCGCCCGACTGCAGGCGGTCGAGGAGGCTCGTCAGCGCGGCGGGGTCGCCCGCGGCCGAGATCGTGAACGGCACGGCCGCGAAGTTCTCGGCGCCGATCCGCGGGTCGACGTAGGGCATGGGCGCCCCGGCGGCTGCGCCTGCGCCGTCGGCGGGGACGGCCTCGGGCGCGACGCCGGCGTCGGCGCCGCCGGTCGCTGCTGCCGAGGCGTCGGCCGACGAGGCCTCCGCCTCGCCCTCCGCGGTGTCGCCCTCGGCAGGGGCGGGCTCCGCGGCCGGCGCCTCGGCCACGGGCGCGAGGTAGGCGACGGGGTCGCCGGAGTCGACGCCCTGGATGGTCACGGAGGCGGCGGCGGCCATCGCGTCGAGGTCGCGCAGGAAGTCGCTGTACAGCGTGGCGCCGGGGATCCCGGCCGCGAGCGCGTCGCGCTCCGCCCGCAGCTCGTCGATCCGCGCGAGCTCCTCCTCGAGCGACGCGATGCGCAGCTGGTGCACGGCGTTGAGGTCCTGCACGTTCCGCAGGTCGTCCCGCGCCGTCGCGGTCGCGGAGAGCTCGGGCGAGATGACGCCGAACCAGGCGCCGAGTCCCAGCGCGAGGGCGACGATGCCCGCCCCGAGGCTCCAGAGCCGATCCATGGGGTTCACTGCTGGCCCTCCTCGCCGCTCGCGGCCTCGGCATCCGTGCCGGCGCCATCCCCGGCGCCCGCTGCGGTCGGCGCCTCCGGCGCCGGGAACCGGTTCGACAGCGCCCCGCCGTCGAGGTGCAGCACGAGCTCCGACTCGACGATGCCCTCGAGGGCCGAGCGCGACTGCACGTGCGCGTCGACGTAGCCGTCCATCTCGGCGAGGCGGTCGAGCACGGCCGCCGCGTCCTCGGCCGAGGGGCCGACGATCGTGAACGTGACGGTCGCGAGCCGCGGCCCCTGCAGCGGCACGACCGACTGGCCGTAGGCCGTCATGGGCGTCGCGCCGTCGGCCACGATCGTCGCAAGGGTGGATCCGGCGGGCACCATGCCCCTGATCTCGGTGACGACGCTCGCCCAGGCGATCTCCTGGCTGGTCGCGACGGCCCTCGCCGCCGAGCGCTCGTCGATCTCGGTCTGCACATCGGTGACCTCGCCGAAGGCGGCCTGCGCCTGCAGCAGCTCGATCGTGCGCGCCTCGCCCTCGGCGAGCTGCAGCTCCGCCACGAGCGACTGCGCCTTCGCCGCGACGGCGCCCGAGCCGGCGAGCACGACGACCGCGACGGCCGCGGCGACGACGCCGCGCCGTGTGCGCCGGCTGCGCTTCGCGATCCGCACCTCGGGCGGCAGCAGGTCGACGCCCGGCACGCCGCCGACGACGAGGGGCTGCTTCGGCGCACCGCCGCCGAGCTCGATCCCGAAGGCCTTCATGCTGCGCTCCGCATCGCCAGGCCGAGCGCCACGCTCGCGCGCGGGCCGCCGAGGGCGTCGCGCTCGCGGTCCTTGGGGCTCAGCGCCGTGTAGGGGTCCGCCCACTCGATGGGCACGCGCAGCACCTCGCGGAGCGCCGCGGGGAAGCCGCGGAGCGCCGTGCCTGCGCCGGTCAGGAGCACGCGCTGCACCGGCAGGTCCGGCCGCAGCCCCGCGAAGTAGCCGAGCGTGTTGCGCACACCCGTGACGAGCTCGCCCGTCTCCTCGCGGATCGCCTCGATGAGCTGCACGCGGTGCGGGTCGGCGCCCTCGACGACGCCGCCGTCGGGCTCCGCCGCGGGGGCGAGCCCGAGCGCGCGCTGGGCAGCCTCGCCGCCCGCGACGAGCGGGCGCCGCACGGTCTCCTCGCCGAGCCCGAGGTCGCGCTTCGTGGCCTCGGCGTTCGCTCGCTCGAGCCCGAAGCGGGCGTGGAGCGTGTGGGTGACGGCGTCGCCGCCCGCAGGGATGATGCGCACGAAGCGCGGCACCCCGCCCGCCACGATGACGACCGAGGTCGTGTGGGCGCCGACGTCGACGACCGCGGTGGTCTCGGGCGTCGGCGGCACGAGCGCGCGGCTGAGCGCGAAGGGGATGAAGTCGACCGAGACCGGCTCGAGCTTCGCGCGCCGCACGGCGTCGACCGTGGCGAGCACGCCCTCCTTCACGGCCGCGACAAGGAGCCCCTGCACCTGGCCGTGCTCGGCCTCCTGCACCGGGTAGAAGTCGAGGATCGCCTCGGAGACGGGCATCGGCAGCATGTCCTGCACCTGGAAGGGCAGCGCCTCGCGGATGAGCGGCAGCGGCGCGTGGGCGACGGTGAGCTCGCGCGCGAGCACGCGGTCGTTGCCGATGCCGAGGATGACCTGGCGGCTGCGGAACCTGCCGCGCTTCCAGAGCGCCTTGAGCGCGCCGGTGACGACCTGCGGCTCGACGACCTCGCCGCGCTCGACCGCGCCGCTCGGCAGCTCGATCGCGTCGGCGCGCACGAGCTTCACGCCGCGCTTCCCGGGCACGACCTCGACCGCGCGGATGCCGCCCGCGCCGATGTCGAGGCCCACGATGCTGTTGGCCATGTCCTACTCCAGTCCTACGAGTCGCAGGTACGCCTGCCAGATGGGGTCGCCTGCGAAGACCGCGAGGGCGGTGCCGGCGAGCATCCAGGGTCCGAACGGGATGCCGCTGCCGCGCCCGACGCGGCGCATCGCGGCGAGCACGGCGGCGAAGGCCCCGCCGAGGAGGAAGGCGCCGAAGCCGCCCACCGCGAGCTCGCCCCAGCCGAGCCACCCGAGGGCGATGCCGAGCACCCCGGCGAGCTTCACGTCGCCGAGGCCCATGCCCGCCGGGTAGGCGAAGGCGATGAGGAAGTAGGCGACGAGGAGGATCGCGCCGCCCGCGAGCGCCCGCAGCAGGGCGCCCCAGTCGCCGCCCGTCGCCGCCGCGACGGCCAGCAGCCCGGCGATCGCCGGGTAGGCGGGCAGCACGATCGCGTCGGGGAGACGCTGCGTGTCGAGGTCGATCCACGCGAGCGCGACGCCGATGGCCGCGAGTACGAGGAAGGCGAGGGTCTCGGCGAGCGCGGCCACGAGCTCGCCCGTGGGCGCGAAGAGCGCCTCCCACGGCGCGAACCGCACGACGACCGCGGCGAACACGACCCCCGTGAGCAGCTCGACGAAGGGGTACCGCACCGAGATGGGCGCGGCGCAGTCGCGGCAGCGGCCGCGCAGCAGCAGCCAGCTGAGCACCGGGATGTTGTCGAAGGGCCGCACGCGCGCCCCGCACGACCCGCACGCGCTCGGCGGCGAGACGATCGAGCGGCCCGCCGGCACCCGGAAGATGACGACGTTGAGGAACGAGCCGATGAGGAGCCCGAAGCCGCCCGCAAGGGCGATGAGCGGGGCGGTCATCGCACCGCTCCGTCGGCGCTGAAGGCTGCGGGGGTCTCGATCCACGTGGAGACGCCGTAGGCGATGGTGGTCGGCGAGAGGAAGTGCGGCGGCGACTGCGTGCGCATGCGCGGGTCGTAGTTGTAGTCCTTGCGGTAGCCGCTGTTGAACGACACGACACCGCGGAACGCCTGCGAGATCGAGCCGTAGACGGTGAGGCTGCTGTTGCGGGTGCCGCTGACGTCGGTGTTCTGCACCGCGAAGCTGCGGAGCGAGAGGATCGCCGCCTCGATCGTGTACGCCGGCGAGCGCGGCGAGTAGCTCAGGCAGCCCCGCGAGGTGCACGAGCTGCCCATCGACGGGTTCCAGACGTAGACCATGCTGTTGCCGATGAGCCCGAGCATGTCGTCGTCGCGGCTCTCCATCACCACGTTGCCGACGATGTAGATGAAGTTCTCGGAGGCGAGCGTCACCTCGCCGTCGAGGGTGCCCGAGACGAAGAGGTCGCCGCTGTGGCAGTCGTAGGGCGCCACGCGGTTGATCGCGGGCGGCGCCTGCTCGTTCGTGCGCGGGTAGCCGAGCGCGTTGCCGCTGGCGCAGTTCGCGGGCCGCACGCGGTAGTTCGGGTCGGCGGCGTTCGAGGGCACGTTCTGCACGTAGACGGCGCCCTCGGCGGGCACGTTCACGAGCGCGCCGGAGGACGACGCGAGCTGCGCCGGGGTGCCGCACGAGGAGGGCGCCGAGACGGCCTGTCCGGGCCGGGTCTGCCTGGTGAGGGGCGACTTCACGAGCATGCGTCCGTCCGCCCGCAGCTCGATGCTCGTGGGACCGGAGTAGATGCAGCCGGTCTGGAGCGCGGCGGCGCGGATCTCGGTGTTCGTCTCCGGCATCGGCAGCACAGGCTGGTAGAACGGCGAGTTGCCGCGCTGGGCGTCCGGCACCTGGAAGGCGGGGGTCGCGCCCGAGCCGCAGCGGTAGCGGGCCGTGCTTCCGGTCGGGTTCCACGCGGTGCTCACGCGCCCCTTGAAGGTCGCCGAGCACGCCCAGATGACGTCGTTGGAGTGCACCATGCCGTTGACGGTGTCGCCGTTGTCGAAGGTGATGCGCCCGCAGTCCGCAGGGCGCACGGGGCTCGACCACCCGTAGCGGTAGCACTCGGCGCGGTTCGTCGAGCTCGAGAGGGCGGGGTCTGCGATCTCGAGGTCGGTGAAGTAGAGGTAGTGCGCGAAGCCGGCCTGGCGCAGGTCGACGATGACGCTGCGCGTCTCCTGCCCGACGCGGCCCGTGGCCCGCAGCCGCAGGAGCTGATCGGAGTCGAAGGCGCGCGAGTCGAGCTCGTAGCGGTAGCTCGCGGTGCGGGGCCCGTCCGCGCGCGCCTCGCTGCCCGGCACCGTCGCCCAGGTGCCGCCGATGCCGAAGGCGGGGTTGTCGGGCGCGGCGGCGAGGGCGCTGCCCTGACTGAAGGGCGCGGCGGGGTTGCCCCAGATGTAGTAGGCCGGATCCTCGGCGAGGCGGCTCTGGTACTCCTCGATGCCGGCGTAGGCGGCGGCGAGCGCGCCGTTCCAGTCGGCGTCGTCGCGGGCGTAGCGCGCGCCGTTGACGGCGACGACGACGAGCGTCGCGACGAGCGCCATGACGAGCGCGCCGAGGCCGATGACGAGCACGAGCGCGGCGCCGCGCTCGCGCTCCTCGACGGGGGTGTGCAGCAGCGCGCGCATCAGGGGGCCGTCCTCGTGAGCTCGATGTTGGGCAGCGACACCGTGGCCTCGAGCCGGGAGGGCGCGACGCGGCCGGTGTCGTCGGCCTGCACCGCGTAGGAGACCCGCACCGCGGCGATCTCGCGCCGCTCGGCCGCGGTGAGGGCGCGCGCGGGGAGCGACGTGCCGTTCGCCCGCCGGTACGTGAAGACCGCGGCGTCGATGACGTCGCGCAGCACCACGCGCGTGCGGAACGGCGTGGTGCGGAACTGCCAGAGGCCGCTCGCGCGGTAGCTCGCGAAGCGCTGCTCCGTGATGGTCCCCGCGGTGGGGTCGAGCGTGAGGTCGACCCGGACGGGGCCGTCCTCGACGCGCTGCACGTCGAGGTAGGCGCTGATCGAGAGCGCGGTGGGCGACGCGGCGGCGAAGGCGGGCGCGCGCTCGCCCGTCGCGGTGTCGAGCTCGGCGGCGGCCCGGACGACGCGCGAGAGCTGCTGCATGCCGAGCGCGGCGGCCGTGCTGCTCTCGTGCTGGGCCTCCTCGCGCGTGAAGGTGCGAGAGACCGAGACGACGAGGGCGGTGACGAGGGTCATGGCGATCGCGAGCAGCGAGATGGCCACGAGCAGCTCGACGAGCGTGAGGCCGCGCTCGCGGTCCGCGGGCGCCAGGCGGCTCACGGCGCGACCTCCCTCGGGTCGAGCGTGATGGTGCCGGGCAGCAGCACCTGGCCGCGAGAGGCGGGGGTCGCGAGCAGGACGCCGAGGCCCGTGCCCGAGAGCGTCCACGTGCCGTACGGCACGGCGATCACGGTGCCCGCGGTGACAGAGCCGTAGCTGAGCACGGGGTGGCCGCTGCAGGTGGGGTCGCCGAGCCGTCCGGGCACCGAGGTGGCGCGGAGGTTCGTGACGCTCGTGGGGATGGTGATGAGGCCCATGCGCACGTCGGCCGTCGCGACGCGGCCGGGGTCGCCCGCGACGTCGGTGGCGGCGCCCTCGGCGAGCTGCTCGAGGCCCACGAGGCCGGCGGGCCAGGCGGTGGGGTCGACGGCGGCGCACTCCTGGCCGTTCGCCTGCAGCACGCTGCCCGCGAGCACGCGGTAGTTGACGCGCGGGTGGGCGGTGACGTCCTGCGTGCGGGTGGTGGAGGGCAGGGTCGAGGAGCGCACGCCGTAGGTGGTCACGAGCGAGAGCGGCATGCCCGTGGGCAGGCGCGGCGCCGAGGTGCCGGGGGCGAAGGTGAGCCGGAGCGTGGTGGCGAGGTCGTACTGCAGCGAGACGCTCGTGGAGGAGCTCGCCTGCACGCTCACGTCGCGCTGGCGCGGCGTGGCCTCGAGGATGCCGGTGTGGCCGAGCTTGGCGACCGAGACGTCGTAGATGCCCGGCGGCACCTGCAGGAAGTATGCGCAGCCCTGCGAGTCGGTGGAGACCGGCGCGATCGTCGCGCCGCCGGAGGTCGCGGTGAGCGAGACCGTGGCGGAGGGCACGCCCACACCGACGGAGTCGATGATCGAGACGAGCACGGTCCCCTTGGCGGGGTCGTTGATGTGCTCGGCGGGGTTGACGACGGTGTCGGCGCGCACGGGCAGCGCGGACTCGGGCATGTTGGGCCACGTGACGGTGACGTGCACGCGCTTGTAGCGCAGGCTGCCGCCGCCGGCGCCGCAGGCCGCCGCCGCGCCGGAGGCGCTCACCCAGGCGGTCGTGCGGGCGATCGTGTAGGGGACGCCGCCGACCGTGACGGTGCGCGTGGCGTCGAGGAGGGTGAAGAGGTCGGCGGTGTCGTGCGCGAGCTCGATCTCGGAGGCCGCGAGGCTCGCGGCGACGTGCTGCGCGCGCGACTCCCGGTTGGTGGCGAGCACCTGCACGAGGCTCGCGAGCACCGCCGTGGCGATGATGGCGAAGACGAACATGGCGACCATGACCTCGACGAGCGTCATCCCGCGGTCGCCTGCGGCGACCGGGAAGCGTGCTCGGATGCTGCGCATGGTCCCGTTCCTCTCCTGGGTCGTGGGGTGGTGCGGAGGGTGGTGGCGTGGCCGCGGGACGGGTCCCGCGGCCACGCCGGTGCGCCCTAGGGCGTGTCGAGAAGGCCGCCCTGAGCGCTGTCGTAGGTGACATTCGGCGTCAGGTCCGGGTGGTCGATCACGATGACGAAGTTGTTGCCATCTGCGCTAGGCGTGACCGTCGTGTAGTTCGCGGTAGTGCGCGACGGCTCGTAGCCCTCGCCCTCGAGGAGCGCAGCAGTCAGACCGGAGTACTTGCCGCTGTTGCCCGTGGCGTAAGTCTCGGCAGCGAGCGCCGCGTTGCGGGCGTCGGACTCGGCCTCGGCCTCCCAGGCGCTCGTGCGCTGGTTGAGGAAGACCGGGATCGCGATGCCGGCGAGGATGCCGATGATGATGACGACGACGAGGAGCTCGACGAGGGTGAAGCCCTTCTGGCCGTTCTCGGCCAGGCGCGTGCGACGGT
This sequence comes from Agrococcus sp. SL85, assembly GCF_026625845.1. NCBI lineage: Bacteria > Bacillati > Actinomycetota > Actinomycetes > Micrococcales > Microbacteriaceae > Agrococcus > Agrococcus sp. SL85. The sequence continues at coordinate 172,009 of NZ_CP113066.1, forward strand.
CGCCGAGCGCCGTGAGGAGGTTCTGCATGGCTGTTCCTTTTCTGGTGGTGGTGAGGGGTGGTGGTCGGTCAGGGGACGACGAGCAGCTGGCGCGGGCGCGTCAGTTGATCTGCTCGAAGATGGAGAAGACGGGCATGTAGAGGGCGACGATCATGCCGCCGATGAGGACGCCGACGCCCGCGATGAGCAGCGGCTCGATGATCGAGGTCATCTGCGAGGTGGTGGCCTCGACCTCGTCGTCGTACGCGTCGGCGATCTTGCCGAGCATGGTCTCCATGGAGCCGGCGTCCTCGCCGACGGCGATCATCTGCACGACCATGGAGGGGAACACGGTCTCCTTCGCGAGCTGGTCGGCCACGGGCCGGCCCTCCCGCACGGCGTCGGCGACGCGCTGCGAGGCCTCGCGGATGACGGCGTTGCCGGAGACCTCGCCGACGACGGTGAGGGCGAGCACGATCGGCACGCCCGCGCCGAGGAGCGACGCGAAGTTGCGGGTGAAGCGCGCGAGGGCGATCTTGCGCACGAGCGGGCCGAACACGGGCAGCCTCAGCAGCAGCGGGTCGAGCACCGCGCGCACCTCGGGCGCGTTCTTGTTGCGGCTCCACCAGATCGAGAGCACGAGCGTGCCGACGATGAGGAGCGGCCCGAGCCAGATCATGTTGCCCGAGATCGAGACGAGGATCTGCGTCGGCAGCGGCAGCTCGCCGCCGAGGTCGGCGAACATGCCCTCGAAGATCGGCACGATGAACCAGATCATCGCGACGACCGCCACGAGCGCCATGCCCACGACGACCATCGGGTAGGCCATCGCCGACTTCACGGTGTTGCGCAGCTTGACCTCCTTCTCGAAGGTCGTGGCGACGGCCACGAGCGCCTCGTCGAGGAAGCCGCCGGTCTCGCCCGCGCCGATCAGGTGGATCATGAGCGGCGGGAAGACGTCGGAGTGCCGGCCGAAGGAGCCCGAGAGGCTGCCGCCCTGCTCGATCTCGAGCCGCACCTCGTCGAGCACGCGGCGGAGCGTGGGGTGCTCGGTCTGCTCGGCGAGGATGCGCAGCGCCCGCAGGAGCGAGAGGCCGGCGCCGACCATGGTGGCCAGCTGGCGCGCCATGACCGAGAGGTCCTCGAGCTTCGGCCGCTTCTTGAGGAACGAGAGCTCGATCTCGCGGTTGAGCCCCGTGCCGCCGCCGCTCTCGGCGACGCCGACGGGCGAGAGCCCCATCTCGCGCATGCGGGTGAGCACCGCGGCCTGCGAGGGGGCGTCGAGCTTGCCCTTGACGAGCTTGCCCGCGCCGTCGCGGCCCGAGTACTGCCAGGTCTTCGCGGTGGTCACGATCGCGCTCCCCTCGAGAAGGCGTCGCCGAAGTCGAGGCCGGAGGCGATGCCCGCGGAGGGGCCGGCGGCGACGACCATGCCGAGCATCTCGTCGACGTCCTGCGCCTTCTCCATCGCCGCGTCCTTCGTGATGATGTCGCGGTTCACGAGCTCGGCGAGGTGCTGGTCCATCGTGCGCATGCCGTGCGAGGCGCCCGACTGCAGGGCGCTGCCGATCTGGTGCGTCTGGCCCTCGCGGATGAGGTTCGAGATGGCCGAGGTGGCGACCATGATCTCGCTCGCCGCGACGCGGCCGCGGCCGCCGGCCTTCGGCACGAGCGTCTGGCAGACGACGCCCTGCAGGGTGGCCGCGAGCTGCGCGCGCACCTGGCTCTGCTGGTGCGGCGGGTAGACGTCGATGATGCGGTCGATGGTCTGCGCGGCGGACTGCGTGTGCAGGGTCGCGAAGACGAGGTGGCCCGTCTCGGCGGCGGTGAGCGCGACCGAGATCGTCTCGAGGTCGCGCATCTCTCCGACGAGGATCACGTCGGGGTCCTGGCGCAGCACGTGCTTGAGGGCCGCGGCGAAGCTGTGGGTGTCGTGGCCGACCTCGCGCTGGTTGACGATCGCCCGCTTGTGCTGGTGCATGAACTCGATCGGGTCCTCGACCGTCACGATGTGCTCGGCGCGCGTGCGGTTGACGAGGTCGATGAGGGCGGCCAGCGTCGTCGACTTGCCCGAGCCCGTGGGGCCCGTGACGAGCACGAGGCCGCGCGGCAGGGTCGCGAAGCGCGAGATGCTCGCCGGCAGGTCGAGCTCCTCGATCGTGCGGATGCGCGTGGGGATGAGGCGGAAGGCCGCGCCGCGCGCGGAGCGCTGCTGGTAGACGTTGACGCGGAAGCGGGCCTGGTCCGAGAGCGCGTAGGCGAAGTCGAGCTCGAGGTGCCGCTCGAAGGTCTCGCGCTGCTCGGGGCTCATGAGCGCCTCGATCGCTGCCGAGACGCGCTCGGCCGACCAGACGCCGAACTCCTCGAGCTGCACGAGCTGGCCGTCGAGGCGCATCGTCGGTGCCGACTCGGCGGTGATGTGGAGGTCGGAGCCGCCGGTCTGCACGACCCATTGCAGGGCCACGAGCAGGTCGCGCTCGTCGCCGCGCGAGACGGGCCCGGCCGCCTCGGCGGGCGCCGCAGGGGCCGACGCCGCCTGCGCCTCGCGGCGCAGGCTCGCACGGGTCTGGGGCTGGAGGAGCTCGGTCATACGATCACCCGCTGCACTTCCTCGACGGTCGTGAGGCCCAGGCGGGCCTTCGCCCACGCGTCCTGGCGGAGCGTGCGCATGCCCTGCGCCATCGCGACCTTCGCGATCTCGGAGGCCGAGGCGCGGGCGACGGTGAGCCGCTCGATCTCCTCGGTCACGGTCATGACCTCGTGGATCGCCACGCGGCCGCGGTAGCCGGTGCCGCCGCAGTGGGTGCAGCCGACGGCGCGGTGCACGTCCAGCTCGCCCGAGGCGTCGAAGCCCATGGCCTGGAAGTGCTCGGCGCTGCGCGGGTCCGGCTCCTTGCAGCGCAGGCACAGCCGGCGGGCGAGGCGCTGGGCGACGACGGCGTCGAGCGCCGAGCCGACGAGGAAGGGCTCGATGCCCATCTCGGTGAGGCGCGTGATGGCGCTCGGCGCGTCGTTCGTGTGGAGGGTCGAGAGCACGAGGTGGCCGGTGAGGGCCGCCTCGATGGCGATCTGCGCCGTCTCGTGGTCGCGGATCTCGCCCACGAGCACGACGTCGGGGTCGGAGCGGAGGATCGAGCGCAGCGCCGCGGCGAAGGTCAGGCCCGCCTTGTTGTGCACCTGCACCTGGTTGACGCCCGGCATCCGGTACTCCACCGGGTCCTCGACCGTGATGACGTTGACCTCGGTGCGCGCGACCTCGTTGAGGGTCGTGTAGAGGGTCGTCGACTTGCCGGAGCCCGTGGGGCCGGTGACGAGGATCATGCCGTAGGGCTTGCGGAACGAGGTCTGGTACGTCTCGAGGTTGTGCGGCAGGAGGCCGAGGTCCGAGAGGTGCAGCGACTGCCCGCCCGTGTCGAGGATGCGCATGACGACCTTCTCGCCCCACACCGTCGGCAGCGTCGCGACGCGGAGGTCGACCTTGCGGTCGCCGTGCATGACCGACATGCGGCCGTCCTGCGGGCGGCGGCGCTCGGCGATGTCGATGTCGCTCATGATCTTGAGGCGCGAGATGATGCCCTGCTGCATGTGCTTGGGCGCGCTCGGCATCTCCTGCAGCACGCCGTCGACGCGGAAGCGCACGCGCACGCCGCGCTCCCCCGGCTCGATGTGGATGTCGCTCGCGCGGTCCTGCACGGCCTGGCTCACGAGCAGGTTGACGAAGCGCACGATGGGCGCGTCGTCGTCGCCCGCGTCGGGGAGGTCGAAGCCGATCTCGACCGCGGCCTCCTCCTCCTGGAGCGTCGCGGTGATGTCGTTGAGCTCGCTGTCGACGCGGTGGAAGCGGTCGATGGCCGCGAGGAGGTCCGACTCCTCGGCGCCCACGGGCAGCACCGCGACGCCGGCGCTCTGGCGCACGTCGTCGATCGCGAGCACGTCGGAGGGATCGACCATGGCGACGACGAGGCGCCCGTTCTCCCGTGCGACCGGCAGCAGCGTGTGGCGGCGCGCCGTGGCGCTCGGCACCATCGCGACCGCGCTCTGGTCGACCGCGAGGTCGGCGACGACCACGAAGGGCACGCCCGCACGGGCGGCGCGAGCCGAGGCGGCCTGCGCGCTCGTGATCGTGCCGTCCTCGATGAGGAGCCGCAGCGCGGTCTCGTCGTCGTAGCCGGCAGCCACGAGCTGGTCGCGCCGCGTCGTCGTCAGCTCCCCGCGCCGCGCGAGGAGGTACGTCAGCGTCGCCATGGCGAGCCGGCCCTCTCGAGCGGGGTGCGGGCGCCGGTGGGCGCTGCCGCACGCAGGGATGCGTACATGGTGCGGGATCCTTCGTGACAGGTCCGGTGCTGGACGGTGCTGCTGCGCGGCTCGGGTGCTGGGTTCCTCCGCCGCTGTCCGGATCGCTGATCCCGACGCAAGGATGGTGGCACGGTGCTTGCGCGGCACGCAACAATCTGTCAGCGCAAGGTTCGCTGAAGCGGCAGAACGCCGCATCTGCACTTCGCCTCTTCCATACATCGGCGATTCTGGTAACGTTGTTACACATCTCGGATGCGCCGGGATCCCGCGGAATCCAGGTCCGCGGCGGTGGGCCGCCCGTGCGGCCGGTCGAGGCGACGGCGCACGAGACAGGAGGGGCGATGCCTGAGCGCGCATTGAGCAAGCCGGCGATCACCTTGCGCGCACCTCAGGGTCGGCCACGGCATCGCGCAGGTACAGTGAGGCGCCATGCCTGACCAGGACGCACGCCCCACTCCGGGCCTCCGCGAGCGCAAGAAGCAGCTGACGCGGCGCACGATCGCGGACGCCGCGTTCGCGCTCGCGGTCGAGCGCGGCCTCGACGGCGTCACGATCGACACGATCGCCGAGCAGGCCTTCGTCTCCCCGCGCACGGTCTCGAACTACTTCCCCTCCAAGGAGGCGGCGATCGTGGCCTCGGGCGCCGACGACCCCGAGCCCATTGCCGCCGCGCTCGTGCTCGAGCCCGGCGAGGCACCGCTCGTCGCGATCCGCGAGGCGCTCGCCGCGCGGGTGCGCGAGTGGGACGCCGAGCACCTCGCGACCCTCCGCGCCAAGGAGGAGCTCATCGACCGCTTCCCCGCGCTCCTGCCCCACCGGATGGCGCAGTACGACGCGCTCGAGGACGCCCTCCGCGTCGCGGTCGCGGCGAGGCTCGGCGCCGACCCCGACACCGACACGCTCCCCCGGCTCGTCGCCGGCGCAGGCGCGGCCGTGCTGAAGACGGCCATCCGCATCTGGGTGCAGCAGGGCGGCGACGGCGCCGAGCTCGCGGCGCTCGTCGAGCGCGGCTTCGACGAGGTCGAGGGCGGCCTCGGCGGCGACGCCTGAGCGCGGCTGCGAGACGCGTTCCCGTGATCGACGCCAGGACGGCGCCGACGGGGCACGGAGACGGCCAGCGCGAAAGCGCCTTCGACAGGCGTGTCTGTGCTCGGCGCCGAGAGGGCGCCGACGTGGCACGGAAATGGCCAGCGCGAAAGCGCTGGCCATGAGATCTTCCGTGCTCGGCGCCGAGACGGCGCCGGCGGGGCACAGACGTCGAAGGCGCGAAAGCGCCTTCGACAGGCGTGTCGGTGCCCCCAGTAGGATTCGAACCTACGGCCTTCTGCTCCGGAGGCAGACGCTCTATCCCCTGAGCTATGGGGGCCGGGCCGCCGAGGCAGCTCCGCCAATCTAGCACCGCGCGACGGCACGCCGGACCGCGCCTCCGCGGCACGCCGAACACGGACAGCGTACGCTTACCTGCATGGGACGCCCACGACTCCACGACGAGCAGCTGCGCCAGCGGCTGCTCGACGCCGCGACCGACCTGCTCGCCGTCGAGGGCGCCGACTTCTCGCTGCGCCCCCTCGTCGCCGCCGTCGGCACGTCGACCTCCGCCGTCTACTCGCTCTTCGGCTCGCGCGGCGAGCTCGTCGAGGCCATCACGCTCCGCGCCGCCGCGTCGTTCGTCGACGCGCAGCACGCGGTGGATGAGGACGCGCCCGGCGTCCGCGTGCTCGCGCTCGCCCGCGCCTGCCGCGGCTGGGCGCTCGAGCACCGCACGATGTTCCAGGTCGTCTTCGGCGGCGCGAGCGGCTCGGCCGCGATCGAGGAGGCCCGTGCCGCGACGACCGCGCCGCTCCTCGAGGCCGTCCGCGAGGCTGTCGCCGCCGGCGTGCTCGAGGGCGACCCCGAGGTCGCGACGCGCACGATCTTCGCCGGCCTCCACGGCTCCATCTCGCTCGAGCTCGTCGGCATGATCGCCGAGGGCGACGCCGCCTCGCTCTTCGAGGCGCAGCTGCAGGCGATCTGGCGCTCCTGGGCCTCCGAGGCGCACCGCACCGCCGACGCCGCCTGAGCCTCGACACCGATACCCCTCGGGGGTATGATGGCGTGACCATGGACACGCACGCGACGCACGGCTACGCCTCGGACAAGGAGGCGCTCCTCAAGCGGCTGCGCCGCGCCGAGGGGCAGGTGCGCGGCGTCGCCCGCATGGTCGACGAGGACGTCTACTGCATCGACATCCTCACCCAGGTCTCCGCCGCCACGAAGGCGCTCGAGACCGTGGCGCTGCAGCTGCTCGAGGACCACCTCGCGCACTGCGTCGCCGAGGCGGCCGAGCAGGGCGGCCCCGTCGCGCAGGAGAAGCTCGCCGAGGCGAGCGCCGCGATCGCGCGGCTCGTGCGCTCCTGATCCAGCAGACAGCCACAGGCAGAGGAAGGCACCACCGTGCAGCAGCCCATCGAGATCATCAGCACCCCGGCCGACGTCGACCAGCAGGCGGGCGGCTGCTGCGGCGGCGGCTGCTGCTCCACGACTCCCGCCGACGCCGCCCCCGCGGCCGCCACCCAGTCGTTCGAGGTCGAAGGCATGACCTGCGGCCACTGCGTCTCGTCGGTCACCGAGGAGCTCTCGGGCCTCGCGGGCGTCGCGGGCGTCGAGGTGCAGCTCGTCGCGGGCGGCCGCTCCACCGTCACCGTCGCCTCCGACGCGCCGCTGCGCCTCGACGACGTGCGCGCGGCGGTCTCGGAGGCCGGCTACTCGCTCGTCGAGGCCTGAGCCCGCACGATCCCCATCCCGAGGGCGTCGCACCGCGAGGTGCGGCGCCCTCGTCGTGCGCCGCGCGCTCCGCGGACGCCGCGGGCACGCTCGACAGGCATACCCCCCAGGGGTATGCTGGATGCCATGAGCGAGCCCCGCACCGTCGACCTCGAGATCGAGGGCATGACCTGCGCGTCCTGCGCCTCCCGCATCGAGCGCAGGCTGGGCCGCATGCCCGGCGTCGCGGCGAGCGTCAACTACGCCACCGAGGTCGCCCACGTCTCGCTGCCGGAGGGCACGAGCGTCGACGACGCCATCCGCACCGTCTCGGAGGCCGGCTACCGCGCCGCGCTCCCCCAGCCGGAGGTCGAGCGCGACGAGACCGGCACCCCGCTGCGCACCCGTCTCGTCGTCTCGGCGATCCTGGCGCTCCCCGTCGGCGTGCTCTCGATGGTGCCCGCGCTGCAGTTCGACGGCTGGCAGTGGGCGATCCTGCCGCTCGCGCTCGTCGTCGCCACCTGGGGCGCCTGGCCGTTCCACCGCGCCGCCGCCGTCAACCTCCGTCACGGCGCAGCCACGATGGACACGCTCGTCTCGCTCGGCGTCGCCGCCGCGACCCTCTGGTCGCTGTGGGCGCTCGTGCTGGGCGACGCGGGCCGCATCGGCATGCGCATGGAGCTGCACTGGTTCGGCGGCCACGGCGACGAGCTCTACCTCGAGGTCGCCGCGATCGTCACCGTCTTCCTGCTCGCGGGCCGCTGGATCGAGTCGCGCGCGAAGCGCCAGGGCCAGCAGGCGCTGCGCGCCCTCGCGCGCCTCGGCGCCAAGGAGGCGACGGTGCTGCGCGACGGCCGCGAGGAGCGCATCCCCGTCGGCGAGCTGCAGGCGGGCGACCGCTTCCGCGTCGTGCCGGGCGAGAAGGTCGCCGCCGACGGCGTCGTCGTCGAGGGCGCGTCCGCGATCGACGCGTCGCTCCTCACGGGCGAGTCGATGCCCGTGGAGGTCGTCCCCGGCAGCGAGGTCGTGGGCGCCACCATCAACGGGCACGGCGTGCTCGTGGTGGAGGCGACGCGCGTGGGCGCCGACACCGAGCTCCAGCGCATCGCGACGCTGCTGACGCGAGCCCAGGAGGGCAAGGCCGACGTGCAGCGCGTCGCCGACCGCGTCTCGCAGTGGTTCGTGCCGGCCGTGCTCGTGCTCTCGGCGCTCGCGCTCGTGGGTTGGCTCGTCGTGACGGGCGACGCCGCCGCCGCCTTCACCGCGGCCGTCGCGACCCTCATCATCGCCTGCCCGTGCGCGCTCGGCCTCGCGACCCCCACGGCCCTCCTCGCCGGCACGACGCGCGGCGCCGAGCTCGGCATCCTCATCCGCGACGCCCGCGTGCTGGAGTCGAGCCGCGGCATCCGCCGCATCCTCGTCGACAAGACGGGCACCGTCACCGAGGGCCGCATGGCGGTCGAGGAGGTCGCGGCCGGCGCGGGCGAGGACGCCGACGAGGCGCTGCGCGTCGCCGCGGCCGTCGAGCGCGCGAGCGAGCACCCGATCGCGCGAGCGATCGCCGCCGCAGTCGCCGAGGCCCCGACCGCCGAGGGCGTGCGCGCCGCGGCCGGCGCGGGCGTCACGGGCGTCGTCGAGGGCCGCGCCGTGCAGGTGGGCAAGCCCGACTGGCTCGCCGCCGACTGGGGCGTCGCGATGCCCGACGACCTCGCGGCGGCGTTCGAGGCCGCGGAGGCGCGCGGCGCCACCGCGCTCGCCATCGCGTGGGACGGCCGGATGCGCGCGGTCGTCGCCGTGCGCGACACCGTGAAGCCCACGAGCCGCGCCGCCGTCGAGCGGCTGCGGGGGCTCGGCGTCGACGTCGTCATGCTCACGGGCGACCACGAGCGCGCAGCGCGCGCCGTGGCCGCCGAGGTGGGCATCGAGCGCGTCGTCGCGGGCGTCTCCCCCGCCGGCAAGGTCGACGCGGTGCGCGCCGAGCAGGCCGACGGCGTGCGCGTCGCGATGGCGGGCGACGGCGTCAACGACGCGGCGGCCCTCGCCGCCGCCGACCTCGGGCTCGCGATGGGCACCGGCACCGACGCCGCGCAGCAGGCGGCCGACATCACGCTCGTGCACGGCGACCTCGCGGGCGCGGCCGACGCCGTCGCGCTCTCGCGACGCACGCTCCGCACGATCCGCGGCAACCTCTTCTGGGCGTTCGCCTACAACGTCGCCGCGCTCCCGCTCGCGATCGCGGGCCTGCTCAACCCGCTCATCGCGGGCATCGCCATGGCGCTCTCGAGCGTGTTCGTCGTGCTCCACTCGCTCACGCTGCGCGGCTTCCGCCCCACCGCGTGAGGCGCGCGGGCTACGGCGCGACGAGCCGGGCCCGGCCCCCGCGCACGAGCCAGATCGCGGCGGTCGTGCCGACGACGCCGATCCCCGCGAGCAGCGCGTCGAGGCCGAGCTCCATGATGAGGAAGGGCGCGATCGCGAACAGCAGCACCGCCGCGACCGTCGCCGCCCGCCCAGGGTGCACGGGGTCGGCGAGGTGGCTCGGGCTGCGCTCGTAGCGCACGAGCCACAGCGAGAGCAGCCAGACGACGCCGAGCACCGCGAGCAGCATCGGGATGCGCGTGGCCCACCACACGCTGGAGCCGGGCTCCGGCAGGGGCAGCGGCAGCAGCAGCTGGAGGCCCGTGAGCACCATGATGATCGGCAGGTGCCAGAGGTAGATCGTCATGAGGCGGCTGCCCGCGAGCCACACCACGGCGCGGGCCGGGCGCGTCTCCATGAGCGCGGCGAGCGGCCGGTGCAGGAGCGTGAGCGCCGCGGCCTGGATCGCCCCGAGCACGAGCATGGGCACGGTGGGCGGGTACTGGTTCGAGAGCATGCTGGGCGAGTAGCCCGCGAACGGCACGAGCACCAGCAGCAGCGCATAGCCGGCCAGCACGATGCCCGCGAGCGCCCAGGGCGAGCGCTGGCGGAACCAGCCGTCGTGCATCCAGAAGCCCAGCTGCTGCACCGCGACCCACACCACGACGACGTTGACCATGCCGAGCTGCGGGATGCCCGTGCCGAGCCGCGCGGCGTCGACGAGGCACGCCGCGAGCGCGAGGAGCGCGAGGGTGCGCAGGGGCGCGCGCTCGTGGAGGCGGATCATCGCCGGCGCGAGCGCCTGCGCGAGCACGTACGCCGCGAGGAACCACAGCGGCGAGCCGATGCCGATCGCCACGGTGTCGACGAGCAGCGGGTCGACGCCCAGGAGCGCCGCGCCGACGAGCGCGAGCGCCAGGAAGGCCAGGAGCGGCAGGGCCGGGCGGGCGAGCCGCACGAGGCGCAGGCGCACGAACGCATCCGCATCGCCGCCGCGCCGCTCGAGGCTGCGCCAGCCGGCCATCGCCGCGAAGCCGCCCACCACGAAGAAGAGCGGCATGACGTCGCCGAGCCACGTCGCCGCAGCGAACCACGGCTGCGCCTCGACCGTGCGCTCGATGAGCAGCTGGCCATCGGGGCCGTGGCCCACGCCGACGAAGAGCAGGTGGATGACCACGACGAGCAGCACGCACGAGACGCGGGCGAGGTCGAGGGTGAGGTCGCGCTGGGCGAGCCTGGCGTCGGCGCCGGTCGTCATGCGAGGACAGTAGCCCCTTGCGGGCGCCGCCGTGGGCCCGCCGCGCACGGCCCGCGTCAGCGGTCGAGCTGCGCGAGGAACTCGGCGGCTCGTCGCCGCACGCGGTCGCGGATGCGCCGCACCTCGTCGGTGCCGAGGCCCGCGGGGTCGTCGAAGTCCCACGCCTCCAGCCGCTGCCCGCGCGCGCGCGGGAAGGGGTGGCGCACGAGCATCGTGACGACGACGTCGGCGGCGGCCGCGACGTCCTCGGTCGCGGGCTTCGGGTACGCGGCATCGATCGGCACGCCATCCTCGGCCATGACGTCGACGACGGTGCGCAGCGGCTCGGCCGCGGGGTTCAGCGCCCCGGATCGCGCCTCGACCCTGCCGCCCGAGAGGGCGTTGAGGTAGGCGGCGGCCATGAGCGAGATGCCGTCGTTGCGGATCGACTCGACGAGCACGCGCACGGGCGAGCCCGCGGGGCGCGGCTCCGCGACGGCCTGGATCGCCTCCACGCGGTCCGCGGCGAGCGCGAGCGCCCGCGCCGTGCGCCCGGGCTCCGCGGCCCGCTCGAGCGCGTCGTGCGACTCGAAGACGATCCGCTCGACGCGCGCGGCGTCGAGCCCGGGGTGCGCGGCCGCGAGCCTCCCGCGCGCCGGCGCGCAGGAGGGCGTCGACCGACCGGTGCTCCTCGCGGTTCATGCTGCGCCCCTCCCCGCCGCGCGCGGCGTCGTGCCCAGGCTACGGCGCGGCGGCGCGGCGCGGGATGCGGCGTCGCGCCGTGGCCGCGGCGCTCGGGATGCGGCGTCGCGCCGTGGCCGCGGCGCTCATAGCGCCGGCGCGTGGCGCTCGAGGAAGGCGTAGAGCTCGCCGTCGTCGACGCCGGGGTAGGTGCCGGAGGGCAGCGGCGCGAGCGTGTGCTGGTGCATGCGCGCCGAGGCCCAGGAGTGCTGCCGCCAGCGCTCGACGAGGCCGGCCTCCGGGCTCGCGCAGCAGCGCACGTCGGGGCACGTGGAGCGCTCGCGGAACGCGGTCTGCGCGCCGCGGAACCACTTCGCGTCGTCGAAGCGCACGCCGAACGAGATCGAGAACTCGCCGTCGGTGCCGGAGCCCGTCTGCGTCGAGCACCAGAACGTGCCGCCGGGGGTGTCGGTGTACTGGTAGAACTCCGTCGTGCGCGAGGTGCGCTCGAAGGCCGTGCGGGCCGCGAAGCGGCGGCACACGATCTGGCCCTCGGCGTGCCCGGAGGCGTCGACCGGCACGGGCAGGCCGTCGTTCTCGTAGACCCGGATGAGCGTGCCGTCCTCCCCCACGCGCAGGAAGTGCACCTGCAGGTCGAGGTCGGTCGCGAGGTTCGTGAACCGCATCGCGGCCGTCTCGTGGGTGACGCCGAAGGCGTCGCGGAAGTCCTCGACCGCGAGGTTGCGGTCGCGCTTGGCACGGCGCAGGTACTCCACCGCGCGGCTCTTCGGCATGAGCGCGGCCGCGGCGAAGTAGTTGATCTCGAGCCGCTGCTGCAGGAACTCGCGGTAGGCGCGCGGCTCGCGGTGCTGCAGCAGGCGGTGCGCGATGGCCTGCAGCGCCATCGAGCGCAGTCCGTGCCCGCCGGGGATCGATGCGGGCGGCAGGTAGATCCGTCCGTTCTCGAGGTCGGTGACCGAGCGCGCCGAGTGCGGCATGTCGGTGACGTACACGAGCTCGAAGCCGAGCCGCGCCGCCATCTCGCTCACGGTGTTGTGGGTGAGGCTGCCGCCCTCGTAGCCGACCGCGGCGAGCTGCTGCTCGGCGAGCTCGTCGAGCTCGTCGATCGCGTTCGCCCGCTCGCGCATCTCGTGCCGCAGGGCCGTGGCGTCGCGCCGCGCCTGCTCGGGCGTCGCGATCGCCTCGCGGCTGCGGCGGTCGAGCTCGCGGTGGAGGCCGACGAGGGCGCCGAGCACGTCGTCGCCCATCGAGCGGCTCGGCCGCACGGCGGGGAGGCCGAGGCGCCGGTAGCTCGCACCCTCCTGCAGCCGCTGCAGGTCGAGCTCGAGCCGGGAGCGCTCGCTGGGCGGCTCGGGGTCGAGCAGCTGCGAGGTGGCGACGCCGAGCACCTCGGCGATGGCCTGCAGGTGGCTGAGCTTGGGCTCGCGGCGGCCGTTCTCGATGAGCGAGAGCTGGCTGCCCGCGAGGCCGATGCGCTCGCCGAGCGCGTCGAGCGTGAGCTCGGCGGCGGTGCGGAAGTGCCGGATGCGGTGTCCGAGGACGGCGGCGTCGACCATGCGCCCATCATACGAAAGATCGCGCGATCCTCGCACCACGCGCGAGGGATGACTGGCGCGCACGAGGGCGCGGGGGCGACGGACGGGCCGCGAGCGGCGGAGCGTGCCCGGCCCGCGCGCACGCGCCGCACCGGAACGAGCACGCGTCCCGCGATCGGACGACGACCGCGTCGCTCGACTTTGCAGGAGCGAAGGAAGCGCGCATCCTTCCTCGCTCGGAGGCATCGCAGCGCGCCGCCGCGCGAGCAGAGTGGAGGCATGACGATCCTCCCCGCCGCCCCCACCCGCGCCGCGAAGGCCGCGCCCTCCCCCGCGGCGCGCCGCGCGGTCGGCGCGCCGGAGTCCGCCGACCCCGCCATCGTCGCCTGGGTGCAGTCGGTCGCCGACCTCACCGAGCCCGCGCGCATCCAGTGGTGCGACGGCACCGACGCCGAGTGGAACGCGATCGTCGCCACGATGCTCGACGCCGGCACGATCGTGCCCGTGCCGAAGCGTCCCGGCAGCTACCTCGCGCGCTCGAACCCCGACGACGTCGCCCGCATGGAGGACCGCACCTTCATCTGCGCCGAGGACGCCGACGACGCGGGCCCCACGAACAACTGGCGCGCGCCCGAGGCGATGCGCCACGTGCTCGGCGGCCTCTTCGACGGCGCGATGCGCGGCCGCACGATGTACGTCATCCCGTTCTCGATGGGCCCCGTGGGCGGCCCCATCTCGAAGAACGGCATCGAGATCACCGACTCCCCCTACGTCGTCGCCTCCATGCACGTCATGACGCGCGTCGGCACCGCCGCGCTCGAGGCGATGCGCGGCACGAGCGACTGGGTGCCCGCGGTGCACTCGGTGGGCGCGCCGCTCGCCGAGGGCGAGGCCGACGTCGCCTGGCCCTGCAACCCCACGCGCTACATCTCGCACTTCCCCGAGACGCGCGAGATCTGGTCGTTCGGCTCGGCCTACGGCGGCAACGCGCTGCTCGCGAAGAAGTGCTTCGCGCTCCGCATCGCCTCGGTGCAGGCGCGCGACGAGGGCTGGCTCGCCGAGCACATGCTGCTGCTGCGCATGACGCACGAGGACGGCCGCCGCATCCACCTCGCGGGCGCCTTCCCGAGCGCGTGCGGCAAGACGAACCTCGCGATGCTGCAGCCGACGATCCCCGGCTGGAGCGTGGAGACGCTCGGCGACGACATCGTCTGGATGCGCCCCGGCCCCGACGGGCGCCTGTGGGCCATCAACCCCGAGCACGGCTTCTTCGGCGTCGCGCCCGGCACGAGCGAGTCGTCGAACCCGACCGCCATGGCGATGCTCGACAAGGACACGATCTTCACGAACGTCGCGATGACCGCGGACGGCGACGTGTGGTGGGAGGGCATGTCGAAGGAGGCGCCAGAGGGCCTCACCGACTGGCAGGGCCGCCCGCACGACCCGGCTCGCGGCCCGGCCGCGCACCCCAACGCGCGCTTCACCGTGCGCGCCGAGCAGTGCCCCTCGATCGCCCCCGACTGGGAGGCGCCGGAGGGCGTGCCGATCGACGCGATCGTCTTCGGCGGCCGCCGGCCCACGCAGGTGCCGCTCGTGCTCCAGGCGCGCGACTGGGAGCACGGCGTCTACGTCGGCGCGACGATCTCGAGCCAGCAGACCGCCGCCGCCGAGGGCCCGGTGGGCGAGATCCGTCGCGACCCCTTCGCGATGCTGCCCTTCTGCGGCTACAACATGGGCGACTACTTCGAGCACTGGGTCGACATGGGCCACCGGCTCGGCCGCGGCGCGCCGAAGATCTTCTCGGTCAACTGGTTCCGCCGCGACGACGAGGGCGGCTTCCTGTGGCCCGGCTTCGGCGAGAACGCGCGCGTGCTCGAGTGGATCGCGGGCCGCGTCGCCGGCACCGCGGCCGGCGTCGACACCGCGATCGGCGTGCTGCCCGCCGACGGCGCGATCGACCTCGAGGGGCTCGAGCTCGACCCGCGCGTCGTCGACGAGCTGTTCGAGATCGACCCGAAGGCGTGGCTCGGCGAGCTCGTCGACATCGAGGCCTTCTTCGGCCAGTTCGGTCGGGCGCTGCCCACGGGCCTCGTGCGCCAGCTGAACCACGTGCGCTGGCGCCTCGAGCAGCTGAGCGCCGTCGCGGCCTGACGCGCGGCCGCCGCGCACCGAGCCCCGCCCGCCCTCCGGCGCGGCGGGGCTCGGTCGCGAGCGGCAGGGGTGGGATGCTCGGAGCGTGCAGCCGAACCCGCAGTACCGCATCGACGAGCCCGCCGTGCGCGCGCTCATCGCCCGCGCGCCGTGGATGACGCTCGTCTCGCACCCCGCCGACGGGCCCGTCGCCTCCCCGAGCCCCGTGCTGCTCGACGACGAGGCGGACGCCGAGGGCATCGTCCTCGTCACGCACCTCGGGCGCGCCGACGCGCGCCTCCACGGCCTGCTCGCGCCCGCCCCCGATCCCGAGGCCCCCTTCGGCGGCCGCACGCTGCTGGCGATCTGCCAGGGCGAGCACGGCTACGTCTCGCCCTCCTGGTACCTCGGCGACGACGCCGGCCAGGTGCCCACGTGGAACTTCGAGATGGCGACCATGCGCTGCGCCGTCGAGGTGCTCGAGCACGAGGAGAACCTCGCGGTGCTGCGGCGGCTCGTCGCGCACTTCGAGGGGCCGGGCGGCGTCGAGCTCGACCTCTCGGACGACGACACCCGCGGCCTCGCGATGGGCACCGTCGGGCTGCGCCTCCACGTGACCTCGTTCGACGCGAAGGCCAAGATGAGCCAGAACAAGGGCGCGGCGACCCGCGCCTCCGTCATCGCGCACCTCGAGACCGGCAACCCGCGACTCGCCGCGCGCATGCGCGCCGCGAGCTGACCCCAACCCTCCCGTGCGCCCGTTCGTCCTAGGGAGCAGGAGGAGCATCGCGTGAGCGCCCGGTGGGAGCTGGTCGTGGCCGAGCTCGTGGCCGAGCGCGGCGAGGCGCTCGTGCGCTACGCGACGCTCCTGACGGGGAACGAGGAGGAGGCGCGCGACATGGTGCAGGACGCCCTGGCGGCGACGTTCGGCCGCCTGCGGAACGGCTTCGCCGTCGACCAGGCCGAGGCCTACGTGCGGCGCGCGATCGCCAACCGGTTCCTCGACACCGCGCGGCGCCGGCAGCGCTGGCGCCGGATCTCGCCGCTCGTGGTGACGCCCGAGCGCCTCGACTCGGGCTCGACGCTCGCGGGCGAGCGGCTCGACATGGCCGCGCGCCTCGAGGGCCTCGCCCCGCGCGAGCGCGCGTGCATCGTGCTGCGCTACGACGAGGACCGCACCGTCGAGCAGATCGCGGCGGAGCTCGGCATCTCGCAGGGCGCGGTGAAGCGCTACCTCTCGGACGCGCTGGGCAAGCTGCGCGGCATCCTGGATCGCGAGCGCCTCCGCGGCGAGCGGCTCGAGCACGGGGAGGACGGGCGATGAGCGATCCGCACGACGATGAGCTGCGCCGCCGGCTGCGCGCGCTGCCGGGCTCCGGCGGCCCCGGCGGCGGCCTCGACCCCGATGCGGCGATCGCGGGCGCCCGACGGCGACGGCGCCCGAAGGTCGCGGCGCTCTCGGCCGCGGCGACCGTCGCGGGCGTGCTCGTCGTCGCACCCTTCGTGGCGCCGTCGTTCGCCCCGGGCTCGATGGACGCCGCGACGATGCAGGAGGGCGGCGCGGCGCCCGAGGTGGCGCCCGGCGCCGAGCAGGAGCCCGCGACGGGCGGCGAGGACGCGGGCGCGACCGAGCAGGGCGGCATCGGCGACGGCGCCGTGGCGGCGCCCTGTGCCGCGCCGGCGCTCCGCGCCGACACCGGGATCCAGGCGCGGTTCCTCGACGACCCGGCCGACGGGGTCGCGTCGATCGAGCTCGAGTTCCCGCCCGCGGGCGGCGACCTCCGGATCGAGGGGGTCGGCATCGCGCAGGTCGCCGCGGACGGCGGGCCGCTCCGCATCGTCGCCGCGCCGGACGCCGCCCAGCTCGCGACCGGTGCGGAGGAGCGCTCGGCCAGCACGGGCTCCGGGGGCGGCACGATCGTGCTCGACGACGTGCCCGTCGACACGGCCGAGGGCGTCGGATGCGGGCTCGACGCGCCGACCGCGCCCGCGCCGCTCGTCGTCGGCGAGGCGGACGGGCGGCCCGTCGTCGGCGTCGGCGAGCCCTGGGCTCCCTGATCGGCGGAGCTCGGGCCGCCGCCGCCAGGAGCGGCGCGGCGGCGCGGCGGCGTTCGCCGAGGGCGTGCCGCCTCGGCCCGGTTCCCAAGGTGGCGGCGAGGTTCGCTCCCTAGACTCGCCGCGAGCCGACAGCCTGATCCGTCGGCCCGAGGGAGTCGCAGATGCAGGTCCGGATCGTCCGCCCCGTCGCGGTGCTCGCCATCGCCGCAGCAGGGATGCTGGGGCTCGGCGCGGGCGCGCTCGTCACCGAGGACCCCGTCGACCTCGGCGGCGAGGTCGTCGTCGACAGGACGGGCGACACCATCCGCGACCTCGGCCTCGTGCAGCAGCGGGTCGCCGACAACAACGCCTCGGCGGACGCAGACCTGTACGTCGTCGTCGTCGATTCCTTCGACGGCCTCGACCGAGGCGAGTGGGCCGCGCAGTCCGCCGACGCGTCCGGGCTCGGCACCGACGCGCTGCTGCTCGCGATCGCGATGCAGGACGGGCAGTACGGGCTCGCGGTCGCGGACGGCTACCCCTACTCGCTCGGCGAGGCCGAGTCGCTCGCCGTGGATGCGCTCGAGCCCGACCTCAACGACGGCCCCGACGTCGACGGCGCGATCAGCTCCTACAGCAACGCGCTCGCGAGCGGCGTCGGACTGGGCGGCGGCTCGGGCGACGGCGGCAGCACCGAGGTGAACGTCGACGGCTCCGCCGTGTGGCCGATCGTCGCGCTCGTCGGCGGCGGCGCGGTCGTGGGCGTCGGCGCGTGGGGCATCACCCGCGCCGTGCGGGCGAACCGGCGGCGCAAGGGCGAGCGCGAGGTCGCGCAGCAGCAGCAGCTGAGCCTCGAGGAGCTCAAGCAGCGCGCCGACATCGCGCTCGTGCAGCTCGACGACACCGTGCAGCAGAGCGAGCAGGAGCTCGCCTTCGCGGGCGCGCAGTTCGGCGACGACGCCGTGCGGCCCTACCAGGAGGCCCTCGCGAAGGCGAAGGGCGGCCTCCGCGAGGCCTTCCAGCTGCAGCAGCAGCTCGACGACGCCTTCCCCGACACCGACCAGGAGCGGCACGACTGGTCGAGCCGCATCCTGCAGATCGCCGACGGCGCGGGCCGCGAGCTCGCGGGGCACGCCGCCTCGTTCGACCAGCTGCGCGACCTCGAGCACACCGCGGCGCAGGCCATCGAGCACGCGGCGCAGCTGCGCACCGAGCTCGGCGAGCGCCTCGGCGACGCGCGCCGCACCCTCGAGCGGCTCGGGCAGCGGCACTCGGGCGGCTCGATCGCGCCCGTGCAGCAGAACATCGCCGGCGCCGAGCGCCTCCTGCCCGCGATCGACGAGGCCATCGCCGTCGGCCGCCAGGCGGCCGCCGCGGGCGACGGCTCGAAGGCTGCCGTCGCCGTGCGCACGGCGGAGGCCGAGCTCGCGCAGGCCTCGGGGCTCCTCGCGGGCGTCGAGCGGGCCGAGCAGGACCTCGGCACGGCCTCGCAGCAGCTCGCCGAGCTCGTCGAGGACTCGGTGGGCGACGTCGCCACCGCCAGGTCGCTCCCCCGCGGACCCGTCGACCTGCAGCCGCTCGTGGAGCTCGTCGAGCAGGGCGTCGCCCAGGCGCGCGCCGTGCCCGTCGACACCCTCGCGGTGCTCGCGGCCCTGCAGCGCGCCAACCAGCGCCTCGACGAGGCCACGGGCCAGGTGCGCGCCGAGGGCGAGCGCCAGCAGCGCACCGCGAGCGACCTGCAGCGATGGCTCACCGCCGCGCGCTCGAGCATCGACCTCGCCGAGCAGTTCATCCGCTCGCGCCGCATCGGCATCGGCTCGGCGGCCCGCCAGCACCTCGCGGCCGCGCAGGACGCGCTCGCGCAGGCGATCCGGCTCGAGCGCCAGGATCCCGCGCAGGCGGCCGCGCTCGCCCAGCAGGCCACGCAGCTCGCCGAGCAGGCGCAGCGCGAGGCGGACGACGACGTCGACCGGTGGCAGGGGCCCGGCGGCGTCCGCAACCCCTACTACCGGCGCGGCGGCTACGGCGGCGGGATGTTCGGCGGAGGCGGCGGCCGCGGGCAGGACATGCTCACGGGCGGCCTGCTCGGCTACATCCTCGGCGACATGATGAGCGGCGGCCACTCCGGACCGGGCTTCGGCCAGGCTTCCGGCGACCCCTTCGCCTCCGGCGGCGGCGCGGGCGGCGGCGGCGGCCTCGGCGACCTCTTCTCGGGCGGCGGCGGCTCGTTCGGCGGTGGCGGCGGCGGCTTCTTCGGCGGCGACTTCGGAGGCTTCTCCGGCGGCGGCGGCGACTTCGGCGGCGGGGGCGGCGGCTTCGGCGACTAGCCCGCCGCGGCGCCCAGCCCGCATCCACATCCGACAGGCACCATGACCACGACCCCCAGGCAAGGAAGGCACACCATGTCCAAGCAGTCCATCCTCGGCCGCATCGCGCAGCTCGCGAAGGCCAACATCAACGCGCTCCTCGACCAGGCCGAGGACCCGCAGAAGATGCTCGACCAGATGGTGCGCGACTACACGAACTCGATCGCCGAGGCCGAGGCCGCCATCGCGCAGACGATCGGCAACCTGCGCCTCCAGGAGCAGGACCACCAGGAGGACGTGCGCGCCGCCGAGGACTGGGGCCGCAAGGCGCTCGCCGCGAGCCAGCGCGCCGACGAGCTGCGCGCCTCCGGCTCGCCCGACGCCGCGAAGTTCGACAACCTCGCGAAGGTCGCCATCGGCAAGCAGATGCAGGCCGAGCAGGAGGCGCGCTCCGCCGAGCCCTCGATCCAGTCGCAGAACGAGGTGGTCGACAAGCTGAAGGCCGGCCTCGAGACGATGAAGGGCAAGCTCGACCAGCTCAAGTCGAAGCGCTCCGAGCTCATCGCGCGCGCGAAGGTCGCCGAGGCGCAGTCGCAGGTGCACGACGCGGTGCGGTCGATCGACATCCTCGACCCCACGAGCGAGATCGGCCGCTTCGAGGACAAGATCCGCCGCGAGGAGGCGAAGGTGCTCGGCCAGCAGGAGCTCGCCGCCTCGTCGCTCGACGCGCAGTTCGAGGCCCTCGAGGACGTGGGCCGCGAGACCGAGATCGAGGCGCGCCTCGCCGCGCTGAAGCACGGCGGCGGCCAGCTGGGCGCCGGCCGGCAGCAGGGCGCCCTCGGCGCCGCCGGGCAGAGCCAGGCGCACGGCGACGCCGTCGAGGCGGAGGTCGTCGACCGCTGACGCGCGCCGCGCGGCGACGCGTTTGGAGGGGGCGGACGAAGGTCCGCCCCCTCCTCGCACGCTCGGGCTAGCGTGCTCGCATGACCTCGCAGCCGAGTCCCCGCGTCCGCGTCGAGCGCGACGGCCCCATCCTCCGCATCGCCCTCGACCGGGTCGACAAGCGCAACGCCGCCGATGAGCGGATGCTGCAGGAGCTCGCGCTCGCCTACGGCGAGCTCGACCGCGACCCGACGCTCCGCGTGGGCCTCGTGCACGCGATGGGCGACCACTTCACGGGCGGCCTCGACCTCGGCGACGTCGCGCCGAAGCTCGCCGCGGGCACCCTGCAGGTGGTGCCGGAGGGCGGCCTCGACCCGTGGGGCGTGCAGAGCCGCCAGGTGTCGAAGCCCGTCGTGCTCGCCGTGCAGGGCACCTGCCTCACGCTCGGCATCGAGCTCGCGCTCGCGAGCGACGTCGTCGTCGCCGCCGACTCGACGACCTTCGCGCAGCTCGAGGTCGCGCGCGGCATCGTGCCCTTCGGCGGCGCGACGCTGCGCTTCCCGCGCCTCGGCTGGGGCGACGCGATGCGCTGGATCCTCACGGGCGACCGCTTCGACGCCGCCGAGGCGCTGCGGATCGGCCTCGTGCAGGAGGTGGTGCCCGTGGGCACCGAGCTCGAGCGCGCGGCGGCGCTCGCCGGGCGCATCGCCGCGCAGGCGCCGCTCGCCGTGCAGGCGGCGCTCGCGTCGGCGCGCGCGGCGCTCCCGGACGCCTCGGCCGCCGCCGCCGACCTCGTGCCCACCACGCGCCGCCTCGCCGGCACCCGCGACGCCCGCCGCGCCGCCGAGTCCTACCTCACGGGCACCCCCGTCGCCTTCGAGGGCGACTGACCGATCTAGCGGGCGGCGCGGCTCGCGCCGACGGCGCGGTAGACGCCCTCGAGCTCGAGGGCGACGTCCTGCCAGTCGCGGCGGGCCGCCGCCCTGCGGCCCGCGAGGCCGAGCTCGAGCCGCAGGTCCTCGTCGTCGAGGATCGAGGCGACGGCCGCCGCCCACCGCTCGGGATCGCGGCCCTCCACGAGCACGCCCGTCTCGCCGTCGACCACCGACTCCAGGAGGCCGCCGACGCGCGCCGCGACCACGGGCGTGCCGCTCGCCGCCGCCTCGAGCGGCACCAGCCCGAACGACTCCGTGCGGCTCGGCACGACCACGACGTCGGCCGCATCGAGCAGCTGCGCGAGCGCGGGCCGCTCGAGGCTGCCGATGTGGCGCACGCGCCCCGTGACGCCCGTCTCGCGCGCGAGGTCGTGGAGCGAGTCGAGGTAGCGCTCGGCGCCCGGCGTCGCGTCGCCCGCGAGCACGAGCACCGCACCGGGCAGGTGCTGCAGCATCCGCACCGCGAGGTCCTGCCCCTTCAGCGGCTGGACGCGCCCCACGCAGACGACGAGGCGGTCCTCGGCGCGCACGCCGAGCCGCGCCCGGACGTCCTCGCGCGCGTCGACCGACGCGGGCTGGAAGAGCGCGGTGTCGACGGCGGGCGGCACGAGCCACACGCGCTCGGCCGCGGCGCCGACGCCGTCGCAGAGCGCGTCGACCTCGGCGCGCGAGACGGCCGCGATCGCGTCGACCTCGTGCGCGAGGTAGCGCTCCGTGCGCACGCGGCGCTCGGGCTCGGGGCGGTCGCCTTCGGCGAGGCTGCGGTTCTTCTCCTCGGCGAGCGTGTGGAAGGTCTGCACGATGGGGATGCCGAGCGCGAGCGAGACCGGCAGCGCCGCGAGCCCCGACAGCCAGTAGTGCGCGTGGAGGACGTCGTAGGGCGTCGTCGCCGTCTGGGCCATGCGCCGGAGCTCCTCGCCGAAGGCGTCGGCGAGGTTCGGGAGGTCGTGCTTGCGCACGATGCCGCCGCCCGTCTCGAGCGCGTGCAGCGCCACGCCGGGGGCGATCGGCTCGGTGTGCGCGGCGCCGGCGGAGCGGGTGAAGAGGTCGACGCGGTGCCCGCGGCCGGCGAGGGCACGCGCGCTCTCGAGCACGAGCACGTTGAGGCCGCCCGCGTCGCCCTTGCCGGGTCGGTCGGCGGGCGAGGTGTGCATCGACACCATCGCGATCCGCAGCGGCGCCTCGTGAGGCGCGCCGAAGGGCTCGGGGCGCATGGCTCCAGGATATCCGCCGAGTATCGTCGCCGGCATGGACGGATCCTCGGCGCTCGCCCGCGCGGGCCGCGCGGTGGGGGCGCTCGGCCGCGAGGCCGCCGGGCCCGCCTTCCGCGCGCTCACCGCGCCGCCCCTCGCGCGCGCCGGCCATCGGTTCGCGACGCGGGCGGCGCGGCTGTGGGGGCGCGCGCTGGGCGGCGAGGAGCGGCGCGAGGGCGAGCTGTGGGTCGTGACGGGCCTGCCCTCGTGGGCGTTCGGGCGCGGCGGCACGACGATCGGTGCGACGTTCCTCACGAAGGACGCGACGAGCACCGCGGTGCTCGGCCACGAGGACGTCCACCGGCAGCAGTGGGAGCGCTACGGGCTGTGGTTCATCCCCATGTACCTCGCCGCGGGGCAGGATGCGCTCACGAACCGCTACGAGATCGAGGCCGGCCTCGAGGCGGGCGGCTACGTGCGGCGACCGGCGACGCGGCGCCCCCGGCCCGGCGCCTGAGGGCGCCTCCTCGGGCCCGGCTGCGCCGATTAGCGCGCCCGGGCGGCTCGCGCCGCACTCGATCGGCCTGAGCGAGGCGCGAGCCGCATGATGCGCCCGCCCTCCCGCTCAGGCCCATCGAGCGCGGGCAGGCCCCGTGACGCGTGCGGCGGCGCCGCGCGCTCCTCGACCGGCGGCTGCGCGCTGGGATCAGGGGCGCAGGAGGTCGCGCGACTCCGGGAGGGCACGGAAGCCGGCCGAGCGGTAGGCCGCGACGCCCCCGACGTTGGCGGTCTCGGTCGCGACCGCCGCGCTCGACGCGCCCTGGCTCCGCAGCGCATCGGCCGCTGCGAGCACGATCGCCCGGCCGAGCCCGCGACCGCGGAACGCGGGATCGACGCCCATCGGCTCCAGGATGCCCTGCCGGCCCTCCCCCGCCGACCACACCGTCACCGCCGCCGCGGGCGCGCCGTCGACGCGCGCGAGGAGGCTCGTGGCCCGGCTCGCCAGCGGGCTCGCCGCGAGCGCCGTCCACCGCTCGGGCGCCGGCCTGGTGCCGAAGGCTGCCGCGACGACCGCGCCGAACCCGTCGCGCGAGGTCTCGCCGTCGACGACCTCGAGGGCGAGGCCGTGCGGCTCGACCGGCGCGGCGAGGTCGCGCACGAGCGGCGTCCACGGGTCGTCCTCGACCCAGCCGAGCCGCGCGAGCGCCGCGTGCAGCGCGGGCGCGAGCCGCGCCTCGACCGCGGCGTCGCCCGCGGGCAGCATCCCTGCATCCGGGTCGTGGAGGTCGTCGGCGACGCGCGCCGCGAGCGCCGCGTCGTCGGCGAGCGCCGGCGCGACGCCGAGTCGCGCGAGCCCCGGCCCGTCGAGCAGCCCGATGGCCGCCGCGGCGCCATCGGCGCGCCACACGCGCAGCGCCGCCGCGGTCGCCGCCGCGCCGAGCCTCGTGTGCCAGCCGAGGTCGCCCGCGTGCAGCTGCAGCGCGACGTCGTCGGGCTGCCACCCGTCGAGCGCGCTCGCGAGCGCCGGGAGGTCGCCGACGGACGGCGTGGTCAGCTCGATGCGCATGGCAGGAGCCAAGCACAGCGCGTGCGCGGCTACGCCCGCATCCGGTCGACGACCCGCCGCTCCCACGGGATGCGCCGCTCGAGCTGGCGGCCGATCGCGAGCAGCGTCGCCTCCTCGCCGGGTCGCCCGATGAGCTGCACGCCCATGGGCAGGCCGTCGCCGGTGCGCGAGACGGGCAGCGTGATCGCCGGCAGGCCCGTGAGGTTCACGAACGAGGTGTGCGGCGTGTGCAGCACCTGCGCGTGGAAGTCGGCCTCGCCGTCCTCGAACGGGTACCACTCGAGCGGGCGGGGCGTGAGCGCCGTCGCGGGCGTGAGCACGGCGTCCCACGGCGCGAAGGCCGCGAGCACGCGCCGCTCGAAGTCGGTCGCCCACAGCTGCGCGCTCGCGAGGCCGCCGGCGCCCAGGTGGTCGCTGCCCTCGATGATCCAGCGCGCGAGCGGCTCGAGCAGGTGCCGCTCCTCGCGCGGCACGGGCACGGTGGCGGCCCCGCCCTGCCAGAGCGCCGTGAACGCGGCCGCGTAGCCCGTCGCATCCGGCAGCGCCACCTCGCCCACCTCGTGGCCCGCGGCCTCGAGCGCGGCGATCGTGGCCGCGACGGCGTCGGAGGCCTCGGGGGCGATGCGGATGTCGGCGACCTCGTCCCACGGGGTGCCGCCCGTCAGCACGGCGACGCGGAAGCGGCCCTCGCCCCGCACGGCAGCCGCGAGCAGCGAGCCGTCGTCGTGCTCGGGCGAGCGCAGCGTCGTCGTGTGCGGCACCCGACCGTTGACGCGGCCGATGAGCGCGTCGGCGAGCAGCGCGGCATCGATGACGGAGCGCGCGATCGGGCCCGCGGTGACGAGCCCGCCCACCTGGCCGACGCCGCCCTGCGCGGGGATGCGGCCGCGCGTGGGCTTCAGCCCCACGAGGCCGCACGTGGCCGCCGGGATGCGGATCGAGCCGCCGCCGTCGGAACCGGGCGCGAACGGCACGAGGCCCTGCGCGACCGCGGCCGCCGCGCCGCCCGAGGAGCCGCCCGCGTGGAGGTGCGGATGCCCCGGCAGCGTCGTCGTGCCGTGGAGCGCGGAGCGCGTGTAGCCGGCGAAGCCGAGCTCGGGTGCCGCGGTGCGACCGAGCGTCACGCCGCCCGCGGCGTCGAGCACGCCCGCGACGGGGTCGGTCGCGTCGCCGACGCGCCCCGCGAAGGCGAGCGAGGCGAGGTCGGCCGGCTGGCCGGCGCGCATCCCGAGGTGCTTGTCGGCGAAGGGCACGCCGTGCAGGAGACCCGTGCGGTCCTCCGCGTCGTCGGCCGCGCGGGCACGCAGCAGCGCGAGCTCCGGGTCGACGTGGACGAAGGCGTTCGCCTCGTCGAGCCTGCCGATGCGCTCGAGCTGGTGCTCGGCGACCTCGACGGCGCTCAGCTCGCGCGCGTGCAGGAGGCGCCAGAGCTCGAGCGCGCCGAGCTCGTGGATCGCGGTCACGCGGCCGCCCTCCTCGGTCGGAGCACGAGCAGCAGGGCCGCCGCGACCAGCAGCCCCCACGGCAGCGCCTGCAGCGCCTGGAGCATGCCGGTGGACGCGATCCGCCGCATGCCGCCGGAGAGCATGCGCCCGTCGGCGTCGAGCGTGCCCGGGTAGGCCACCTGCCAGCCGATGACGGTGCCCACCAGGAGCGCGACGGCGACCGCGGCGCACGCGAGCCACCAGCGCGCGCGCCGCAGCGCCTCCACGAGGGTCGCGCTCACGCGAGGTACCGCCCGGCTCGCCGCTGCAGCCGCCTGCGCTCGGTGCGCTCGAGCATCTGCTCGCGCGAGGCGTAGTTCGTCAGCTCGCGGAACGGGTCGCGGCCGACGAAGCGGGGCGGCTCCGCGACGAGCGCCGCGATGGCGCGCTCGAACTCCCAGTACTCGCCGATGCGCGTGCCCTGGCCCGGGTTCATGTGGCGCAGGCGCGCCTCGAAGCGCAGCTCGCCCCGCACCTCCACCTGCGTGATGAAGCCGCGGGTCGCACCCGCGATCGACACCATCCAGAAGCCGGGGCCGAGGTCGGTGACGGTCGCGCTCGCGGCGTCGCCCGCCGCGGCGGCGGCGGCCTGCGCGTCTGCTGCCTCGCGCGATGCGCGCCAGGCCTCGTAGTCGGTCACGCGCCCATCGTGCCACCGCGCGCCGACACGCGCCGGCGCGCCGCACGCGTGGCCCGCAGGAGGCCGCGCGCCGACGGCGATCCTCGTCGCGGTGCCGGGCGGTCACTCCCGCCACGACGTGCCACCGAGCGGTCACTCCTGTCGATACCCACCGCTGAGCGGTCGCTCCCGTCGAGTCCCGCCGCTGAGCGGTCGCGTGCGGCGGTGCCGGCCTCGCCACGCCCACCGCGAACGACCGCTCGATGCACGGCACCGGCGGGAGCGACCGCTCGGAGGGGAACGCGGGCCGGAGCGACCGCTCAGCGGCCAAGGCGGGCCGGAGCGACCGCTCGGCGGGGAGGGCGGGCGGGAGCGACCGCTCAGCGGCGAGGGCGGGCCGGAGCGACCGCTCAGCGGCGCTTGCGCAGCGAGGCCTGCATGAGGATGATGCCCAGCTCGCGGCCGAACTTCAGGCCCACGCGGCCCATCCGCCCGATCTCCTCGAAGCCGAGGCGGCGGTGCAGTGCGATGGAGGCCTCGGCCCCCTGATCGGCGATCACGGCGATCATCTCGCGCACCTTGCGCTCGCGCGTCGCATCCATGAGCGCGACCATGAGTGCCTTGCCGAGGCCTCGGCCCGCGGCGGCGGGCGCGAGGTAGACCGACGACTCGACCGTGTGCCGGTAGGCGGCGCGCTGCTTCCAGGGCTGCGCGATCGCGTAGCCGACGAGCGTGCCCGTCGCGCTCACCGCCACGAGGAACGGCAGCTGCAGCTCGGTCGCCTCGCGCAGCGTGCGGCGCCACTGGCCGAGCGTCTTGGGCCGCTCGTCGAAGGTGACGGTGCTGTTGAGCACGTAGTGCTTGTAGATGTCGCGCACCGCCGGGAGGTCGCCGGGCTCGGCGCGCCGGATCGTCCAGGAGAAGTCGGGCTCGCGGTGCTCGGGCGCCTTCAGGTGCTGCGGGAGGACCCGCCGGCGCTCGTACTCCTCGGGCAGCATGCGGTCATGCTCCCACGTCGAGCCGGGCGGGCGCCTCGGGATCCTCCGGGATCCGCCAGTCGATCGGCGCCGCGCCCCGCGCCGCGAGCGCCGCGTTCGCGCGCGAGAACGGCCGCGAGCCGAAGAAGCCGCGGCGGGCCGAGAGCGGCGAGGGATGCGCGGAGGCGATGGCGTCGACGCCCTCGGCGCCCTCGAGGATCGGCAGGAGCGACTGCGCCTGCGCGCCCCACAGGATCGCGACGAGCGGCACGGCCCGCCCCGCGGCGTCGCGGCGCGCGACGAGCGCTCGGATCGCGGCCTCGGTCACGGCCTCCCAGCCCATCCCGCGGCGACCGCCGTGGCCGCCCGCCTCGCCCGCGGGCACCGTGAGCACGCGGTTGAGCAGCAGCACGCCCTGCTCGGCCCAGGCCGAGAGGTCGCCGTGCGCGGGCGGCGCGATGCCGAGGTCGTCGTGCAGCTCGCGGTAGACGTTCTGCAGCGAGCGCGGCAGCGGCCGCACGCGCCGGTCGACGGCGAACGAGAGGCCCACGGGGTGCCCGGGCGTCGGGTACGGGTCCTGGCCGACCACGAGCACGCGCACCGCCTCGAGCGGCAGCTCGAGCGCGCGCAGCACCCGCTCGGGCGCCGGCAGCCAGGCGCGACCGGCCACCGCGTCCGCCTCCAGCCGCTCCGCGATCGCCCGCAGCCGCGGCTCGACCTCCGCGAGCGCCGCGGCCCAGCCCGCGTCGACGGGCGGGGCGAGCGGCTGCGCTGCGTCCACGGAGGGCGGCCTCAGGCGGTCGCGGCGAGCACCGCGACCGAGACGCGGTCGCCGTCCTGCGTCGCCGTCCACACGTTGCCGAGGCCCGCGACCTCGAGGCCGCCGGGGCCGACGATGAGCGAGGTGTCCTCGTCGATGCCGACCACGCGCTCCGCGAGGCCCGAGGAGGCGATCGCCACGACGCGACCGAGGTTGCCGTACTGCGCGACGTGCACGTCGACGACGAGGTCGACGAGGCCGAGGCCCGCGTCGAGCGTGACCTCGTCGAGGCCCTCGCCCGAGGCCCGCTGCGTCACCGCGACGCCCCCGATGCGCCAGCCGCCCAGCAGCGCGACGTCGCCCGCGATCATCGCGCCGGCCGAGAAGCCCGCGTAGGGCACGCCGGAGGCGACGAGCCCCCGGATGGTGTCGGCGGCGGGCATGACGGCAGCGTGGTAGCCGGGGGTGAGGCCGCCGCCGACGAAGATGCCGTCGGCGCCGCCGAGGTCGGTGGGCTCGAGCATGCGGCCGGCGTGCAGCTGCACGATGCGCACCTCGCCCGCGCCGAGCTTCGCGAGGTCCTGCCGGTAGTCGTCGTGCCACTGCGCGCCGTCGGCCTCGGCCTCCGCCCACAGCACCACCGCGATCGTCGGCGGCCCGCCCGCGCGCTCGCGCGCCTCCTGCACGAAGCGGCCGGTCCACGCGGTCTCGTCGTCGGCCCAGCCGCCGCCCAGGAGATGGATGCTCATGCCCACGATCCAAGCACGGGGCGGCCGGGCGGCCGCTCCGGCCCGCGGCGCGCTCGCGGCGCGCTCGCGGATGGGCGGGCGTAGGATCGTGGGCGCGCCGGGCACCACCTCCGCGCGCGAACCCGTCACACCGTTCGCGCCAGCATGCCCTGGAGGCCCCCGTTGCTCCGCACCCCGATCGCGCTCGCCGCATCCGTCCTCGTCGTCGCCCTCGCCGGGTGCGCCGCCGCCGCGCCGCCGGCGGACACCGGCGCGACGCCGACGGCCACCGGATCCGGCGCGGCGACGATCGTCGACTGCGGCATCGAGGTGGCGCCGCGCGCGACGCCCGCGGAGCGCATCGTCGCCGTGAAGTCGACCGCCGCCGACCTCGTCGCGGCGCTCGGGCTCGGCCCGGCCCTCGTCTCCACCGCCTTCCTCGATGCCGAGCCGGCGGACGCCGACGTGGCCGCCGCGCCCACGATCGAGGGCATGCCCTCACGGGAGGCCGTGCTCGCGCTCGAGCCGGACGCCGTGGTCGCCGGCTGGGAGTCGGCCTTCGCCCCCGAGGCGGCGGGCGACCGCGCCGCGCTCGAGTCGCTCGGCGTCACCACCTGGGTCTCGCCCGCCGCATGCCGCTCGACCGAGGTCGCCCCGCTCACGTGGGACGCCCTCTTCGCCGAGCTCGAGCAGGCGGGCGCCGCGCTCGGCGTGCCGGAGGCGGGCGCTGCGCTCGGCGCCGAGCAGCGCGATGCGCTCGAGGCGGTGACGCCCGTCGAGGGCGCCCCGACGGCCCTCTGGTACTCCTCCGGCGAGGACGCCCCCTACGTCGGCGGCGGCACGGGCGCCCCGCAGCTCGTGCTCGAGACGGCGGGACTGACGAACGTCGTGGCGGACGTCGACGAGTCCTGGACGACGCTCTCCTGGGAGGCCGCGGCCGCGGCCGACCCCGACGTCATCGTGCTCGTCGACGCCGCCTGGCACACCGCCGACGCGAAGCTCGAGCGGCTGCGCGCCAACCCCGCCACCGCGCAGCTCGAGGCCGTGCGGGAGGGCCGCGTGGTGGTCGTGCCGTTCCCGATGGCGGAGGCCGGGGTCGGCTCGGTCGCGGCCGCGCAGGCTCGTGGCCGACGCGGTCCGGGAGCTCGATCTGCCGTGACCCGCCTCGCTCCCCCGCCCGCCGCGACCGCCGCGCCGCGAGCCCCGCACCGCCCGGCGCGCTGGGCGCTCGCCGCGCTCGCGGCGCTGCTGCTGCTCACGGCGGTCGCCGCCGCCTGCGTCGGCGCGGCGGGCGTCGCCCCGGCGGATGCGCTGGGCGCCATCGCGGCGCGGGTCACGGGCGACGCCTCCCCGCTCGACGCGATCGGCGACGCGATCGTCGTCGACCTGCGGGTGCCGCGCATCCTCGCCGCGTGCGCCGTCGGCGCGGGCCTCGCCATCGTCGGCGTCGTCATGCAGGCGCTCGTGCGCAACCCGCTCGCCGACCCGTACCTCCTCGCCGTCTCGTCCGGCGCATCGGTGGGCGCCGTGCTCGTGCTCGTCTCGGGCGTCGCGCTGCTGCTGCCCGTCGCGGCCTTCGGCGGCGCGCTGCTCGCGCTGCTCGCGACGCTCGGGCTCGCGGGCGCGGCGGGCGGCGCGACGCCGACCCGCACGGTGCTCTCGGGCGTCGTCGTCGCCGCGGCCGCGTCGGCAGTCGTGAGCCTCGTGATCTTCTGGCGCGCGGATGGCGACGCCTACCGCGAGATCCTCGCGTGGCTGCTCGGCTCGCTCGCCTCCGCCTCCTGGCAGAGCGCACCCGTCGCGCTCGCGGGCGTCGCGCTCGCGCTGCCGCTGCTCGCGAGCGGCCGGATGCTCGACGCGCTCGCGCTCGGCGACGCGGCGGCCGGCGCCCTCGGCGTCGACGTGCGCCGGACCCGCTCGACCCTGCTGGTCGCCTGCGCGCTCGTCACCGGCGCGCTCGTCTCGGTCTCGGGCGCCATCGGCTTCGTGGGCCTCGTCGTGCCGCACGCCGTGCGCCTGCTCGTGGGCGCGAACCACGCGCGACTGCTGCCCGCCGCCGCGCTCGCGGGCGCCCTCGTGCTGCTCGTCGCCGACACCGTGGCCCGCGCGGCGTTCGATCCGCGGGAGCTGCCCGTCGGCATCGTCACGGCGCTGCTCGGCGCGCCCGCGTTCGCGGCCCTCATGCTCACCGGGCGGGTGCGGGCGTGAGCGACGCGAGCAGGGCGGGCGGCGCGAGCGGCGCGGATGCGGGCCTCGCCGTCGACGGCCTCTCGGTCGTCGCGGGCGACCGCGCCCTCGTCGACGCCGCCTCCTGGTCGGCGCCCGCGGGCGGCATCACGGCGCTCGTGGGGCCGAACGGCGCCGGGAAGTCGACGACGCTCCGCGCCATCGCGGGCCTCGTGCCCGAGCGGGCCAGGGCCTCCGGCGCCGTGCTGCTCGGCGGCGAGCGGCTCGACGCGCTGCCTGCGCGCGAGCGGGCGCGGCGCGTGGCGCTCGTGGAGCAGGCCGGTGAGGTGCTGGCGCAGGCTGACCGCGCGCGAGGCGGTGCGGCTCGGCCGCACCCCGCACCACCGGATGCTCGGCTTCGCGCTCGGCGACGACGCGATCGTCGCCGCCGCGCTCGCCGACGCGGGCGTCGAGCCGCTCGCCGAGCGGCGCCTGGGCGAGCTCTCGGGCGGCGAGCCTGCAGCGCGTGCACCTCGCCCGCGCGCTCGCGCAGCAGCCGCGGCTGCTGCTGCTCGACGAGCCCACCAACCACCTCGACGTCGCGGCGCAGCTCGACCTGCTCGCGCTCGCGCGGCGCATCGCGGCCGACGTGCCGGTCGTCATGACGCTGCACGACCTCGCGCTCGCCGCGACGCACGCCGACCGCGTGGTGCTGCTCGACGGCGGGCGCGTGCTCGCCGAGGGGGCGCCCGCCGAGGTGCTCACGGCCTCCCGCATCCGCGCCGCCTACGGCGTCGAGGCCACGATCGACGCGGCGCCCGAGGGCGTCGCCATCCGCTACCGCAGGCTGGAGGACCGATGACCGGGACGAGGCAGAGGATCGCCGTGCTCGCGGGCGGCGTGGGCGGGGCGCGGTTCGCCCTCGGGCTCCGCGAGGCCGCCCCGGAGGCCGACATCGCGATCGTCGCGAACGTCGGCGACGACGTGTGGCTCGCGGGGGTGAAGGTGTGCCCCGACCTCGACTCGCTGCTCTACGCGCTCGCGGGCGTCGGCGACACCGAGCGCGGCTGGGGCCGCGCCGGCGAGAGCGAGCGCGTGGCCGCGGAGCTCGCGGCCTACGGCGTCGGCTGGCCGTGGTTCACGCTCGGCGACCTCGACCTCGGCACGCACCTCGCCCGCACGGCGATGCTCCGCGACGGCGCGACCCTCACCGAGGCGACGGCGCGGCTCGCTGCGCGCTGGCCGCTCGGCGCGCGCCTGCTGCCCGTCACCGACGACGAGGTGCCCACCCACGTCGTCACCGACGAGGGCGTGCTGCACTTCGAGGAGTGGTGGGTGCGCACGCGGGCGCAGCTGCGCGCGCACCGCTTCGTGCAGCACGGGGTGGAGCGGGCCAGGATCACGGAGGCGGCGCGCGCCGCGATCGCGGACGCCGACGTCGTGGTCGTGGCGCCCTCGAACCCCGTCGTGTCGATCGGCACCATCCTCGGCGTGCCGGGCGTGCGCGACGCGCTCGCGACGGCCGCGGCGCCCGTCGTGGGCGTCTCGCCGATCATCGGCGGCCAGGCGGTGCGCGGCATGGCCGCGGCGTGCCTCGAGACGATCGGCGTCGCTCCGGATGCGGCCGCCGTGGGCCTGCACCACGGCGCGCGCTCGGCCGGCGGTGTGCTCGACGCCTGGCTCGTGGCCGAGGAGGACGCCGCCGCGGTGCCGGCGCTCGAGGCCGCGGGCATCCGCGCCGCCGCCGCCCCGCTGTGGCTCACGCCGGGCGGACCGGCCGCGCAGGTCGCGCGCGACGCGCTCGCGCTGGCCGACGCGGTCCGGTAGGGGCCCGCGGCCGTCCGCCGCGCGCGGCGGTCAGGCGGGCCTCGGCCGTCCGCCGCGCGCGGCGGTCAGGCGGCGTCGGTGACGTGCGCGCCGGCGAGCACGGCGCGCGTGTGGGCGCCGACGCCGAGGTCGAGCGCCACGTGCAGGTCGGCGAGGCCTCGTCGACGTCGACCCGCAGCCCCGAGGCGGCCGGGATCGGCAGCGCCACGTGCCCCTCGGCGCGGTGCCTGGCGGCCGAGCCCTCGCCGAAGCGCGGCCGCAGCGCATCCGCCCGCAGGGCCGCGAGCATCGTCGTGCCCGTCGCGAGGGCGTCCGGCACGAACGAGCGGTGCTCCTCGGCCGCGAGCTCGAGCGCCTGGCCGAGGGCGTCGGGCGTGAGCGCCGGCAGGTCGCCCAGCACGACCGCGGCCGGCGCCTCGGGCGCGAGCGTCGCGAGGCCCGCCTCGATCGCGGGGCGGAGGCCCGCCTCCGGATCGGCGACGACCTCGACGCCGTCGAGCCCGGCGGTCACCGCGTCGTCGCCGGTCACGACCACGACGCGCTCCACCGCCTCGCACGCGAGGGCCGCGGCGATCGCGTCGCGCGCGAAGGCGACGGCGAGCGCGGCGCGGGCGTCGCCCGCGTCGAGGCGCGACTTGCCGGCCTGGCCCTTCACGGGGAGCACGACCGTCCAGCGCATGCCGCCAGCCTACGACGGCGGAGCGCGGCCGCCGGACGCGCGGCGCCCCGTCGCGTCGGGGCTCGAGGTCGCGCTCGATCGGGCTGCGCGGGCAGCGAGGCGCACTGTGCGGCTCGCGCGCCGCTCTGCCCCATCGAGCGCGGCGGCAGCCGGCGCGCGCCGCCGGGACGGACACGCGGCGAGGCCCGTCCGCGCCGGTCGCGCTCGATCGGGCTGCGCGGGCAGCGAGGCGCACTGTGCGGCTCGCGCGCCGCTCTGCCCCATCGAGCGCGGCGGCAGTCGGCGCGAGCCGTCGGGACGGACACGCGGCGGGGGCCGGCGCGAGCCGGCGGGACGCGCGGCGAGGCCCGTCCGCGCCGGTCAGCGCTCGTCGCGCTCGCGCGCGACGACGCCCAGCAGCGACGGCGGCAGCAGCAGCGCGAGCGCCCGCCGCCACGGCGGCGCAGTGTCGAGCAGGGCCTCGCGCACCCCCTGCACGTCGCCCTCGAAGCGGCCGTCCCTCGGCCCCTCGGCGAAGGCGGCGCGCTCCGCGGCGAGCTTCACGCGCTCGGCCGCGGGGGTCAGCGGCTCGCCCGTGCGCCGCTCGATCGCGGCCGCGACGTCGCCGGCGGTCGCCGACGCCGGCAGCCGCACGCCGAGGTCGGCGAGCGTCGCCCGCAGGCTCGTGCCAGGCGCCCGGCGGACCGCGCCGCAGCCGCACCCGCCGCTGCACGAGCCGCACCGCCCACGGGGCGAGCACGAGCGCGATCGCCGCGAGCCACGCGAGCAGCGACAGCAGCGCCTCGGGGTCGAGGCGCGGGCCGGCGCCAGCACCGCCCGGCTCCGCGCCCGGCGAGGCCGGCACCGAGGCGCTCGGCCGCGGGCTGTCGGACGGGGCGGCGGAGTCGGAGGGCGTGGGGCTCGGCGTCGGCGGCTCGTCGGTCGGCGTGGGCGTCGGCGTCGGGCTCGGCGTCACCTGATCGCCCTCGGGGCTCACCGACCCCGTGCCCGCGCCCGGGGTGGTCTCCACCCGCACCCACCCTGCGCCGTCGACCCACGCCTCCGCCCACGCGTGCATCTCGTTCGTCGACACGGCCCATCCGCCCCGGATCTCGGCGCCCGGCAGGAAGCCGACGACCACCCGCGACGCGACGCCCGCGCCGCGCAGCAGCGCGGAGGTGGCGCTCGCGTAGTGGACGCAGTAGCCGCTGCGCGTGTCGAGGAAGCCCTCGAGCGCCGCCCAGCCGTCGCCGCCCGCGCCAGCGAAGCCGGGCAGGTCGAGCTGCTCGGAGTACTCCCAGAGGCCGCTCGTCATGTACTCGTGCACCGCGAGGACGCGGTCGCGCGCATCCATGCCGTCGTCGACGAGCGCGGCGCCCTGCGCGCCGATGCCCGCGGCGGCCTCCGGCAGCGCGAGCGCGTCGTCGTGGCCCGTCGAGCCGACGCCCGCGGGCAGCTCCTCGAGCGCGCCGATGCGCGTGCCGCTCGCCGAGTACTCGAGGCCCGAGGTGTCGAGGCCGTTCTCGAGGCGCAGGGCGTCGTTCGCGACGTCCCAGGTCGCGCCGCGGGGCGCCGTCACGCCGACCGCGCGCTCGGGCACCGGCAGCGACTCGGCCCGCACGTCCGACATCCGGATCGTCGAGCGCACGATCGTGCCGGCGTCCGCGCCCTCCACGAGCACGCCCGGCGCGCCCGCCTCGGGCGCGACGCTCTCGAAGCCCGCGGCGCCCGCGAGGGGCAGCGTCATGAGGCGCGTGACGACGGGCTCGCCGTCGGAGGTGGAGTAGGTGTAGACCGGGCGCGCCTCGGGCCTGCGGAGCTCGTCGCCCAGGTCGATGTCGGTGCGCAGCACCGGCGTCACGGGGCGGAAGAGCTCCTCGATCGTCGGCAGGTCGATGTCGGCCTCGCGCGGGCTCGGCGCCACGAGCGGGAGCGCGGCGGCGGCGACGCTCGCGGCGGCGACGAGCGCGAGCGCGCGCCCGACCCCGCGGCCGAGGTCGAGCCGCTCGTCGATCGTCGGCGCCGCGAGCACGAGCGCCGAGACGACGGCACCCGGCACGAGGTGCCACGTGGGCGCGTCCACGCGGAACGCGAGCGGCACGACCACGGGGAGCGCGGCGAAGAGGATCGCGACGGCGGGCACGCGGAGGGCGTGGCCCAGCAGGTCGACGTTGACGGCGAGGATCGCGGCGGCCGCGACCGCGACCGCGAGCACGGGCGCATCGATCGGGATGGGGGTCGCGAGCGCCCAGGCGATCGCCTCGATGCCGTCGGCGAGCACGTCGAGCGACGCGGGCACCGCGGAGGGCAGCGGCACGATGCCGAGCACGGTGTGCTCGGGCCCCCCGGCGAGCGCCGTGACCCACCAGGCGGCGACGAGCGCCGCGGCGGCCGTGCCCGCGAAGGCCGAGAGCGCCTGCCGCACGAACCAGGCGGCGAGAGCGACCGAGAGCGCCGCGGCGATGCCGAGCGGCAGCCACTCGGGCTCGAGCACGGAGCGCGTGGACCACAGCCACGCGATCGGCAGCACCGCGAGCGCGATCGTCTCGATGGGGCCGGCGCCGCCGAGCCGTCGCCGCTCGCGGCGCGCCTCGGCCCGCACCTCGGCCCGTTCCGCCGCGCGATCGGCGTCGCGGCGGCGCTCCTCGACGCCGGTCACGAGAGCTCCCTCGCGGGCCCCACGCCGTCGATCCACCGGCGCACGCGCACGCGCGAGCCGGGCGACACGGCGCGGGCGGCCGCCCACGGGTCGGCGACGAGCCACAGGGTGGAGCCGGGCGCGAGCGTCCAGCGCTCGGGCGCCGACTCCTGCAGCGCCACGACGTGCGCCGGCACGGCCTCCTCGGTGCCGGGCCGCTCCGCGGGCGCCGCCGGGGAGGCCGCCATCGTCGCGAAGGCCGCGAGCGCCGCGTCGCGGTCGCGCCACATGACGGGCCCCTGCGCGGCTGCGCCGATGCTCGGCGCGCCCGTCTCGCGCACGACGACGGCCCCGTCCCGGCCCGCGAGCGAGCGCACGATCGAGCACGCCGCGCGCGCGAGCCGGTCCTCGGCCTCGCGACCGAGGCCCTCGGCGAGCGCCGTCGCGACGACGACGACGTGGTCGTCGACCGCCGGGTTCGACTCCTGCCGCACCATGAGCTGCCCGCGCTTCGCGCTCTGCCGCCAGTGCACGCGCCGGCGCGGATCGCCGGGCCGCCACTCGCGCACCATCGCGTCGACGCTGTCGGCGGTGCGGGAGCGCGCCTCCCTGCCGGAGTCGCGGTCGGAGCGCAGCGTCGCGGGGGCGACGTCGAGCGTCGCGGGGCCGACGACGAGGCTCGCGCCCGGATCGACGGTGCGGATGGTGCGCACGACGCGGAAGGGGTCGAGCGCGACGACGTCGACGGGCGCGAGCCGCCACCGGCCGCGGGGCTGCTCGCCGAGCGGCACCTCGGCGCGGCCCGCGTCGTCGAGGTGCCCCTCGAGCAGCAGCGAGCGGTCGTCACCGGGTCCGTGCGTGCTCCAGCGGGCGCGCGCGTGCCGGGCGTCGCCGACGATCCGGATCGTCGCGCCCTGCCCCTCCTCCACGACGCCCGGCACGCCCAGGCGGACGCGGCCCGCGGGCTCGAGCGCCCACCACCAGCCGAGCGCGACGACGCCGAGGCACAGCGCCGCGGGCACGAGGAGCATCCCCTGCCGCTCCCAGTAGGCCGCGAGCAGGAGCCCGAGGCCCGCGAGCGCGAGCATGACCCCGCGGCCCGTGGGGCGCGCTCGGGGGCGCTCGCGGCGGGCCATCAGCGCATGACGGGGGCGACGGTCTGCGCGAGCGCGTGCGCGACGATGCGGCGCGCGTCGTCGTGGCGCGCCTGCGGGTCGTGCAGCACGAGGTGGTGCGGGAGCACCGCGGCGGCGAGCTCCTTCACGTCGTCGGGCGAGAGCCAGTCGCGCCCGGCGAGGTGCGCGCGGGCCTTCGCGGCGCGCACGAGCCTGCAGGGTGGCGCGGGGGCTCGCGCCCAGGCGCACCTCCGGGTGCTCGCGCGTGGCGCGCGCGATGCGCACGGCGTAGCGCTCGACGAGCTCGTGGGCGCGCACCTCGTGCGCGGCGTCGATCTCGGCGCGGAAGCTCGCCTCGTCGGTCACGGCGCGCACCGCATCGAGCGGCTGCGCGGTCTCGCGCGCCTGCACCATCGCGAGCTCCGCGTCGAGGTCGGGGTAGCCGAGCTCGAGCCGCGCCATGAAGCGGTCGCGCTGCGCCTCCGGGAGCGCGAAAGTGCCCTCCATGTCGATCGGGTTCTGCGTCGCGACCACGAGGAAGGGCGTGGGGAGGCGGTGGGTGACGCCGTCGACGGTCACCTGCCCCTCCGCCATGCACTCGAGCAGCGCCGCCTGCGTCTTGGGGCTCGCGCGGTTGATCTCGTCGGCGATCACGATGTTCGCGAAGACGGGCCCGGGCTGGAAGCGCAGCTCGCCCGAGTGCGGGTCGAGCATCGACAGGCCCGTGATGTCGGAGGGCAGGAGGTCCGGCGTGCACTGGATGCGGCGCACCGTGCCGCCGATCGCGGCGGCGAAGGCGCGCGCGAGCTGCGTCTTGCCGACGCCGGGCACGTCCTCGAGCAGCACGTGGCCCTCGGCGAGCAGCACCGTGAGCACCGTGCGGATCTCGCCCTGCTTGCCGGCGATGACGCTGCCGACGGCCTCCTCGATGCGCGCGAGGGCCTCCGGCGCCCCGGGCTCGTCGGTCGCGAGCCCCGTGCGTCGCTCAGCCTCCATGGCGTCCTCCAGCCTCGGCGATCCCCTCGATGCGACCGGCCTCGCGGCCCGCCCGGTAGGCCTCGTCGCTGCCGAGCCGGAACATGTCGTCCCCGGATCGTCGCACGAGGCGGCTGGCTCCCGGCTCCGTGAGGTCCCCGACGTGGCGGCCGAGGCCGCGCACGAGCACCGCGGGCACGCCATCGGCCTTGCCCGCGACGAGGTCGGCAGCCGCCGCGATCTCGTCGGCGATCGCAGGGGCGGTCACGACGAGCGGTCGCCCGCCCGCGTCGAGCTGGCCCGCGAGCGGCTCGAGCACGCGCACGCCCGCCGCGCCGATCGCGACGTCGGTCTGGCCGACGCGCCACGCACGGCCGAGGGTGTCGGAGACGACCACGCCGAGCGCCACGCCGAACCGCTCGCGCAGGTGCGTGGCGATCGCGAGCGCGGAGGCGTCGGAGTCGATCGGCAGCAGCAGGATCGTGCCGTCGTCGGTGTTCGAGGCGTCGACGCCCGCGGCGGCGAGCACGAGGCCCGTGCGGTGCTCGACGATGCGGGTGATGCCGCCGGGGTGCGCGCGGCTCGCGACGAGCCGCACCGATTCCTCGGTGATCGCCTGCTCGCGCTCGTCGGCGGGGCGCACGCGGCCCTCGGCCTTCGAGACGACCTTGCTCGTGACGACGAGGATGTCGCCCTCGCGCGGGCCGTGCGGGGCGAGCGCGTCGGCGAGGATGCCCGGGAGGTCGTCGCCCGGCCGGACCTCGCGGATCCCCCGGAGCGCGACGAGCTCGAGGTCGCTCATCGCGACTGGAGGAAGGTGGCGACCGCCCGCGGCACGTAGGGGCTGATGTCGCCGCCCAGCTCCGAGACCTGGCGCACGAGGCTCGAGGAGACGTGCGCGTTCTCGGGGTCGGGGAGCATGAAGATCGTCTCGACGCCCGCGAGGTTGCGGTTGACGATCGACATGGGCGTCTCGTACTGCAGGTCGGTGCTCGAGCGGATGCCCTTCACGAGCACCTCGGCGCCGACCTGCTGGCAGTAGTCGACGAGCAGGCCCATCGACCAGTTGGCGATCCGGATGGCGGCGCCCTCGATGCGCGCCTCCTCGATCGAGCGCTCGATGAGCGCCTCGCGCTCGGGCACCGGCAGGAAGGCGCGCTTGCCCGGGTTGTGCGTGACGACGACGTGCACCTCGTCGAAGATGCGGGCCGCGCGCGCGATGACGTCCAGGTGCCCCAGGGTGACGGGGTCGAACGAACCGGGCACGACGGCGATGCGAGGCATGCTCCCAGCCTATCGGCCCGGTTCGGCGGCCTCTCCCCCGGCTCCCAGGCGGGCCTCCCGCTCGGCCCGGGCCGCCCGTCCTCCGGGTGTGGTCACCTCGTGCCCCTGCAGCGCCGGTGGGGGGGCACTTCCTGACCACAGCACCGACCCGCACGGGCGGGTGTGGTCGCTCCGCGCCCTCTCCGCACCGGCGGGAGGGCACCTCCTGACCACAGCACCCACCCGCACGGGCGGGTGTGGTCGCTCCGCGCCCTCTCCGCACCGGCGGGAGGGCACCTCCTGACCACAGCACCCACCCGCACGGGCGGGTGTGGTCGCTCCGCGCCCTCTCCGCAGCGACGGGAGGGCACCTCCTGACCACAGCACCGAACCGCACGGGCGGGTGTGGTCGCTCCGCGCCCTCTCTGCGCCGGTGGGAGGGCACCTCCTGACCACAGCACCGACCCCGGCCAGGGCGAGTGCGCGGACGGGCGTGGTCGCGGAGCGGGCCCGGACGCTCAGGCGGTGACGAGCGCGGCGCGGGCGTCGGGGTCGAGCCGCTCGTGCACCGCATGCCGGAGGACCGGGTGGCGCTCGAGGGCCGGGTCGGCGTCGAGCACGGCACGGGCCGCGGCGCGCGCGGCCTCGATGATCGTGCCGTCGCGGGCGACGCGCAGCACGCGCAGGCCGCTGCGGGCGCCCGACTGCGCGCTGCCGAGCACGTCGCCCTCGCCGCGCTGCTCGAGGTCGACCTCGGCGAGCGCGAAGCCGTCGAGCGTCGAGGCGACGGCGTCGAGCCGCTCGCGGGCGGGCGAGAGCGCGTCGGCGTCGGTCACGAGCATGCACAGGCCCGGGTGCTCGCCGCGGCCCACGCGGCCGCGCAGCTGGTGCAGCTGCGAGACGCCGAAGCGATCGGCCGAGAGCACGACCATCATCGTCGCGTTCGGCACGTCGACGCCCACCTCGATGACGGTCGTGGCGACCACGACGTCGACCTCGCGGGCGGCGACGGCGCGCATCACCGCATCCTTCTCGTCGGTGGACATCGCGCCCGTGAGCGCGGCGATGCGCCGGCCCGCGAGCGCCGGCACGTGCGCGAGCCGGCGGACCGTGGTCTCGACGTCGTCGATCGGCGGCTTGGGCGTGCCGTCGTCGTCCTCGGGCGCCTCGATGCCCTCGAGCTCGCCCGGCGAGATCGCGGGGCAGACGACGAAGGCCTGGCGGCCGGCCGCGAGCTCCTCGCCCATCCGCTCCCACACGCGCAGGAACAGCTGCATGTCCTGCGCCCGGTCGACGACGAACGAGCGGATGGGGCTGCGGCCGGCGGGCAGCGTGCGGATGGTGGAGACGTCGAGGTCGCCGAAGGCGGTCATCGCGATGGTGCGCGGGATGGGCGTGGCCGTGAGCACGAGCGTGTGCGGGTGCACGCCCTTCGCCCGCAGGGCCTCCCGCTGCGCGACGCCGAAGCGGTGCTGCTCGTCGACGACCACGAGGGCGAGCTCGGCGAAGGTCGTGCGCTCCGAGAGCAGCGCGTGCGTGCCGACGACGATGCGGGCCTCCCCCGCCGCGATGCGCAGGAGCGCGCGCTTGCGCTCGGCGGCCGGCAGCTGCCCGGTGAGGAGGGTGGGGCGCAGCTCGGCCGCGAGCTCGGGCCCGAGGGATCGCGTGATCGAGCGCAGGTGCTGCACGGCGAGCACCTCGGTGGGCGCGAGCAGCGCCGCCTGCCCGCCCGACTCGGCGACGGCGAGCATCGCGCGCGTCGCGACGACGGTCTTGCCGGAGCCGACCTCGCCCTGCACGAGCCGGTGCATCGCGGTGCCCGAGGCGAGGTCGGCGAGGATCGCCTCGCCCGTCGCCGCCTGGTCGTCGGTGAGCGGCCACGGCAGGCCCGCGTCGAAGCGCTCGAGCAGCGCGCCGGGCTCGCGCGGGCGGGTCTCGAGCGAGTCGAACCAGTCGCGCGTCGCGAGCAGGTACGTCTGCAGCAGGAAGGCCTCGTGCCAGGCGAGGGCGTGCCGGGAGCGGAAGGCGTCGCGCTCCTCGGCGGGCTGGTGCGCGGTGCGGAGCGCCTCGCCGAGCGGCAGCACGCCGTGCTCGCGCCGCACGTCGTCGGGCACCGCATCCGGTACGGGCCCCAGCCCGTCGAGCGCGATCGCGATCGCGCCCTGCAGCTGCTTCGTCGTCACCTGCGCGGTCGCGGGATAGATCGGGATGGGCGTGGCCGCCCACGCCTCGGCGTCGACGCCGGCCTCGTCGTCGAAGGGCTCGTAGAGCGGATGCGCGAGCTGCCGTCGGTCGCGGTAGATGCCGACGGTGCCGGAGAAGAGGGCGGTGACGCCCTGGTGGAGCGTGCCCGTGACCCACGACTGGCTGAAGAACGCCAGGTCGATCGAGCTCTGGCCGTCGGTGATCGTGACGGTCGTGAGGGTCTTGGGGCGGCCGCGGCCGTCGCGGCCCGCGAGCTGGCGCGTCTCGACCGACTGCACCCTCGCGACGACGGTGACGTGCTCGCCGGGCACGAGGCTCGCGAGCGGCGTGAGCTCGCCGCGCTTCGCGTATCGGCGCGGCAGGTGCCAGAGCAGGTCGCCGACGGTCTCCATGCCGAATGCCTTGTGCAGCTTCGTGGCGAGCGGCTTCGTGAGGATGCGCTCGAGCGGTCGACGCATGCCCTCCGCGAGGGCGCCCGCTGCCTGGTCCGCCACGCCCCCAGGCTATGCCGTGCCGCCCACGCGGCTCCTCCGGCGCCGCCACTGCCAGGATGGAGCCATGACGCGCATCATCGCCGGGCTCGCGGGCGGCGTCCGCCTCCGCGTGCCCCTCGCGGGCACCCGCCCCACGTCGGAGCGCGTCCGCGAGGCGCTCTTCGGCGCCCTCGATGCGCGCGGCCTCTGCGACGGCGCGCGGGTGCTCGACCTCTACGCGGGCTCCGGCGCGCTCGGCCTCGAGGCCGCGAGCCGCGGCGCGGAGTCGGTGGTGCTCGTCGAGCGCGACCGCGCGGCCGCGAAGGTCGCCGAGCGCAACGCCGAGGCCGTCGCGCAGGCGGGCGCGGTCCGCGCCCTCGTCGAGGCGGTCGCGGTCGCGCCCTTCCTCGCGCGCACGGGGCGCCGCTTCGACCTCGTGCTCGTCGACCCTCCCTACGACCTCCCGCAGGCCGAGCTCGAGGGGGCGCTCGCCGCCCTCGCGCCCGCGCTCGACCACCCGGCGACGGTCGTGGTGGAGCGCTCGCGACGCTCGGCGCCGCTCGCCCTGCCGGGCGACCTGGAGGTCGAGCGCGAGAAGGCCTACGGCGACACGATCGTGCTCTCCCTCGCCACCCGCGGCACGGCGCGCGACGCCGATCCCGTCGCCGCGGCCGAGACGCCGCCGGCGGCCGAGGCGGGCGCACCGTGACCGGCCTCGTCGTCGAGCGCGCCGACTTCGCCGAGCCGGCGCTCCTCGCGTTCCTGCAGGCGCACCTCGACGACATGGCGCCGACCGCGCCCCCGGAGAGCCAGCACGCGCTCGACGCGCGCGAGCTGCAGGCGCCCGGCGTGCGCCTGTGGGTGGCCCGCAGCGGCGGCCGGATCGTCGGCACCGTGGCGCTCGCCGCCCTCGAGCCCGCGCACGAGGAGCTGAAGAGCATGCGCACCGACCCTGCGCTGCGCGGCGCGGGCGTGGGATCGCGCATGCTGCGGCACGCCCTCGACGACGCCGCCTCCCGCGGCATCGCGAGGATCTCGCTCGAGACCGGCGCGCAGGACTTCTTCGCGCCCGCACGCGCGCTCTACGCGACGCACGGCTTCGCCCCCTGCCCGCCCTTCGGCGACTACTGGGACGACCCGCTCAGCGCGTTCATGACCCGCGAGCTCGCGCCCGGCGCCTAGCGGCCGCGGTAGGGATCCCAGCCGCGCGGCGGCAGCGGCGATCCCCGAGCTGCACGCTCGGCGCCCCCGCCTCCACGTGCCCGATGCGCCGCACGACGTGGCCGCCGAGCTCGGCGGGCATCGCCGTGCCCGCCGGCACCGTGAGCAGCAGCGCGTGGTCCTCGCCGCCGTGCAGGGCGGCCTCGAGCGGCGCGCCCTCCGCGGCGCGGGCGACCGCCGCGGCGTCGAGCAGGATGCGCGCGCCCGAGGCGCGGGCGATGCGCGCCGCGTCGAGCGCGAGGCCGTCGGAGACGTCGAGCATCGCCGTCGCGCCGAGGTCGGCGAGGCGGGTGCCGGCGGCGACGGGCGAGACGGGCGCGAGCTGCGCCGCGATCCGCGGATCCTCGGCCCGCAGGCGCGCGACGGCCGCGGGATCCTCGGCGCCCTCGGCGTCGACGCCCTCTGCGAAGAGCCGCGCGAGCCCGGCCGCGGCATGGCCCAGGCGCCCGACGACCCACAGCTCGTCGCCCGGCCGGGCACCCGAGCGCAGCACGGCGGCGCGGCCCTCGAGGTCGCCGAAGGCCGTCACGGCGACGACGGCCGCGGCGGCGGTGCCGAGGTCGCCGCCGACGACGCCGCACCCGGGGGCCATCGCGGCCACGCCGTCCGCGAGGCCGCGCGCGAGGTCCTCGAGGTCGGCCACGCGCGTCGCGGGCGGCACCGCGAGGGCGACGACGAGCGAGGTGGGGCGGGCGCCCATCGCGGCGACGTCGATGAGGTTGGTGGCGACGGCCTTCCAGCCGAGGTCGTGCCAGGACGACCAGCCGAGCCGGAAGTCGGCGCCCTCGAGCATCGTGTCGGTCGTGACGACGAAGCGGCCGTCGGGCGCGGGCACGACCGCCGCGTCGTCGCCGGGACCGACGAGCGCGTCGCCCGCGGGCAGCAGCGGGAGGATGCGCGCGAGCGCCTCGAGCTCGCCCGCCTCCGCGAGCGTCCGCGCGTCCGGCTCATCCCCCATGCGGCCACCGTAGCCGCTCGGCGCTCGCCGCCAGGGCGGCGCCGCCTAGGATCGAGGGGTGCCCCGCAACCGCCCGCTCCTCGTCGTCGCGGCCGCGGCGCTCGCGCTCGCGGGCTGCGCGCCGGTCGTGAACCTGCCCGCCGCCGAGGACGCCGCCGACCCCGGCTGCGCCTCCGTCGTCGTCTCGCTGCCGGAGGAGCTGGGGGCCGAGTCGCTGCCGGAGCCGCTCGAGCGCCGCGACACCTCCTCGCAGGGCTCCGCCGCGTACGGCGACCCCGCCTCGGTCACGCTGCGCTGCGGCATGCCCGAGCCCGCGCCCTCGACCGAGCGCTGCATCACCGTCGGCGAGGTCGACTGGCTGCTGCTGGGGCAGGAGGACGACGTCTGGACGCTCGTGAGCTACGGCCGCTCCCCCGCGACCGAGGTGATCATCGACACGAAGGTGACGAGCTCGTCGTCGGCGCTCGAGGCGATCTCGCCCGCGGTCGCGCGCACCGAGCTCGTGCGCTCCTGCGAGTAGCCGGGCGACGGCCCGGCCAGAGCGGCTAGCCCTCGGCGTCCGCCGCGATGACCGCGGGCAGGAACACGCGCCCGTCGTCGTGCCCCGGGTCGAGCACGATCGCGTAGCCGGTCGGTGCGCCCGCCGCGACCTCCGCGCCCGTGAGGCGCAGGTGCCGCTTCGTGCGCGTGGCGAAGCCGCCGATGCGGCCCGTCGCCGTGAACGCCACGACGAGCTGCAGCTCGCCGTGCGGGATGGTGAGGAAGCGGCCCGAGGCGGGGTCCTTCGGATCCTGCACGACGGCGGGCACGACGAGCTCCGCCTCGCGCACCACCGCCCAGGCGGCGTCGTGGTCGGTGGCGGGGATGCCGCGCAGGGCGTCGAGCGTCGT
Organism: Agrococcus sp. SL85; assembly: GCF_026625845.1. Taxonomy (NCBI): domain Bacteria; kingdom Bacillati; phylum Actinomycetota; class Actinomycetes; order Micrococcales; family Microbacteriaceae; genus Agrococcus; species Agrococcus sp. SL85. The sequence goes on from NZ_CP113066.1 coordinate 216,864, forward strand.
GTTCTCCACGCGGCCATCCTCCCAGCAGCTGCCGCGCGGGCCTCCCAGTCGCGCGAGCGGCGCGGCGCGCGCGGTCCGGAGGTGTGGGCGGGCTCTGGGAGGATCGATGCATGGCGCTCGACTTCACCGCGATCGACTTCGAGACCGCCAACGGCAATGCCGCCTCCGCCTGCGCCGTCGGCCTCGTGAAGGTCGCGGGCGGCCGCGTCGTCGACCGCTGGTCGACGCTCATCCGCCCGCCCGCACCGTTCGACGAGTTCTGGGAGTGGAACGTGCGCATCCACGGCATCGAGGCCGCCGACGTCGTCGGTGCGCCGGAGTGGCCCGAGGTGCAGGCGCGCATCCTGGCGTTCGGCGACGGCGACGTCTACGTCGCGCACAACGCGGGCTTCGACCGCGGCGTCATGCGCGCGGCGGCGAAGGCCGCGCACCTGGCGGTGCCCGAGATGCGCTGGACCGACTCGCTGCGCATCGCGCGGAAGACCTACCACCTCGACTCCTACCGGCTGCCGGTGGCGGCGATGGCGGCGGGCTTCGAGGACTTCGAGCACCACGACGCCGCGGGCGACGCCGCCGCGTGCGCCGCGATCGTCGTGCACGCGGCCGCGCGCCACGAGTGCGACGGCATCGAGGCGCTCGTGCAGCGCTGCACCTCTGCGATCCACGAGATCGGCGAGCGGCACGAGGCCGTCGCCGAGCTCGCCGCCGCCCGCCGCGCCGCCGAGCGCGAGCGGCCCTGGTGGCAGTAGCGGCGCGGGCGACGCAGCCCCTCGGCCGCACCGCGCCGCGCCCGGGTCCGCCTCCTCGCACAGCCGGGCCATAACGAACGCATCACGATCGCGCGCTTGTCTGATAGCGCAGACCCCAGAAACCAGCGGAATCCGGCCCGACCGGCCCGAAGCAGCGCTTCTGGCGTGCGTACGGTGGTCGACCGGGCCGCCCGACGGCGTTCCCCATCCACAGGACGCGACCCCCGCCCACCCGGCGGGGAGCGTATGGTGCCGCAGCGCACGACCGGGAGGTCGGGCCGCACGGCAGACGACACACCGCTCGCGCGGCTGCACCCGTCCACGACTGAGCCCCTCGGGGCCGCCAGGAGTGCCATGACATCACCGAGCCCGCACGAGGCCGCGCCGCCCGAGCCCGACGTCGCCCTGCGCGTCGACGGCCTCACGAAGGTGTTCGGCCGCCGCCCCAAGGAGGCCCTCGAGCGCCTGCGCGCCGGGGCCACCCGCGAGGAGGTCGCGAAGCTCGGCACCGCCGCCGTGATCGACGCGTCGTTCGCGGTGCGGCGCGGCGAGATCTTCGTCGTCATGGGGCTCTCGGGCTCGGGCAAGTCGACGCTCATCCGCATGCTCAACGGCCTGCTCGAGACCACGGGCGGCACGGTCGAGATCGGCGGCGAGGCCGTCACCGGCATCGACGCGAAGCGGCTGCGCGCCGTGCGCCGCTCGCAGGTCTCGATGGTGTTCCAGCACTTCGCGCTGCTCCCCCACCGCACCGTGCTCGAGAACGTCGCCTACGGGCTCGAGGTGCAGGGCGTCGCCCGCGCGCGCCGCGAGGAGCTCGCGCACGACGTCATCCGCCGCGTCGGCCTCGAGGCCTGGGCATCGCGCATGCCGGGCGAGCTCTCGGGCGGCATGCAGCAGCGCGTCGGCATCGCGCGGGTGCTCTGCGCCGACACCCCGGTGCTGCTCATGGACGAGGCCTTCAGCGCCCTCGACCCGCTCATCCGCCGCGAGATGCAGGAGCAGCTCGTCGAGCTGCAGGCCGAGCTCGGCAAGACCATCGTCTTCATCACCCACGACCTCAACGAGGCGATGTTCCTCGGCGACCGGATCGCGGTGATGCGCGACGGGCGGATCGTGCAGATCGGCAGCCCTGAGGAGATCCTCACCGACCCCGCGAACGACTACGTCGCGCAGTTCGTGCAGGACGTCGACCGCGCCCGCGTGCTCACCGCCGCCTCCGTCATGGAGCCGCCGGCCGCGGCCGTGCCGCTCACGGTCGGCCCGCGCGGCGCCCTCAAGGCGATGCGCGACGCGCAGACCTCGACGCTGCTCGTCACCGGCCCCGGCCGCACCGTGCAGGGCGCCGTGCGCGACCGCGACGTGCTGCGCGCCGTGCAGCGCGGCGAGCGCGAGCTCCACCCCCTCGTCGACGCCGGCGTGCAGCAGGTGGCGCCCGAGACCTCGCTCGCCGAGCTGCCGGAGCTCGCCATCACGAGCGGCCTGCCGCTCGCGGTGGTCGGCGACGGCGGCCGGCTGCTGGGCGTCATCCCCCGCGTGATGCTGCTCGCGGCGCTCGGCAACGTGCCCACCGACACCTCGGAGCTGCAGGTCGTCGACCTGCCGCCCGCCCTCGACGCGACGCTCGTCGCGCAGACCCTCGACGCCGCCCCGGAGGTGCACGATGCTCGATGACGTCCGCATGCCGCTCGGCGACTGGGTGGAGTCCGGCGTCGACTGGATCACCGACCACCTCGGCGTCGTCTTCGACGTCGTCAAGGCCGTCGTCTCCACCCTCTACGACGGCGCCGAGTGGGCGCTCACCGAGCCGCCCGCCCTCGTGATCATCCTGCTGCTCGCCCTGCTCGGCTTCGCCGTGCGCGGCTGGAGGATGGGCGTCGGCACGATCGTCGGGCTCCTCGTGATCGTGCTCGTGAACCAGTGGGACAACGCCATGGCGACCCTCGCGCTCACGATCGTCGCGGCGCTCCTGGCGCTCGTCATCGCGATCCCGCTCGGCATCTGGGCGGCCCGCGACGACCGCGTCTCGACGGTCGTGCGCCCGGTGCTCGACTTCCTGCAGACGATGCCCGCCTTCGTCTACCTGATCCCCGCGATCATCCTGTTCAGCATCGGCGTCGTGCCCGGCATCATCGCCACGATCGCCTTCGCGATGGCGCCCGGCGTGCGCCTCACCGAGCTCGGCATCCGCGGCGTGAACTCGGAGATCGTCGAGGCCGGCCACGCCTTCGGCGCCTCGCCCGGCCGCATCCTGCGCCAGATCCAGCTGCCGCTCGCGCTGCCGACGATCATGACGGGCGTCAACCAGATCATCATGCTGTCGCTGTCGATGGTCGTCATCGCCGCGATGGTCGGCGCCGGCGGCCTGGGCCAGCCGATCGTGCAGGCGCTGCAGCGCATCGACGTCGGGCTCGGCGCCGAGGCGGGCCTGTCGGTCGTGATCCTGGCGATCGTGCTCGACCGCACGACCAACGCGCTCGGCGACCTGAAGGCGCACAGCCCGATCGCCAGGCTTCGGGCGCAGCGCGGCTCCTCGCGGCCCGCCGCGCAGCAGCCTGCTGCCACGGACGCGGTCGCAGCGCAGCGGGGCTGAGCCCGACCGACATCCAGACCCGCGCGCGCCGCAGCCGGCGGCGCCCGCAGCACCACCCATACGGAACCAGAGAGGAACACAGCACATGACCAAGCGCATCTTCAGGATCGCCGCCGTCGCCGCCGTGGGCGCGCTCGCGCTCGCCGGCTGCTCGGCCGGCGGCGACACCGCCCAGGAGGGCGCCGCAGGGGGCGACCGGACCGACCTCACGATCGGCGTCTTCAACGGCTGGCCCGAGGGCGAGGCCGTCTCCTACCTGTGGGAGGCGATCCTCGAGGAGCAGGGCTACGACGTCTCGCTCGAGTACGCCGACGCCGGCCCCGTCTGGGCCGCGGTCGCCGGCGGCGACTACGACGTCAACCTCGACGCGTGGCTGCCGATGACCCACGAGTCCTACCTCGAGCAGTACGGCGACGACGTCGTCGACCTCGGCGCCTGGAACGACGAGGCCGTGCTCACGATCGCCGTGAACGAGGACGCGCCCATCACGTCGCTCACCGAGCTCGCGGACAGCGCGGACGACTTCGGCAACCGCATCGTCGGCATCGAGCCGGGCGCGGGCCTCACCGCCGCCACGCAGGACAGCGTCATCCCCACCTACGGCCTCGAGGGCATGGAGTTCACGACCTCGTCGACGCCCGCGATGCTCGCAGAGCTGAGCGCCGCGGTCGACGCGGGCGAGAACGTCGCCGTCACGCTGTGGCGCCCGCACTGGGCCTACGACGAGTTCCCCATCCGCGACCTCGAGGACCCCGAGGGCACGCTCGGCGAGGCAGAGGGCATCCACTCGATCGCCCGCACCGGCTTCGACGAGGACTTCCCGCAGCTCACGCAGTGGCTGCAGGCGTTCGAGATGGACTCGGAGCTGCTCTTCTCGCTCGAGAACGCGATGTTCAACAGCGGCGCCGACCAGAGCGACTACCCCGAGATCGTCGCCGACTGGATCGCCGAGAACCAGGAGTGGGTCGACGGCCTCACGGCCGGCGCTGACGCCTGATCCGCGTTCTCACGAGCGAGGGCCGCACCCACACGGGTGCGGCCCTCCTCGCTTCCCTCGTCGTATCCCCTACCGCGCGCGCACCTCGAGGCCGCACATGTGCAGGGAATCGTCGTTCTGGACGCGTCAGAACGACGATCCTCTGCGCATGTGCGGGATCGGAGGGGTCAGTCGGCGGCTGCGACGTGGGCCAGGAGCGCGGCCGCGAAGCGGGCGGGATCCTCGAGGTGCGGCGCGTGGCCCGCGTGCTCGAAGACGTCCTCCACGTACGAGCCGCCCGCGGCGGCGTAGGCGTCGAGCACCGCGCGGGTCTGCGCCACCATCGGCTGCGGCGGCGCCGCCTCCTCCCCCGGCCAGCCCGGCACGATGCCGTGCTTGCCGAGCGCGTGGAGGTCGAAGAACGACTCGTCGGCGACGATCGCGTCGTGCGCGCCCCGCACCCACAGGATCGGAGGCTTCGCCGGCACCGAGACGACGCCCGTGAGGTCGAGGTGCTTCGCCGACATCGCGTTCAGCACCCCGCGATCGCCGGGCGCGAAGCCCGGCCAGTGCTCGGATGCCGTGCCGTCGCCCGGGTAGTGGTCCTCGCCCGTGCGCGTCGTCAGCATCGACGCCACCCACAGGTCCTCGTGCTCGTCCGAGAACCCCGGCGCCACGTAGCTCGAGCGGAACACCGAGCGCGGGCTCGTGGGCGCCTCGTCGGTCGTGTCGCCCGCCGCGAGCCGCGCCACGAAGTCGGGATTGGCCCCGAGGCCGCCGGAGCCGGCGGCGTCGGGCGTGCAGCGCGAGCCGTCGAGCCGCGTGCCGAAGCCCTGCGGCGGCACGGGAGCCTGCAGCGTGAGCGAGCGCACGAGATCGGGCCGGGCGAGCAGCAGCTGCAGCACGACGCCACCGCCCATCGACCAGCCGACGACGTGGGCCTCGGCGATGCCCAGCGCGTCGAGCACCGAGGCGACGTCGTCCGAGTAGTCGGCGAGGCCCCGGGTCGCGTCGACCGGCAGCGCCTCCGAGTCGCCGAAGCCGCGCAGGTCGATCGCGATCGTGGGCCGCGGCAGCGCGAGCATGAGCGGCTGCCAGAAGAGCGAGGAGGAGACGTTGCCGTGCACGAGCACGACGGGCGCGCCCTCGCCGTCGTGCCGGAGCACGGACGCCGAGAGGCGGTCCGTGCGGACCGCGTCTCGCACGATGCCGGGGAGCAGCGTGCTCACGCCAGGATCTCCGGCTCCGTCTGCGCGCGCAGCTCCTCGAGCGTCACGCCGGGGGCGAGCTCCACGAGCCGGAGGCCCTCGTCGGTCACGTCGAGCACGGCCAGGTCGGTGATGATGCGGTCGACGACGCGCTTGCCGGTGAGCGGCAGCGAGCACTCGCGCACGATCTTCGCCGAGCCGTCTTTGGCCACGTGCTCCATGAGCACGATGACCTTCGCGGCGCCGTGCACGAGGTCCATCGCGCCGCCGGGGCCCTTCACCATCTTGCCGGGGATCATCCAGTTGGCGATGTCGCCCGCGGCCGAGACCTGCATGGCGCCCAGGATCGCCGCGTCGATCTTGCCGCCGCGGATCATCGCGAACGAGGTGGCGGAGTCGAAGAACGACGTGCCGGGCAGCGTCGTCACGGTCTCCTTGCCGGCGTTGATGAGGTCGGGGTCGACGGCGTCCTCGGTCGGGTAGGGCCCGACGCCGAGGATGCCGTTCTCGCTCTGCAGGACGACGGTGACGTCGTCGGGCACGAAGTTCGGCACGAGCGTGGGCAGGCCGATGCCGAGGTTGACGTACATGCCGTCCTCGAGCTCCTGCGCGGCGCGGGCCGCCATGTCGTTGCGGGTCAGTGCCATGCTCAGCCGTCCTCTCGCACGGTGCGGCGCTCGATGCGCTTCTCGATGTCGGTGCCCACCTCGACGATCCGGTGGACGAAGACGCCGGGCAGGTGCACGCCGTCGGGGTCGATCTCGCCCGGCTCGACGAGCTCCTCCACCTGCGCGATGCAGATGCGGCCGGCCATGGCGGCGGGCGGCGAGAACTGGCGCGCGGCCTTGTTGAAGACGAGGTTGCCGTGGCGGTCGCCGCGCAGCGCGTGCACGAGCGCGAAGTCGGTCGTGATCGCCTCCTCGAGCACGAACTCCTGCGGCGTCCCGTCGACGTCGAAGACGGCGGTGGGCTTGGGCGCGGAGGCCTTCGCGATCGAGCCGTCGGCGTTGTAGCGCTGCGGCAGGCCGCCCTCCTGCACCTGCGTGCCGACGCCCGTGCGGGTGTAGAAGGCGGCGATGCCCGAGCCGCCCGCGCGCAGCTTCTCGGCGAGCGTGCCCTGGGGCGTGAGGATCAGCTCGAGCTCGCCCGAGAGGTAGCGCCGCTCGAACTCCTTGTTCTCGCCGACGTACGACGACGTCATCGTGTCGATCTGCCCGTTGCGGAGCAGGAGGCCGAGGCCCCAGTCGTCGACGCCGCAGTTGTTCGAGACGACGCGCAGCCCCGTCACCCCGCGCTCCTCGAGCGCCCGGATGAGCGCCATCGGGTTGCCGGACAGGCCGAAGCCGCCGACCGCGAGGGTCGCTCCGTCGGGGATGTCCGCCACGGCCTCCGCCGCGGAGGCCCAGGTCTTGTCGATCGCCATCAGCGTCCCTCCACCTGCGCGGAGGAGGCTGCGCCGCGGACCGCATCGGCCACGGCGCCCACCCCCTCGCCGAGCAGGATCGTGTAGTGGTTCGTGCCCTCGACGTCGGTCACGTCGAGGCGGGGCAGGCGGGCCGTCCACATCGCCAGCCACTCGTCATCGTAGAGGCCGGGCGCCTGGTCGAGCAGGTCGCGCGGGCTGCGCAGCAGCACCGCGGGCGCCTCGACCGCGGCCAGCGCCTCGGCGTAGCCCTCGCGCCCGTCGAGCTCGACGAGGTTCGCGACCACCGCGTCCGGGTTCGCGGAGGGCCGCAGCGCCCCGTCGACCTCGCGCAGGTCGTAGTCGACGTACTCCTCGATCGCGGGCGACCAGTAGGGCCCGAAGCCCGGGTGGGCGCGGAAGAAGGCGCGGTACGCCTCGCGGTCGGGGAAGGTGCGGGCGAGGCGCTCGAGGGCGGGGCCGAGGATGTCCTCCGGCTTCGCCCCGGCGGGCGCGGGCCGCAGCGGCACGCCGCCGTCGACGAGCACGAGCGCGGCGACGAGCTCGGGTCGCGCCTCGGCGAGACGCCCGGCGACGAAGGCGCCCATGGAGTGGCCGACGACGATCGCGCGGTCGATGCCGAGGGCGGTCATCGCGTCGGCGACGTCCTGCGCCTGCTGCACGAGGCCGTAGGGGCCCGGCAGGCCGCGGGAGGCGCCGCGGCCGCGCAGGTCGAGCGCGAGCACGGGCGCGTCGAGCCGCGCCGCGAGGCCCGAGAACGAGCGGTGGTTCGCGGTGATGCCGTGGATGGCGACGACGGGCGTGCCGGGCGCGCCCTCGTGCCAGAGCGTGCCGACGAGCTCGCCGCCCTCGACGGGCGCGGCGACCGGGCGCTCGGCGACGGCCGCCGCGGCCGCCTCCGTCGCCGTCACCGGGCGCTCCATCCGCCGTCCATGACGTACGACGAGCCCGTGACCATGCCGGCGTGCGGGCCGGCGAGCCAGGTGGCGAGCGAGGCGACCTCCTCGGGCTCGACGAGGCGCTTGATCGCCGCCTCGGTGAGCATGACCCTCTCGAGCACCTCGTCCTCGGGGATGCCGTGGGTGGCGGCCTGGTCGGCGATCTGCGACTCGACGAGCGCCGTCCGCACGTAGCCGGGGTTGATGCAGTTGGAGGTGATGCCGTGCGGGGCGCCCTCGAGCGCCGTCACCTTCGAGAGCCCCTCGAGGCCGTGCTTCGCGGCCACGTAGGCCGACTTGAAGGCGGAGGCGCGGATGCCGTGCACGCTCGAGAGGTTGATGACGCGGCCGAAGCCGCGCTCGACCATGCCGGGCATCGCGGCGCGGATGAGCAGGAACGGCGCCTCGAGCATGAGCGCGTGGATGCGGCGCCAGGCGTCGGGCTCGAACTCGGCGATGGGCGCGACGCGCTGGATGCCGGCGTTGTTCACGAGGATGTCGGCCTCGAGCGAGAGGGACTCGAGCGAGCGCGTGTCGAGCAGGTCGACCTCCCAGGCCTCGCCGCCGAGCTCGCTCGCGAGCGTCGTCGCGGCCGCGCCGTCGCGGTCGGCGACGACGACGTGCGCGCCCTCGGCCGCGAACGACCGGGCGATCGCGGCGCCGATGCCGGCGGCGCCGCCGGTGATGACGGCCCTGCGGCCGGAGAGCGTGCTCATGAGTCCTCCTCGGGGTGCGCCGCCGCTGCGGCGGGCTGGTCTGCGGTGCGTCCAGCGCCGAGCGCGCGCTGCACGAGCGCGACCATCTCGTCGAAGACGTGGTCGGGCACGGGCGTGGCGCCGGTGCCGTAGGGGCCGGTGTCGGCGGTGGGCCAGAGCACGTAGCGCATGCCGATCATCTCGCCGATGCCCATGAGCGCCCATGCGGCGACCTCCGGGTCGAGCTCGGCGATCTCGCCTGCCTCGCGCGCGGCCGAGAGGCCGCCGACGTAGCCCTCGACGATGCGCTCGTAGTGGCGGCGCATCGCGCCGGGCGAGACCTGCTCGGCCTCGCGCACGACGCGGTAGAGCGCGGGGTGCTCGGCGGTGAAGCGGAAGAACTCGCGGAAGCCCTCGCGCTCCGCCTCGGCGCGGTTCGTGCCGCGGGAGGCCCCGTCGCTCATCGCGGCGCGCACGCGGCGGTTCAGGTCGTCGACGAGCTGCTCGAAGACGTCGAGCTTCGACTCGAAGTACAGGTAGAAGGTGCCCTGCGCCACCTGCGCGCGCTCGGTGATGCGCGCGATCGACGCCGCCTGGTAGCCGTGCTCCGCGAAGACCTGCTCGGCTGCCGCGAGCAGCTTCGCCTTCGTGGCCTCGCCGCGCTTCGTCCTGGGCTCGGTCATCGGTCCTCCTCCGGGGCTGCGCCGGCCGCGAGCGCGCGGCGCAGCGGCTTGCCGCTGGGCGTGCGCGGGATCGCGTCGACGACGAGGTAGCGCTTGGGGTGCTTGAAGGCCGCGAGCCGCCCGTCGAGGTGCGCGCGCAGCGCGGCCTCGTCGACGGGCTCGGCGAGCACGAGCCACGCGGCGACCTCCTCGCCCCACCGCTCGCTCGGCAGGCCGGCGACGGCTGCGTCGATGACGGCGGGGTGCTCGAGGAGGGCGAGCTCGACCTCGATGGGCGCGATCGACTCGGCACCGGAGCGCACGATGTCCTTCATCCGGTCGACGACGCGGATGCGCCCCGCCGCGTCGCGCTCGACGAGGTCGCCGGTGCGGAGCCACTCGCCGAGCATCGCCGCCGCGGTCGCCTCGGGGTCGCCGAGGTAGCCGGAGAAGAGCGCGGGCCCTCGCACGAGCAGCTCGCCCGTGCCGGGGCCCCGCACGACGCGGTCGCCGTCGAGCAGCGCGACGTCGACGTGCGGGTAGGGCCGCCCGGCCGTGCCCGCGTCGGCGTCGCCCTGCGTGATGGTGACGTTGGGGCCCGCCTCGGTGAGCCCGTAGCCCTGCCGCAGCACCACGCCGCGCTCGGCGAGGCGCTGCGCGGTGCGCTCGTCGAGCATCCCGCCGCCGACGACCGCGGTGCGCACGCTCGAGAGGTCGCGGACCGCGAGGTCGGGGTGCTGCACGAGCGCGCGGTAGGTCGTGGGCACGCCCATCGTCGCCGTGACGCGGTGCCGCTCGACGAGCGCGAGCGCGCGGCCCGCGTCGAAGGTGCGCTCGAGCACGACAGTCGCTCCCACCCACCAGGCCAGGAGCGGCTGGATGTTCCAGCCGGCCACGTGGTGCTGCGGCAGCACCTGCAGCACGACGTCGTCGGGCACGAGCGGCGTCGCGCGCGAGAGCGCGATGTTCGCCCAGGTGCACGCGGCGTGGCTGAGCACCACGACCTTCGGCGCGCTCGTGGTGCCGGAGGTCGTGAGCAGCAGCAGGGCGTCGTCGTCCTGCGGCGCGCCCGCGGGCAGCGGCGCGGCCGCGGGCGGCACCTCGGCCTCGACGCCGGCCGCGCCGAGCCCGGCGAGGGGCATGGCACCGGAGGGCCCGCCGCCCGGGGACGCCGCGCCGTCGAGGAGCGCGAGCGCCTCCTCCCCCGCCCGGCGGTGGTCGTCCTCCACGAGCAGCAGCGAGGGCTCGATGCGGCGCAGCTGCTCTGCGAGCTCCCGCGGCGTCAGCCGCCACGACAGCGGCGCGAGCGCGACGCCCGCCTTCGCGCAGGCGAAGAGCAGCACGACCTGGTCGGCGGTCGATCCCGTGACCGTCGCGATCCGCGCGCCGCGCCCGTGCCCCGCGTCGGCGAGCGCGTGCGCGAGCGCGCTCGCGCGCGCCTCGAGCTCGCCGTAGGAGACGGCCACACCGCGGTCGACGATCGCCGTGCGGGTCGCGTGCGTGCCGGCGCGGTCGGTCGTCCACCGCCCGAGCGTCAGCGCGTCAGGAGCCATGCGTCGATGCTTCCACGTCGGCGCGGGGCGCGGGCCGAGCCTCGGCCGCCGCGCGCCGCCCGGCACGCCGGGGACGGCCGACGCGATGCGCGATGCCGACGATGCCGCCCGGCGCGAACATCACGACGAGCACGAAGAGCGTGCCCAGCAGGAACAGCGGCTCCGAGAGCGGGATGCGCAGCACGTCGGGCAGGCCGGCGATCGCAGGGCTCGAGGCGAGCGCCGAGAGCCGCTGGTCGAGCAGCGTGTAGACGATGCCGCCGACGATCGCGCCCCAGCGGTAGCCGACGCCGCCGAGCACGACGATCACGAGGAGCGTCAGCGTGAAGTCGGAGCCGGAGATGCGCGGCGTCGCGCTCGACTGCAGCAGCATGAAGCCGAGCCCCGCGACCGCGGCGAGGCCCGCGGCGATCGCGAACACCGCGAGCCTCGCGAAGTACGGGCGGATGCCGAGCACGGTCACGCGCAGCTCGTTCTCGCGCGCGGCCGCGACGACGTGGCCGAGGCGCGAGCGCTCCACCCACACGCACACGAGGTAGGCGACCACGAGGATCGCGAGCGCGAGCCAGTAGAGCGAGCGCGTGTTCACGACGCCGACGAGGCCCGGCGGCACGACGTCGACGAGCAGCGTCACGCCCTCCTCGCCGCCCGTGAGGCCGCCGACGTTGCGGCGGATCATCACGTTGACGGCCTGCGCGAAGGCGAGCGTCACCATCGCGAACGAGATGCCGGTCACGCGCAGCGCGAGGGAGCCCGCGAGCGTGCCGACGACGAGCGCGAGCACGATCGTCAGCAGGATCGCGAGCAGGAACACCGCTTCGCTCGGGATGCCCGAGGGGGCGAGCATGCGCAGCAGGATGCCGAGGCCGTAGGCGCCCGCGGCGAAGAACATCGCGTGGCCGAACGAGAGGAGCCCCGCGACGCCGAAGAGCAGGTGGTAGCTGAGCGCGAGCGCCGAGATGATGAGCGCGTACGCGAGCACCGCGAGCGTGCCGGGCGTGTAGGTGGGGCCGGGCAGCACGCCCGGGATGTCGAGCGCGAGCAGCGGCAGGCACGCGGCGGCCGCGACGAGCACGGCGCCGAGGGCGACGCGGCCCCAGGGCGAGCCGGCGACGGAGCGGAGGCGGTTCATCGTGCCGCCGCCTTCCCGAGGAGGCCGCGAGGTCGCACGAGCAGCACCGCCGCGAGCGCGAGCACGACCGCGAGGTCGCCCGTGCCGCCGAGGTAGAAGTTGGCGAGCTGCTGGATGACGGCCACGAGCACCGAGGCGATGGCGGCGCCCGCGAGCGAGCCGAGGCCGCCGATGACGGTGACGATGAACGCGTAGATGAGCAGCGACGTGCCCTGGTGGGCCGAGACCTGGCCGTAGTAGACGGAGGCGAGCACGCCGCCGAGGCCCGCGGCCGCGCCGCCGATCGCGAAGACGACCGTGAACGCGCGGCGCACGTCGATGCCGAGCGCGGTCACCATCGTGCGGTTCTCGACGCCCGCGCGGATGACGAGGCCGTAGGAGGTGCCGCGGAGGAACAGCACGATGAGGCCGAGCACGACGATCGCGGCGCCGATGAGCAGCCAGCGGTCGTTCGGCACGTTGGCGCCGAGGACGTCCGTCGTGCCGCCGAGCCACTCCGGCTTGGCGATGCGGATGGGGTCGGTGCCCCAGATGCCCTCGAAGAGCGCGACGGTGGCGAGGCCGAGGCCGACGGTGACGAGCACCTGCTCGATGTGCCGCTGGTAGAGGCGACGGATGAAGACGAGCTCGGTGATCGCGGCGACGAGCGCGCCGACGACGAGGCCCACGAGCATGCCGACGAGCAGCCCGCCCCAGGTGCCGTCGCCCACGCGGCGCCCGACCTCCCAGCCGAGGAAGCCCGCGAGGGTGAGGAACGAGCCGTGCGCGAAGTTCAGCACGCCCATGAGGCCGTAGATGAGCGAGAGGCCCGAGGCGACGAGGAAGTACAGGGCGCCGAGGCCGACGCCCGTGATGAGGAGCAGCAGCAGGGTGCTCATGCGGCGGCCTCCGCTCCGGCGACGCCGAGGTGGCGGTGCACGAGGTCGCTGTCGAGGAACTCGGCGGCGGGCCCCGCGTGCACGACGCGGCCGCCGGAGAGCACGACGACGCTGTGGGCGAGGTCGCGGACGACCTGCAGGTTCTGCTCGACGAGCAGCATGGGCGTGCGCTCGGCGGCGTCGCGGAGCGCCTTCGTCACGTCGCCGACGATGCGGGGCGCGAGGCCCTTCGTGGGCTCGTCGACGAGCAGGAGGCGGTTGTCGTTCATGAGCGCGCGGGCGAGCGAGACCATCTGCTGCTGGCCGCCGGAGAGCGTGCCCGCCTGCTGGCCGGCGCGCTCGACGAGCTCGGGGAAGAGCCGGGCGACGACCTCGCGGTGGCTGCCGTCGCGCTGCGCGAGGCGGAGGTTCTCGGCCACCGTGAGGCTGCCGAAGACCTCGCGGTCCTCGGGCACGTAGGCGATGCCGCGCTGCACGATGCGGTGCGTCAGCAGCCGGTCGATGCGCTCGCCGTCGAAGACCACCTCGCCCGTGCGCTCGAGGATGCCGAGCAGGGCCTTGATGGTCGACGACTTGCCGACGCCGTTGCGGCCGAGCAGCGCCGTGACGCCCTGGCCCGCGACGTCGAAGGCGACGTCCTCGACGACCTGCTGGCCGGCGATGCGCGCGGAGAGCCCGCGCACCTGCAGGATGGCGCTCACACGGCCTCCCCGAGGTAGGCCGACTGCACGGTGGCGTCGGCCATGACGTCCTGCGGGCTGCCGACGGCGAGCAGCTCGCCGTGGTGCATGACGGCGACGCGGTCGACGAGGCCCAGGAGCACCTCCATGTGGTGCTCGACCATGAGCACGGTGCGGCCGGAGGCGTGGAGGCGCCGGATCACCTCGACGAGGCCCGCGACGTCGCCGGAGCCGACGCCCGCCATGGGCTCGTCGAGCAGCACGAGCTCGGGCTCGGTCGCGATGAGCATCGCGATCTCGAGCTTGCGCTTGTCGCCGTGCGAGAGCACGCCGGCCTCGGTGCCGGCGTGGTGGTCGAGGCCGACCTCGGCGAGGCAGCGCTCGGCCACCTGCGTCGCCTCGTCGCCGCGGCGCGGGAAGCGCCACAGGCTCGTCGCGGCGCCGAGCTTCGCCTGCGCCGCGAGCCGCACGTTCTCGCGCGCGTCGAGGCCCGGGAAGACGCTCGAGGTCTGGAAGGTGCGGCCGAGCCCGGCCCGCGCCCGCTGGTGCACGCCGCGACCCGTGACGTCCTCCCCCGCGAGCAGCACGCGGCCGCTCGTGGGGGTCGTGACGCCCGAGATCACGTCGAACAGCGTGGTCTTGCCCGCGCCGTTCGGGCCGATCACACCCACCATCTCGCCGCGCGCGACCTCGAGGGACACGTCCTGGAGGATGCGCGCGCCGCCGATCTGCAGGCCGACGGCGTCCAGCTGGAGCGCGGGCTGGTCCGTCATCGGTCGCCCGCCACGGGCGGGGCGACCGCCTCGGCGTCGACGATCTCGACGAGCTCGGGCATCCACGTGCCGCCGTCGTCGACGAGGCGCACCTGGAACATCGGCTGCACGAGCGCGTGGTCGTCGGCGCGGATCGTCAGCTCGCCCTTCACCGACTCGAACGTCCACCCCTCGAGCGCGGCGATCATGGCGGCGGTGTCGCCCTCGCCCTCGGTGACGGCCTGCACGAGCATCTGCGCGCCGACGAAGCCGTCGACGGTGAAGAGGTCGGCCTCGTGGCCGTGCTCCTCGAGGTACGCGTCCATCGCCTGGGCGGCCTCGGTGTCGGTCGCGCCCGGGAAGTAGTGGTTGAGGAACTGGATGTCGCCGGAGCCCGGGCCGTAGGCCTGGTACGAGGCGCGGTCGGCGAGGCCCGTGACGACGGTGGTGTCGGCGAGCACGCCCTGCTGCGCGAGCGCCTCCCACATCGCGCCCGTCGTCGCGCCCGCCCAGGCGACGAAGACGAGGTCGGGCGAGGCGGCGGCGATCTGCTGCGCGAAGGGCGTGAACTCCGTCGCGTCCTCGGCCACGAGGATCGGCGTCACGTCGGCGCCCTCGGCGCCGAGCACCGACTCGACCGAGGCGACGTTGCCCTGGCCGAAGGCGTTGTCCTGCGCGAAGACGACGATGCTCGAGCCCTCGACCGAGTCGAGGAAGGTCGCGGCGGTCGCGACGTCCTGCAGCGTCTGGCGGCCCGAGCGGAAGGTCTGGTCGTTGATGCCGGTGATGGCGTCGGCCGCGGCGGGGCCGGAGAGGAAGAGCGTGTCGTTCTGCGCCGCCTGCTCGGCGACGGCGAGGGCGACGCCCGAGGCCGCCGAGCCGCCGATCACCTGGAAGCCGCGGCCGATGAGGTCCTTGGCCTGCGTGACGGCGGTGTCGGGGTTGCCCTGGTCGTCGACCCACTCGATCGTGAGGTCGACGCCCTCGATCTCGCCCGTGCCGTCCGTGGCGTAGTCGAGGCCGGCCTCGAAGCCCTGCTGGTAGGCCTCGCCGTAGGCGGCGAGGGGGCCGGTGATGGAGGTGAGCATGCCGACGCTGACGGCGACGCTGCCGTCCTCGCCCTCCGCGGGGGCGGTGGTCGTCGGGGCGCACGCGGTGAGGGCGAGCGCGGCGACGACGACGCTGGCGCCGACGAGCTTCGGGGTCCTGCGCATGGGGTGCCTTTCGAGCTGGGCGAGCGCGCGCGAGGCGCGGCTCGAAGCTCGAGCGCACGTCGTCGTGCTGCGTCACGGTCCTAACCTGACGACTGGTTCAGGTTTCAGGTTCCAGCATGCGACGGCAGGCCGCCGGTGTCAAACCGCCCGCGCGACCGTGACCGTTCCGTGACCTCCGGGCGCGTCGAACCCGCCGCGCCGATGCGACCGCGCCGGGCCGTCACGACACCGCACGGCGTCCTCAGCGACCGTCCGCCGGGGCGTCCTCGAGGGCCGGCCCCTCGTCGTCGACCCGCTCGCGCCGCGGCCAGAAGGCCCACGTGACGAGCGCGGCCCCCGCGAGCGTGACGCCCCCGAGCACGAGCGGCTGCTGCATCGCCTGGATCGCCGGGGCGACGCCGGGCACGGCGGCGAGCACGACGCGCGCGCGCTCCACGGCGTAGGGCGCGGGATCGGGCGCGGCGTTCGCGTCGCCCTGCATCGTGAAGGTGACGGTCTCGCCCTCGACCGCGAGGATCTCGACGATCCGGTGCGTGACCGGCAGCGCCCCAGCCCGGTCGACCGTCACGACGTCGCCCGGGCGCAGCTCGGTCGCGGGCACCTCGCGCACGAGCGCGGCGGAGCCCGCCGGGATCGCGGGCGCCATCGAGCCCGTGGCGAACAGCATGATCGAGCAGCCGAGCACGACCGCGCCGATCGCGAGCAGGATGCAGAGCGAGCCGGCGACCGCGAGCACGTCGAGCACCCGGCGCCCGAGCCACGCGACGCCGCGGCGACTCACGACCACCGCTGGCAGGAGGGCGCGACGAGGCCGAGCACGCCGGGCACGGCGAGGCCGCGGAGCGCGGTCGAGGTCCAGCCGGTGGCGCTGCCCGCGAAGGCGCGCACCTCGACGACGAGGCGCTGGCTCGCGGTGACCGAGACGCTGGTGGTCGTCGCGGGCAGCACCGCCTGGTCGACGAGCGCGCCCGCCTCGGTGCGCACCTGCGCGAGGTAGCCGGTGCGCACCTCCCCGGTGCTGCCGTGCGACCACTGGAAGGTCACCTGGTTGCCCAGCAGCACGCCCGCGCAGCTCGTCGCGACCGGCTGCGTGACGACGCCCGCGCGCACCGTCGCGCGCGCCGCCTCGGTGTCGGTCCAGGCGGCGAGCACGGGCGGCGCCGCGTGCGCGGCGACGAGCAGGCACGACGCGGCCGCGATCGCCGCGATCGCGCGCGCCGGCCTCACCGCCCTGCCTCCGCCCCGCCGCGCCGCGCGACCGCGAGGGCGCCCGCGAGCAGCAGCGCGCCGCCGGCCGCGAGGAGCCACGGCGGCATCGCCCCGCCCGTCTGCGGCAGCGCCCCCGCCTGGGGCCCCGGCCCGGGCGCGGCGCCGCCCTCGCTCGCGACCTCGTCGCCGAGGCCCACGGCGCGGAACGTGAGCGCCGCGGTCGCCGCCGCGCGCTCGACCAGCACGACTTCGATGCGGTACCAGGCCGCGGCCGCGGCCCGCTGCTCGCCGAGCGCGATCCGGCCGTCCCGGACCTCGCCCGAGGCGAGCGTCGCGCCGCGCTCGCAGCCCGCGACGCTCGCGCCGCATGCGACGACCGTCGCGCGGAAGGCGCGCGGCGTCGCGCTCGACTCGAGCGCGAGCGCGATCGTGCCGTCGTCGCGGCCGGCGCTCACCCCGAGGTCCCACGCGACGGGGACCCCCACCGCCATCGAGGCCATCGCGGCGCGATCCTGCACCGACTCCAGGCGCAGCACCTCGCCCTCGACCACGGTCGTGCTCGACGGGCGCGCCGCCGGCACCGGCACGGCGACGCCCGTGGCCGCGACGCCGGAGGCGACGAGCGCGGCCGCGAGCGCCGCGGCGATCACGTCGACCCCGTGAAGCGCCAGGTGATGCCGAAGGCGCCGCCCTGCGCGGCGCTCGGGGCGTCGCTCGGCAGCACGAGCTGCATGCAGTGATGCTGCCCGGAGGCGCCCGCGGCGGGGAGGGGCTGGGCGGCGGGCGAGATGGCGGCGTCGAGGCGCTGCGAGGTGACGAGCGCCGTGCCCTGGCTGCCGGCGAAGACCGCGGCGCAGTCGGCGGTCGGGGTCGTGACGACGCGCACCGAGTAGCGCAGCGCGCCGAGCAGCGCCTGGTCGGCGACGCCCTCGGCCCCCGTCGTCGCGACGCCGTCGAGCGTCGGCTGCTGGAACGTGACGGTGCCGGCCGCGGAGGCGGCGATCGTGCGGACGCCGAAGCGCGCGTACGTCGTGGCGCCCGGGACGAAGGGCGGCGTCGTGGGCGTCCACGAGAGCGTCGCGGGCGATCCGACGGGGTGCTCGGCGTAGGTCGTGCCGTTCACGGTGCCCTCGATGCCGAACCGCGCGGCCTCGACGCTCGAGCGCGCGTGCTCGTCGTCGGTCCAGGCGGCGAGCGTCGCGGTGGCGCCGAGGCCCAGCACGAGGCCGCCCGCGAGCCCGGCGCGGACGCGGAGCCTGCGGATGCGGCGGTCGGGGGCGCGGCGGTGGAGGCCTGCCACGGCGGCCTCAGTCCGTCGAGGTCGCCGTGAGCCTGCCAGGTGGCGGTCGCCGAGCCGCCCTGCTCGAGGTCGGGGCCCGCGACGACCTCGAAGCACAGCGCCGCCGCCTCGCCCGGCCCGGTCGTGGGGTCGCCGTTCACGAGGCTCGATCGTGGCGCCGCCCACCGCGGGCGCCGAGGCGAGCGTCGTGCCGGAGCCGAGCGAGGTGCCGCCGGCGATGCCCGCGGCGTCGCACGCGGCGCCGGGCGCGAGCGCCACGACCTCCCACGCGAGGTTCGCGGTGTTGTCGGGGGTGCCGGGCGCCGTCGTGAGCGCCGCGAGGTCGAGCGTCGCGTCGGTCGAGGTGCCCTCGGCCAGGCGCACCCAGAAGGGCGCGAAGACGACGTCGTCGGGCGAGAGGCTGCCCGCGAGCGGCACGGTGAACTCGAGCTCGGCCGCGTCCTCGGCGCTCTCGTGGTCGGTGAAGCCCGCCGTCGCGCTCGTGGTCGAGCCCTCGAGGTCGAACTGGCCCGCCGTGAAGATGCCGGTCGCGAACTCGTCGTCCGTCCACGCGGCGAGCGTGACCGCGGCGCCCACGCCGAGCACGAGCCCGCCGGCGAGGATCGCCCGGACCTTCCTGCGAGCAGTGCGGTCCTGGACGGCGATGCGGGTGGCCATGCGAGCTCCTCGTGACGGGTCGTGCGCCCTCCGGGACCGCGCGACAGGATGTGGACAATCGTCCAGGTCACGCCATTGTGGAGCGGAGTTCCGCTCCGGTCAACCCCGCGGCCTCCCAGGTTCGTCGCGCGCGGCCCGCGCGGCGAGCGCCCCCACGGCGGCCTCCAGCGGCCCCCGGGCGCCGGTCGCGGCGAGCGCGGCCCCGATGCCGAGCCCGACGGCCAGCCTGCAGCGCCCAGCCGCCCCACCCGGCGGCGACCGCCGCGGGCCCGACCACGAGGAGGACCGACACGAGCATCGCGTGCAGCGCGTAGACCGTGAGCGGCGCCGCGCCCATCGCGCGCACGGGCGCGAGCGCGCGGAGCGCCCCGGCGGGCAGCCGCGCCGCCACGAGCCCCGTCGCCGCGACGACGAGGAGCGCGATGCCGACCGTGCGGGCGACGTCGGCGGGCGTGCCCGTGTGGGGCGCGGCGACGAGCCTGCAGCAGCGGCTCGCCGCTCGCCGCGGCGCCGTAGCCGTTCACCACGAGCGCATCGCGTGCCGCCTCGAGCCCGCCCGCGGTCGGCGCGAGCAGGTGCAGCGCGAGCTCGGTGCTCGCGACCCCCAGCCCCACGAGCAGCGCGCCGAGCCCCGCGACGCGCACGAGCGCCGCCCGCTCCTCCCCCGCGGCCCGGCGTGCGAGCAGCCACCGCGCGAGCAGCATCCCGACGAGGAGGTAGCCGATCCACGTCAGGGCGGGGTAGACGCCGGTGAGCGCGAGCGCCGCGAGCGAGGCCGCGGGGTCGGCGACGGCCGTCGTGATCGAGAGCGGCTCCTGCAGCGCCGGCAGCCGCTCGTGCGCGAGCGCCGACGCCCAGCCGCCGAGCGCCGCGATGGGCAGGAGCAGCGCCCACAGCACCGCCGACGGCGCCGCGAGGAGCGCGCCGCACGCCACGATCGCGAGCCCGAAGGGCGGCAGCACCACGACGACCGCGGGCGCCACGGGCACGAGCAGGAGCCCGAGGAGCAGCACCGCGAGCCCGCGCGCGACGGCGGCTCGCACGGCCGCCCCGACGCGGCCCTCGGCGAGCCGTCTGCGCGAGGCGAGCACGAGGCTCGCGCCGCCGAGCACGGCGAAGAGCGTCGAGGGCGGCCCGTCGACCGCCGCCACGACGGCATCGGGCGACGAGCGCTGCAGCGCGGTGTGGGCGGCCATCATGCCCGCGAGCGCGATCGCGCGCGCGAGGTCGACGCCCACGAGGCGCGTCGAGCCCTCGACGAGAGGCATGCCCATGCCGCCCATCCTGCCCCGGGCGGCTGGAGAGGCGCCCGTCAGCCCCTCGTGGACTCCTTCTCGAGCCACTTCTCGGCGCGGTGCTCAGCGATGACGCGGCGCGCCGTGCCGGTCTTGGAGCGCAGCACGAGCGACTCGGTGCGGATGAGCGGCCCCTTGCGGCGCACGCCGTCGAGCAGGCCGCCGTCGGTCACGCCCGTGGCGACGAAGTAGGTGTTGTCGCTCGAGACGAGGTCGTCGAGACCCAGCACGCGGGTGAGGTCGTGGCCGGCCGCGGCGACCTTGCGGTGCTCCTCGTCCGACTGCGGCGAGAGCCGGCCCTCCATGAAGCCGCCGAGCGCCTTGATCGCGCACGCGGTGATGACGCCCTCGGGCGTGCCGCCCACGCCGGCGCAGAGGTCGATGCGGCTCTCCCAGCGCGAGGCGTTGATGCCGCCGGCGACGTCGCCGTCGCGCATGAGGCGCGTCCCGGCGCCCGCGGCGCGGATCTCCTCGATGAGCTCCGCGTGGCGGGGCCGGTCGAGCACGGCGACGACGATGTCCTCGACGTCGCGGCCCTTCGCGCGAGCGAGCTCGCGGATGTTGTCGCGCATCGACTGCTCGAGCGAGACGACGCCCACGGCCTCGGGGCCGCCGACGAGCTTGTCCATGTAGAACGCGTCGATCGGGTCGTACATCGAGCCGCGGTCGGCGACCGCGATGACCGAGAGCGCGTTCTGGCGCCCCGCGGCCGTGAGCGAGGTGCCGTCGATGGGGTCGACCGCGATGTCGCAGGCGGGGCCGCGCCCGTTGCCGACGTGCTCGCCGTTGAAGAGCATCGGCGCCTCGTCCTTCTCGCCCTCGCCGATGACGATGACGCCGTCGAAGGCGACGGTCGCGAGGAAGGTGCGCATCGCGTCGACGGCCGCGCCGTCGGCGGCGTTCTTGTCGCCGCGGCCGATGAACGGCACGGCGCGGATCGCGGCGGCCTCGGTGGCCCGCACGAGCTCCATCGCGAGGTTGCGGTCCGGGTTGTCGAAGACCGGGGCGCTGTGGCCTCCGGCCTCGTCGGGGCGCTGCGGCACGGGTGTCCTCCATCGGGGTCGGCTGGCTGCTTCGAGCCTAGTGAGCGGGGCGATCGTCGCCCCGCCCGGTGCGGCGAAGGATCCGCGGATCCTTCGCCCGAAGCAGGAGCGGCGAGCGCCGCGCGGATGCGGCGAGGGCCGGCGCGGGGTGTCGCGATCCCCGCACCGGCCCTCGTGCATCCGCTCGGATGCTGCGCCCCGCCTAGTGGCCGGGCGCGGTCTCCTCCTCGAGCAGCGTGTCGGCCTTCGCCGTGAACCGCTTGGTCGCGGCGAGCATGACCGCCGCGAGGAACGCGAACACGCCGAGCGAGACGACGCCCCACGTGCCGGCGTCGGTCGGGACCGCCTCGTTGACCGCGGTGCGCATGATGGGCGCGACGAAGCCGCCGAGGTTGCCGAGGGAGTTGATGAGGCCGATGCCCGCGGCCGCCGCCGTGCCCGTGAGGAACGCCGTCGGGTACGACCACGTGATGGGGCCGACCGAGAGGAAGCTCGCGACGGCGAGGGTGATGCACAGGATGCCGATGATCGGCTGTCCCGCGGCGCCCGCCCAGGCGGAGCCGAGGATGAACACGCCCGTCGCGAGGTAGAACATCGTGCCCCAGTGCCTGCGGCGGCGCACGGTGTTCGCGGCGCGGCCGAAGAAGTAGCAGGCGAACAGGCCCACGAGCCACGGGATGGCCGCCACGAGGCCCACCTGCCAGCCGACGTCCTGCCCGAGCAGGTTCGCCACCTGCTGCGGCAGGTAGAACGTGGTGCCGTACACCGCGATCTGGAGGCAGAAGTAGATGATCGTGAAGTACCAGACCTTCCAGTTGCCCATCGCCCGCCAGATGCCGGTGGGGCCGTCGGCCTCGCGGACCGAGTCCTCCTGCGCCATGACGTCGGTCAGGGCGCGCTTCTCGTCCTCGTCGAGCCACTTCGCGTCCTGCGGGCTGTTGATGAGGAACTTGAGGGCGAGGAGGCCGGCGACGATCGCCATGACGCCCTCGACGAAGAACATCACCTGCCAGCCGTGCCACGGCGTGAACTGGTCGCCGAAGCTGATGAGGCCGCCCGAGAGCGGGGCGCCGAGCATCTGCGAGAACGGCTGCGCCAGGTAGAAGATGGCGAACATCTTCACGCGGTGCTTGTTCGGGAACCACTCCGACAGGAAGAGGATGACGCCCGGGAACAGGCCCGCCTCGGTGACGCCGAGCAGGAAGCGCAGGATGATGAACATCGTGTCGTTCGTCGTCCACGCGAACGCGGCGGCGACGATGCCCCACGTGACCGCGATGCGCGCGAGCCAGAAGCGCGCGCCGAACCGCTTCAGCAGCAGGTTCGACGGGATCTCGAAGATCGCGTAGCCGATGAAGAAGATGCCCGCGCCGAGCGCGAAGGCGCCGGCCGAGATCCCGCGGTCGACCGCGAGCGCGTCCTCCGCGAAGCCGACGTTCGTGCGGTCGAGGAACGCGACGAAGTAGAGGACGACGAGCATCGGCATGAGATGCCGAGACGCCTTGGCGATGGCCGACCGCAGCGCGGGGCTCTCCCCCTGGGCTGCGGCCAGGCCGCTGGTGGTACCGGGCACATGAGACATGCTGCTTCGCTCCTTCGCGAGTGCCGTGATGGGTGTGGGACGGGCGCTACGCGCCCTGGGCGATCAGCCAGATCCCGATGCCGACGCACACGACGCCGAGCAGCAGGAAGAGGATGCGGGACTTGGACCAGGTGCCCATGGCCGCCTCAGTGCATGTAGAGGCCGCCGTCGACGTTCAGGGTCTGGCCCGTCACGAATCCGGCGTCCTCGCTGATGAGGTAGGCGATGGCGGCGGCGATGTCCCGAGGGGTGCCGATGCGCGGCAGCACGCCGTCGGCCGCCATGGCGGCCTTGCGCTCCTCGGTGAGCGTGCCGCCCATGATGTCGGTGTCGATCGGGCCGGGCGAGACGACGTTGAGCGTGATGCCCTCCTGCCCGAGCCTCGCGCGCCACCGAGCGGGTGAAGCCGATGACGCCGGCCTTCGCGGCCGAGTACGCGGTCTTCGAGAAGGTGCCGCCGCCGCGCTGGGCGGAGACCGACGAGAGGCTGACGACGCGGCCGACGCCGTGCTGCACCATCGACTCGACGGCGCGGCGCGTGGCGTGGTGCACGCCGTGCAGGTTGATGTCGACGACGCGGTGCCACTCCTCGGCCGAGACCTCGAGGTAGGGCACGGGGCTCGAGACGCCCGCGAGGTTCACGAGCGCGACGACCTGCGGCAGCGCGGCCTCGAGCTCGTCGAAGGCGCGGCGCACGGCCGCCTCGTCGGCGACGTTCGCGCCGGCGCCGGCCGCCTGCACGCCGTGCTGCTCGGCGATCTCGGCGGCCACGGCCCGCGCGGCCGCGTCGTCGAGGTCGATGATGCCCACGTGCCAGCCGCGCTCGGCGAGGAAGTGGGCGGCGGCGCGGCCGATGCCGCGCGGCGAGGCCGCGCCCGTGAGGACGACGGTGCGGGACTGGGGGAAGGCGGTTGCCATGACGCTCCTTCGCGTGCTCTGCCGCGCCTCAGCGCGCGGCGGCCTCGTCGGTCGAGGCGGGGTGGATGGGTGCGGGCCCGAGCTCGTCCTTCAGCCGCTGCATCGCGACGTAGGCGCGGTTGCGGTAGGCGACGAGCTCGGGCGTGCGCTCGGCGGGCACGTCGAGGTAGCCGGCACCCGACTTCGTGCCGAGCCTGCCCTCGTCGACGAGCCGCTGCAGGCTCTCGGGCGTCGCGAAGCGCTCGGGCCACCGCGTCTGCAGCGAGGCGTAGCAGAACGAGTAGACGTCGAGGCCGGCCATGTCGGCGATCGCGAAGGGGCCGAAGAACGGCAGGCGGAAGCCGAAGGTCGTGCGGACGATCGTGTCGATGTCGTCGGGGGTCGCGACGCCCTCCTCGACGAGCTGCGTGGCCTCGTGGAAGAGCGCGTACTGCAGGCGGTTGAGCACGAAGCCGGTCGCGTCGGAGACGCGCGCGGTCTCCTTGCCCGTCTCCGCCACGACCGCCTCGGCGAGCGCGACGGCGGCCTCGTCGGTGCCCGCGTGCGGGATGATCTCGACGCCGGGGATGAAGGGCGCCGGGTTCGAGAAGTGCACGCCGAGGAAGCGCTCGGGGCGCTCGACGGCCTCCGCGAGGCGCTCGATGAGGATCGTCGAGGTGTTCGAGCTGATGACGGCCTCGGGCCGCGCGGCGGCCGAGATGCGCCGCAGCGTCTCGTGCTTGATCTCGATCCTCTCCGGCACCGCCTCCTCGATGAGGTCGGCGTCGGCGACGGCCTCCTCGATCGATGCGGCGGCCGTGAGGTGCTCGCGGATCCGCGACACCGCGTCGGCCGGGAAGAGCCCGTCGGCGACGAAGGCGGCGGCCTCGTCGAGGAGCCGCTGGAGGTTCTGCTCGGCGATCTCCTGCGAGACGTCGGCGATGCGCACGTCGTGGCCCGCGAGCGCGAGCACCTGCGCGATGCCGCCGCCCATGTAGCCGGAGCCGACGACGGCGATGGTCCTGGTGGTCATGCGTTCAGCCCTTCGGGAGGAGCGATCGGAGGTAGCGCTCGTTGGTGGAGCAGTTGCCGAGGCTGTCGCCGCCGTAGTGCTCCATGAGGAAGATGCCGTCGAAGCCGAGCTCGAGCGCGTCGCGCACGACCTGGCGGTAGTTGATGAGGCCGGCCTCCATCGAGCTGGGGACGCTCGTGGCCCACGAGCCGTCGGCGGCCTCGTCGCGCGTGTAGTTCTTCACGTGCCAGTAGTTCGCATAGGGCAGCGTCTTGGCGTGCATCTCGCGCCAGTCCTCGATGGGCCGGTGGAGGCGGATGAGGTTGGCGATGTCGGGGTTGAGGCCGACGTTGTCGAGCCCGATCTCCTCGACGAGGCGCACCGCGGAGTCGGCGGTGCCGAGGTAGGTGTCCTCGTACATCTCGAGCGACATCCGGAGCCCCACCTCGGCCGCGTGCCGGCCGAGCTCCCGCAGGCGAGAGACCGCCGCGGCCCACACCTCGGGGTCGTCGGGGTCCTTCGGCCCCTGCGCGGTCCAGAACCACAGCGCCGCGCGCTGCGCCTCGGAGAAGGGCTGGTGCAGGCCGGTGGAGAAGACCTGCATGCCCCACTCGGCCGCGGCGTCGATCGTGCGGTGGGCGTAGGCGAGGTTGCGCTCCTCGTGGCCCGGCATGATGACGCTCTGCCGCTGCAGGTGCACCGAGGGCAGCGAGATGCCGTGCGTCGCGAGGATGTCGAAGAGCTCGTCCTTGCGGCTCGCCTCGAGGTCGGCGGGCCGGATGTGGCTGTCGGCGAGCTCGGCCATGGCGAAGCCGACGTCGGCGACCTGCGCGAACGCGGCGTCCCAGACCTCGGCGGGCGCGTCGTGGAGGGCGACGCCGTCTCGGCCCACGGCGGGGATCCCGTGCAGGCAGGTGGCGATGGGCCACTCCTCGGCGGTGAACGCAGGCTGCTGTGCCATTCCCTCTGCTCCGTCGCATCCGGGCGATCGTCTGTCGCCGTCGAAAAGATCCTATAGGAAATATAGACAGGCGAGGACGTGCGCGCAACCCGCGACCGCATCCCGGCCGGAACGGGCTCAGCCTGCCGCGCGCTCCTCGCCGATCGAGCGCGCGCGCACGCCCGCGATGTGGGCGCGCATCGCCGCGACCGCCGCGCCCTCGTCGTGGTGCTCGAAGGCGCGCAGGATCGCCTCGTGCTCGACGTGGGCCTCCTCCACGTCGCTCGTGCCGCGCAGCACCGCCTGCCGCAGGCGGTGCGTGAGGGCGCCGAGGTCGCTGTGCATCGCGACGAGGTAGCGGTTGCCCGTCGCGGCGAAGATGAGCCGGTGGAAGGCGTTGTCGGCCTCGAAGTAGTCGCGCGTGATCGCGACGGGCACCTCGCCCTGCTCCATGGCAGCCACGATGCGGGCGGCGCACGCCTCGTGCGCCTCGTGCGCGCGCTGCAGCTCGGGCACGAGCGCCTCGGCCCGGGGCGCCGCGAGCCGAGCCGCCTCGAGCTCGAGCATCATGCGCGCGTCGAAGAGCTCGGCGAGCTGCGCCTCGCCGAGCGGCGGCGCCACGCGGTAGCCCTTGAGCGCCTCGCGCGTCACGAGGCCCGTGCGCTCGAGCTGCACCATCGCCTCGCGCACGGGCGTGGGCGAGACGTCGAGCTGCTTCGCGAGCGTGTCGATCGAGAGGCGCGAGCCCGGCTCGACGTCGCCCTCGAGCAGCATCGCGAGGATGCGGTCGTAGACGCGGTCGCGGAGCCCCCTGCGCTCGAGCTCGCTCACGCCGCGGATCGGCAGCGCGGCGCTCATCGCGACGCCCCCGCGAGCTCGTGCGCCTCGTCGAGGATGCGGCCGAACGCGGCGGGGTCGTGCGCGAAGCGGCCGAGGAACATGCCGTCGACGCCGTCGGCGATGCGCGGCAGGAGGCCGGGGCCCGCGCTGCCGCCGTAGATGACCTGCGCGTCGAGCGCGGGATCGCCGGCGAGGTGGGCGCGGAGCGCCCCGCCGACCGCGCGGATGTGGTCGTCGCCCGCGGGCGCGGGCGCGCCGATCGCCCAGACGGGCTCGTACGCCACGACGAGGCGGCCGGTCGCCCCGGCCTCGCGCGCGAGCGCGAGCGATGCCTCGAGCCTGGGCGACGCATGCCGCCGCGGCGGCGTCGGGGGCGCCCTCGTCGGCCTCGCCGATGCACAGCACGGGCGCGATGCCGTGGCGGAGCGCCGCCGCGACCTTCCGCGCGACCGTCCCGTCGGTCTCGCCGAACATCGCGCGGCGCTCGGCGTGGCCGATCTCGGCCAGCCGCACGCCGTGCTCGGCGAGCTCCGGCGCCGAGACCTCGCCCGTGAAGGCGCCCTCGTCCTCCCAGTGGAGGTCCTGCGCGCCCACGAGCATGCGGCCCTCGGCCGCGATCGGGACGACGTCGGGGATCGACGGGAACGTGGGGATGACGAAGGGCTCCACGACCCCATCCTGCACCGCGGGGTGGGCGGCGCAGATGCGCGCGACCTCGCGGGTCCACTCGATCTGGCGCGCGCGCCCGAAGTACATCTTCAGGCTCGAGCCGATGAGCAGCCGGCGCATCTCAGCCCTCGTAGGCGCAGATGTCGTCGACGTTCGCCTGCGAGTGGCTCGAGGGGTCGAACTCGTACGTCAGCCACTCCTTCGCCAGCCGCTTCGCGAGCTCGATGCCCACGACGCGCTGGCCCATGCAGAGCACCTGCGCGTCGTTCGAGAGGATCGAGCGCTCGACCGAGAAGGAGTCGTGCGCGGTCACGGCGCGGATGCCCGCGACCTTGTTCGCGGCGATCGCGACGCCGAGGCCCGTGCCGCAGAACAGGATCGCTCGGTCGGCCTCGCCGCGCGCGATCCGCTCCGCCGCCTCGATCGCGACCTTCGGGTAGGAGGTCGCGCCGTCGGGGTCGTCGACGCCGACGTCGACGATCGACTCGAGCAGCGCGTGGCCCTGGAGGTCGGCCTTCAGGACCTCCTTGTAGTCGTAGCCGGCCTTGTCGCTGCCGATGATGAGGCGGATCGCCATGGTCACTGCTCCCTGTCCGCGGTGAGGACGTCGTAGATGGTCGTGCAGATGAGCGCGAACGAGACCGCGCCCGGGTCGGGGGTGCCGATCGACCTGTCGCCGTGCGAGCGGGCGCGCCCGAGGGTGGCCGCCATCGAGGCGGTCTCCTGCGCGGCCTCCTCGGCGACGCCGGCGGAGTGGCCCCACGCGTCGCGCAGGCGCTGGCCGCCGGCGACGCGCTGGCCCAGGTCGTCGGCGAAGGGCACGATCGCGTCGATCATGGTCTTGTCGCCGACCGTGGCCTTGCCGAAGGACATCACGGCGTCCTTCGCGGCGGCGACGCCGTCGGCCACGAGCTGCGCCGTGACCTCCTGCTGGTCGCCGAGCTCGCGGCCGAGCGCGCGCAGCATCTCGCCCCAGATGGCGCCGGAGGTGCCGCCCGCGCGGTCGCTCCAGGCGTCGGCGGCGCGCTGCAGCGTCGTCTGCGCGCCCGCGCCCGCCTCGGCGGCCGCCGACGCCGCAGCGGCGCCGGCGCGCGAGCCGCGCTGCATGCCGATGCCGTGGTCGCCGTCGCCGGCGACGGCGTCCATTCGGCCGAGGCTCGTCGGCGGCCTCGTCGACGGCCGCCGCCGCGGCGCGAAGGGCCGCGGCCACGAGGTGGGCCGCGTCGCGCGACTCCGCGCTCGACTCGGGCACGGCCTCCTCGTGCGCCTCGACGACGACGGCCTCGGCGCGGCGCTGCGGCGCGACCGAGCCCTTCGAGAAGCCGGGGGCGTCGGCGGGCGCCGTCCACAGCTCCTCGAGCTCCTCGTCGAGCCAGAGCAGCGTGAGCGAGGCGCCGGCCATGTCGAAGCTCGTGCACAGCTCGCCCACCTCGGGCTCGACCACCTCGATGCCGCGCTCCTCGAGCAGGCGGTGCACGCGGCGGTACACGACGAAGAGCTCCTCGTACTTCACCGAGCCGAGGCCGTTCACGAGCGGCACGACGCGCGCGCCCTCGACCTCGACGCCCTCGGGCACCTCGTCGAGCAGGCGCTCGACCCAGAGCTCCGCGAGCTCGTCGGCCGTCGGCACGTCGACCTCGTCGATGCCGGGCTCGCCGTGGATGCCGAGGCCGATGGCCATGCGGCCCTCCGGCACGGTGAAGAGCGGCGCGTCGGCGCCGGGCAGCGTGCAGCCCGAGAAGGCGACGCCGAAGGAGCGCGTGCGGTCGTTCGCGCGCCGCGCGACGCGCTCGACGCCGTCGAGGTCGTAGCCCGCCTCGGCCGCGGCGCCCGCGACCTTGAAGACCGCCAGGTCGCCCGCGATGCCGCGGCGCCGGCGCTCCTCGCCGCGCGGCGCGCTGAAGATGTCGTCGGTGACGGTGACCGTGCGCACGTCGATGCCCTGCTCGCGCAGGTGCGCCTGCGCCTGGTCGAAGTGCAGCACGTCGCCCGCGTAGTTGCCGTAGCTGAGCAGCACGCCGCGGCCCTGGTGCACGACGCCGGCGATCTGCTCGACCTGGTGCGCGGAGGGCGAGGCGAAGAGGTTGCCCATGACGGCGCCGTGGGCCAGGCCGGGCCCCACGAGGCCGCCGAAGGCCGGGTAGTGGCCGCTGCCGCCGCCGATGACGAGCGCGACCTGGTCGTCGTCGCCGCGCGTCGAGCGCACCACGCCGCCCGGGGCGGCCTGCACCCAGCGCGCGGCCGCGGCGGCGAAGCCCTCGATCATCTCGTCGGCGAACCGGCTCGGGTCGTTGAACAGTCGCGTCATTGCGCTCTCCTCGGTCGGCACCCTCTCGGGCGGGGGATGTGCAATGTCAACCCTATAGGAAGTGCGGTCGAGCGCCACCCCGGGATCCGGATCCCGCCCCGCGCGAGGGCGCTCGCTAGGCTGAGCCACGACATGCGCGGCTGCGTCCACGGCGGCCGCCGAGACGAGTCAAGGAGCTGTGCATGCCCGTCGCCACCCCAGAGCAGTACGCCGAGATGCTCGACAAGGCCAAGGCCAACGCCTTCGCCTACCCCGCGATCAACGTGTCGTCGTCGTCGACGATCAACGCGGTCCTCCAGGGACTCGCCGAGGCCGGCTCGGACGGCATCATCCAGGTCACCACGGGCGGCGCCGACTTCTTCGCCGGCCAGAGCGTCAAGAACCGCGCCGGCGGCGCGATCGCCTTCGCCAAGTACGTCACCGAGGTCGCGAAGGCCTACGACGTCACGGTCGCCCTCCACACCGACCACTGCCCGAAGGACGCCCTCGACTCCTTCCTGCTGCCGCTCATCGCCGCGAGCGAGGAGGAGGTGGCCGCCGGCCGCCCCGCGCTGTTCCAGTCGCACATGTGGGACGGCTCGGCCGTGCCGCTGGCCGAGAACCTCGAGATCGCGCAGCAGCTCCTCCCCCGCCTCAAGGCGATCGACGCGATCCTCGAGGTCGAGATCGGCGTCGTCGGCGGCGAGGAGGACGGCGTGCAGCACGAGGGCTCGAACGACGCCCTCTACACGACCCTCGGCGACGTCGAGCAGGCCGTCGACGCGCTGGGCCTCGGCGAGCAGGGCCGCTACATCGCCGCGCTCACCTTCGGCAACGTGCACGGGGTCTACAAGCCCGGCAACGTCAAGCTGCGCCCGGAGCTGCTCGGCGAGATCCAGGCGGGCATCGCCGCGAAGCACGGCACGGGCCCCAAGCCCCTCGACCTCGTCTTCCACGGCGGCTCGGGGTCGACCGACGCCGAGATCGCGGAGGCCGTCGCGAGCGGCGTCATCAAGATGAACATCGACACCGACACGCAGTACGCCTACACGCGCTCGGTGGCGCACAGCATGATCTCGGGCTACGAGGGCGTGCTGAAGGTCGACGGCGAGGTCGGCAACAAGAAGCAGTACGACCCGCGCGCGTGGGGCAAGGCCGCCGAGACGGCCATGGCCGCCCGCGTCGTCGAGGCCACGAAGCAGCTCGGCTCGGCCGGCTGGTCCGGCAAGTAGTCCCGGACGCGACGGAGGGCCCCCGCCTCGGCGGGGGCCCTCCTGCTGTCCTGGGCGCCGAGCCCGAGGGCCGGCGGTCGTGGGCTACTGGCCGTTGAACGAGCGCATCTGGTTGCGCATGCCGGTGTCGGCGCCCGCCTGGTGGTCGCGCTCGTCGTTGCCGCCCGCGGTGTGCGGGTCGTCGTAGGTGCGCACGCCGGAGCCGGTGAGGTCGCGGAAGAACGCGCGGATCCTCTGGACGATGGTCTGCTTGGCCATGGCTGCCTCCTGGAGTCGTGAGGGAATGGTATTCCGGGACGGCGCGGCTCGCTACTCCCAGTCGTCGTCGCCGTCGACGACGGCGTCGGTGCCCTCGGGCAGGCGGTCGGGCACGCCGTCGCCGTCGGCGTCGTACGCCGCGGGCGAGCCGCCCTGCTCCTCGGGGATGTCGGCGGGGTCGTCGCCCTCGTACTCCTCGTCGCGCGCCTGCGCGCCCTCGGGGGCGTCGTCGTCGTCGATCTCGTCGAGCTCGTCGGTCGCGAGCACGCGCTCCTCGCCCGCGCCCTCGCCGATCGACTCGTCGAAGTCCTCGCCGTCGGCCATCGAGTCCGCCCAGCCGTCGTCGGTCGCGGTGCTCTCCGGGGCCGCCGAGCCCGCCTCGTCGATGCCGATGATGCGGTCCTCGTCTCGCTGCTGTGCCATGCCACGACGCTAGCGAGGGGCGCTGGGAGCGCGCCCGGAGCGAGCGGCGCGCGAGGTCAGCGCGTGCGGCTGGGGCGCAGCTCCTTGGGGAGCGAGAAGATGAGGTCCTCCTCGGCCGTGCGCACCTCGGTCACGTCGCGGTAGCCGGCGTCCTCGAGCTCCGCGAGCACCTCGCGCACGAGGCCCTCGGGCACGCTCGCGCCGCTCGTGACGCCGACGCTGCGGACGCCGTCGAGCCAGGCCTGCTGGATCTCGGTCGAGTAGTCGACGCGGTAGGCGGCCTTCGCGCCGTGCTCGAGGGCGACCTCGACGAGGCGCACGGAGTTCGACGAGTTCGCGCTGCCCACGACGATCACGAGGTCGGCGTCGGCGGCGACCTTCTTGATGGCCACCTGGCGGTTCTGGGTGGCGTAGCAGATGTCGTCGCTCGGCGGGTCCTGCAGGTTGGGGAAGCGCGCGCGGAGGCGCCGCACCGTCTCCATCGTCTCGTCGACCGAGAGCGTCGTCTGGCTCAGCCACACGAGCCGGTCGGGGTCCCGCACCTGCACGGTGTCGGCCTCGTCGGGATCGTTGACGATCGTGACGCGGTCGGGCGCGTGGCCCGCGGTGCCCTCGACCTCCTCGTGGCCCTCGTGGCCGATGAGCAGGATCTCGAAGTCGTCGCGCGCGAAGCGGATCGCCTCGCGGTGCACCTTCGTGACGAGCGGGCAGGTGGCGTCGATCGCGTCGAGGCCGCGGTCGGCCGCGCCCTGCTTCACCATGGGGCTCACGCCGTGGGCGCTGAAGATGACGCGGGCGCCCTCGGGCACCTCGTCGACCTCCTCGACGAAGATGGCGCCCTCGGCCTCGAGCGAGGCGACGACGTGCTTGTTGTGCACGATCTCCTTGCGCACGTAGATGGGTGCGCCGTGCTGCTCGAGCGCCTTCTCGACCGCGAGCACCGCGCGGTCGACGCCGGCGCAGTAGCCGCGCGGCGTGGCGAGCAGGATGCGCTTGCCGCCCTCGACGGGCCGGTCCTCGAGGCGCCCGCGGCGGAGCGCCGGTCGTGGGGCGTCGAGCGGGACCCTGCCGTTCGTGATCGTCACCGGTCCAGTCTACGTTGGAGGCGACGGGCCCGGCTGGGCGGCGGACGGCGACGGGAGCGGCATGGCGGAGCGGATCACGGGCACGCCCGACGAGCCGTGGAGCGTGGAGCGGCTCGGCGCCGAGCTGAAGTCGTACATCGGCCGGCTCGGCCACCTGTGGGTCGAGGGCGAGATCACCCAGTGGTCGAACTCGCGCGGCAACGTCTTCGGCAAGCTCAAGGACGTCTCGGGCGACGCGACCGTCTCGTTCAACGTCTGGCGGTCGACGCTCTCGTCGCTCGAGGGCGACTTCTCGCAGGGCGACCGCGCGGTGCTGCTCGTCAAGCCCGACTACTGGCCGCGCGGCGGCACGCTCTCGATGGTCGCGCAGCAGATCCGCCACGTCGGCCTCGGCGAGCTGCTCGCGAGGCTCGAGGCCCTGCGCCGGCAGCTGGCATCCGAGGGCCTCTTCGACGTCTCGCGCAAGCGGCCCCTGCCCTTCCTGCCGAGCACGATCGGCCTCATCACGGGCCGCGACTCCGACGCCGAGAAGGATGTGCTCCGCAACGCCCAGCTGCGCTGGCCCGACGTGCGCTTCCGCGTCGAGCACGCGGCCGTGCAGGGCGACCAGACCGTGCCGACGGTGCTCGCCGCGCTCGAGCGGCTCGAGGCCGACCCCGAGGTCGACGTCATCGTCATCGCGCGCGGCGGCGGCGACTTCCAGAACCTGCTGGGCTTCTCCGACGAGCGGCTCGTGCGGGCCGTCGCGGCCGTGACGACGCCCGTCGTCTCCGCGATCGGCCACGAGGCCGACCGGCCGCTGCTCGACGAGGTCGCCGACCTCCGCGCCTCCACCCCCACCGACGCCGCGAAGCGCGTCGTGCCCGACGTCGCCGAGGAGCGCGCGCGCATCGCGCAGGGCCGCGCGCAGGCCGACGATGCGGCTCACGCAGGCTCGTGGCGCGGGAGGCCGAACGCCTCGAGGCCTTCCGCACGCGGCCCGCGCTCGCCCGCCCCGAGACGATCGTCGACCAGCGCGCCGAGGAGCCTCGGCCGCCTCGCCGCGCGCGCCGACGAGGCTCGCCGGCCGCGCGGTCGAGGTCGCCGGCCAGCGGCTCGAGCACCTGCGCGGCACGCTGCGCGCGCTCAGCCCGCAGTCGACGCTCGACCGGGGCTACGCGGTCGTGCAGACCACGTCGGGCCACGTGCTGCGCGATGCCGCCGAGGCCTCCCCCGGCGACCGCGTGCTCGTCACGCTCGCCGCGGGCTCGCTCGCGGCCGACGTGCAGGAGGCGCACCCGGTCGAGTGACCGAGCGCGCCTCCCCCGAGCAGCCGTCGCCGTGCTGCCGTCGGGTCAGCGCTGGCCGAACGTGCGCCGCACGAAGTACAGGCCCGCGAGCGACAGCGCCGCGATCGCCATGTAGTACAGGCTGGGCGCGTTGAGCGAGCCGGTCGCCTGGATGAGCCACGTGAGCACGAGCGGCGCGATGCCGCCGAGCAGCGTCACGCCGACGTTGTAGGTGATCGAGAGGCCCGTGCCGCGGACCTCCGCCGGGAACATCGACGAGAGCAGGCCCGGCAGCGGCGCGAAGTAGCACGCCATGATGAGGCCCAGCAGCGCGATCGAGATGATGAGCGCCGGCACGGTGCGGAGGGTCACGATCACCTGGAAGATCGGCCAGGCGAGCACGAGCGCCGCGACCGCCGCCCAGGTCATGACGCGGGCGGGCCCGACGCGGTCGGCGAGGCGGCCGACGAGCGGCGAGCCGACGAGCGCGATCGCGCCCGCGACGACGCCGCCCAGGTAGGCGGCCGCGGGCGGCACGTCGAGCTCGGCGACCGCGAACGTCGGCATGTACAGGATCATGTAGACCGAGATCGTGGCGACGCCGATGACGGCCGAGCCCGCGAGCATCCGGCCCAGGTGCTGCGTGAGCAGCGTGCCCATGGGCGAGCGCGTGCGCTGCGCGGCGCCGAGCTCCTCGGGCTCCGCGAGTCGTGCGCGGATGTAGAGGCCGACCGGCCCGATGAGGAGCCCGACGAAGAACGGCACGCGCCAGCCCCACGAGTCGAGCTGCTCGTCGGTCAGCGCCGTGTTGAGCGCGAAGCCGAACGCCGAGGCCAGCAGCATCGAGGCGCCCTGCGCCGCGATCTGCCAGGAGGCGTAGAACATCTTCCTGTGGGGCGCGGTCTCGATGAGGAAGGTCGTCGCGGTGCCGAACTCGCCGCCGGCCGAGAAGCCCTGGATGAGGCGCGAGAGCAGGATGACCACGCCGCCCCAGACGCCGACCATCGCGTAGGTGGGCGCGACGGCCATGAGGAGCGTGCCCACCATCATGAGCAGCAGCGTCAGCGTGAGCGCATTCTTGCGGCCCTTCCGGTCGGCGTAGGAGCCGAGCAGCCAGCCGCCGAGCGGGCGGATGAGGTAGGTCGTCGCGAAGGTCGCGAACGTCAGGACCAGCCCGTACTCCTCCGCGTCAGGGAAGAACACGCGCGTGATCACGACCGCGAACGACGCGTAGACGATGATGTCGAACCACTCGAGGGCGGCGCCGATCGAGCTCGAGATCACGGCCTTCCGGGCGGCGCGGAGGCGCTCGGGGCTCACCTCCTGCGCGGCTGCGGGTGCCTGGGGCGCTGCGGCGGTCATGCGGTCTCCTCGGGGGTCGGGGCGGTGAGGGCGTCGACGAGGCGGTCGACGAAGGCCTCGCACCGCGCGATCTGGTCGAGCTCGACGAACTCGTCGGGCGCGTGCGCCTGCGCGATGTCGCCGGGGCCGCACACGACCGTCGGGATGCCGGCCTCGGCGAAGAGGCCCGCCTCGGTGCCGTAGGTGACCTTGTCGTCGCTCGGCTCGCCGCCCCAGGCGGCGGCGAGCGACACGATGTCGGCGTCGGCAGGGGTGTCCACCCCGGGCGCGGCCGCCGTGGTCGTCAGGACGACGCTCGCGCCCGGGTGGCGCTCCTGCATCCCCGCCTCGATGCGGCGGCACTCGGCGCGGAAGCGCTCCACGAGGGCCTCGTGGTCGACGGTCGTGAGCGCGCGGAACTCGAAGTGCACGGTGCACTCGGCGGGGATCGTGTTGATCGCGATGCCGCCGTCGATGCGGTTGACGCTCACGCTCGTGTACGGCACGACGTAGCCGTCGTCGAAGGGCCCCTCGGCGCGCATCTCGTCGGCGACGCCCTGCACGAAGCGCACGAGCTCGGCCGCCGCCACGATCGCGTTCTCGCCCTGCGGAGTGAGCGAGGAGTGGGCGGCGAGGCCGCGCACGTCCACGCGGAAGACGTTCATCGACTTGTGGCCGCGCACGATCCGCATGCTCGTCGGCTCCCCCACGACGCAGCCGCGGGGCGCGAGGCCGCGGCGCGCGATCTCGTCGACGAGGCCGACGGCGCCGACGCAGCCGACCTCCTCGTCGTACGAGAGGGCGAGGTGGATGGGCTCGGCGAGGCGCGCGGCGACCATCGCGGGCGCCTTCGCGAGCACGACGCCGAGGAACGACTTCATGTCGGCGCTGCCGCGGGCGTAGAGGCGGCCGTCGCGGACCTCGGGCTCGAAGGGCTCGCTGCTCCAGTCCTGGCCGTCGACCGGCACGACGTCGGTGTGCGCCGAGAGCACGATGCCGCCCGTCGTCGTGCCGTCGGCTGCGGGGATCGTGGCGAGCAGGTTGGCCTTCGCGCCGTCCTCGCTCGGCACGAGCACGGGCTCGAGGCCGAGGGCGCGGAGGTCGTCGGCCACCGCCTCGACGAGCGGCAGGTTCGACTCCCGGCTCGTGGTGTCGAAGCGGATGAGCCGCTCGATCTGCTCCATGGTGGCGTCTGCGGGTGCTGCGGGCACGGTCGCTCCTCCTGGTCTCGACGGATCCGACGATCCTGGCACAGGCGGGCCGACCGATCAGATAGCGCGCCCCCAGGCGGTGCGCTCGTGCCCCGTGCGCGTCGCCGGCGCGCGATAGGCTTGGCCGGTGACCACCGAAGCCAGCACGCCCGTCGACGCGCTGTCGTACGAGCAGGCGCGCGACGAGCTCGTGCAGGTCGTCCAGGCCCTCGAGTCCGGCGGCGCGTCCCTCGAGCAGTCCCTCGCCCTCTGGGAGCGCGGCAACGCGCTCGCAGACCGCTGCGAGCAGTGGCTGCAGGGCGCGAAGGCGCGGCTCGACGCCGCCCGCGCCACGGCCCAGGCGGAGCCCGACGAGGCATGAGCCCCGAGCAGGACCGGCGGCGCTCGAAGCGCGAGCCGCGCATCGTGGCGGAGCTCGGGCGGCCCGAGACGCCCGAGGAGATGATGGCCCGCAAGGCCGCCGCCTCGAAGCGCCACCGCGACAACCAGACCTTCACGAACCTCGCGGCGGCGATCGTCGTCTGCCTCGGCATCGTCCTCGTCATGGTGCTCGTGGTGCTGCGGCCCGACATGGCGCCGCCCGAGCCCGTCGACGTCGCGGCCGCGGCCTCCGACGCCGAGGCGACCGTCGACGTCGAGCTCGTCGCGCCCGCGCTGCCCGAGGGCTGGGCCGCGAACGCCGCCGAGCTGCGCTCGGGCTCCGGCGGCGTCGTCTCCTGGTACGCCGGCTACGTGACGCCCGAGCAGCAGTTCCTCTCGGTGACCCAGGCGATCGACGCGAACCCCACGTGGCTCGCGCAGCAGATCCGCGACCTGCCCGCCACGGGCGAGCGCACCGTCGACGGCATCGCGTGGACCGAGCACGACAACCGCGACGCGCGCGACCCCGGCAACCTCGCCTACGTCCTCACCGCCGAGGTCGGCGCCTCCACCCTCATCGTCGCCGGCACGGCGGGCGACGCAGAGCTGCAGCAGCTCACCGAGGCCGTGAGCGCCGAGCTCGCCGCCGAGTGACCCCCGACACCCAGACATCGCACAGCAGCCGACAGGAAGGCACGACGACGTGAACGCCGAGACCGAGTACCGCATCGAGCACGACACGATGGGCGAGGTGCGCGTGCCCAAGGACGCGCTCTACGCCGCGCAGACGCAGCGCGCGGTCGAGAACTTCCCGATCTCCGGGAAGGGCCTCGAGCCCGCCCAGATCGTGGCCCTCGCGCGCATCAAGCGCGCCGCCGCGATCGCGAACCGCGAGCTCGGCATCCTCGAGGCCGACGTCGCCGACGCGATCGTCGCCGCCGCCGACGAGGTCGTCGCGGGCGGCCACCACGACCAGTTCCCGGTCGACACCTACCAGACCGGCTCCGGCACCTCGTCGAACATGAACATGAACGAGGTGCTCGCGACGCTCGCCACGCGCCACCGCGGCGCCGCGGTGCACCCGAACGACCACGTGAACGCCTCGCAGTCGTCGAACGACGTGTTCCCGACCTCGGTGCACATCGCGGTGACCGGCGCCCTCATCGAGCAGGCGATCCCCGCGCTCGAGCACCTCGCCGCCGCCCTCGAGGAGAAGGCGCAGCTGTGGGCCACGGCCGTCAAGCCGGGCCGAACGCACCTCATGGACGCCACGCCCGTCACGCTCGGCCAGGAGTTCGGCGGCTACGCCGCGCAGATCCGCTACGGCATCGAGCGCATCCGGGCGGCCCTCCCCCGCGTCGCCGAGGTGCCGCAGGGCGGCACGGCCGTCGGCACCGGCATCAACACGCCCCTCGGCTTCCCCGAGAAGGTCATCGCCGAGATCGCGGCCTCCTCCGGCCTGCCGATCACCGAGGCGCGCGACCACTTCGAGGCGCAGGCGAACCGCGACGGCCTCGTCGAGGCCTCGGGCGCGCTCCGCACGATCGCGGTCTCGCTCACGAAGATCAACAACGACCTGCGCTGGATGGGCTCGGGCCCCAACACGGGCCTCGGCGAGCTGCGCATCCCCGACCTGCAGCCGGGCTCGTCGATCATGCCGGGCAAGGTCAACCCGGTCGTGCCGGAGGCCGTGCTCATGGTGTGCGCGCGCATCATCGGCAACGACGCGACCGTCGCCTGGGCCGGCGCCTCGGGATCGTTCGAGCTCAACGTGCAGATCCCCGTCATGGGCACGGCGCTGCTCGAGTCGATCCGCCTGCTCTCGAACGCCTCGCGCGTGCTCGCCGACAAGACGATCGCGGGCCTCGAGGCCGACGTCGAGCGCGCCGCGGCGCTCGCCGGCATGAGCCCGTCGATCGTCACGCCCCTCAACCGCCTCATCGGCTACGAGGCCGCCGCGAAGATCGCGAAGCACTCCGTGGCCAAGGGCATCACCGTGCGCGAGGCCGTCATCGACCTCGGCCACGTGGAGCGCGGCGAGCTCACCGAGGCCGACCTCGACAAGGCGCTCGACCTGCTCTCGATGACGCACCCCGGCGTCGCGAAGTAGCCTCCGACTCGACGTCCCTGGCGGCACCTCGCCCTCCGATCCGGGGGTGAGGTGCCGCCAGAGACGTTGAGGGCGGAAACGTAGGGTGGGGAGCATGCGATACCCCGAGGTGCGACGGAGCGAGACGGTCGAGACGATCCACGGGGAGGCGATCGCCGACCCCTACCGGTGGCTCGAGGACGGCGACAGCGAGGAGACGGCGGCGTTCATCGCCGCGCAGAACGCCGCCGCCGAGCCGGTGCTCGCGGCGCTCCCCGCCCGCGACGCGTTCCGCGCCCGCACGACGGCGCTGCTGCGCGCCCCATCCCGCGGCTGCCCGTGGCTCCGCGGCGGCCGTGCCTTCGCCTGGCACTCCGACGGCCAGAACCAGCCCGTGCTCGTGACCGCCGACACCGTCGACGGCCTCGAGGGCGGCCGCGTGCTGCTCGACCCGAACGCGCTCTCGGACGACGGCACCGTCGCCGTGACGGTCGCCACCGTCTCGCCCGACGGCGCGCTGCTCGCCTACGGGCTCGCCGACGGAGGCTCCGACTGGCGCACGATCCGGGTGCGCGACGTCGCGAGCGGCGAGGACCTCGCCGACGAGATCCCGTGGACGAAGTGGAACGCGCCGGTCTGGCTGCCGGGCGCGCGCTCGTTCACCTACTGGCGCTACGACGCCCCGACCGGTGCCGCGCTCACCGACGAGATGGGCGCCGGGCGGCTCATGGCGCACGCGATCGGCGACGACGCAGCCGACGACCACGTGCTGTGCTCGCGCCCCGAGGAGCCGCGGCTCTTCGCCCGCAACTGGCCGCGGGACGACGAGTGGTTCGTGCTCTCCACCGACACCGGCGCGTCGAGCGGCAACGACCTCGCCGTGCGCCGCCACGACCAGCCGGACGCGCCGTTCCTGCAGGCTCGCCGAAGGCCACGAGCACGAGCGCAGCGCGATCGGCGCCCGCGATGGCCGCCTGTACGTGGTCACGGATGAGGGCGCGCCCCGCTACCGCCTCGACGCGTTCGATCTCGCGACCGGCGAGCGCACGACCGTCGTGCCCGAGCACCCCGAGGACGTCCTCCTCGATGCCTCGCTCACCGCGCACGGCCTCGTGCTCGAGTACTCGCACGACGCCAGCCACCGAGCGCAGCTCGCGACGCCCGAGGGCGAGCTCGGCGACCACCTGCCGCTCGGCGAGGGCGTGAGCATCACGGGGCTCGAGACGAGCGGCGAGGACGGCACGGTGCTCGCGAGCACCACGAGCTTCGTCGACCGCGGCACCCGCCACGTGCTCGAGGTCGACGGGCCGCGGCTGCTCTCGCACCGCACGCTGCCGACGCCGGGGCCTGCCGCGCCCGCCGCGACGACGACGCGCATCCGCACCGCCTCCAGCGACGGCGCCGAGGTGCCCGCGTTCCTCGTGCGGCCCGAGGGCGTCGACCACGACGGCCCGCGCCCCACGCTCATCTGGGCCTACGGCGGCTTCAACATCCCCATGAACCCGGAGTTCCGGGCCGTGACGGCGGCGTGGGTCGCGGCGGGCGGCACGCTCGTGGTGCCCAACCTCCGCGGCGGCGGCGAGTTCGGCTCCGACTGGCACAAGGGCGGCACGAAGGAGCGCAAGCAGCAGGTCTTCGACGACCTCTACGCGATCGCAGAGCACCTCGTCGCCACGGGCGTGACCACCCACGAGCAGCTCGCGCTGCACGGCCGCTCGAACGGCGGCCTGCTCGCGGGCGCCGCGCTCACGCAGCGGCCCGAGCTCTGGGCGGCGGTGCTGCCGGGCGTGGGCGTGCTCGACATGCTGCGCTTCCACCGCTTCACGATCGGCTGGGCGTGGACGAGCGACTACGGCGACCCCGACGAGGCCGAGGCCCACGCGTACCTGCGCCGCTACTCGCCGCTGCACAACGTGGCCGAGGTCGCCCATCCGCCCACCCTCATCACGACGGGCGACCACGACGACCGCGTCGTGCCCGCGCACTCGTTCAAGTTCGCGGCCGAGCTGCAGCGCGCGCAGGCGGCAGCGCGCGGCGAGGCGCCGATCCTGCTCTCGATCGACACGCGCGCCGGCCACGGCATGGGCAAGCCCAAGGATGCGGCGGCGCTCGAGTTCGCCGACCAGCTCGCCTTCGCCGCGGCGCACACGGGCCTGGAGCTCGCATGAGCTGGGAGGAGCGCGTCGCGGCCGTCTGGGACGACGCGTCGCTCGGCGACGACGCGGTGATCGAGCGGATGCGCGCGCTCGCCGAGCAGGCGCCGACGCTCAGCGTGGGCCTCTTCGAGCTCGCGGGCGCGCACGACTCGGCCGGGCGCGAGGAGGAGGCCGACGTGCTCTACCGCGCGGCGGTCGACGCCGGCCTCGCGGCCGACGACCCCGCCCGCGAGGCGCAGCGCGTCATCCAGCACGCCTCGACGCTCCGCAACCTCGACCGGCTCGACGAGGCCATCGCCATGCTCGAGGCCGCGGCGCCGCACCCCTCGACGGGTGCGGCGCGCGAGGCCTTCCTCGCGCTCGCGCTGCACAGCGCCGGTCGCGGCGACGAGGCGCTGCGGCTCGCGCTCGAGGCGCTCGCCCCCACGCTCCCGCTCTACCGCCGCTCGGTGCTCGCCTACGCCGAGGAGCTCACGAGCCCCGCCTGACGCGATCGCGAGCGGCGGCGGTCAGACCTGTGCAGCACCGCCTCAGCAGCACCGCCCCTGGGGGTTCGCGTCCTGCCAGCGGGCGTCCGCGCGCCAGAAGGCGTCGCGCGACATCGGCTCCCGGTCCGGGTGCGCGCGGCGCTCGTGCGCGATGTACGCGTCGTACCGCGACTCCCCCGTCAGCCCCTTCGCGTACCAGTGCACCGCCCGCGCCGCGCGCGCGAGGAGCGCGACGGCCGCGGCCGCCCGCCCCTCGCGCCGCGCCGCCATCAGTGCCCCGACCGCTGCGGCCGGTCCGCCTCCGCCAGCTCGTCCCACTGCCGCTGGATCGCGCGCTCCTCGGCCGTCGGCACGAGGCCCGACGGGGCGAAGATGCGCGACTCGTGCCGCTGCTCCTCGTGGTCGACGACCTCGGTGCCGCGGAAGGCGCGCACGGCCGCGACGACCGCGTAGCCGATCACGACGAGCGCGAGCGTGACGAAGATGATCGACAGCGTGCCCTGCACGGCCGTGTTGCGCACGACCGCCTCCATCGCCTGCACCGTCGTCGCCGTGCCGAAGCTCTGCTCGCCCGCGGCCAGCGCATCGCGGAACGCGACGTGGTTGGCCCAGTAGCCCACCTGGGGCACGGGCGAGAAGATCTTGAACATCGACGCCGTCACGGTGACGACGGTCACGAACGCGAGCGGCAGCGCCACGATCCAGAGCTGGCGGAAGGTGCGGCGGCGGGCGACGATCGTCATCACGACCGCGAGCGCGATCGCCGCGAGCAGCTGGTTCGCGATGCCGAACAGCGGGAAGAGGGTGTTGATGCCGCCGAGCGGGTCGGTGACGCCCATGAGCAGCACCGCGCCCCAGGCCGCGACCATGATGGCCGTGCAGATCCAGGCGCCGAGCGTCCAGGACGTGTCCTTGAACCGCGGCCAGATGTTGCCGAGCGAGTCCTGCAGCATGAAGCGGGCCACGCGCGTGCCGGCGTCGACGGCCGTGAGGATGAACAGCGCCTCGAACATGATCGCGAAGTGGTACCAGAACGCCATCATCGCGCTGCCGCCCAGCCACTGCTGGAGGATGTGCGCGAGCCCGAAGGCGAGCGTCGGCGCGCCGCCGGTGCGCGAGACGATCGACTCCTCGCCCACCGCCGCGGCGGCGTTCGAGAGCTCCGCCGCCGTGACGTTGACGCCGCTGAGGCCGAGCGAGTTCACGAACGCCGCCGCGCCCTCCACCGTGCCCTGCGTCGCCGCGGGCGAGGAGTTCATGGCGTAGTAGATGCCCTGGTCGATCGAGATCGCGGCGACGAGCGCCATGATCGCGACGAACGACTCCATGAGCATGCCGCCGTAGCCGATGAGGCGCGTCTGCTTCTCCTTCTCGACCATCTTCGGGGTCGTGCCCGAGGCGATGAGCGCGTGGAAGCCCGAGAGGGCGCCGCACGCGATCGTCACGAACAGGAACGGGAAGAGCGAGCCCGCCCACACGGGGCCGGTGTCGCCGAACGCGAAGTCGGTGAACGCGGGCACGGCGATCTCAGGCCGCACGAAGACGATCGCGATCGCGAGCGCCACGATGACGCCGATCTTCATGAAGGTCGAGAGGTAGTCGCGCGGCGTCAGCAGGATCCACACGGGCAGCACGGCGGCGACGAAGCCGTAGATGACGATGCCCCAGGCGATCGTGACACGGTCGAGCGTGAAGAGCTCGGCGCCCCACGCGGTCTCGGCGACCATGCCGCCGCCGACGATCGCCGCCATGAGCAGCACGAAGCCGATGATCGAGACCTCGAGGATGCGGCCAGGACGGATCCAGCGCAGGTAGGCGCCCATGAAGAGCGCGATCGGGATGGTCATGGCGACCGAGAAGACGCCCCACGGGCTCTCGCCGAGGGCGTTGACGACGACGAGCGCGAGGATCGCCGTGATGATGACCATGATGAGCAGCGTCGCGAGGATCGCGGCGGCGCCGCCGACCTTGCCGAACTCGTCGCGCGCCATCTGGCCGAGCGAGCGGCCGCCGCGGCGCATGGAGAAGAAGAGGACGAGGTAGTCCTGCACGGCGCCCGCGAGCACGACGCCCACGATGATCCAGATGGTGCCGGGCAGGTAGCCCATCTGCGCTGCGAGCACGGGGCCGACGAGCGGGCCGGCGCCGGCGATGGCGGCGAAGTGGTGGCCGAAGAGCACGCGGCGGTCGGTGGCGACGTAGTCGCGGCCGTTGGCGAGGTGCTCGCCGGGCGTCGCGCGGGTGTCGTCCGGCTTGAGGAGCCTTGCCCTCGATGTACTTCGAGTAGAAGCGGTAGAAGATCAGGTAGGTCGCGACCGCGGCGAACACGAACCAGATCGCGTTCACGGTCTCGCCGCGGACGATGGCGAGCATCGTCCAGCCGAGGCCGCCGACGAGGGCGACGATCGCCCACGCGATGATGCGCAGCGGGGTCCATCGGCGCTTCGCCTCGGGCGCCGCGGTGGGCGGCAGCTGCGGTCGTTCGGTCGTCGTGCCGGCCATGGCGATGCCTCTCTGCGTCCTTGCTCGAGCGCGCGCACGCCGCGGGGCGCCGGGGGCGCGCACGGGTGTCGCTCAGGGCGAGCCTAGCGGGAGCACAGCACCAGCGCAGGGCGGGCTGCATGCCGCCGCGGTGGCCCGCGTCGCCGCGCGGCCGGGGCCACCGCGCTAGCGCCGCAGCACGAGGCGGGAGAGCACGTTGCCGAGCGCCTGCACGAGCTGCGTGATCACGATGATGATGACGAGCGCGCTCCAGGTGACCACGGGCTCGAACTGCCGGAAGCCGTAGGAGAGCGCGTAGTCGCCCAGGCCGTCGCCGCCGACGATGCCGGCGACCGCCGACATGTCGATGAGCGCGACGATCGCGAACGTGAAGCCGAGGATGAGCGGCCCGAACGCCTCGGGCAGGATCACGGTGCGGATGATGCGCCACGGCCCCGCGCCCATGGCGCGCGCTGCCTCGATGACGCCGGGGTCGACGGAGACGAGGTTCTGCTCGACGATGCGCGCGATGCCGAAGGTCGCGGCGATCGAGATCGAGAAGACGATCATCTCGTTGCCGATGCCCGTGCCGATCACCGCGCGGGCGATCGGCTGCATCGCCGCGAGGAAGATGATGAACGGGATGGGGCGGAACGTGTTGACGAGCACGTTGAGCACCCAGAAGACCACGGGCTGCGCGAGGACGCCGCCGCGGCGCGTCACGTGGAGCGCGGTGCCCACGACGAGCCCGGCCGAGCCGCCGAAGAGCAGCGAGAGCGCCACGAGCCACAGCGTGATGCCGGTCTGCTCGAGGA
Organism: Agrococcus sp. SL85; assembly: GCF_026625845.1. Lineage (NCBI taxonomy): Bacteria > Bacillati > Actinomycetota > Actinomycetes > Micrococcales > Microbacteriaceae > Agrococcus > Agrococcus sp. SL85. The sequence goes on from NZ_CP113066.1 coordinate 261,255, forward strand.
GGGCGGGCAGGAGCCCCGCCACCTGTGCCACGAGATCGCTCATGCCTGCACCTCCCGCACCTCGACGCCGCCGCCGACGTCGGCGAGGGCGCGCTCCACCGCGCCGGCATCGCCGCGGACGGCGATCGTGAGCAGGCCGTAGACGCGACCCTGGATGTCGTCGACGCCGCCGTGCACGAGCTGGAAGTCGACCCCGGCGCGCGCGAGCGCGCCGAAGACGCGGGCGTCGGAGGCGCCGTCGTCGGTGAAGGAGATCGTGAAGAGGCGGCCCTCGTGCCGCGCGCGGAGCGCGTCGAGCGCATCGCCGTCGGGGAGCGCCCGCACGACGGTGCGCACGAAGCGCCTCGCCGTCTCGGTCTGCGGCCTCGTGAAGACGTCGTAGGTCTCCCCCGCCTCCACCACGCGGCCGCGATCCATGACGGCGACCTTGCCGGCGATCCTGGCGATGACGTCCATCTCGTGCGTGATGACGACGATCGTGACGCCGAGCTCGCGGTTGACGCGCGCGAGCAGGTCGAGCACCTCGTCGGTCGTCTCGGGGTCGAGCGCGCTCGTCGCCTCGTCGGCGAGCAGGATCGAGGGCTCGGCGGCGAGCGCGCGCGCGATGCCGACGCGCTGCTGCTGGCCGCCCGAGAGCTGCTCGGGGTAGGCGTCCGCCTTGTCGGCGAGGCCCACGAACCGCAGGAGCTCGTCGACCCGCGCGGCCCGCTGGGCGCGCGGCGTGCCGACGACCTCGAGCGGGTACGCGACGTTGCCGCGCACGGTGCGCGAGCGCAGCAGGTTGAAGCGCTGGAACACCATGCCGATGCCCTGCCGCACGCGGCGGAGCTCGGCGGCGGGGAGGGAGGTGATGTCGACGCCGTCGACGGCGATGGCGCCGGCAGTCACGGGCTCGAGGCCGTTGATGAGGCGCACGAGCGTCGACTTGCCGGCGCCCGAGTAGCCGATGACGCCGAAGACGTCGCCCTGCTCGATGGCGAGGGAGACGCCGTCGACCGCGACGACCGGGGCGCCGCCGCGCTTCGCGGGCGGGTAGGACTTCGTGACGTCGGCGAGCTGGATGTGGGGCATGGCGCTCCTGGGGGCTGCGGGGGCGGTCGGGGCGGCGCGGCGGCGCGGGCGCCCGGCTGCTGCCGGTGCCCGCGCCCCGGCGCTCAGCCCTGGAGGGAGGCCTCGACCTCGGCGAGCGAGGCCTGGAGCTCGTCGGCGGGCGTCGTGGCGAACACGGCGGTGCCGCCGGAGACCTCCTGCAGGCCGTCGAGCACCTCCTGGTCGGTCTGGAAGATCTCGACGATCCGCGCGAGCACCGGGTCGTCGGCGTCGTCGGCGCGCGCGGCGAAGATGTTGACGTAGGGCAGCGCGGCCGGGTCGCTCGGGTCGTCGGCGACAAGTGCGTCGTCGGAGGTGAGGCCCGCCGGGCCGAGGAAGTCGTTGTTGACGATCGCCGCGGCGACGTCGGGCAGCGAGTTCACGGTGAGCGCGGCGTCGACGGCCTCGACCTGCACGCGCGACGAGGGCAGCACGTCCTCGAGGTCGGAGGAGGGCGAGCCGCCCTCGGCGAGCTCGACGAGGCCCGCCGACTGCAGCACGAGCAGGCCGCGCGCCTGGTTGACGGTGTCGTTCGGGACGACGACGGTCGAGCCCTCGGGGATCTCGTCGACCGAGGCGAACTGCTGCGAGTAGAGGCCCAGCGGGTAGATCGCGGTCGCGCCGATCGGCTGCAGGTCGTCGCCCGAGGAGGCGTTGTAGTCGGCCAGGTACTGGATGTGCTGGAACTGGTTGACGTCGAGCTCGCCCTCGCTGAGCGCGGGGTTGGGCTGCGTGTACTCGGTGAAGTCGACGACGTCGATCGCGATGCCCTCGGCCTCGACGGCGGCCTCGTAGGTGTCCCAGTAGGGGTCGCTCGCTCCGACGACGCCGAGCTGCACGGGGTTGGCCTCGGTGCCGAGCTCGGCCTCCTCGGCGCCGGCGGCGCTGCAGCCGACGAGGGCGATCGCGACGCCGACGGCGCCCGCGAGGGCGACGGGGCGGAGGGCGCGGCCGCGAGGGCTGCGGTGCGTGGCGCGGAAGGACATGGCTGCTCCTGGGGATCGGGGTGCGGCGTCCGCGGGCGGCGGCCGGCCGGACGCCCTCCACGCTAGGAACCGCGACGGGCCGCGCGCGAGGCGGCCCGTCACGTTCCGTCACACGAGTGCGAGGCTCGCGCCGGCCGCGGCGCCCAGGAGCAGCCACGGGCCGAAGGCGAGCGACCGGCGGCCGAGCGCGAGCAGGACGGCGCCGACGAGCCCGCCGAGCAGGATCGCCGCGACGAGCCCGGCGACCGGCGCCGCCCACCCGAGCGTCGAGGCTACGAGGGCGAGCGCCGTGCCGAGCTTGACGTCGCCCATGCCCATGCCGCCGGCGACGGCCATGCCGAGCAGCGCGGCGCCGCAGCCCAGCGCCGCGAGCGGCGCGAGGTCGCCGCCGACGAGCCGCGCGACCGCGGCCGCGACGCCCACCGCGAGCAGCGGGAGCGTCAGCGCGTTGGGCAGCCGCCGCTCCGCCTGATCGATCCGCGCGAGCGCGGGCGCGGCGAGGGCGCACGCGGCGAGCGCGACCGCGGCCACGCCGTCGGCGCCACCGGCCAGCGCCGCCCACGCGGCGAGCGCCGCGAGCGGGGCGCCGAGGAGGTCGATGGGGCGGAGCCGGAGGGGCGGCGCGGGCGGCGCCTCCGCGATCCCCGCCTCCGCCGTCATGCGCGTCACGGTAGCCGCGGGGCAGTCGCTCCCGTGCGGCCTCTCCACAGCCGCGGCACCGAGGCGCGCCGTCCGCCACCGGCGCGACACGCCCGGGATGCCTCGATCGCGTCCCGCTGCAACCGGAGCGGGGCCGCCGCGCGATATGGGGGCAGGAGCGGCACGTCCGGTGCCGACGACAGAAGGAGAGAACGATGAAGCGCACGCTCACGCTCGGCACCGCGGCCGTCGTGGCCCTGACGGCGCTCGGCGCCGCGCCGGCCATGGCGGCCGAGGACGACGCCACCGTGTCCGTCCTGCACGCCGTCCCCGGCCTCACCGTCGACGTCTACGTCAACGGCGAGGAGGCCATCCCCGGCTTCGAGCCCGGCACGCTCACCGACCCGATGCCCATGGCCGCCGGCACGATCGACGTCCAGGTGTTCGCCGCGGGCGAGGACCCGGCCTCGGCCGAGCCCGCGATCGAGGCGAGCGGCATCGAGGTGCCCGCGATGGCGAACCTCACGCTCGTCGCGCACCTCGCCGAGGACGGCACGCCCATGCTCAGCGCCTTCGCGAACGACACCTCCGAGATCGCCGCGGGCGAGGCGCGCCTCACCGTCCGCCACCTCGCGGCCGCCCCGGCCGTCGACGTCCGCGCGAACGGCTCGGCCGTGGTCGAGGGCCTGACGAACCCGGACGAGGCCTCGCTCGAGACCGCGGCCGGCTCCGTCTCGGCCGACGTGGTGCTCGCGGGCACCGAGGACGTCGTGATCGGCCCGGCCGACCTCGACCTCGCCGAGGGCGTCAACACCATCGTGGTCGCGTGGGGCAGCGCCGAGGACGGCAACCTCGCCCTCGCCGTGCAGACGGTCGACGCCCACAGCGCCCCGAGCGGCGTGCCCTCGGGCCTCGGCGGCGCCGCCGGCGACGACTCGGCCGCGGGCATCGTGCTCGCGATCATGGGCCTGCTCGGCCTCGCGGCGGTGGCTGCCGTCGCGACGCGCCGCTCGGCCGTCGCCGCCCAGCGCCGCTGACCGGAGGGGATCCCCGCGGCGCACTCCGCCGCGGGGATCCCTGGCGCCCCGGCGGGCGCCCCGCCGATCCCCCGAACGACCGAAACCCAGCCACAGGAGCCGCCGTGTCCCGCACCCGCATCGCCGCCCTCGCCGTCGCGGCGCTCGCCGCCGTCGCGGCGATCGTCGTCGGCGTCTCGCTCGCGGCGCCCAGCGCCCCGCTCGAGGCGGCCGCGCCGGCGCCCGTCGCATCCTCCCCCGCCGCCGACCCGACGCCGTCCGCGACCCCCAGCGCCGCGCCCGCCGCCGAGGTCGGCAGGCAGGACGCCTCGATCGGCGCTCGCCCGGCGGTCGACGTCGATGAGCCGGTCGCGGTGCGCCTGCCGGAGCTCGACGTCGACCTCTCGGTCGTGCCCGTCGGGGTGCGCGAGGACGGCCAGATGGATGTGCCGCTCCTCGTCTCCGAGGCCGGCTGGTACCGATACGGCCCCGCACCGGGCGCCGAGGCCGGCTCGGCCGTGCTCGCGGCGCACGTCGACTCCGACCGGGGCCCCGCACCGATGGCGGTGCTGCTCGACGTCGCCGTCGGCACGGAGGTGGAGGTCGAGACCGAGGCCGGCGAGGTGCTGCGCTTCCGCATCGACGAGGTGCAGCAGCTCGGCAAGGGCACGCTGCCGCTCGACGAGCTCTTCGCCCGCGACGGCGAGCACCGCCTGCGCCTCATCACGTGCGCCGGCGAGTGGGATCCCGTGGCGCAGGCGTACGAGGACAACGTCATCGCGACGGCGACGCAGATCGGCTGATGTACCGTGACGGCGTGCGGCACGACGGCGAGGACGAGGCGATGATCGCCCGCGCCTTCGTCGACGGGCCCGGCGACGAGGGCCTCCGCCTCGCCTACGAGCGCTGGGCCGGCCTCGTGCTCGCCCTCGCGCTGCGCGCCATGGAGCGCCAGGACGCCGAGGACGTCGTGCAGCGCACCTTCGTCTCCGCCTGGCGCTCGCGCGCCTCCTACGACCCCGACGCGGGCCCGCTGGGAGCGTGGATCGTGCGGATCGCGCGGCGCCGCATCGCCGACCACTGCCGCTCCGCCGCCGTCCGCCACGAGCGGGCGATGGCGCCGGAGGTCGTCGAGGGCAGCCTCGACGGCCCGAGCGGGGAGGACGTGCCGGGGGCCGTGGCCGCGGCCATCGCGGTCGAGGAGGCGCTCGCCTCGATCGGCGAGCCGCAGGGCACGATCGTGCGGATGGCGGTGCTCGAGGACCGCCCGACGAGCGCGATCGCCGAGGCGCTCGACATGCCGATCGGAACGGTGAAGAGCCACTTGTCCCGTTCGCTCCGAAGACTCAGGGACCGATGGGAGGGAGCCCATGCAGCACATCTCGCCTGAGCGGCTCGCCGAGCTCGCCCTGCTCGACGATGCGCGCGAGCCGCACCTGGACGCCTGCGCGGCGTGCCGCGAGGAGCTCGCGTCGCTGCGCGGTGCCGTGGCGCGGCTGCGCGCCGACGCCGTGACCGCCGAGCCGCCGCCCGCGGGCCTCTGGGAGCGCATCGCCGCCGAGATCGACGAGGCGCCGCGCGCGGCCGCCGACCCCGCCGCGGTCCCCGCCGCCACGGCGGGCACCGCGCCCGACCGCGAGCATGCGCACGTCGCGCACCGCGGCCGCCGTCGCGCGCGCACCGGCGGCATCCGCCGCTTCACCGCCGGCACGCTCGCGCTCGCCTGCGCCGCCACCGCCGTCGTCGTCGGCGGCCTCAGCGCCGGCATCGCCGCCCTCGCCCCGCGCGAGGCTCCGGGCACGGTCGTCGCGGCGGCCTCGCTCGACGCGCTCACGGGTGCGGTGCAGCCGGCCGCGGCCGAGATCGTGGAGCGCGACGGCCGCCGGGTGCTCGTGCTCGACGCCGACGCCCTGCCCGAGGCCGACGGCTACCTCGACGTGTGGCTCATCGACCGCGACGTGTCGGCGATGATCAACGTCGGCATCCTCGACGCCGACACCCAGGAGTACGTGCTGCCGGACGGCATCGACCTCGACCGCTTCCCGATCGTCGACGTCTCGGTCGAGCCCTTCGACGGCGACCCGACGCACAGCGGCGAGAGCATCTGGCGGGGCCAGCTGAGCTGAGGCCCGGGCGGGCTCAGCCGCGCGGCGCGGTTCCGGCCTCGCGGTGCGGCCAGGCCCGGATCGCGCGCTCGACGGCCCTGCGGAGCGCCTCCGACGCCGGCTCGAGCAGCTCGACCACGGGGGCTCCGGCGCCTCGGGACGCCGCCGGCAGCCGCCAGGTGCCGACGACGCGCCCGTCGAGCAGGATGCATGGGCGGAAGACGCCGTTGCCGCCGGGCACGACGAGCTCGGACGCGGCGGGGCTCAGCACGAGCGAGCGGTCGGCGACGCCCAGGAGCCACTCGTCGAAGCCCGGCACGAGCAGCACGCCGCTGCGGCCGCGCGGCTCGAGGCCTGCGGCCATCCGCATCGGCACGCCCTCGACGACCACAGCCTCGAGCCCGGGCGCGGCCGCCGCGGCCGCCCGGACCGGCACCTTCGGCAGCCCCAGCCACCAGGCGACGTCGTCGTCGCGGAGGGGGCCGCGCGCGGCGACCAGGCGTCCCACGAGCTCGACGAGCGCGGCCTCCGGATCGGCGACCGCGGGCGCCGCACCGCCGACCAGCAGCCTGCTCCGCGCCCGCGAAGGGGCCCATCCGCACCCGCTGCCGCACCGCCATCAGGGCGAGCAGGTGGTAGCCGCGGCCCCCGCCCGTGCCGACGCCCGCCGCCTCCCACGCTGCCAGGAGCGCCGCGCGCGGCATGGGTCCTGCCGAGAGCGCACGCTCCGCGAGGTCGAGCGCGGCCTCGGCCGTCGCCGCGTCGACCTCGCGGTCCTGCAGATGCCGCAGCTCCTGCCGGGCCATCCGCTCCCCCGTGTGCGCGTGGAGCACCGCCAGGTCGGCGGGCGTCGTGGCGAAGAGGGTGCCCCGCATCGCCCACGAGCGCACGAGCTCGCCTCGGTCGAAGGCCGCCCGCACGTCGGCGAGCGCGGTGCCGCGCGCCGAGCGAATCGCGATGGCGCGCAGCACCGCCGGGAGGTCCTGCCCCTGCATCGCGACGGCGTCGCGCATCGCCTCGACCGGCGTGCGGTCCGCCTGGAAGCCGTGCGCGGCGAGCCGCGCGCGACGAGCCTCCGTGCGGGTGAGCGAGCGCGGGGCGGCCATGCGGCCAACCTAGCCGCGGCCGCCCACGCGGCGACGACGGGCGCCGGGCCCGCCGGCGCCGCGGCCTGCCGCGCACGAGGCGGGGGCCCGGCCGCGGCGGCGACCGGGCCCCCTGGGGATCCGTCGGGAGGTCGGCGCAGATCAGCCCTCGAGCATGCTCGTGACGAGCGCGGCGATGCGACTGCGCTCCGAGCGGGTGAGGGTGACGTGGCCGAACAGGTCGTGGCCCTTGAGGGTCTCGATGACGCTCGCGACGCCGTCGTGGCGGCCGACCCGCAGGTTGTCGCGCTGCGCCACGTCGTGGGTGAGCACGACGCGCGAGTTCTGGCCGATGCGCGAGAGCACCGTGAGCAGCACGTTCCGCTCGAGCGACTGCGCCTCGTCGACGATCACGAACGCGTCGTGCAGCGAGCGGCCGCGGATGTGCGTGAGCGGCAGCACCTCGAGCATCCCGCGGTCGGCGACCTCATCGAGCACGTTGTCGCTCACGAGCGCCCCGAGCGTGTCGTAGATCGCCTGCCCCCAGGGGTTCATCTTCTCGTCCTTGTCGCCGGGCAGGTAGCCGAGCTCCTGGCCGCCGACCGCGTAGAGCGGGCGGAAGACGATGATCTTCTTGTGGAGGCGCCGCTCGAGCACCGCTTCGAGGCCCGCGGCGAGCGCGAGCGCCGACTTGCCCGTGCCCGCCGAGCCGCCGAGCGAGACGATGCCCACCTGGTCGTCGAGCAGCAGGTCGATCGCGAGGCGCTGCTCGGCCGAGCGGCCGTGCACGCCGAAGACGTCGCGGTCGCCGCGCACGAGCGAGATCTCGCCCGTGCGGGTGACGCGGCCGAGGGCGGAGCCGCGCTCGGAGGAGATGACGAGGCCCGTGTTGAGGGGGAGGTCGGCGACGGCCTTCGTCTCGAGCCGCTCGTGCTCGTAGAGCTCGGCCATCTGCTCGCCCGAGAGCGCGATCTCGGCGGTGCCCATCCAGCCGGAGTCGACCGCCTGCTCGGCCAGGTACTCCTCGGCGGCGATGCCGATCGACGCGGCCTTGACGCGCATCGGCATGTCCTTCGACACGACGCACACGTCGAGGTCGTCGTTCTTGAGGTTGGCGGCGACCGCGAGGATGCGCGAGTCGTTGTCGCCCAGCTGCAGGCCGCTCGGGAGCACCTGCTGGTTCGAGTGGTTGAGCTCGACGCGGAGGCTGCCGCCGCCCTCGGTGGGCACGGGGAAGTCGAGGCGCTCGTGGGCGACGCGGAGCTCGTCGAGGTTGCGGAGCGCCTTGCGCGCGAAGTAGCCGATCTCGGGATCGTGCCGCTTCTTCTCGAGCTCGGCGATCACGATCACGGGGATCACGACCGAGTGCTCGGCGAAGCGGTGGATCGCCCCCGGGTCGGACAGCAGCACGCTCGTGTCGAGGACGTAGGTGCGCTGCCGCGTGTCCGAGCCGGAGGTCGACTGGACTGCGGGCGGGGTGACGAGTGCAGGCACGTGGCGCTCCCTTCCGACCGAGGTCGGATCTCACGCGGCCGTCGCCTTCCCGAGGTGCTCGCGACGGCTGAGGCCGCTTGCATGCCGGGCGGGTGCCCGACACGGCTGACGCTACGCCCACGGCTCCGATCGCCGCGCGCTCGACACGCCGCGGCGCGCCGCGAGTTCACGAGCCCGAAACCTGGTGCGGAGCAGCCTCCCAGGGTGCGCGGCGGCGGCCGCCGCGGCCGACGCTCGGCGCTCGTCGCTCAGCGGCCGTAGCGGCGCTCGCGCAGGCCGTACGCGCGCACGGCACGCAGGAAGTCGACCTCGCGGAGGTCGGGGCCCAGCGCCTCCATGAAGTAGAACTCGCTGTGCGCGCTCTGCCAGAGCATGAAGTCGGAGAGCCGCTGCTCGCCCGAGGTGCGGATCACGAGGTCGGGGTCGGGCTGGCCGGCGGTCGAGAGGTGCTCGGCGATGAGCTCGGGGGTGAGCCGCTCGGCGAGCTCCGCGGTGCTCGCGCCGTCCGCGCCCTCGAGGATGCGGCGCACCGCCTCGACGAGCTCGTGCCGCCCGCCGTAGCCGACGGCGAGGTTCACGGTGATGCCCTCGACGCCCTCGGTGCGGGCGATCGCGCCCTGCAGCGCCTGCACGAGCGGCTCGGGCAGCCCCTTGAGGTCGCCCACGTGACGGATGCGGTGGCCGGGCCGCCGCGAGAGGTCGTCGGCGAGGTCGGCGATGATCTCGCACAGCTCGCCGAGCTCCTCGGAGGCCCTGCCCGTGAGGTTGTCGCGCGAGAGGAGGTAGAGGGTGACGACGCCGACCCCGACCTCCTGGCACCAGTCGACGAACTCGCGCAGCCGCTCGGCGCCGACGCGGTGGCCGTGGCCGACGCTCGCGAGCTTCTGCTCGCGCGCCCAGCGGCGGTTGCCGTCGATGATCATGGCGATGTGGCACGGCACCGGCCGCCCCTGGAGGTCGCGGCGGAGCCGCCGCTCGTAGTAGCGGTAGACGAGCCTCGAGCCCGGGGCGCTGCGCAGTCGCACCAGGCGAATCTACTCGCCCCGGCCGCTCGCGGACGCTGGACAGCGCGACTGCGTACGCCGTACACTGTCCCCATGGCTGTCCAGTCCGACCCCGAGCTCCGCCCCGCGAGCCTCGGCGACGCCGCCGCCACGGCCGCGCGCGAGGCCCGCACCGAGGCACCCGAGGCGCGCGCGCACCTGCCGCTCATCGAGGCGGCCGGCGATGCGATCGTCGAGGCCGCCGTCGAGCGGAAGCCCTCCTGGCGCGGCTGGATCCACGCGGGCACCGCACCCCTCGCGCTCGCCGCGGGCATCGTGCTCATCTCGCTCGCCGACGGCGCGGTCGCCAAGATCGCCTCGGCGGTCTTCATGACCTCCAGCCTGCTGCTCTTCGGCGTCTCCGCGGTGTACCACCGCTTCCACTGGTCCGAGCGCGTGCGCCTCGTGCTGAAGCGGCTCGACCACGCGAACATCTTCCTGCTCATCGCGGGCACCTACACCCCCATCGCGCTCCTCACGCTCGAGCCGCCGAAGGCGACGCTCCTGCTCTCGTGCGTGTGGGGCGGCGCGATGCTCGGCATCGCCTTCCGCGTCTTCTGGATCACGGCGCCGCGGTGGCTGTACGTGCCGCTCTACCTCGCGCTCGGCTGGGCCGCCGTGGCGTTCCTCGGCGACATCTGGGCGGCGAACGCGGCCACGACGATCCTCGTCGCCGTCGGCGGCCTCGCCTACACGGCGGGCGCGATCGTCTACGGCCTGAAGCGGCCGAACCCCTTCCCCGGGCACTTCGGCTTCCACGAGATCTTCCACGTGTGCACCGTCGTGGCGTTCCTGTGCCACTGGACCGCGGTGCTGCTCGTCGCGATCGATCCGCCGCTCGCCTGAGGCTCGCCTCCCGAGCGCCTCGCGCCTCCGCGCTCCCAGCGTTCCCGGGGCGGCACGGCCTAGCGTTGGGCCGCCCGCCAGGAGGACCCATGCGCATCGCCCGCGCGGCCGCCGTCGCCGCATCGCTCGTCGCCGTCGTCGCGCTCAGCGGCTGCATCCCGCTGCCGCCGCCGCTGCCGACGGCCCGCGAGCCTGCCCCGCACCACCTCGACGCCCGTGCCGCAGCCGACGCGCGGCGACACCGACGGCGGGCCGGACATCGAGGCCGTGCAGCCCGACGCGCCGGTCACCGACGTCGACGCGACCGCCGCCGACACGGGCGAGCTCTACGCGGGCTTCCCGCCCATCACCGACGACGGCTACTCCCCCGACGCCGCCGTCGACGTCGTGCTGCCGCCCACGGCGGGCACGCCCATCGTCGAGCCCGGCGCGGCGCTCCCCGCGACGGACGCGGGCGACGAGCTGCGCCCGGGCACCGAGCACGTCGGCTCCGGCGACCTGCTGCTCACGACGACCGGACGCCTCGAGATGCAGAGCGGCTCCGACGCCTACACGTGCTCCGGCACCGTGATCAACAGCGCGACCGGCCTCATCGTGCTCACCGCGGCCCACTGCATCTTCGACGACGACACCCGGGAGTACTTCGACCGCATCCGCTTCAGCCCCGCCTACGAGCGCGGCGAGTCGCCGCTCGGGGTCTGGGAGGCGACCGACTGGTGGGTGCCGGAGCAGTACCTCGAGGCCAACGACCGCTGGCTCGACGGCGCCGACGACGACGGCTGGATGGGCTTCGACTTCGGCTTCGTGCGGGTGGCGCCGCAGGACGGCCGCACGCTCGAGGACGTCGCGGGCGGGCAGGGCGTGAGCTTCACCGCCGAGACCAACGGCGTCGTCATCGCCGGCTACCCCGGCAACGACGACTTCGACGCGGAGGTGCTGCGGCACTGCGCCGATGACGAGGTCGACTACGGCGCGGGCGGCGACGCGAACTACGGCGCCGAGTGCGAGATGGGCGACGGCGCCTCGGGCTCCGGCTGGGTCTCGAACCTCGACCCCGCCACGGGGGCCGGCCATGTCGTGGCCGTCTACTCGAACGGCGGCGACTCCGGCGCCTACGGCCCGCCCCTCGGCGTCACCGCCTGGAACGGCCTGCAGTCGCTCGACCGCTAGATCCGATGCCGGGCCCCGGAGGGCCCGGCATCTCGGCTCAGCGGGAGGTCAGCGCTCGTCGTCCTGCGACTGCGCCTGCCCGAACGCGCCCACCTTCGGGGCCTGCTTGGCGGCCGCGCGGCGCTGCTGGCGGTTGCCGGCCGGCTGCGCGGGCTGCGCCGCGCCCGCGGGCTCGGCCTGCGCCGCGACCGCCGGGTTGCCCGAGCGACCGCGGGCCTTCGCGGCCTGCGCGCCCGAGAGCTCGCGGCCCTTCGCGTCGTGCACCGAGGCGGAGCCGTCCTCGTCGGGAGCGGTGTACGTCAGCTTCGAGGCGTCGTCCTCGACCTCGTCGAGCCCGCCGCCCTCGATGGCCGGCGCCTCGCTCGGCGCGCCCTGCTGCACCTTGACGTCGAGGTTGAAGAGGAACTGGACCGACTCCTCGCGGATCGCGGTCATCATCTGCTGGTAGAGCGCGAAGCCCTCGTTCTGGTACTCGACCACGGGATCGCGCTGCGCCATGGTGCGCAGGCCGATGCCCTCGCGCAGGTAGTCCATCTCGTACAGGTGGTCGCGCCACTTGCGGTCGATGACCGAGAGCACGACGCGGCGCTCGAGGAGCCGCATGGCGCTCGATCCGAGCGCCTCCTCGCGCTTCTCGTAGGCGATCCGGGCGTCCGAGAGCAGCTGCTCCTCGACGAAGTCCTGCGTGAGCCGCGGCCGCGCCTCGGCGACGACCTCGTCGATCGTGATGCCCACGGGGTAGATCGTGCGCGCCTCGGTCCACAGCGCCTCGAGGTCCCAGTCGTCGCTGTCGCTCGCGGCGGTGTGCTCGGCGACGATCGAGCGGATCGTCTGCTCGAGGAAGCCCTGCACCTTGCCAGCCAGGTCGTCGCCGTCGAGGATGTGGCGGCGGTCGGAGTAGATCGCCTCGCGCTGGCGGTTCATGACGTCGTCGTACTTCAGGACGTTCTTGCGCATCTCGGCGTTGCGCGCCTCGATCTGCCCCTGCGCGGAGCGGATCGTGCGCGTGAAGAGCTTCGACTCGAGCGGGATCTCGTCCTCGTCGGCGTCGACCTGCAGGAAGCGCTGGGCGACGGAGCCGCCGAACAGGCGCAGCAGGTCGTCCTGCATCGAGAGGTAGAAGCGGCTCTCGCCCGGGTCGCCCTGGCGGCCCGACCGGCCGCGCAGCTGGTTGTCGATGCGGCGCGACTCGTGGCGCTCGGTGCCGAGCACGTAGAGGCCGCCGGCCTCGACGACCTTCTCGGCCTCCGCCTGCACCTCGGCCTTGACGGCCTCGAAGACCTCGTCCCAGCGCTCCTCGTACTCGTCGGGCGTCTCGGTCGGGTTGAGGCCCAGCTCCTGCATGCGCGTGACCGCGAGGTGCTCGGCGTTGCCGCCGAGCATGATGTCGGTGCCGCGGCCCGCCATGTTCGTGGCGACCGTGACGGCGCCGAGGCGACCGGCCTGCGCGACGATCGCGGCCTCGCGCGCGTGGTTCTTGGCGTTGAGCACCTCGTGCCGCACGCCCCGCTTCGCGAGCTGGGCCGAGAGGTACTCGCTCTTCTCGACGCTCGTCGTGCCGACGAGCACCGGCTGGCCGGCCTCGTGGCGCTCGGCGATGTCGTCGACGACCTGCTTGAACTTGCCCTCGACCGTCGCGTAGACGAGGTCGGCCTTGTCCTGCCGCTGCACGGGCTTGTTCGTCGGGATGGGCACCACGCCGAGCTTGTACGTCGACATGAACTCGGCGGCCTCGGTCTCGGCCGTGCCGGTCATGCCCGCGAGCTTGCCGTAGAGGCGGAAGTAGTTCTGCAGGGTGACCGTCGCGACCGTCTGGTTCTCGGCCTTGATCTGCACCCCCTCCTTCGCCTCGATCGCCTGGTGGATGCCCTCGTTGAAGCGGCGGCCCTGCATGATGCGGCCCGTGTGCTCGTCGACGATGAGCACCTCGCCGTTCATGACGACGTAGTCGGAGTCGCGCTTGAAGAGCGCCTTCGCCTTGAGCGCCGTGTTGAGGAACGAGATGAGGGGCGTGTTCGCGCTCTCGTAGAGGCTGTCGATGCCCAGGAGGTCCTCGACCCGCTCGATGCCGGGCTCGAGCACGCCGACGGTGCGCTTCTTCTCGTCGACCTCGTAGTCGGTGCCGGCGCGCAGGCGCTTCGCGATGCGCGCGAACTCCGCGAACCAGCGGTTCGCCTCGCCCGCGGCGGGGCCGGAGATGATGAGCGGCGTGCGGGCCTCGTCGATGAGGATCGAGTCGACCTCGTCGACGATCGCGAAGCCGTGGCCGCGCTGCACCATCGACTCCTTCGAGTGCGCCATGTTGTCGCGCAGGTAGTCGAAGCCGAACTCGTTGTTCGTGCCGTAGGTGATGTCGGCCGCGTACTGCTCGCGGCGCACCTCGGGGCTCTGGCCCGCGACGATGCAGCCCGTCGTCATGCCGAGGGCGCGGAAGACGCGGCCCATGAGCTCCGACTGGTAGCTCGCGAGGTAGTCGTTGACGGTGACGATGTGCACGCCGTCGCCGGGGATCGCGTTGAGGTACGCGGCGATCGGCGCGACGAGCGTCTTGCCCTCGCCCGTCTTCATCTCAGCGATGTTGCCGAGGTGGAGCGCCGCGGCGCCCATGACCTGCACGTCGTACGGGCGCATGCCGAGCGTGCGCTTCGCCGCCTCGCGGACGGCCGCGAAGGCCTCCGGCAGCAGCGCGTCGAGGGGCTCGCCCGCGGCGTGGCGCGCGCGGAACTCGTCGGTCTCGGCCGCGAGCTCCTCGTCGGTCAGGTCCTCGAAGGCGTCCTCGAGCGCTGCGACGTCGTTGGCGATGCGCTCCAGTCGGCGGCGCAGCCGGCCCTCGCCGGCGCGCAGCATGGTCTCGAAGATGTTGGCCACGAAAGAGCCTTCCGTCCATCGGGGAAAAGGTCACGGTTCGACAACCGACTGCCCACTGTACCAACGCGCGCCCTGCCGACCCCCTGACGCGGCAGGAGGGCCGGCAGGGCGCGCGGCGGCTCGGCCTACGAGGCCCGGCGCTCCTCCTCGGCGCCCGCGGCCTCGCCGGCCTCCTCCTCGAGGGTGATCACGCCGTAGGACCAGCCCTTGCGGCGGTACACGACTGCGCACGCGCCGCTCTGCTCCTCGACGAAGAGGTAGAACGGGTGTCCGACGAGCTCCATCTGGTCGACGGCGTCGCGCACCGACATCGTCTTCGCCGGGAAGCGCTTCTCGCGGATCACGACCGGCGACCAGGACGTCTCGCCCTCCTCCGCGTGCGCCGGCTGGATCGGGATGGCGCCCGTGGCGACCGCCTCGACGACGGCCGGGTCGGCGGCCGTGAGCGCGACGCCCTCGAAGCCGGAGCTCGCGGCCTCGCGCAGCGGCGTCGCGCGCTTGCCGCGGTGGTCGGTGCGCTTGTCGTGCACGCGGCGCGCGCGCTCCATGACGCGGTGGAACGCCGCGTCGAAGGCCATGTACTTGTCGGGCCCCTCGGACTCGGCGCGGATGACGGCTCCCGGTCCGTGCACCGTGATCTCGACGCGGCCGCCCGCGATCGCGCTGTGCGCGACGGCATGGCGGGTGAGCTTGACGTCGAGGGCGGTGGCGCGAGGGAGGAGCTGCGCGACCTTTGCGAGCTTCTCCTCCGCGTAGGCGCGGAAGCGGTCCGTGATGTCCGCGCCCTTGGCACCGAACATGATCTCCATCGTGGCCTCCCATCGGGATCGGCGTCGGCGCCAGTGGCTGCTGGGCCGACTTGCGTGCGGTCACGCTACATGGTCGCCCTGGGCGGACGCCAGGGTGACAACGCCGGTCCGCCGAGCGCGCGCGACGGCGGCGATCGCGACGGGCCTGGCGCCCGCGGCGCGCAGCGCCCGGACCGCCTCGAGGGCCGTGGCGCCCGTCGTCACGACGTCGTCGACCACGACGACCTCGCGGCCGCGGAGCCGCCGCGCGAGCGGTGCGGGCACCGCGAGCGAGCCGCGCGCCGCGGCGAGGCGCTCGCCCGCCGCGCGGCCCTTCTGCGTGCCCTCGCGCCCCACGCGGCGGAGGGCGGGCGCGGCGACGCCGGCGCGGCGCAGCACGAGCCGCACGGGGTCGAAGCCACGACGGCGGAGGCCCTCGCGGCTCGAGGGCACGCGCACGACCACGGCGCCGTCGGCGCCCGTCGCCGCGTCGAGGGCGCGCGCGAGTCCCGCCGCGAGCGCCGCGGCCTCCGCGCCTCCGCCGTGCTCCTTCGCGGCGCGCACGATCGCCCGCGCGGCGCCCTCGTAGTGCGCGGCCGCGACGAGCGGCAGGCCGCCCAGCCGCTCGCGCACGAGGGGTCCGGCGAGGGCCGCGCGGCACGCGCCGCACACCGCCGCGTCGCTCGCGCCGCAGCCCGCGCACGCGCGCGGCCAGAGCACGGCGGCCGCCTCCGCGACCGCCGCCGCCAGCACCCTTCGCACGTGCGTCGCATCCATGCCGCGAGCATCGCGCGCGGCCGCCCATCCGCGTCCGCGACGGCGGCGGGCCTGTGGACGCCGGGCCCGCCCGGTGGGCCCGAGGGCCCGCCCCGGCCGCCGCTACTGCTGCGTCGCGACGAGCGCGACGGGCCCGAGCCCGCCCGCAGGGCTCCAGACCCGGCCGCGCAGCGAGAGCAGCGAGCCGTCCTCGGCGAGCGCCCGCAGGGTCGAGGTGCCCTCGCTGCCGCCGACGATCGCGCGCACCGCCGCCCCGGGCTGCGGCAGCTGCTGCGAGTCGCCGCCGACCGTGAGCTGCACGACCTGCGGCGCGTCGGCGCTCTGCGCGAGCACCGCGATCTGCGTCGCGCTCGTCCACGTCACGTCGGAGGCGGTGCCGTCGATCCTCGGCATGGCGAAGGGCTCCCCGAGCGCGATCGGGCGGCCCGCCGCGTCGCGCTCGACCGCCGCGACCCACACGACGCTCTCGGCCCCGTCGAGCTCGACGAGCGCGAGCCGCGCGCCGTCGCGCGAGAGCCTCCATGGCCGCGAGCCTGCCCGTGCCGGCCGGCAGCGCGACGGCCGAGCGCTCGCCGTCGCGCCACGCCACGAGGCGCTGCGGCGCCGCCTGCTCCTGCAGGAGCACCCAGCCGGAGTCGTCGACCGTGGGCACGACGGCGGCGTCGGTGGCGATGACGACCGGCTCGGCGCCGGGCACGATCCACGCGGCGGTCGTGCCCGTGTGGGCGACGCCGCCGGACTCCCCCACCGTGAAGCTCGTGGCCCCGATGCTCGCGAGCACGGGACCGACGTCGTCGATCGTCGCCGCGCCCGCTCCGACCGCGCGCAGGCTCGCGCCCTCGAGCACGAGCGGCCGCTGGTCGACGTCGCCCTCGTCGAGCGCGGGCGCGTCGTCGCTCGAGATGACGAAGCCGTCGAGGCCCACGACCTCGAGCCGCACCTCCCGCACGCCGACGCTGCGGAGCGAGAGCTGCAGCTGCTGCGCGAGCGGCTGCAGGCTGCCGTTGCCCTGCTGCTGCACCTGCGAGAACGGCAGCGTGAGGGTGGCCGTCGGCCCGTCGATCTCGGGATCGCCCACGAGGTCGATGTCCGCCGCTGCCGAGGTGCGCACGCCCTGCGCGAGCCACGAGGGCGGTCCCGCGAGGAGCGCGTCGACGATCCGCTCGGGCAGCGTCGCCGCCGTGCGCTCGAACCAGTGCACGTCGGGCACGGCGCGCGTGCCGTCGGCGGTGAGCCAGTGGAGGGCGTGCGAGCGGAAGAGCTGCCCGAAGTGGAAGCTCGAGAGCACGATGCCGTCCGGCGCCTGCGCGATGCGCCACTCCCCGCCGACCCGCAGCAGGCGGAACTCGAGCATCCGCTCGCCCTCCGCGACGCGGGCCGCGCCCGTGCCGTCGACGACCGACACCGCGGAGACGACCGCGGAGGCCGCGGCCTCGCCCGTCAGGGTCACCTCCGGCGGCACCGAGCGGACCACGACTCCGGCGCCCGGGTCCCACGCGCCCGCGGCCTCGGTCGTGAGGTACTCGCGGGCGATGGCGAAGTCGTCGACCGGGCTCACCGCGGCCTCGAGGAAGCCGAGGATGATGTCCTCCTGGGTCGCGCCGGGCGTCGGCTCCTCCGCGAGGAAGACGAGGTCGCTCGACTGCACGCTCGTGTCGACGACGCCCTCCGTCACCGGGCCGGAGTCGGGGATCGCGACGCAGCCCGCGAGCAGCGCCGCGAGCACGGCCGCGGGGATCGCGAGGGCGCGCCTCATCGCTCGACCTCCTCGGTCGTCGTGGCGATCGTCGGGTCGACGAGCGCGATCGCCTCGGTGTCGGTCGGCTCCGGCTCGGGCGCCGGCCCCAGCGCGGGCAGCGCGATCGCGGCCGTGTCGGCCGGCGGCAGCTCGATGGGCGAGACGATCGCGGTCGCGCCCGCGCGCGGCAGCGTCAGCCGGAACGCCGTGCCGCGCCCGGGCTCCGACCAGACGTCGATCCAGCCGCCGTGGAGGGCCGCGTCGTCGCGGCTGATCGAGAGGCCGAGGCCCGTGCCGCCCGTGCGGCGCTGCCGCGACGGGTCGGCCCGCCAGAACCGGTCGAAGACCCGCTCCGCCTCCTGCGGCGTCAGGCCGACGCCGTGGTCGCGCACGGCGATCGCGGCCGCCTCGGACGTCGAGTCGACCGTCACCACGACGGGCCGGCCCTCGCCGTGGTCGATCGCGTTGCCGAGCAGGTTCTGCAGGATGCGGCGGATGCGGCGCGGGTCGACCTCCGCCTCGAAGTGCCCGCCGGGCGCGACGAGCCGCAGCTCGGTGCCGCGCTCCGCGGCGAGCGGCTCGACCGCGTCGATCTCGCCCTCCGCGAGCCGCACGAGGTTGGTCGGCTCGATCTCGAGCTGCGCGGCGCCCGCGTCGAAGCGGCTGAGCTCGAGCAGGTCGGCGAGCAGCTGCTCGAAGCGCTCGATCTGCGTGTGCAGCAGCTCGACCGTGCGCGCCGCCACGGGGTCGAAGGCCTCGCGGCGGTCGTGCAGCACGTCGCCCGCGAGGCGGATGGTCGTGAGCGGCGTGCGCAGCTCGTGCGAGACGTCGGAGACGAAGCGCTGCTGCACCGTCGAGAGCGTGCCGAGCTCGGTGATCTGCCGCGAGATGGAGTCGGCCATGTCGTTGAAGGAGCGCGCGAGCGTGGCGAGCTCGTCGGAGCCGTGCACGGGGATGCGCACCGAGAGCTGGCCAGCGGCGATGCGCGCGCTGGACTCCGCGGCGGTCTGCACGGGCCCCACGACCATGCGCGCGACGAACCAGGTGATGGCGCCGATGAGGCCGATGAGGGCGACGCCGCCGAGCACCATCGTCAGCTGCATGAACGAGAGCGTGTCCTGCGTGGCCTGCAGGCTCGTGAGCAGGTACAGCTCGTACCGGCCGGCGAGCGGCACGTCGACGGTCGTGCCCACCACGATCGCCGGCTCCGCGGCGCCCTCGCCCTGCAGCCGCACCGACTGGTAGAAGGGCGAGTCGGCGCTCGCGGCGACCGCGGTGCGCAGCTCGCCCGAGAGCAGGTCGGCGTCGAAGCCCTGCGACTGCACGTCGTTCATCGTCAGGATCGTGTCGGCCTGCGCCTCCGAGCGCAGCATGGCGTACTCGGTCGCGGAGCGGCTCGAGATGATGCCTGTGACGGCGTCGAGCGCGCGGTCCTGGAGCGCGTCGATCTCGCCGGAGGTGAGGTTCTGCGTCACGGCCTCCGAGAAGATCCGCTGCATCTCGCTCGAGGCACGGGAGGCCTCGACGATCGCCTCGTCGCGCCGGGTCTCGAAGAGGTTGGAGCCCACCGAGGCCGACATGTAGCCGAAGACGCCGATGAGCGCGAGGGTCGACAGCAGCATGCTGGCCGCGACGACCCGCGCCTGCAGGCTCCGCCGCAGCACGTGGGTGGCGCGCTGCCACCAGCGGCGCGGCGCGGCCACGGCTCAGCCCTGCGGGGCGCCCGCGCGGTAGCCGACGCCACGGACGGTCGTGACGACCACGGGGTTGTCGACGTCGCGCTCGACCTTGGAGCGCAGCCGCTGCACGTGCACGTTGACGAGGCGCGTGTCGGCCTTGTAGTGGTAGCCCCACACCTGCTCGAGCAGCATCTCGCGCGAGAAGACCTGCTTGGGCTTCGAGGCGAGCGTGACGAGCAGCTCGAACTCGAGCGGCGTGAGCGCGATCGGCGCGCCCTCGCGGCGCACCTGGTGCCCCTCGACGTCGATCTCCAGGTCGGCGACGCGGAGCGTGGACGCCGCGGCCTCCCGGGTGGGCCGCAGGCGCGTGCGGATGCGCGCCACGAGCTCCTTCGGGTTGAAGGGCTTCACGATGTAGTCGTCGGCGCCCGACTCGAGGCCCACGACGACGTCGGTGGGGTCGCCCTTCGCCGTGAGCATGATGATCGGCACGCCCGACTCCTCGCGGAGCTCGGTGCAGATCTGGATGCCGTCCTTGCCGGGCAGCATGAGGTCGAGCAGCACGAGGTCGGGGCGCACCTCGTGGAAGCGGTCGATCGCCTCGCCGCCGTCGGCGCAGAACTCGAGCCCGTAGCCCTCGGCGCTCAGCACGATGCCGATCATCTCGGCGAGCGCGGGGTCGTCGTCGACGACGAGGATCGTCTGCTCCGCCATCGGCGCCCCTCCTGCCGGGTCACGGTGCGACGCGCCGCATCGCGCGGCCGTCGCAGGTCGTCGCCACTGTATCCGCTCGACCTTGGGCCGGGGCGCACGCCGCCTCCGGGAGCCGCCGGAGGCTGCGTGCGCTCACGCGGCCGCGACGGGCCGCTCGGTCGGCCGGGTCGGCAGCTGCCGCATCCGGGCGTACGGGCTCAGCAGCAGCGGCAGGGCGCCGAGGATCGCGACGACCGTGCCGATCCAGATCGCGGGCACCGTGCCGAGCACCGTGCCGAGCCAGCCGGAGACGAGCGCGCCGATGGGCATGACGCCCCAGACGACGAAGCGGATGGACGCATTCATGCGGCCGAGGAGCGGCTTCGGGCAGATCCGCTGGCGGGCGGTGACCTGGACGATGTTGTAGACGAGCACGCCGAAGCCGAGCAGCACCTCGAACGCCACGAGCAGCGGCACGGCCGCGCCCGGGAGCATGGCCGCGAGCGGCAGCAGCGCGGCCGACCCGCAGAAGACGAGCGTCGAGATGCTGAGGGCCGGGCCCTCGCCGATGCGGCGGGCGATGCGGGTGGCGAGCAGGCTGCCCGCGAGGCCGCCGAGCGCGCCGAGCGTCAGGAGCAGGCCGTAGACGGCGGGGTCGAGGCCGAGGATGCGCAGGATGAGGATGGGCGAGAGCGTCATCGCGATCGTCGAGCCGAGGTTCGTGAGCGCGGTGGTGCCGACGATGCGGACGAGGAAGTCGGTGCGGGCGACGAAGCGCAGGCCCTCGCCGATCTCGCGCACGAGGTGCTGCCGCTCGTGCTTGGGGCGCACCTGCTCCCGATCGCGCACGAGCAGCAGGCTGAGGGCGCTGAGGAGGAAGCCGAGGGCGTTGGCCGCCAGCAGCAGCGGCGCCGAGAGCACCGCGAGGAGGCCGCCCGCGACGGCGGGGCCGCCGAGGCGCATGGTCTGCGCGGTGGCCTCGAGGGCGCCGTTCGCGGGGCCGACGTGCTCGTCGCGCACGAGGACCGGCACGAACGACTGGTAGCCGACGTCGAAGAAGACCGTCGCGACGCCGACGACCGCGCCCACGACGAAGAGGTGCCAGATCTCGAGCATGCCCGCGATCCAGAGGAGCGGGATCGTCGCCACGGCGACGACGCGCACGAGGTCGGCGGCGATCATCACGCGGCGCTTGCGCATCCGGTCGAGCCAGGCGCCCGCGGGGAGGCCGACGAGCAGGAACGCGGCGGTCTCGGCGGCGTGGAGGAAGCCCATCTGCGCGTCGGTCGCGTGGAGCATCGTGACCGCGACGATGGGCATGGCGATCGCGGCGAACTGGGCGCCGAGCTGGCTGAGGCCCTGGCCGAGCCAGAACGCGGGGAAGCCGGGCTCGCGCCAGAGGCCGCGGTGGTCGGGCACCGGGGGCGCGATGGGCTCGTGCGGGACGGTCACGAGGCGAGCGTAGCACTGCGATTGGGTTCTCCCAATCGCGTTCCCGGGCGCGGTAGGTTGGGCCCATGACGGATGCTGCGCAGCCCGGCGCGACCGAGCTCACCGCCAAGGCCCGCGCCCTCGCCTCGCCGCTGCGCTGGCGCATCCTGCGCCTGTGCCTCCACGAGCCCCGCACGAACAAGGAGCTCGCCGGGGCCCTCGGCATGAACCCCGGCTCCATGCACCACCACGTGCAGTCGCTCGTCGAGGTCGGCTTCCTCGTCGCCGAGGAGCCGCGCGCCGGCGCGCGCGGCGCCAAGGAGATCCCCTACCGCGCCACGGGCCTCACGTGGCACGGCTCGGAGGCGCCGCTCGTGGGCCCCGTGCTCGTGCAGACCTTCCTCGAGGAGATCCAGGGCGTGCAGCCGGGCGACCTCGAGGTCAGCCGCCTCGGCGTGCGCCTGAGCGCCGAGGACCACGCGGAGTACGAGCGCCGCGCGGGCGAGCTGCTCGAGTGGCTGCGCTCGCGCGACTCCGCCGAGGGCGACCCGTGGTCGTTCCTCGTCGCCGCCCACCCCGACGTGCAGCAGCGGCGGCGCGACGCGGACGGCGCCGCCCCGGATCCCGCCCCGACCGGGCAGGCGCAGCCGGACTAGCCCTCGAGCGCCTCGTGCGCGGCGAGCCACTGCTCCTCGAGCGCGCCGACGCGCTCCTGGGCGGCCGCGAGCTCGGCCTGCAGCGCCGCGAGCGCCGCGTAGTCGCCGTGGTCGGCGGTCTCGAAGCGCGCGACGACCTCCGCCTGCGCCTCGGTGGCCTTCGCGAGCCTCCGGTCGAGGCTCGCGGCCTCCTTCTCGAGCGCGCGGCGCTCGGCACCGCTGAGGCCCGGTGCCGCGGCGGCCGCCGCTTCGGGCGTCGCCGCGTCCTGCGGCTGGGCCGCGCGGCGGCCGACGGAGGCCTCCCCGGCCTGCGCGAGGTACGCATCCACGCCGCCGGGCACGTGCCGCAGGGAGCCGTCGACGACGGCGTACTGCACGTCGGTGACGCGCTCGATGAGGTACCGGTCGTGGCTGACGACGATGAGGCAGCCCGCCCAGGAGTCGAGCACGTCCTCCATCGCGGCGAGCATGTCGGTGTCGAGGTCGTTCGTGGGCTCGTCGAGGATGAGCACGTTCGGCTCGTCGAGCAGGATGAGCAGCAGCTGCAGGCGGCGGCGCTGACCGCCCGAGAGGTCCTTGACGAGCGTCGAGAGCTCGCCCGAGCGGAAGCCGAGGCGCTCGAGCAGCTGGCCGGGGCTCAGCTCCTTGCCGCCGGTCTCGTAGCTCGTGCGGAGGCGCCCGACGACGGTGCGGACGGGCTCGTCCTCGTGCTCGGCGAGCTCGGCGAGCTCCTGGGTGAGCTCGGCGATGCGCACGGTCGAGCCGGTCTTCACGCGGCCGCTCGTGGGCTGCAGGCGGCCGGCGACGAGCGCGAGCAGCGTCGACTTGCCGGCGCCGTTCCGACCGAGGATCCCGGCGCGCTCGCCGGGCGCGATCCGCCAGGTGACGTCGTCGAGGATCCGCCTGCCGCCGAGCTCGACGCCCGCGTCGAGCACGTCGACGACGTCCTTGCCGAGGCGCGTGGCCGCGAGCTGCGCGAGCTGGATCGGGTCGCGCACGGGCGGCTCGTCCTCGATCAGCTGCGTGGCCGCGTCGATGCGGAACTTCGGCTTCGAGGTGCGGGCGGGGGCGCCGCGGCGGAGCCACGCGAGCTCCTTCTTCATGAGGTTCTGGCGCTTCGCCTCGCTCGCGGCGGCCATCCGGTCGCGCTCGACGCGCTGCAGGACGTAGGCCGCGTAGCCGCCCTCGAAGGGCTCGACGATGCGGTCGTGGACCTCCCACGTGCCCGTGCACACGGCATCCAGGAACCAGCGGTCGTGCGTGACGGCGACGAAGGCGCCGCGGCCGGTGGCGTAGCGGGCGTTCAGGTGGTCGGCGAGCCAGGCGATGCCCTGCACGTCGAGGTGGTTGGTGGGCTCGTCGAGGAAGAGCACGTCCCAGTCGCCCGCGAGCAGGTGCGCGAGGGCGACGCGGCGGCGCTGGCCGCCGGAGAGGTCGCCGACGCGGGCGTCCCAGGGCAGGTCGCCGACGAGGCCGGCGATGACGTCGCGGATGCGGGCGTCGCCCGCCCAGTCGTGCTCGTCGCGGTCGCCGACGACCGCGTGGCCCACGGTCGCGTCGCCGTCGAGGGTGTCGCGCTGGTCGAGCACGCCCACGCGGATGCCGCCGCGGCGCGTGACGCGGCCGCTCGTCGGCTCGAGCGTGCCCGCGAGGATGCGGAGCAGCGTCGACTTGCCGTCGCCGTTGCGGCCGACGATGCCGATGCGGTCGCCGTCCTCGAGCCCCAGCGAGATGGAGTCGAACACCGTGCGCGTCGGGAATGCGAGCCCGACCTTCTCGGCCCCCAGGAGATGTGCCATGTCGACTCCATCCTCCCATCCGCCGCGCCACTCCCCCGCCGCGCCGCCCTCCGCCCCCTCCCCCCGGCCGCCCGCCCTGGCCGCCCTGCCGAGTGGCGGCGAATGGTGTCGAGTGGCGGCGATCGGTCGACTGCGGCGGCGAATGACGACCATTCGGCGCCACTCAGCGCCAGATGTCGCCACTCAGCGACGGGAGAGGGGGATCGGAGGCGCGGGGAGGCGCCGCGCGGGCAGGCGCCGCGAGGTCCGGCCCGGCGCGTCAGTCGCAGAGGCGGGCGCCGCCGACCGGGCCCGTGACCTTCACCGCGCGCAGCTGCGCGGCCGAGAGCGAGACCTGCAGCTCGATCGCCGACTCCAGGTCGTCGCAGAGGAACGCGACGGTGGGGCCGGAGCCCGAGACGATCCCCGCGAGGGCGCCGGAGCGCTCGCCGAGCTCGAGCGTGCCCGAGAGGCGCGGCATGAGCCGCAGCGCCGGCGCCTGCAGGTCGTTCTGGAGCGCGTCGGCCAGCATCGAGGCGTCGCCCGCGCGCAGGGCCTGCAGCACGCGCGCCTCGACGACCGGCACGTCGTGCGCGGGCGCGATGTCGGCGGCGTGGACGGCGCGGTGCTCGTCGAGCGCGCGGTAGACGTCGGGCGTCGAGAGCCCGCCCTCCGCGTACGCGAGCACCCAGTGGAACTGGCCCTTCGCGAGCGCCGGGCTCAGGCGGTCGCCGCGGCCCGTGCCGACGGCGGTGCCGCCGGCGAGCGCGAAGGGCACGTCGGCGCCGAGCTCGGCGGCGATCTCGTGGAGCGCCTCGCGGCCGAGGTGCAGGCCCCACAGCTCGTCGCACGCGACGAGCGTGGCCGCGGCGTCAGCGCTGCCGCCGCCCATGCCGCCGGCGATCGGCACGTGCTTCTCGATCGAGAGCGAGACGCCCGTCGTGACGCGGCCGCGCCGCGCGAGCGCCATCGCCGCGCGGATCGCGAGGTTGTCGGCGCCGGTCGAGAGCGCCTCGTGGGCGATGGGGCCCGAGAAGCGCACCGAGAAGTCGTCGGCCGGCGCGGCCTCGACGAACTCGTAGAGGCTCACGGCCTGGTAGGCGGTGGCGACGTCGTGGTAGCCGTCGTCCTGCAGCGCGCCCACCCCGAGGAAGACGTTGATCTTGCCGGGCGCCTTGGCCCGCACCGTGCTCCCTCTCACCACGCCTCGACCCTACTTGGATCGGGCATGCCCTCCTGCACGCGCCCTGGGTGGGGGACACCCGGAGCCGGCCGTGACGACGCCGGGCCGCGTCGCGGTCAAGCTCAGCCGACGGCGTCGAGGAGCGCCTCGAGCGCGGCGCGCGCCGGCTCGAGCGCCGCCTGCGAGGGCAGCCGCTCGAGCGTCGCGGCGACGGGCGTGCCGGAGGCGTTCGGCGCCTGCGCGGCGATCGTGAGCCGCGTGCCGTCCGCGAGCCGCCAGCGCACGTTCGGCTGCGACGCCGCCAGGCTCTCGCCGTGCGCGTCGCCGTGCTGGGCCTCGATCGCGGCGCGCACGCGCGCGAGGGCCTCGAGCCGGTCGCCGGGGAAGGTGCGGGTGCGGCTCGTGGCGAAGGTGCCGTCGGTGCGCTGCCCGGGAGCGCGGCCCTGGTGCGCCTGCTCGAAGTCGATCGCGATCCCCTGCGCCCACCAGCCGTCGACGCCCTGCTCGTCGACGAGCCAGCGGGCGATGCGCGCGTGCGGCCACATCTTCGCGCCGGCCTCGAGCAGCAGCGCCCGCCATCCCTCGTGATCGCGGCCCGTCGCCGCGCGCACGGCCTCCGGTCCCTTGCTCTGCGCCATCGACCGTGCCATGCGTCCTCCGCGGGTCAGTCGCGCAGCTGCTGCGCGATCCGGATGAAGTCGGGCAGGGCGAGCGCCTCGCCGCGATCGGTGGGGGCGACGTCGGCCGCCTCGAGCGCCGCGGAGGCCTCGGCCGACGAGCCGAAGAGCCCCGAGAGCGCCTGCCGCAGCATCTTGCGGCGCTGGCCGAAGGCGGCGTCGATGACGCGGAAGGCCCGGCGGCGCAGCGCCTCGTCGCCCATCGACGGCCCGCGGCGGAAGCCGACGAGCACGGAGTCGACGTTCGGCACCGGCCAGAAGATCTGGCGCGAGACGTCGCCCTCGAGCGCCCACGGCCCCCACCACGCGACCTTCGCGCTCGGCGAGCCGTAGACCTTCGAGCCCGGCTGCGCCGCGAGGCGGTGGCCGACCTCGGCCTGCACCATGACGAGCGCCCGCTCGACGCTCGGGAAGCGCTCGAGCAGGTGGATGAGCACGGGCACCGAGACGTTGTAGGGGAGGTTCGCGACGATCGCGCGCGGTTCGTGCGGCAGCGCCTCGATCGTGAGCGCGTCGTGGTGCACGACCTCGAGCCGCGCCTCCGGCTGCTTCGCCCCGACCGTCTCGGGCAGCAGGGTCGCGAGCCGCTCGTCGATCTCGACGGCCGTGACGCGGCAGCCGGCCTCCGTGAGGCCGAGCGTCAGCGAGCCGAGGCCCGGGCCGACCTCGACGACGTCGAGGCCGGCGACGTCGGCGGTGCGGACGATGCGGCGCACCGTGTTGGCGTCGTGCACGAAGTTCTGGCCCCAGCGCTTCGTGGGCGTGAGGTCGAGCGAGGCCGCGAGGCGGCGGATCTCGGCGGCGCCCAGGAGGGCATCGGCGGCCCGCGCGTCGCGGGCCGGGATCGTCTCGTCGCTCACGCGGCAAGCCTACGCGGGGCGGGGCCGCTCCCCGCCCGCGCTCCCCCGCCGCCCAGTCGCCCTCCAGGCCGCAGCGGCACGATGGGAGGCCACGCACACCGCGCCACGACGGCGCACCCTGGACGGAGGCGCCATGCGCACCACGCACCTCGGCCTCGCGGCCGCCGCCGCGCTCGCCCTGCTCGTCACCGGCTGCGCCTCGGCCCAGCCGGGCGGCACGACCGCGCCCACCACGACCGCCGATCCCGCGCCCACCGAG
This sequence comes from Agrococcus sp. SL85, assembly GCF_026625845.1. Taxonomy (NCBI): domain Bacteria; kingdom Bacillati; phylum Actinomycetota; class Actinomycetes; order Micrococcales; family Microbacteriaceae; genus Agrococcus; species Agrococcus sp. SL85. The sequence goes on from NZ_CP113066.1 coordinate 288,115, forward strand.
ATCGCGCCCACCGAGACGGCGCCGCCCGCGCCCACCGACGACGGCGACGACGACGCGGCCGGCACGCCCATCCCCGACGACCGGCTCGCGGGGCTCGACGTCATGGACGCCGTCTCGACCGACGGCGCCGCCGCCATGTGGGCGGAGCCGGGCACCTCGCTCGCCGTCTTCATCGGCGGGTCCGGCTCGAGCGCCTGCGTGCCCGCACCGGAGTCGGCCGAGGTCGAGGACGGCACGATCGTCGTCGAGTTCGAGGCGCCCGACCTCGCCGCGATCTCCTGCACGGCCGACTTCCGCGTCTACGGCTGGACCTTCCCCGTCGAGGTCGACGCGAGCGGCCCGGTCGACGTGCGCGTCGAGGGGCTGAGCCCCGCCGACGACCAGGTGGTCGAGCTCACGGTCGCCCCGGAGGCCGTGCTCCCCTGATCACCGGGGTCGGCGCCGTCGTCGGCGCCTGCACCTCGCGCGGGCGGCCCGCGCGGCGGACGCCGCGATCAGTCCCAGCTGCCGTAGGCGCGCACCGTGTTCTCGGCCGTGATGGCCGCGAGCTCGTCGGCCTCGATGCCGAGCCGCTCCGCGATCGCGCGCACGGTGACGGGCACGAGGTAGGGGCTGTTGGGGCGGCCGCGGTAGGGCGTGGGCGTCAGGAACGGCGCATCGGTCTCGACGAGGATGCGGCTGCGGTCGGCGACCTCGAGCGCCCGGTGCAGGTTCTTCGCGCTCGAGAAGGTGGCGGTGCCCGAGAACGAGAGGTACCAGCCGTGCTCGGCCGCGACGCGCGCGAGGTGCTCGTCGCCCGAGAAGCAGTGGAACACCGTCGTCTCCGGCGCCCCGACGCGCAGCAGCGTCTCGACCACCTCGTCGTGCGCATCCCGGTCGTGGATCTGCAGGGCGACGCCGTGCCGCTTCGCGACGTCGATGTGCGCCTCGAACGACTCGTGCTGCGCGCGGCGCCCGTCGTCGCCCGTGCGGAAGAAGTCGAGCCCCGTCTCGCCGACGGCGCGCACGCGCGGCTGCGCGGCGAGCCCGTCGATCGTGGCGATCGCCTCGAGGAGCGTGCCCGCCTCGGCGTAGCCGGGCGCCTCGTTCGGGTGGATCGCGACGGCCGCGAGCACGCGCGCATCCTGCGCGGCGAGCGCGGCCGACCAGATCGACGACTCCACGTCGCCGCCCACCTGGATGACGCCCGCGATGCCCACGGAGGCCGCGAGCGCGAGCGCCTCGCCGTAGGCGGGGGCCTCGCCGTCGCGGATCTCGAGGTGCGCGTGGTTGTCGTACGTCGCGACGCCCAGCGGCTCCGGCAGCGGCGGCCGCGTGCGGTCGCGGCGCCCGTCGTCGAAGCGCTCGCGGATGTACTCGCCGCCGGGGAGCACGGCCGCCGTCGGGGCGTCGGTGAGGGGCGCGGTTCCGTCGTCGCTCGTGGCCATGCCACAAGCCTAGGAGCGCCGACGATGAGCGGAGGCTGAGGCGGCGTCCAGCGCGCACCCCGGATCCGGTGCCACGATGGAGCGACCCCACCCCACAGGAGGATCCTGCGGCATGCTCCACCGCCTCTCGCTCCCCGTCGCCCTCGCCGCGGCGCTCGCCCTCGCCGGCTGCTCGCCGACCGGCGGCGCCGCGCCCGTCGATCCGGGCGGCAGCGCCCAGGCGCCGCAGACGGCGCAGGAGCCCGCGGCGGAGAGCTCGGCGGCCATGGACCAGCAGGCGCTCTCGCTCGACTCGGGCGTCGCGGGCGTGCCCGCCGGCAGCGGCGCGTCGATCGACGACGTGCTCCGCGGCGGGGCCATCGCGATGTGGACGGCCGAGCCCGGCACCTTCACGCTCACCGTGCCCGCCTCCTCGACCTGCATCCCCAGCGTGTTCGGCGCAGAGGCCGTGAGCGCCTCGCAGATCGCCGTCGAGCTGGTCGCGGGCGCGGGCCCGTGCCCCGCGCCCGACGAGGCGCGCACCTACGAGCTCCGCGTGCCCGACGGCGCCGACGCCTCCGGCGGCCTCGAGATCCTGGTCGGGGGCATCGAGGACGCGCCGTCGACGATCGCGCTGCCGGCGCCATGAGGCCCCGCCGCCTCGCGCTCGCCGCCGCCCTCGCGCTCCCCGCACTCGTGCTCGCGGGCTGCGCGCCGGGCCTCTTCGACCCCACGACCCCCACGGCCGTCGACGAGGCGCCGTGGGCGGGCGGCACCCCCTCCTCCACGCCCGGGGCGTCGACGCCCGCCGATCCCGCGCCGTCGGCGTCCGACGCCGACGGCGGGGCGGAGGCGGATCCGCAGCCGAGCGAGGTCGGGGGCCCGGGATCGTCGGCGGACCCCTCGGTGCCGCCCTCCGCGGTCGACGACGGCCCTGCGCTCGTCGAGCGCTCCGGGTTCCTCGTGCTCGCGCTGCCCGCCCGCGAGGGCTGCGAGCCGCTCCTGGGCCGCATCGTGCAGGAGCCCGCGACCTGGACGGTGCAGATGCTCGTGCAGCCGGGATCCGCGTGCAGCGGCGGCGCGACCGTCGCGACCTACCCGCTGCCGGGCGGCGACCGGCCGCAGGAGGTCGTCGTCGACCTCGGCGGCGAGCGCACGACGCTCGACGTGCCCTAGGCACGGGGCGTCGCGACGCGCGCGGCCGCGCCGCGCGCCTCGACCGGCCGCGCGTCAGCTCGCGGGCGTCGCCTGCTCGATCCGCGGGAACAGCGGCGGCACGGTCGTGACGCGGCCCGTGCCCTGCCAGCGGTGGGCCTCGTGGATCGGCTGCGCCGTCACCTCGCCCTCGCCGCCCACGGCGGCCCACAGCCGCTGCGCGGTCGTGGGCATCACGGGGGCGAGCAGGATGGCTGCCGTGCCGATGCCGTGCACGTTCGAGGCGAGGACGGCGGCGAGGCGCTCCTGCTGCGCGTCGTCCTTCGCGAGCACCCACGGCGCCTGCTCGGTGATGTAGCCGTTCAGGCGCTCGACGATGCCCATCGCGGCGTCGACGGCCTCGTCGATCGCGAAGCGGTCGATCGCCGCCTCCGCGGTCTCGACGGCCCGCTCCGCGAGCGCCGCGATCTCGGCGTCCGGCGCGGCCTCCGGCACGACGCCGTCGCAGTACTTGTGCACCATCGCGATGACGCGAGAGGCGAGGTTGCCGAGGCCGTTCGCGAGCTCCGCGTGGTAGCGGGCGTCGAGGTCCTCCCACGAGAACGAGCCGTCGGAGCCGAACGCGATCGCCGACATGAAGTAGTAGCGGAACGCGTCGACGCCGAAGACGTCGGTGATCTGCCGCGGCTCGATGCCCGTCGCCTTCGACTTCGACATCTTCTCGCCGCCCACGAGCAGCCATCCGTGCCCGAAGACGTGGTCCGAGATCGGGAGGCCCGCCGCCATCTGCATCGCCGGCCAGATGACGGCGTGGAAGCGCGCGATGTCCTTGCCGACGATGTGCGTGGCCGGCCAGCGGCGCTCGAACCGCTCGTCGTCGACGCCGTAGCCGATCGCGGTGATGTAGTTCAGCAGCGCCTCGAACCAGACGTAGACGACGTGCGTCTCGTCCCACGGCACCTTGATGCCCCAGTCGAAGGTGTTGCGGCTGATCGACAGGTCGGTGAGGCCCTGCTTGACGAACTGGCGCACCTCGTTGCGCACGTGCTCGGGCTGCACGTAGTCGGGCCGCTCCTCGTAGAGCGCGAGGAGGCGGTCGCCGAACTCGGAGAGCTTGAAGAAGTAGTTGGCCTCGCGCACCGTCTCGGTGGGGCGCGAGTGGATCGCGCACACCTGCTGGCCCTCGTACTCGCCCGTGCCGGGCACGAGGTCGTTCGGGGTCTTGTACTCCTCGCAGCCCACGCAGTACTGGCCCTCGAACTCGCCGTGGTAGATGTACCCGGTCTCCTTGAGCCGCTCGAGGAAGATGCGCACGCCCGCCTTGTGGCGCTCGCTCGTGGTGCGGATGAAGTCGTCGTTCTGGATGTCGAGCAGCTCGAGCTGCGGCTTCCAGGCCGACTCGACCAGCCGATCGGTCCACTCCTGCGGCGTCGTGCCGTTCGCGACCGCGGTGCGCATGATCTTCTGGCCGTGCTCGTCGGTGCCCGTGAGCATCCAGGTGTCGTCGCCGCGCATCCGGTGCCAGCGCGCGAGCACGTCGGTGGCGACCTCGTTGTAGGCGTGGCCGATGTGGGGCACGTCGTTGACGTAGTAGATCGGCGTCGTCACCGTGAAGCGGGCAGGCATGCCCCCAATCCTACGGAGGCCGCGGCGCATGTGACGCCGTGCTTCGCCCGACTACGGCCGCGGCGCCGCGAGCGCCGCCTGGTACAGCGCGTTCCGCGCGTGGCCCGTCGCCTCCGCGACCTCGGCCGCCGCGTCCTTCAGGCGCATCCCGGAGGCGCGGAGCGCGAGCACCTGCGCGACGGCCGCCGCCTCGTCGGCGAGCACGGGCTCCGCCCCGGCGAGCACGAGCACGATCTCGCCCTTCACGCCCGCCTGCGCCCACGGCAGGAGCTCGGCCGCGGTGCCGCGGCGCACCTCCTCGAAGCGCTTCGTGAGCTCGCGGCAGACGGCCATCGGCCTGCCGGGCATGGCGCGGCCGATCGCCTCGATCGACTCCGCGAGCCGGTGCGGCGCCTCGAACAGCACGAGCGTGCGCTCCTCGCGCGCGACGCCCGTCAGGTAGCGGTCGCGCTCGGCGCCCTTCCGCGGCAGGAAGCCGTCGAAGGCGAAGCGGTCGGTCGCGAGGCCCGAGAGCGCGAGCGCCGTGAGCACCGCGGAGGGCCCCGGCAGGCACGTGACCGCGACGTCGGCGGCGACCGCGGCCTGCACGAGGCGGTACCCGGGGTCGGAGACCGTGGGCATGCCCGCGTCGGTGAGCACGAGGACGTCCTCCTCGCGCGCTCGCTCGACGAGCCCGACGGCGGCTGCGGCCTCGTTGTGCTCGTGGAGGGCGACGAGCTGCGGCTGCGCGTCGATCCCGAGCGCGCGCAGCAGCTGGCGCGTCGTGCGGGTGTCCTCGGCCGCGACGACCGGCGCGCTCGCGAGCGCCTCCCGCAGCCTGCCGCTCGCGTCGCCCAGGTTGCCGATGGGCGTCGCGCCGAGGATGATCACGCCGCCGATGGTAGCGAGGCGCAGCCGCGCGGCGGGCGCGCGGACCGCGCAGCGCGGCGGACGCGGAAGCGGCGTCTGGGATGATCGCCCGGTGACGAACCCCGGCGACCGCGACCCCGACGACGGCCGCGACCGCGAGGGCGCCGGAGCCCCGGAGCACGCGGGCGTCGCCGTCGCCGATGCCCCGGCCGCCGAGGCTCCGCGGCGATCGCGCGCGTCGGAGCGCCTCGACCGAGTCGCCGAGCGCTTCGGCCGCGTCGAGGCCGCGCTCTCGCGCCCCGCGGTCGTGCGCCGGCTCGAGGTCGGCGCGCCGCTCGCGATCGTCGCGCTCGCGGCGGTGCTGCGCCTCACCGCCCTCGGGCATCCCCCCATCCTCGTCTTCGACGAGACCTACTACGTCAAGGACGCCTTCTCCACCTGGCAGCTCGGCTACGAGGGCGAGTGGACCGAGGACGCGAACGCGCGCTTCGAGGCGGGGGACGCGAGCGGCCTCACGACCGTCGCCGACTACGTCGTGCACCCGCCGCTCGGCAAGTGGATCATCGGTGCGGCGATGGCGGCGTTCGGCATCGCGGACCCCGCGATGTGGCGCCTCCCGACCGCGATCATGGGCGTGCTGCTCGTCGCGCTCACCTACGCGATCGCGCGCGGCCTCACCCGGTCGGTCGCCTTCGCCTCGCTCGCGGCGCTCTGGCTCGCGATCGACGGGTTCGCGATCGTCATGAGCCGCACGGCGCTGCTCGACGGGGTGCTCGCGACGCTCGTACTCGCGGGCGCCGGTGCGCTGCTGCTCGACCGCAGGGGCTCGCCCGCGCGCACGGTGCGGGCCCTCGCGGCGGCGCCGCGCAGGTTCGGCGCGGCGATGTGGTCGCGGCCGTGGCTCGTCGTGGCGGGCGTGCTGCTCGGCGCCGCGTGCGCGACGAAGTGGTCCGGGGCCGCCTTCGTCGCGGCCTTCGGCCTCTGGTCGGTGCTCATGGACGTCCTCGACCGGCGCCGCGCGGGCTTCCGGCACCCCTGGATCGGCACGCTCCTCACGCAGGCGCCCGTGAGCTTCGTGCTGCTCGTCGTGCCCGTCGTGGTCGTCTACGTCGCCTCCTACGCCGGCTGGTTCGACGGAGGCTGGGGCTCGCAGCTGCTCGTCGACCGTCCCGACCTGCGCTGGACCGGCCTGCTCGCCTGGGTGCCGCTGGGCCTCCAGGCGCTGTGGGCGTACCACGCGCAGCAGCTGGGCTTCCACGTGGGCCTCACCAGCGAGCACGCCTACGAGTCGCCCGCGATCCAGTGGCTGTGGCTCGGCCGCCCGACCGCGTTCGAGAGCGAGTCGGCCGACGGCTCGGTGTGGTGGATCACGGCGCTGCCGAACCTGGTGGTCTGGTACGCCGCCGTCGTCGCGCTCGGCTTCCTGCTCTTCCACCTGGGCCGCGCGCTCGACCGGCGCGCGGGCTTCGTGCTCGTGGGCGTCCTCGCGGGCTACGCCCCCTGGCTCGCCTTCCCCGATCGCACGATCTTCTTCTTCTACGCGATCGTCTTCCTGCCGTTCCTCGTCATCGGGCTCGCGCTCGCGCTGCAGCAGCTCGTGGGGCCGCGGCGGCTCGTCGCCGTCGCCCCGACGGCGCTCGAGCGCGACCTCGAGCGCGCCGTGCCGGATGCCGCAGGCCTGGAGGCGCACGAGTCCCTCCAGCGCCGCGCGGCCGGCTGGGCCGTCATCGCGCTGCTCCTGCTGCTCAGCGTGCTCGCCCTGCTCTGGTACGCGCCGGTCGCCTACGGCATGTGGCTGCCCGCCGATGCGATGCGCTTCCGGTTCTGGCCGCCCACCTGGCCCTGACCCCGGCGCGCGATCGGCGCGCCCGGTGGGGCTGCGCGGGCCGCGAGGCGCACTGCGCGGCTCGCGCCCCGCTCCGCCCGATCGAGCGGGGACGCGACGACGCCCCCGCCGATCGGCGGGGGCGTCGAGCGTGCTGGATCGGTCAGGCGACCTCGGCCGGGTCGGCCGAGACGCGCCCCGCCGCGCCCTGGTCGAGCGCGTCGATCGCCGCGAGGTCGTCGGCCGTCAGCTGCACCGACGCGGCGGCGAGGTTCTCCTCCATGCGCTCGCGGCGGTTCGACTTCGGGAACACGATGCGGCCCGACTGCAGGTGCCAGGCGATGAGCGCCTGCGCCCACGAGACGCCGTGGCGCTCGGCGATCTCGCCGACGACGGTCGACGCGTAGTCGACCTTGCCCTGGCCGAGCGGGCCCCAGGCCTCGATCTTCACGTCGTGCTGCGCCGAGAGCTCGGTGGCGGCGCGCTGCTGGAACTGCGGATGCAGCTCGATCTGGTTCACGGCGGGCACGATGCCCGTCTCGAGGATCTCGGGCAGGTAGCGCTCGTCGAAGTTCGAGACACCGATCGAGGTCGTCAGGCCCTCGTCGCGGAGCGACGCGAGCGTCTGCCAGGTCTCCACGGGGCTGCCGTTGGCGGGCGTCGGCCAGTGGATGAGGTACAGGTCGACGCGGTCGAGGCCCAGCTTCTCGAGGCTCTCGCCGAGCGCCGCGCGGGCCTCTGCCTCGCCGCGGCGGTCGTTCCAGAGCTTCGTCGTGACGAAGAGCTCGTCGCGCGCGATGCCCGACTTCGCGAGCGCCGCGCCGACGCCCTCCTCGTTGCCGTAGATGGCGGCGGTGTCGATGTGCCGGTACCCGGCCTCGAGCGCGTCGGTGACGATGCGCTCGGTCTCGGCCGGGTCGACCTTGAAGACGCCGAAGCCGAGCTGCGGGATGGTGCGGCCGTCGTTCAGCGTGAGCGTGGAGATGGTCATGCTTCCTCCTCGATGGTGGACGTGTCCTCGGGCAGGTCTGCCTGCGAGACGCCCTCGACATGACGCTCGGCGGGGCCGATGTATTCCGAGAGCGGGCGGATGAGCGCGTTGTCGGCGCGCTGCTCGACGATGTGCGCCGTCCAGCCGACGACGCGCGCGGCCACGAACAGCGGCGTGAAGATCGGCACGTCGAAGCCGATGAGCGCGTAGGCGGGGCCGGACGGGAAGTCGAGGTTGGGCTTGATGGGCTTGCGGTCGGCCATGGCCTGCTCGAGCGCGTCGTAGATGTCGAGCACCTCCTGCGCCTCGTAGTGCTCGACGAGCCGCACGAGGCCCGCGCGCATCGTGGGCACGCGCGAGTCGCCGTTCTTGTAGACGCGGTGGCCGAAGCCCATGATCGTGCGCTTGGAGTCGAGCGCCTCCTGCATCCAGGCGTCGGCGCGATCGGCCGAGCCGACCTCGCGGAAGACGTCCATGACGGCCTCGTTGGCGCCGCCGTGCAGGTGGCCCTTGAGCGCGCCGATCGCGCCCGTGACGGCCGAGTACAGGTCGGCGAGCGTCGAGGTGATGACGCGCGCCGTGAACGTGGAGGCGTTGAAGGAGTGCTCGGCGTAGAGCACCATCGACTGGTTGAAGGCGTCGACGACCGTCGGGTGGGCCTCCTCGCCGAACGACATCCAGAGGAAGTTCGCGGCGTAGTCGAGGTCGGCGCGCGGCGGCACGAGCGCCTGGCCGTTGCGGCGACGCTGCTCGTAGGCGACGATCGCCGGCAGCACCGCGTAGAGGCGGAAGGCCTTCTCGAGGTCGGCCTCCGGGTCGTCGGCCTTCGGGTCGTTCGCGCCGACGATGCTCACGGCGGTGCGGACGACGTCCATGGGATGCGCGGTCTCGGGCAGCGCGTCCATGACCTGCTTGACGGTGTCGGGCAGGGCGCGCAGCTCGCGCTCGCGGTCGCGGAGCGCGGCGAGCTCGGCCTCGGTGGGCAGCTCGCCGTGCCACAGGAGGTAGGCGACCGCCTCGAAGGGCTGCGTCGCGGCGAGCTCCTGCACGGGGTAGCCGCGGTACAGCAGCGAGTTCGTCTCGGGGTTGACCTTCGAGATCTCGGTGGTGTCGGCGTAGACGCCCGCGAGCCCCTTCTTGATGTCGTGCTCGGCCATGATGCTCCTCGCTGAACGCCGTGGGTGTGGTGGGCTGGCGGCAGCCAGGAGGATGCCCCGACCTGCGCCGGATCGACCCTACGGCACCGCGGCTGGTGGCCTCCGGCGAGGTCACGATCGCGTGACGATCGCGGTCGCTCCCCGGTGGCTCCCACGACCCGCCGGTACCGTTGCCGGCTGGTCCGCGAGGACCGAGCCCTGCCCATCGAACGGAAGACAGCACCATGGCCGAGAGCCATCCGCCCACGCCCGAGCATCGACGCACCCCCGTGCGGCAGGTCATCAGGGAGGTGACGGAACCGGGGCTCGTCCACCCCGCGCTCATCCCGGGCATCGGGGTCGAGCGCACCGGCCGCGCCTTCCCCACGAACTGGCTCGTCTTCGCGGTCGCGGGGGCGCTCGTGCTGGCCGTGATCGTCTGGGGCATCGTCGCCCCCGACAGCATCCAGGCCGCCGGATCCGCCTCGCTCACGTGGGTCGCCGACACCTTCGGGTGGATGTTCGGCGCCCTCACGATCGCCGTCACCGTCTTCATGCTCTTCGTCGGCTACGGCCGCACCGGCGGCATCCGCCTCGGGGCCGACGACGAGGCGCCCGAGTTCTCGACCGTCTCGTGGATCGCGATGCTCTTCTCGGCAGGCATCGGCATCGGCCTGCTCTTCTACGGGCCGATGGAGCCGCTCACCTTCTTCAACGCGCCGCCCCCGGGGTTCGACGTGGAGCCCGGCACGGTCGAGGCGATGCACGACGCGCTCGCGCAGACGATCCTCCACTGGGGCCCGATGGCGTGGGCGTACTACGCGCTCGTCGGCGGCGCGATCGCCTACATCGCCTACCGCCGCGGGCGCTCCCCGCTCATCTCGGCCATCTTCGTGCCCATCTTCGGCCGTCGCACCGAGGGGCCGCTCGGCTCGATCATCGACGTCTTCGCGATCGTCGTGACCCTCGGCGGCACCGCCATCTCGCTCGGCATCGGCGCGCTGCAGATCGGCCGCGGCGTCGAGATCGTGACCGGCATCGGCCCGGTGGGCAACGGCTTCATCATCGGCACGATCGCGGTGCTGACCGCCGCCTTCGTCGTCTCGGCCGTCTCGGGCATCAAGCGCGGCATCCGGGCGCTGTCGAACATCAACATGGTCATCGCGGGCGTGCTCGGCGTCTTCGTGCTCGTCGCGGGGCCGACGCTGCTCATCCTCAACCTGCTGCCGTCGACGGTCGTCGCGTTCTTCTCGGAGCTCGGCACCATGCTCGTGCGCAACCCCGCGCAGGGCGAGGACACTGCGAGCTTCCTCTCGGCGTGGACGACCTACTACTGGGCGTGGTGGGTGTCGTGGACGCCGTTCGTCGGCATGTTCGTCGCGAAGATCTCGCGCGGCCGCACGCTCCGCGAGTTCGTCACGGTCGTCGTGGTCGTGCCCTCCGTCGTCTGCCTCGTGTGGTTCACGATCGTCGGCGGCACCTCGATGTGGATGGAGCAGCAGGGCCTCGGCATCAGCGAGTCGGGCTCCTCGGAGGCCATGCTCTTCGCGGTGCTGAACAACCTGCCGCTCGGCACGATCACGTCGATCCTCGCGCTCGTCTCGATCGTCGTGTTCTTCGTGACCTCTGCCGACTCCGCCTCGATCGTCATGGCCTCGATGAGCCAGCAGGGCCGACCGGAGCCGACGCGCTGGGTGACGATCACGTGGGGCCTGCTGCTCGGCCTCGTCGCGGGCGTGCTCCTGGTCGCGGGCGGCGCGACGGCGCTCGGCGGCCTGCAGTCGCTCATGGTGGTGTCGGCGCTGCCCTTCGCCTTCGTCGTGATCGGCGTCATGGTCGCCTGGGCGATCGACCTGCGCACCGATCCCTACGTGCTGCGTCGGAAGTACGCGAAAGCGGCCATCGCGCAGGGCGTCCGGATCGGCATCGAGCAGCACGGCGACGACTTCGTCTTCGGCGCGAGCTCGGTCGACGCTCAGCAGGGCGCTGGCGCGTGGCTCGACTCCGAGGACCCCGCGCTCACCGACTGGTACACGGACGCCACGACCGGCGCGGTCGACGTGGTGACCGCGCCGGACGTCGAGCGCACCCTCGAGCCGCGACGGGTGCAGCCGCGCGGCGACATGCCCGAGCGAGCCGCCTCGGGCGAGGCCTCGACGGTCGTCGGCGAGCGCAGCGGCGAGGCCGAGCGGCCCTAGCCCTCGCGACGGCGGAGGGCCGAGGGAGCGATCCCTCGGCCCTCCGCCGCGCGGTGCGGCTCAGCGCGCGGCGGCGACGGCTGCCGGGCGCGAGCGGGCGCGCGTGTACTGCACGGGCCACGCGGAGCCCTCGGGGGCGCCGTCGAGCTCGGCCTCGGCGAGCAGCGCCCAGTGGGGGTTCCGCAGGAGGCCGCGGGCGAGCATGATCGCGTCGGCGCTGCCCTCGGCGAGCGTGCGCTCGGCGAGCTCGACGTCGTCGAGCATCCCGACCGCCGCGACGGGCGCACCGGTGGCGGCGCGCACGGCCTCGGCGAGCGGCACCTGGTAGCCGGGCCCCACCTCGATGCGCTGGCGCGGGTCGAGCCCGCCGGAGGAGATGTCGAGCCAGTCGGCGCCCGCCTCGAGGGCGACGCGCGCGTGCTCGGCCGTCATCGCCTCGTCGATGCCGCCCTCCACCCAGTCCTGCGCCGAGAAGCGCACGAGGATCGCGGCGTCGGGCGCCGCGGCGCGCACGGCCTCCACCACGCGGCGCAGCAGCAGCGTGCGCTCCCCCCAGGCGTCGGTGCGGTCGTTGACGAGCGGCGAGAGGAACTGGTGGATGAGGTAGCCGTGGGCGGCGTGCACCTCGAGGGCGACGAAGCCGGCCTCGAACGCGCGCCGGGCGGCGTCGCCGAAGGCGGCCACGACCTCCTCGACCTCCTCCGAGGTCATCGCGCGAGGGGCGGCGTACTCGCTGAACGCGGCGTCGGTGGCGCCGAGCGACTGCCAGCCGCCCTCGGCCTCGGGCACGGAGCCGCGGCCCGACCACTCGCGGAACGTCGAGGCCTTCCGGCCCGCGTGCGCGAGCTGCATCGCGGGCAGCGCGCCGTGCGCTCGGATGCGGGCGGCGATGGGCGCCCAGGCACCGGCCTGCTCGTCGTTCCAGATGCCGGCGTCCCACGGCGAGATGCGCCCCTCGGGCAGCACCGCCGCGGCCTCGGTCATCGCGAGGCCCACGCCGCCGCGGGCGAAGGAGGCGAGGTGCTCGAGGTGCCACGCGGTGGGCACGCCGTCCTGCGCCTCGCACGAGTACTGGCACATCGGCGCGAGCCAGACGCGGTTGCGGACCTCGAAGGGGCCGACCTGGACGGGGCTGAAGAGCAGGCTCATGGGTTCCTCTCGTGACGCGTGCGGGGCACTCGGAGGCCAACGCGCCCGCCCCGCCGATGCTTCCCGCGACCGTCTCAACCGGTTCTGTGGTCAGCAGATGGGACTATCGCGTCCGCCGACCACAGGACCGGTTGAGCATCAGCGACGGCGCGGGTCAGTGGGCGCCGGGCACCTCGAAGTCGAACAGGCGCGAGTCGAAGGCGCTGTAGGCGGCGTAGTCGTTCAGCTCGTAGAGCCGCGCGCGCGTCTGCATGCGCGGCACGGCGCCCTCGAGCGTGCCGGTCTCGCGCAGGCCCTCGAGCTCCCGCTCGATCGCGCCCATCGCGATGCGCAGGAGCGACACCGGGTGGATCACGATGTTCACGCCGACGTCGGCCAGCTGCGCGTGCGTGAACAGCGCGCTCTTCCCGAACTCCGTCATGTTCGCGAGGATCGGCACGTCGACGGCCGCGCGGATCGCCGCGAACTCCTCGAGCGAGGCCATCGCCTCCGGGAAGATCGCGTCGGCGCCCGCGGCCTCGAGCGCCTTCGCGCGGTCGATCGCCGCCGCCATCCCCGCGACGCCGCGGATGTCGGTGCGCGCCATGATCACGAGCCCCGCGTCGCGCCGCGCCGCGACGGCCGCCGCGATGCGCTGCACCGCGACGTCCTGGCCCACGACCTCCTTGCCGTCGAGGTGGCCGCACCGCTTGGGGTTGACCTGGTCCTCGAGGTGGAGGCCCGAGACACCTGCGTCCTCGAGCTCCTGCACGGTGCGCGCCACGTTCATCGCCTCGCCGAAGCCGGTGTCGGCGTCGATGAGGGTCGGGAGGTCGGTCATGCGCGAGACCTCGCGGCCCCGCTGCGCGACCTCGGTGAGCGTCGTGAGGCCGATGTCGGGCAGGCCGAGCTCGGCCGCCATCACGGCGCCGGAGATGTACGCGCCCTCGAAGCCGAGCTCCTGGATGAGCGGCGCCGAGAGCGGCGTGAAGGCGCCCGGGAAGCGCTGCAGCGCGCCGGAGGCGAGGCCGGCGCGGAGCGCCTGCCGCTTCTCGGCGGGCGTGCGGGTGGTGGAGAGCATCCGCGCGCCGCCTAGAACAGGCCCTGCGTGGTGCCGCGGTCGACGGTGCCCTCCGGTGCCACGAGCGTGAGCTGCCGCACCTCCTCGGCCGTGAGGCTCCGGCAGGCGCTCGACGAGGCCGAGGAAGCGGTCGAGCTCGTCGGCCTCGACGATGCCCTGCGCGAGCGTGCGCAGCTTCTGCACGTACTCGGCGCGGCCGAAGGGGCGCGCGCCGGCCGGGTGCGCGTCGGCGACTGCGATCTCGTCCTCGATCGTCGTGCCGTCGGCGAGCTCGATGACGATGCGGCCGCCGAACGCCTTCCGGTCGGGGTCGGGGTCGTGGTAGCGCTCGGTCCACACCGGGTCCTCGAGCGTCGTGATCTTCTGCCACAGCGCGACCGTGTCGGGCCGCTGCGCGCGCTCGGGGGCGTAGGAGTCGACGTGGTGCCAGCCGCCGTCCTGCAGCGCGACCGCGACGATGTACGGGATCGAGTGGTCGAGCGTCTCGCGGCTCGCGGTCGGGTCGTACTTCTCGGGGTCGCCCGCGCCCGAGCCGATGACGAAGTGCGTGTGGTGGCTCGTGTGCAGCACGATGGAGGTGACGCGCTCGGGGTCGCGCAGCTCGGGGTGCTCGGCGGAGAGCCTGCGCGCGAGGTCGATCCACGCCTGCGCCTGGTACTCGGCCGAGTGCTCCTTCGTGTAGGTGTCGAGGATGCCGCGCTTCGGCTCGCCGGGGGCGGGCAGCGGCACGGTGTAGCGGCCCTCGAAGCCGTCGAGCAGGCGCGCGATCACGCCGTCCTCGCCCTCGTAGATGGGCACGGGGCTCGTCTGGCCGCGCATGGCGCGATCCACGGCCTCGATCGCCATCTTGCCCGCGAAGGCGGGCGCGTGCGCCTTCCAGGTCGAGATCTCGCCCTTCCGCGACTGGCGCGTGGCGGTGGTCGTGTGGAGGGCCTGGCCGACCGCCTGGAAGATCGTCTCGGCGTCGAGGCCCAGCATCGTGCCGATGCCCGCGGCCGCGGACGGGCCGAGGTGCGCGACGTGGTCGATCTTGTGCTCGTGCAGGCAGATGGCGCGCACCAGGTCGACCTGGATCTCGTAGCCCGTCGCGATGCCGCGCACGAGCGCGCGGCCGTCGGCGCCGACGTGCTGCGCGACCGCGAGGATCGGCGGGATGTTGTCGCCCGGGTGCGAGTAGTCGGCCGCGAGGAAGGTGTCGTGGAAGTCGAGCTCGCGCACGGCCACGCCGTTCGCCCAGGCCGCCCATTCCGGGCTCACGCGCTCGTCGACGCCGACGACCGCGGCTCCCGGCGCGCAGGGGTGGCGGAGCGCCTGCTCGCGCGCGGCCACCACCGGCGGCCGGTTGAGGCTCGCGACGGCGACGGCCGCGTTGTCGATGATGCGGTTGCCGATCATCAGGGCCACCGCCTCCTCGACCTCGACGGGGTCGACCGCGACCTGCGCGATCTTCCAGGCGAGCTGGCCCTCGCGGGGCAGGGACTCGGCGCTCCGGTGCGCACGGACCTCGTGGTTCTGCATGCCTGCGACCCTACCGACCCGAGGCCGAGCGCCCCGCCGCGCCTCAGCCCTCGACGAGGCTCGCGAAGGCGATGAAGTTGTTCGGGAAGGTGCCGTCGCCCTGCCCGAGGTCGTCGCACGTGATGAGCCGCAGCTCGGCGCCGCTGGCCGGGAAGTAGACCTCGCGCGTGGGGAAGTCGTCCTTCTCGAAGGTGTCGACGCGATAGATCTCGAACGAGGCCGTCGTGCCGTCCTCGCGGAGCACGTCGATGACGTCGCCCGGCTGGGCGTCGTGCAGCTCGAAGAACGCGCCGCTCTCGTCGGTGAGGGAGTCGACGTGCCCGAGCAGCACGGAGGTGCCGCGCTCCCCCGGCGTCGGCGAGCCGTCGTACCAGCTGGCGGGCGAGCCCTCCTCGCCGGGCGGGACCTCGAGCGAGCCGTCGGCGCGCATGCCCGTCTCGATGAGCGGGGTGTCGAGGCCGACGCGCTCGATCGAGACCTGCGTCGGGCGCGAGGCGGGGAGCGTCGCTGCGCTCGGCTCCGCGGAGGGCGAGGCGGACTCGGCGGGCGACGCCGCTGGCGTCGTGACCGCCGGCGGGGCCGCCTCCGTGGCCGCCGGCGCCGGAGCGGACGAGCAGCCCGCGAGCGCGGCGGCGGAGGCGAGCAGGAGGGCCGCCGCCACCGCGATGCGGTGACGGCGGCCCTGGATGTGCTGCATCATGCGGTGAGCGGAGCTCAGCCCTCGATGGTGGCGCGACGGCGCACGGCGAGCACGCCGCCGAGCGTCGCGACCGCGAGGACGCCGCCGAGCGCGGTCAGGGTGAGCGCAGCAGCGCCCTGGTCCTGGCCTGCGGCGCCGCCGACGCCCGTGTCGACGCCGCCCATGGGAGCAGCGGCGAGGGTGCCGCAGAGCGCCGGCGACGTCGCCGCGAGCGGCAGCTCGGGGACGAGGTCGCTGGGGCTCGTGCCGGCCTCGGGCTGCGTGGCCGGGTCGAGGCCGTGCACCACGACGACGGCCGTGCCGGCCTCGAGCGAGTCGAGGGTGGCCTGGTCGAGCTCGAAGGTCTCCTCGTAGGTGATCGTGTCACCGGCGGGCGCCGTCATGAGGTCGAGGCCGCCCGCAGGGGTCTTGTCGGCGTCGCCGACCGAGAGCGTCGTGCCGATGTCGCCGTAGAACGGGCCGCCCTCGGTGGTCGAGATGATGCCGTCGCCGTTCGTGTCCGCGTCGTCCGAGGGGCACAGGCCCTGGGCGCCGATGTGAATGTGCTGCACGTGCGGGTAGGGGTTGCCGTCGAACTCGGCGGCCAGGCCGGTGGCGTTGAGCGTGACCGTCGCGGTGGTGCCCTCGAGGTCGATCCACGCCTCGCCGGAGGCGCCGCTGTTGTTCAGCTGGTCGAGCGTCGTGGAGTAGGACTCCACGTGGTCTGCCGCCATCGCGGGCGCTGCGCCGACCATCAGGATCCCGAGACCCAGCGCCGGAGCGCCGAGGGCGAGTGCTGCCTTCTTCTTCATTGGAGTGCACCTCTTCAGAACTGTCGCGGACGCAGAGTCCTGCATCCTGGTCATCGTGCTTCGGCGCCGTGGGGGACGACGGATTGGATGCCTCGGATCCCGGGCGTGTCGTGGACGCCGAGCCGAGACCAATCCGCGCGATCGTGCGGCACCGAAGCACCATGACGGCACGGCTGCCGCTCCGGCCCGTGCGCTCGACAGGAACGGACCCTCCCCATGCCCCGCATCGCAGGCCTCGCCGCGCTGGCCGTCGCCGCGCTCGTGCTCGCAGGCTGCTCCACGGCCACGGTCGAGCCCGGCGTCACCGCCGGGCAGGGCGGGGTCGACCCCTCGCACACCATGCCCGACGGCTCGACGATGGACGGTGCCGAGCACGGCGACCACCACGCCCAGGACGGCGACGGCAGCGGCCCCTCGGCCGCGGCCGAGATGGTGTGCGGCGGCCAGGTCGACACCGCGGTGCGCCTCATCGTCGCCGAGCCCGACATCCCCGAGCCATCGACCGCGTGGACGGCGCCCGACTTCACGTGCACCTTCGACGTCGACGGCGCGCCGCTCGTGCTCACGGTGCACGACGCCACCGACGTCGCCGAGGGCGAGGCGGCGTTCGACGCGATGCAGGCCGAGCTCGGCGCGGACGACATCGAGGGCCTCCTGGGCCTCGGCCTCCCCTCCTTCTCCACCGGCGAGGGCGTGGTCGGCTTCCTCCGCGACGGCAAGACCCTCGTGGTCGACGCGACGGCGCTCCCGGCGGACATCGGCGGCGACCGCACGCTCGACGGCGTCGCCTACGCGGTCGCCTCGGCGGTGCTCACCTGCTGGGTCGAGCACGACTGACGGCGCGCCTCAGCGGCGGTCGACGACCCGCCGCAGGTAGTGGATGCGGTCGCGCAGCTGCTGCATCGAGGCCTGGGCGACGGCCGGGCCGCCGCACACGCGGCGCGTCTCGGCGTGCACGAGCGCGTGCGCCTCGCCGCGGCGCTTCGCGACGATCGCCACGAGCGAGTTGAGCAGCTGCCGCTCCTCGCGCATCGAGCGGTAGAGCGGCTCGGGCGCCTCGTGGTTCGGCGGCCGGTCGCGGATGCGCGCCGCCTGCCGCGCGTGGCGGCGCTTCAGGAGGTCGGAGACCTCCTCGGGGTCGAGCAGCCCCGGGATGCCGATGAAGTCCATCTCCTCCTCGGTGGCGGGCTCGACCAGCTGGCCGAACTCCGCGTCGCCGAACAGCACGCGGTCGAAGGTCGCGCTCGACTCGAGCGGCTCCCATGTGAAGGGCGCCGGCTCGCGGTCGTCCGTGTCGCCCTTCGCGGCCGCGTCCATGAGGTCGTCGTCGAGCAGCTGGTCGTCGGGCGTCTCGCGGTCGAGCGCGTGGTCGCGCTGCCGCTCGAGCTCGGCCGCGAGGCCCATGAGCGGCGGCACCGACGGCAGGAAGACCGTCGCGACCTCGCCGCGGCGGCGCGAGCGCACGAAGCGACCGATGACCTGCGCGAAGAACAGCGGGGTCGACGAGCTCGTCGCGTAGACGCCCACCGACAGCCGCGGCACGTCGACGCCCTCCGACACCATCCGCACCGCGACCATCCAGCGGGAGTCGCCCTTCGAGAAGGCGTCGATGCGGTCGGAGGCGCCCGTGTCGTCCGAGAGCACGACCGTCGGCTCCTCGCCCGAGATGCCGCGCAGCAGCTGCGCGTACTGGCGCGCCTGCGCCTGGTCGGTGGCGATGACGAGGCCGCCCGCGTCGGGCACGCTCTGCCGCACGTGCGTGAGCCGCACGTCGGCGCTGCGCAGCACCTGCTGCATCCACTCGCCGCCCGGGTCGAGCGCGGTGCGCCACGCGGCGGAGGTGATGTCCTTCGTGTCCTCCTGGCCGAGCGTCGCCTTCATCTCGTCGCCCATCGACGTGCGCCACTGCATCGTGCCCGCGTAGGCCATGAACAGGACCGGGCGCACGACGCCGTCGCGGAGCGCCGCGTCGTAGCCGTAGGCGTAGTCGGTGCTCGAGATCCGCACGCCCTTCTCGTTGCGCACGTACTCGACGAACGGGATGGGCGCGGTGTCGCTGCGGAAGGGCGTGCCCGTGAGCGAGAGGCGCCGGGCGGCGGGGCCGAAGGCCTCGAGCACCGCGTCGCCCCAGGAGAGGGCGTCGCCCGCGTGGTGCACCTCGTCGAGGATGACGAGGCTCGGCGCGGAGGTGGTGATGCGCGCGTGCACCGAGGGGCGCGCGGCGACCTGCGCGTAGGTCACGGCGACGCCGTGGAACTGCCGGGGGTAGTCGCCGTGCGCGTTCGCGAAGTCGGGGTCGAGGCGGATGCCCGCGCGATGCGCGGCGTCGGCCCACTGCTGCTTCAGGTGCTCGGTGGGCGCGACGACGGTGATGCGCGCGATCGCGCCGCGGCGCAGCAGCTCGGAGGCGAGGCGGAGGGCGAAGGTGGTCTTGCCTGCGCCCGGGGTCGCCGCGGCGAGGAAGTCGCGCGGCTCGCGCCGGAAGTACAGCTCGAGCGCCTCCTGCTGCCACGCGCGTAGCGGCTGCGCGGTGCCCCACGCCGCGCGCTCGGGATACGCGGGAGAGAGGTGGTCGGCGGCCCAGGATCCGTAGTGGGGCTCCGCGCTCGCGTGCGTCGCCGTGCTCTCCTGGGTCATCGGATCGAGGATAGGCGAGGCCGCCGACGCGACTCGCCGAGGGCCGCCGTCCGGCCCGGCGCGGCCCTCCCGGAACCCAGGGTGCGCGCATAGGGTGGCCGCATGCACTTCCTGCTCGGCCTCACCGCCCTCGTGCTCGGCGCGGTGATCGCGACGCGACGCACGCGCCCCGGCTGGTTCGTCATCACGACGAGCGTGCTCGTGGGGCTCGGCGCGCTCTTCGCCGTGCTGGGCTTCGCGCGCGTCACCGACGGGCTCGGCATCGTCGCGCTCAACGCCATCGGCTGGACCTTCGTGGGCCTCTCGCTCATCACGATGCTCTCGGCCGTGTTCGTGCTGGAGCGGCGCGGCCCGGCGGGCGAGGAGCTGCCGCCGCTCATCGGCG
Source organism: Agrococcus sp. SL85 (assembly GCF_026625845.1). Lineage (NCBI taxonomy): Bacteria > Bacillati > Actinomycetota > Actinomycetes > Micrococcales > Microbacteriaceae > Agrococcus > Agrococcus sp. SL85. The sequence goes on from NZ_CP113066.1 coordinate 307,541, forward strand.
ACAACCCCTTCGACGGCGACGCCGACGACAGCGACGACCCCGCGCCCGGCACCGCCCCCGGCGCGCAGCACGACGACCGACCCCGAGGAGCGACCCCGATGCAGCACGACGAGACGCACGACGACGCCATCCGGCCCGGCACCGCCCCCGTCGGCGACGCCGGCGCCTCCGAGCCCATCGACGGCACGGTCGTCGTGGGCGCCGACCCCGACATCGCGACGCCCGAGGGCGACGAGGCGCTGCGCGCGGAGGCCGACGAGGCCGCGCGGCGCGACCCTGCGGGCCCCGAGGACGCGCGGCGGCCCGAGCAGCCGTAGCCGACCCGACAGGCGGACGACCGGCACGAGCGGCACGTCGCCGCCCCGGGCGGCCGCCCGGCCCTCACGACGCACGAGCGCCCGGTCCCCTCGCGGGGCCGGGCGCTCGCTCGTCCGTCTCGGGCGGTCGTCGCGGCTAGGCCGACTCCTCGCCCTTGGTGTCGACCTCCTCGACCCACGACGGCGGCTCGTCGCGGCCCGCCTCCTCGTCGGCCTCCGCGTCCTCCGGCGTCTCCTGCACGATCCCGACCGCGTGGTGCGTCGGCGCGTAGACCGAGTACAGGCGCAGCGGCTCGTCGCCCGTGTTGCGCACGTCGTGCCACGTGCCGGCGGGCACCTGGATCGACCAGCCGTCGGAGACCTCGCGCTCGAAGCTCAGGTCGTCCTTGTCGGGGCCCATCACGACGGTGCCGCGCCCGGCGTCGATGCGCAGGAACTGGTCGGTGCCGTGGTGCACCTCGAGCCCGATCGAGGCGCCCGGCTCGATCGACATGAGCGTGACCTGCAGGTGCTTGCCCGTCCAGGCGACGTGGCGGTAGGCGGTGTTCTCCTTGGTCGCGGCCTCGACGTCGAAGGCGTTCGGCTCGGGCCCGTTGTCCGTGATCTCCATGGCGCGATCCTGCCGCCCGGCGCTGAACGTCCCCCGAGCGGCCGGCGGCACCGCGCCCGATCGGTCTGAGCGCGTCGCGAGGCGCACAGTGCGCCCCGTGGTCCGCTCCGACCGATCGAGCGCGCGGGGACCCCGGATCGCGCCGGCCGGCGGCGCGGAGGCGGGTCGCGCCGGCGTGCGCGAGAATGGCGGGATGCGCATCGAGTACCCGGACCTCCCGGTCTCCGCTCGACGCGACGAGATCATGGCGGCGATCCGCGACCACCAGGTCGTGATCGTCGCGGGCGCCACCGGCTCCGGCAAGACGACGCAGCTGCCGAAGATGTGCCTCGAGCTCGGCCGCACCGCCATCGGCCACACGCAGCCGCGCCGCATCGCCGCGCGCACGATCGCCGAGCGCATCGCCGAGGAGCTGGGCGAGGAGCTCGGCGGCACCGTCGGCTACAAGGTGCGGTTCACCGACGTCGTGGGCGCCGACACGCAGGTCAAGGTCATGACCGACGGCATCCTGCTCGCCGAGATGCACCGCGACCGCGACCTCGCCGCCTACGACACGATCATCATCGACGAGGCGCACGAGCGCAGCCTCACGATCGACTTCCTCATCGGCTACCTGCAGCGCCTCCTCCCCCGCCGTCCCGACCTGAAGGTGATCGTCACCTCCGCGACGATCGACCCGGAGTCGTTCTCGCGGCACTTCGGCGGCGCCCCGATCATCGAGGTCTCGGGCCGCACCTTCCCCGTCGACGTGCGCTACCGCCCGCTCGTCGCCGAGGCGATGGAGGACGACGAGGGCGAGGAGCCGGGCGCCGACCTCGACCCGATCGACGGCATCGCCGCGGGCCTCGCCGAGATCGCCCGCGAGGATCCGGGCGACGTGCTCGTCTTCCTGCCGAGCGAGGCCGAGATCCGCGAGGCGCAGCGCGCGCTCGAGGGAAGGCTCGGCGAGCGCACCGAGGTGCTGCCGCTCTACGGCCGCCTGAGCGCCGCCGAGCAGCACCGCGTCTTCGAGCGCTCGAGCCGCGCGGGCGTCCAGCGCCGCGTGGTGCTCGCGACGAACGTGGCGGAGACCTCGCTCACCGTGCCCGGCATCCGCCACGTCATCGACACGGGCACCGCGCGCATCTCGCGCTACTCCGCGCGTGCGAAGGTGCAGCGCCTGCCGATCGAGGCCATCAGCCAGGCGAGCGCCGACCAGCGCTCCGGCCGCGCGGGCCGCGTCGCTCCGGGCATCGCGATCCGCCTCTACGCGGAGGCCGACTTCGCGAAGCGGCCCGCGTTCACGGACCCCGAGATCCTGCGCACCAACCTCGCCGCCGTCATCCTGCAGGCGGCGACGCTCGGGCTCGGCCCGCTCGAGGCGTTCCCGTTCCTGCAGCCGCCCGACCCGCGCGGCCTCAAGGACGGCCGCGACCTGCTCCGCGAGCTCGGCGCGCTCTCGCCGAAGGGCGACGTGACGCGCATCGGCCGCGACCTCGCGCGCCTCCCCGTCGATCCGCGCTTCGGCCGCATGGCCATCACCGGGCGGGATGCGGGCGTCGCCCACGAGGTCGTCGCGATCGTCGCGGGCCTCACGATCCAGGACCCGCGCGAGCGGCCGGTCGAGCGCCGCGAGGAGGCCGACCGGCAGCACGCGCGCTTCGTCGACCCGACGAGCGACTTCATCACGATGCTGGCCCTCTGGCGCTACCTGCAGGAGCGGCAGGCGACGCTCTCGGGCAACCAGTTCCGCCGCACGCTGAAGGCCGAGCACCTCTCGTTCCTGCGGGTGCGGGAGTGGCAGGACGTGGTGCGGCAGCTCTCGAGGGCGCTGGGCCTGAGGCGGGAGGTCCTTTCGGACCTCCCGCGGCCCGCCAGCCCCGAGGCCCGTCCCGGGCGTCGGCAGCCGAGCGGGGAGGGCGAGGGCGCGGGCGCGGAGTCCAGCGATCGCCGCCGCGACGCCCCGACCCTCGCCGACCGCGCCGCCGCCGACGGCGCCCCCGGCTCGCTCGCCGTGTCGGTCGACGCCGACGCCGTCCACCGCGCGCTGCTCGCGGGCCTCCTCGGCCGCATCGGCGTGCGCGACGACGGCGCGAAGCAGGCGCAGCCGCGGCCCGGCGAGTCGAAGCGCCGCACCCGGATGCGCGCCGAGTACCTCGGCGCCCGCGGCGCGCGCTTCCAGCTCTTCCCGGGCTCCGGCCTCGCCAAGCAGCCGCCGCGCGCCGTGATGGCGGCCGAGCTCGTCGAGACGAGCCGCCTCTTCGCGCGCACCGCCGCCTCGATCGACCTCGCCTGGGCGGAGCCGCTCGCGGGCGACCTCGCGAAGCGGCAGGTCTCCGAGCCGCACTGGGAGCGGAAGCAGGGCGCCGTCGTCGCCTTCGAGAAGGTGACGCTGTTCGGCGTGCCGATCGTGGAGCGCCGGCGCATCCAGTTCCAGCGCATCGACGCCGAGCACGCGCGCGAGCTCTTCATCCGCCACGCGCTCGTGGAGGGCGAGTGGGACTCCCCGCAGGAGTTCGAGCGCCGCAACCGCGAGCTCATCCGCGAGCTCGAGCGCCTCGAGGAGCGCCAGCGTCGCCGCGACCTGCTCGTGGGCGACGAGGCCGTCTTCGCCTTCTTCGACGCGCGCATCCCGGCCGACGTCGCCTCCACGCGCTCGTTCGAGGGCTGGTGGCGGAAGGAGCGGGAGACGCGGCCGGACCTCCTCACGATGACGCGCGCCGACCTCGTGGGCGAGGACGCGACGATCGACCAGCGCGCCTACCCGGGTCGGTGGCGGCAGGGCGAGCAGCAGCTGCGCCTCACCTACCGCTTCGAGCCCGGCGCGGCCGATGACGGCCTCACGGTGCACGTGCCCGTCGCGGTGCTGCCGCGGCTCAGCCCCGCGGGCTTCGACTGGCTCGTGCCGGGCATGCGCGAGGAGCTGCTCACGGCGATGATCAAGGCGCTGCCGAAGCAGATCCGCAAGCACGTCGTGCCCGCGGGCGACTGGGCGCGCGGGATGCTCGCGGAGCTGCCCGACGAGCCGGGCGAGCGCAGCCTCGCCGAGGTGCTCGCCGCCCGCATCGCCCGCACGGCGCACGTGCAAGCATCCGGCAGCGACGTCGACATGCTGCGCGTGCCGGAGCACCTGCGGCCCACGTTCGCCATCGAGGACGGCCGCGGCCGCCGCCTCGGCGCCGGCAAGGACCTCGAGCAGCTGCGGCGGCGCTTCGCCGAGCGCAGCCGCGAGCAGGTCGCGAAGGTCGCCGAGCGCGTCACGAGCGACCTCGAGCGCGACGAGGTCGCGGGCTTCGACACCGACCTCCCCGCGCACATCGACGTGCAGCAGGGGCGCTCGCGCGTGCGGGCGTTCCCCGGCTACGCCGTGACGGGCAAGGGCCGGGTGGGCATCCGGCTCGCCGCGACGCCGGAGGCGCAGGCCTCGGCGCAGCGGGAGGCCGTGCGGCAGCTGCTGCTCGCGCAGGTGCCGAGCCCGGCGCCCTACGTGCAGTCGAACCTGACGCAGGCCGAGCGGCTCGCGATCGGCTCGAGCCCCTACCCGTCGACCGACCGGCTCTTCGACGACCTCATGCTCGCGATCATCGACGCCGAGATGACGCCCGTCTCGGGCGTCGCGGAGTTCGAGGCGCTGCGGGCGCGCGTGGCCGACGGGCTCGTCGACCGCCTGTTCGCGCTCGCCTCGCGCGTCGCCGCCATCCTCGCCGCGCACCGCCTGGCCGACCGCGCGATCCGGGAGGGGCAGTCGCTGCAGCACATGTCGGCGCTCGCCGACGCGCGGGCGCAGCTCGACGCGCTCGTCTTCGACGGCTTCGTCTCGCGCACGGGGCTCGAGCGGCTGCCGCGCGTCGAGACCTACCTCAGGGCCGTCGAGCATCGCGTGCGGCGCCTGCCGGAGGCGGCCCACCGCGACCGCGTGTGGATGGGCGAGGTCGACCAGGCCACGGCGCTCTACCGCGAGGCGGGCGGGCAGCTGCCGCTGCAGGCGGGCGCCGAGGAGCGCATCGCGACGGCCCGCTGGCTGCTCGAGGAGCTGCGCGTCTCGCTCTTCGCGCAGCAGCTGGGCGCCGCGGGGCCCGTGTCGCTGCAGCGCATCCGGAAGGCCCTCACGGCCTCCTGATCCGACCCTCGCGCGCCCGCGCGCCCGCGAGGTCGTAGGGTTCTCGGGTGCGGTCGTATGCGGAGGTGCTGAGGGTCCCGGGGCTGGCGCGCATCATCCTGGCGCAGCTCATCGCCCGCTTCCCCGCGGGCATGTACTCGCTCGGCATCCTCATGCACATGGAGCACGAGCACGGCTCCTACACGGCGGCCGGCCTCGTGCTCGCGACGTTCTCGATCGGCATGGCGCTCGCGGGGCCGATCGTCACGCGGCTCATGAGCCGCTTCGGCACCGTGCCGGTGCTGACCGTGACGACGACGATCGCGGTGCTCGCGCTGCTGTCGATCGCGACGCAGCACGTGCCGCTCTGGGTCGACCTCGTCGCCGGCGCGGTCGCGGGCGCCGCGATGCCGCCCGTGACGCCGACGGTGCGCACGCTCTACCCGCGCATGGTGCCGCAGCGGCTGCTGGCCCCGCTGTTCTCGTTCGACGCGGCGCTGCAGGAGATCATCTGGGTCTTCGGGCCCGTGCTGCTCGTCGGCCTCGTCGCAGGCCTCGGCACCGGCCCCGCGCTGCTCGTGACGATCGGCATCCAGGTCGTCGGCGGCCTCTGCTTCATCCTCTCGCCCGAGGTGCGGCGGCTGCGCATCCCGCCCACCTCCCGGAAGCTGGGGCGCGTGCTGCGGAAGCCGCCGGTGCTGCTCTCGGTCGTGGTCTCGGCGCTGTTCATCGGCGGCTTCTCGGCGGTCGAGGCCGGCATCATCGCGAGCTTCGGGGAGGGCGCGCTCGAGGCGGGCCTCATCCTCGGCATCTGCGCGCTCGGTTCGCTCATCGGCGGCTTCGCCGTGGGGCACCGCGGCATCTCGCCCTGGTCGATCACGATCCGGCTCGGGGTCGTGCTCGTGGGCTTCGCGATCGCGATCCCGCTCCAGGACGTCGTGGGGCTCTCGCTCGCGCTGTTCCTCGCGGGGCTCGGCACGGCCCCGGCGCTCGCCGCGTTCTCGGCGATCATCGCGGGCACCGTCAAGTTCGCCGACACCCCGGAGGCCTACGGCTGGATCGGCACGGGGCAGCTGCTGGGCGCCGCGGTGGGCAGTGCGCTCGCGGGCGTCGCGATCGACGGCACGGGCGGCGGCGTGGGCGGCGTGGTCGTCGCCGTCGTGATGGTGGCGATCGCAGCCGCGGTGGCCGCGGTGTTCCGCCGGCACCAGCCGGACCTCCGCGACGGCATCGGCGAGCCGCCCGAGACCGCGCCGGTCGAGCTGCCGCGCTGACAGGTGGCAGCTGCCCGGCTCGTCGGGTGGATCGTCGCGCGGCCTGACCGCACGCTTCCCTGGCCGTGCGCTGCGCGCCTCCGCCGGCCTCCGCCTCGGCCTTCGTGGCCGGCTCAGCCCCTGCCTCCTTCCGTCAGCAACGTGCCCAGTGCGGCATCCCATTGGCGACATTCGGCGGTGAGTGGCGCCGAACGGTCCACAGTGGCGCCGAAATCCAGCCGAATGCCGCCACTCGATGGCAGATGTCGCCACTCGGCGCCAAGTGTCGCCACTCGATGGCAGATGTCGCCACTCAGCGCCAGGTGCCGCCACTCGATGGCAGATGTCGCCACTCAGCACCAGGAGTCGCCGATCAGGGGCACGAGCGAGCGGAAGGCGGAGGCGGACCCGGGGCGGCGCGGACGCGCTCGGCAGCGGCGCGACCGGCGCTCCGCCGTGCGGCGGAGCCGCCCGCGGCAGCGCGCTGGCAGAATCAGGGCGTGCCCGAGAACCTGACGCTCCACGACGGCCACCGGATGCCCGCGCTCGGCTTCGGCCTCTACAAGGTCGCGCCCGCGGAGGCTGCCGACGTGGTCGAGGCGGGCATCGCCGCCGGCTACCGGCTCGTCGACGGCGCCGAGCTCTACGGCAACGAGGCGGAGGCGGGCGAGGGCATCCGCCGCGCGATCGACGCCGGGCTCGACCGCGCCGCGCTCACCGTCACGAGCAAGTTCTGGGGCGAGGAGGCGCAGACGCGCGACGCGGTGCTGCGCGCCTTCGACGCGAGCGAGGCCGCGGTCGGCGTCGGCATCGACCTCTACATGATCCACTGGCCGCGCCCCGCGCGCGGGCAGTACCCGCAGGTCTGGGCGGCGCTCGTCGAGCTGCAGCGGCAGGGCCGCGTGCGCTCGATCGGCGTCTCGAACTTCACCGAGGCGCACCTGACCCGCATCGTCGACGAGACGGGCGTCGTGCCGGTCGTCAACCAGGTGGAGTCGCACCCGTGGCTGCCGCAGCACGAGCTCCGCGCCTTCCACGAGCGCCACGGCATCGTCACGCAGGCATGGAGCCCGCTCGGCCGCGCCCGGGTGCTGGAGGACGCGGGCGTGGCCGAGATCGCGCGCGAGCACGGCGTGAGCCCCGCGCAGGCGATCCTGCGCTGGCACCTGCAGCTGGGCGGCGCCGCGATCCCGAAGTCGACGCGGCCCGAGCGGCTCCGCGAGAACCTCGACGTGGACGGCTTCGCGCTCACCGAGGCCGACATGGCCCGGATCGCGGCGCTCGAGACCGGCGAGCGCGCCGGCACCCACCCGGACGAGCGCCAGTGAGCGCCCCCGAGGCGCTCCCGGCCGACGCCGCCGAGCCGCACGACTCCCCGCCCCTGCCCCACGCGCACGCCGTCACGTGGGGCGTCGCCGCGCTCCCGCACCGCGGGCCCAAGCGCGAGCTCTCGACCGAGCGGATCGTCGAGGCCGCGATCGAGATCGCGGACGCCCAGGGCCTCGAGGCCGTCAGCATGGGCAAGGTGGCATCGGCGCTCGGCTTCACGACGATGTCGCTCTACCGCTACGTGACGGGCAAGGACGACCTGCTGCTGCTCATGTACGACGCGGCGAGCGAGGTGGCGGTGCCGACGACGGGCGGCTCGTGGCGCGAGCGCCTCCGCGACTGGGCGATGTTCGTGCGCGCGAGCTACGACGCGCACCCGTGGATGGCCGACCTGCCGCCCTCGTCGACGCCCACGACGCCGAACCGGCTCGCGGTCGTGGAGGCGGGCTTCGCGGCGCTCGAGGACGTGCCCGCGGACGACCGGCTGAAGCTCGCGACGCTCCTGCTGATGCTCGGCTACATCGGCCTCTACGCGCGCGCCTCGAGCGACGCCGACGTCGACGACGCGGTGCGCGCCGCCCTCCCCCAGCTCGTCACCGACGACCGCTTCCCGATCCTCGCGCCCATCGTGCGGCAGGGGCTCTTCGACGAGCCCGTCGCCGAGCCGGAGTCGGGCTTCCGCTTCGGCCTCTCGCGCCTCCTCGACGGCGTCGAGCGCTGGGTGGAGCGCGCGGGCGCCGAGGACGAGCAGCCCCAGCGCCTCCCCGCCGCGATCGTGACCGACAAGCAGGTGCGGGAGGCCGCGAAGCAGGTCGACGAGGCGCGCGCGCAGCCTGCGGCGCGCGGAGGCGAAGGCGGCCGAGGCCGTCGCGAAGGCCACCGAGCGACTGGCGGCCGCCGACGCGAAGGCCGCCGCCAAGGCCGACGCGAAGGCCGAGGCCCGCGCGAAGGCGGACGCGAAGGCCGAGGCCAAGGCGCGCAGGAAGGATCCCGAGCGCGGCTGAGCGCGAGGCGCGCTCCGCTCGGACGGTGGGCAGCTCGGTGGGCGGCCCGCTCGGGAGGGCGGCCGACCGTCCTGCGGGGCGCCGCCGGACGCGCCGGAGCGCGGCGCGGACGAGCGAGTCGCGGGGAACGTTGGGCTGTGCGTGCCCTGCCGCGAGCGGAGCATGGGGGCATGCGAAGGCTCCGTATCCCGTCCGGCGCGGCGATCGCCGGCTCCGTCCTCCTCGTCGCGCTCCTCGCGGGCTGCGGCGCGCTCGCCTCCAGCGAGCCGAACGATCCGAGCGATCGCAGCGGCACCACGGGCGGCGGCTCCGGCGTCGCGGGCCCCGAGCCTCGGCGCACCGGAGCCGATGGAGCCGGGCGCGCAGCCCGGCGCGGCCCCGGACGCGCCCGCGGAGGACGGCGGCGGCGACGGCCTCCCCGCCGCGGGCGTCGGCGACGAGGCCTCGGTCATCGTCTCCGGCACGCTCGCGATGCGCGCCGCCGATCCGATCGGTGTCGCCGATGCGGTAGCCGACGCCGCCGAGGCGCGCGGCGGTGGCGTCGAGCAGCGCTCGGAGGGCGCCTCGACCGACTTCGAGCCCGCGTGGGCGACGCTCGTCGTGCGCGTGCCCGCCGCGGAGGTCGAGGGGCTGCTGACCGCGCTCCGCGGCCTCGGCGAGGTGGCGCGCGTCGACCTCGGCGAGCAGGACGTCTCGGCGCAGGTGCGCGACCTCGCGGTGCGCGTCGACGCGGCGCGGGCCTCCGTGGAGCGGCTGACGGCGCTGCTCGCGAGCGCCGCCGACACCGAGACGCTGCTCGAGGTCGAGGCGCAGCTGACGCAGCGCACCGCGGAGCTCGAGCAGCTCCTCTCGGAGCAGCGGGCCATCGAGGATGCGGTGGCGATGTCGACGATCGGCGTGGACATCCGCTCCACGACCGTCGCCGGGCCCACGGGCACCCCGAGCTTCTGGGACGGCCTCGCGGCGGGGTGGGCGGCGTTCCTCGCCTGGGGCGCGACGCTGCTGTTCGGCCTGGGGCAGTCGGTGCCCGGGCTCGTGCTGCTCCTGGTGCTCGGCGGCGCGGGCTGGCTGGTCGTGCGCGCGGTGCTGCGGCGCCGCGGCGCGAGCGTCGGGATCGAGCAGCGGGCCGAGGCGAGGGTCGACAACCCCACCGGCTGATCGCCGGTCGACGGCGGCGCGCGGCACCGCAGAAGACCCTCTAGGTGAGGTTGAATGTTTCGGGTACGATCGGAACTCGGTTCTGCCCCACCGGTCACGAGGTCCCGCATGCGCCGCCCGCTCCTCGCCGCCGCTGTCGCCATCGGCGTCGGCGCGGCGCTCCTCCAGCTCCCCGCCGCCCCCACGGCGGCCTCCGACCTGCCCGCGGTGCAGGAGCGGCACCTCGCCGTGATCGAGCGCATCGGGCACATCGACGCGCTCGCCGCCGAGCAGCATCTGGGCGCGGTCACGGGCGATCCGCTGGCCGGATGGATCGAGGTCGGCTGGAGCGGCGAGGTGCCCGCCGAGGTGCAGCAGGTGGCCGATGCCGCGGCCGCCGAGGGCATCGACGTCCGCTTCGTGCCCGCCGCCGCGAGCGCCGCGGACATCGCGGACGTCGCCGCATCCTTCGCCGCGAGCCTGCCCGCCGAGGGCGCCTTCGGGCTGCAGCTGGGCGCCGAGGGCATCACCGTCGAGGTGCCGACGGCCGACGCCGCCGCGGCCGGGGGCAGCGAGGCCATCCCGCTCGACGACGCGGGCGTGCAGGACGCGATCGCCGACGCGCGCGCCGACGCGGCGGCCCTCGGCGTCGACCTCGTCGTCGAGGAGACCGAGGAGCTGCCGCTCTCGACCGCGAGCACGATCGACCCCGTGGGGCGCGCCCCCGTGCAGACGGCGCGCACCGACGACACCACGGTGTTCTCGGGCGGCATGCGCGTGATGACGCAGTTCCGTTCGGGCGCCTTCGTCTCGTGCACCTCCGGCTTCTCCGGCGTCTACGGGCACCGCCCCATGATCCTCACGGCCGCGCACTGCAGCGACTATCGCGACGGCAGGGCCGTGCGCAACTACAGCGGGACGCGCGTGGGCACCTCGGAGCTCGTCGCCACGCTGAACGACGGTGCGTACGCGACCGATCTCGGCGCCATCGCGCTCGACTACGACGCGCGCACGCTGCCCCGGATCTACACCGGCCAGACCTCGACGCTCGCGATCACCTCGGCGATGACGACTCGCCCGCCGGCCGGCTACTACCTGTGCTCCTCCGGCCAGGTCACGGGCTGGAAGTGCGACCTCCGCTCGGGCGACTCCTACGTCGCCTGCTACTCCTCCGTCGCAGGCCAGGAGTGCGTCAACGTGATCCTCGTGACCTCGTCCGCCGGTCGCGCCTTCTGCCTGGGCGACTCCGGCGGCCCCGTCGTCACGCACCCCAACGCCGAGGGCGCGACGGCGGTCGCGGTGGTGTCCGGCATCCGCGGCACGCCCGTCGGCGGGTGCGGGCCGACGGGCCTCATCGCGCCCGTCAGCGACCTCTACGGCATGGTCTTCGGCGCGCAGCTGCACACCACCCCGCTCGGCTGAGCCGCTCGGCCGAGGTCGTCGCGGCGCCCCGGCCCCGACGCCGCTGGCCCGTGCGGACGCGGAGGTCGCACGGAGGCGCATGAGCCATCATGGGCCCATGGGCGAGCTCACGACCGACCCGCACCACCTCGACGACGACCGCGTGGTCGAGGCGGTCGCCGCCTGGATGCCTGGCACGCGCTGGTATCCGCTGAAGGGCACGCGACCGGCCGTCGTGCTCGAGCGCACGTGGCCCCTCGGCGACGACGCGGCGATCCTGCTGCTGCGGGCGGACGACGTGCTGCTCCAGGTGCCGGTCGCGCTGCGCGACGAGCCGGGTGAGGCCCCCATCGCGCGGCTCGGCGATCGTTGGCTCGTCGACGGCTGCGCGGATCCGGCCACGGTGCGTGCGCTGCTCGCCGCCGCGACGGGCACGACGGCGGTGCCGGGCCTCGAGGGCGACGCCGTCGAGACCCCCGCCGAGGGCGGCATCCGCGTGCTCGCGGGCGAGCAGTCGAACACCTCGATCATCGGTGGCGACGGCCGCTGGATCGCGAAGGCCTTCCGCGTGGTCTCCCCCGGCGACAACCCCGAGGTCGTCGTCACGGGCGCCCTCACGCGCGGCGGCACGCGAGGCGTCCCGCGCCTGCTCGCCTCCCTGCGCGGCTCGTGGGCCGCGGGCGAGACGACGGTCACGGGCCACCTCCTCGCCGTCTCGTCGTTCGTCGCGGGCGGCGAGGATGCATGGGCGCTGTTCCGCGCGCACGCGCTCGAGTCCGTGCGCGGGGGCGCCTCGCCCGCGCCCGACGCCCGCGGGCTCGGCGCTGCTGTCGCCACGGTGCACCGAGAGCTCGCGACGGCGCTCGGCACCGCGGAGGCCGACGACGAGGACGCCCTGCGCTTCGTCGCGGGGCTCGAGCAGCGGATGGCGTGGGCGCGCGACGAGGCGGCCGAGGCGCTCGAGCCGTTCGCGGGCGGCCTCGCGCTCGAGGCAGAGCGCCTGCGGGGCGCGACCCGCCTCGGCACGCTCCAGCAGATCCACGGCGACCTGCACCTCGGGCAGGTGCTGCGCGATCTCGAGGGGCGCTGGATCCTGCTCGACTTCGAGGGCGAGCCGCTGCGGCCGCTGCACGAGCGGATGGTGCGCGAGACGCCGCTCCGCGACGTCGTCGGCATGCTGCGCTCGTTCGACTACGCCGCGGGCTCCGCGCTGCAGGAGGCCCGCGACGGCGACGCGGATGCCGCGCGCGACTGGGTCGCGGCGCGGCAGGCCGAGTTCCTCGCGGGCTACGAGGCCGAAGCGGGCCCGGTCGACCGCGACGACCCCGTGCTGCGGGCGCTCCTGCTCGACAAGGCGCTCTACGAGGTCGTCTACGAGGTGCGCAACCGCCCCGAGTGGCTGCCGGTGCCGCTCGAGGCGGTGCGGGCGATCGTGGGCTGAGCGGTGCGCGGTCCCGACCGGCGCGGCGCTCGCGCCCGCGCGCTGCTGGTCGCGGGAGCGCTGGCCGCCCTCGTCGTCGGCGCCCTCGTGGTGCGCGCCGTGGCCGACGCGCGACCGGCGCCGACCGCGCCGCCCGACGCCGACGGCCCCCGTCCCCTCGCCGCCTTCATCGGCGACTCCTACACGTACGGCGACGCGACCGAGCTCGCCGGGACCGGATTCCCGTCGCTGCTCGGCGAGCTGCGCGGCTGGGACACCGTGAACCTCGGCGTCAACGGCTCCGGGTACGTGCGGGCCCCGGCCTACGCGGAGCGGATCGACGACGCGGCACGCCTCGCACCGGACGTCGTCGTGGTCTCCGGCGGCCGCAACGACCTGCTGCCCGCCGGCGGCGCCGAGAGCGACGCAGCGCTCGACGCGGCGGTGCGCGAGCCTCTTCCGCGGCCTCCGCCGCGCGCTGCCGGATGCGCGCATCGTCGCGACCTCGCCGCTGTGGGACGCATCGCCGACGCCGGAGGCGCTGCTCCGGCTCCGCGCGGTCGTCGAGCGCGAGGTGCTCGCGATCGGCGGCGAGCATGTCGACCTCGGCGACCTCTTCGCCGAGCGCCACGACCTGATCGCCGACGACGGCCTCCACCCCGACGCCCAGGGCCTCGAGCGGATCGCGCGGCGCATCGACGCGCTGCTCGACCCCTGACGGCTCGACCCTGCGCGCGGCTCGGGCGACACGCCGGGACGGCGTCGCCGCCCCCGCGGCCGCCCTACCCTGGTTCGCATGGGGGAGCACGTCGTCGCGCGCGCGAGGCGCAGGATGATCGCGGCTGCCGTGGTCGTCGCTGCCGTGGTGATCGCCGCGATCGCGGTGGGCGTCGTCCGCGTCGCGGGCCAGGAGGGCCGCGACACCGCGTCGGCGGCGCTCGAGCACGCCCCGCTCGCCGAGCCTGCCCCGTCGGCCGCGCAGGAGCCGGTCGCCGTGTTCATCGGCGACTCGTACACCTACGGCGCCGGGAGGTCGAGCGAGGCGGCCAGCTTCCCCGCGCAGCTCGGCGAGCTGCGCGGGTGGCGGGTGGTGAACATCGCCCGAGGCGGCACGGGCTATGCGACGAGCGCGGGTGAGGACGGCTGCGGCTTCGCCTACTGCGAGACCTACGCCGAGGTGATCCCGGAGGCCGTCGCCGCCGCTCCCGACGTCGTCGTCGTCTCCGGCGGCCGCAACGACCTGGGCACCGAAGACCTGGAGGCCGGCGTCGTCGCGTTCTTCGAGGAGCTGCGAGCCGCGCTGCCGGAGGCGCGCATCTACGTGACGTCGCCGCTGTGGGGCGCGACCGAGCCGCCGGCGGAGCTGCGCGCGCTCGCGCGGTGGGTGGAGCGCGAGGCGGAGGCGCACGACGCCACCTACCTGGAGCTCGGCGACCTGTTCCTCGGGCAGCCCGAGCTCATCCAGGCCGACGGCGTGCATCCGAACGACGACGGCCTCGCGCGCCTCGCCCGCGCCATCGACGACGCGCTCGACGTGGCGCTCCGGTCCGCGGTCGGCTGAGCGCCCCATCGTGGGACGCGTGGACGGCGCGGACGCCTCGATCGGACCGCGCCGCCGAGGCCGTGCCCGGCCCGGCGGCGGCCGCGCCCGTCGCCGGTCAGCGGTTGCGGTAGCGCTCGACGAGGTCTGCCGGGATGCGGCCGCGGGTCGCGACCGGGATGCCCTCGGCCTGGGCCCACTCGCGGATCGCGGCGGTCTCGCCCGAGCCGCCCTTGCGCGAGGTGGACGCCGCGCGCCCGCCCGCCCGGCGACCGGACACCCGGCGCGACGCGCGCACGTACTGCTCGAGGCTCGCCGAGAGCTCCTCGATGTGGGAGCTGGTCAGGTCGATCTCGTAGTCGGCCCCGTCGAACGAGAACCGCACCGTGCGCCCTGCGCCCTCCTCGATGCTCTCACCGGAGAGGTCGTCGACGAGCTGCACGAAAGTCTGCTTTGCCATATTCCGATGCTAATGGAATTCGGGATGGCGATGCAATATGGAATGGAATCCCGAATCCCGGCGGAATTCGAAATGCGAAGCCCGAACGGCGTTCACTCCTCGAGCGAGGGCACGAACTCCCGCAGCCACGAGCGCAGGCCCGGTCCGATGTCATCGCGCTCGACGGCGAGCTGCACGTTCGCCTTGATGTAGTCCAGCCGGTCGCCCGTGTCGTAGCGGCGGCCGCGGAAGACCACGCCGTGCACCCCTCCCACGGACTCGTCGCGGGCCATCTCCAGCAGCGCGTCGGTCAGCTGGATCTCGCCGCCCTTGCCGGGCTCGGTGCGCTCGAGCACGCCGTAGACCTCGGGCCGCAGCACGTAGCGGCCGACGATCGCGAGGTTGGAGGGCGCCGAGCCGGGCTCCGGCTTCTCGACGAGGCCGAGGACGCGGACCACGTCCTCCTCGTCGGTCGCCTCGACGGTCGCGATGCCGTAGAGGTGCGCCTGCGAGGGCGGCACCTCCATCAGCGCGACCACGGTCGTGGAGCGAGCGCCCTGGACCTCGAGCATCCGCTCGAGCAGGTGGTCCCGCTCGTCGATGATGTCGTCGCCGAGCAGCACCGCGAAGGGCTCGTCGCCCACGTGCGCGCGCGAGCGGAGCACGGCGTGGCCGAGCCCCTTCGGATCGCCCTGGCGCACGTAGTGGACGTCGGCGAGGTCGGAGGACTCCTCCACCTTGTGGAGCTTCGTCTGATCGCCCTTGCGGTGCAGGATCTGCTCGAGCTCGGTCGCGCGGTCGAAGTGGTTCTCGAGGGCGTTCTTGTTGCGACCCGTGACGAAGAGCACGTCGCCGAGGCCCGCACGGACCGCCTCCTCCACGACGTACTGGATGACCGGCTTGTCGACGACCGGGAGCATCTCCTTGGGCAGCGCCTTCGTCGCCGGCAGGAAGCGCGTGCCGAGCCCCGCGGTGGGGATCACGGCCTTGGTCACGGGGGTCGACATGGGAGCAAGGCTAGTGGGTGGGAGGATTGCCGCATGGCAGCCCGCGTCACGCCCCTCCTCGTCGCGCGCGGGGCGGCCGCGCGATCCTCACGCATCGCCGGCAACGCGGCGCTCGCGGCCGCGACGGGTGCCCGCTCGATCGGCGAGGACCCGACGACCTTCGCGGTGCAGGCTCGCACGCCGCTTCCCCGCCGCTCGCGGGCCCCTGGGCGCCCTCGTCCGCGCGGCGCGCGGCGCCGACCGCGCGCTGCTCGGCACGTGGCTCTCCGGCGATCTCGCCGCGACGCGTGCGCTGCTGCCGGAGCTCGCCGCATCGGGCCTCTCGAGGCTCGGCGCAGAGGTGGCGCAGGCGGCCGGCCTGCCCGAGCTGGTCGTCGACGACCCCCGCTGCCCGGCGGCGGCTCGGGCGCGGGCGGCGTGGCAGCTGGGTGAGGCGAGCGAGGCGATCGCCCTGCTCGCGCGCACGGGCGCGGCGCCGCGCCTGCACCGCGCGCTGCGCGCCGAGCTCGCCATCATGACGCCCGGCACGCGGCTCCGCTGGAGCCTCCGGGGCGGCAGGGCGCGCGGCGGCGACGGCGTGCTGCACCTGCTCACCAACTCGCTCCCCCACACCCAGTCGGGCTACACGCTCCGCTCGCACGCGGTGCTGCGCGCCCAGCAGGAGGCAGGGCTGGCCCCCGTGGCGATGACGCGGATCGGCTACCCCGTCGTCGTGGGCGGGCTCGCCGCGCGCTCGGTCGACGAGGTCGACGGCATCCGCTACCACCGCGCGCTGCCGACGATGCTGGCGCCGACGCCCGACGGCCGCCTCGTGCAGCAGGCCGACGCGCTCGCCCGCCTCGCCGCCGAGGTCGAGCCGATGGCGCTGCAGACGACGACGCACTACCCGAACGCCGTCGTCGTGCGGGAGGTCGCGGACGCACTGGGACTGCCCTGGGCGTACGAGGTGCGCGGGATGCTCGAGCAGACCTGGCTCGCGGGCCTCGGCAGCGAGGAGGCGCGCGATCGCGCGGCGGCGAGCGAGCGCTACCGGCTGACGCGCGAGCGCGAGGCGGAGCTCGCGGCCGACGCCGACTCGGTCTTCACGCTCGCCGAGCGGATGGCCGACGACCTCGTGGGACGCGGCGTCGCGCGCGAGCGCATCCGGCTCGTGCCCAACGGCATCGACCGGGCGGCGCTCGAGCGGCAGCGGCCGGAGCCGCGCGACGCGAGGGCCGCGCTCGGGCTCCCCCGCGACGGCTGCTGGGTGGGCGCCGCCTCCTCGCTCGTCGACTACGAGGGGTTCGACGTGCTGCTGCGCGCCGTGGCGGCCGCGCGATCGCGCGGCGCCGACGTCCGCGCGCTCCTCATCGGCGACGGCACGGCGCGCCCGGGGCTGCTCGCGCTCGCCGACGAGCCTCGGCCTCGGCGACGCGGCCGTGCTGCCGGGGCGCGTGCCGCGCGAGCGCGCCACCGAGTGGCGCGACGCGCTCGACGCGGTCGTGGTGCCGCGCCTCGACCGCGCCGTCACCCGCACCGTCGCGCCGCTCAAGCCCGTCGAGGCGATGGCCTCGGGCACACCGCTCCTCGTGAGCGCGCTGCCGCCGCTCGAGGAGATCGTCGGGGATGCGCTCGTCGCCGCGGGCGCGACCGTGCCCGCGGGCGATGCGGAGGCGCTCGCCCACCGCCTCGAGGCCCTCGCCGCCGATCCCGCGGAGCGCGCCAGGCTCGCCGTTCTCGGCCTCGAGCGGGCGGCCGAGCGCACCTGGGACGCGATCGGCGAGCGCTACCGCGAGACCCTCGCGCGCCGCGGTGCGTGAGCCCTTGGGTACCATCGAGGGCGGAGCGACCCGCGTTCCGCTTCCCGCACGCCCACAGATTGCCCAGGTCCCTGCATGACTCGCACGTCGCCGCGTCCTGAGTCCCGCGGACTCCGGACGCAGTGGCGACGCGCGTGGTCGACGCGGAAGTCGGGCGCCGCGATGCTCTCGACGGGGCTCCGCCGCGAGCTCCAGTCGCACTACGGCGACCTCAGCCACCTGCGGCGCGTGGGCAGCCGCCCGCCGCTGCGCGAGTACGTGACCGAGCTGTGGGACCGCCGCCACTTCATCTGGGCGGGCGCCCGCGGCGAAGCGCTCACGCGCTACTCGAACGAGCGCCTCGGGGTCTTCTGGCACATCCTCCGGCCGATGCTGGACGCCGCCTTCTACTGGGTGATCTTCGGGCTCCTGCTGCAGATCGGGAACGGGATGGACAACTTCATCGCGTTCATCCTCATCGGCGTCTTCATGTTCCAGCTCTCGAGCCGCTCGATCACCGGCGGGGTCTCGCTGATCCGCAACTCGAAGTCGATGATCCGAGCCTTCGCGTTCCCGAAGGTGTCGCTCGCGATCTCGATGGTGCTCCGCGACCTGCTCGTCAGCGTGCCCGCGATGGCCGTGATGCTGCTCGGCATCATGGTGATCCCGCCGCACGAGCCGATCACCATCACCTGGTCGCTCTTCCTGCCGATCCTCGTGCTGCACTGCGCGCTGAACCTCGGCTTCGCGCTCCTGTTCGGCTGGGCCGGCGCGCGCGTGCCCGACCTCGCGCAGGCGATGGGCTTCGTCGCGCGACTGCTCATGTACGCTTCGGCCGTCATCTTCCCGATCGAGCGCTTCGTCGACCACCCGACGATGCTCGCCATCATCCAGGCCAACCCCGTCTACGTCGTGCTCGATGCCTACCGCACGATCCTCATGGACGGCGCGGTGCCCCCGATCGAGGAGCTCGGGATGCTCGCGGCCTGGTCGATCGGCACCCTCGTGGTCGGGTTCCTGCTGTTCTGGGCGGACGAGGAGCGCTATGGCCGAGAGTGAGCTGGCGGTCGGCTGGCGCCTGAGCGAGGAGCCGAAGGTCACGATCGCCGCCGAGAACGTGCGGCTGCGCTACCGCAGCCGCCGTGCCGAGGGCTCGGGCCTCGCAGGCATGCTGCGGCGCCCCAAGGTGTCGGGTCCCGTGCTGCGGGGCGTCTCGCTCGCCGCGCGCGAGGGCGAGATGCTCGGGCTGGTGGGGCTGAACGGCTCGGGCAAGAGCTCGCTCCTGCGCGTGCTCGCGGGGCTCCAGCCCGCCACCTCAGGCACCGTCGTCGCGAGCGCGCAGCCGCAGCTGCTCGGCGTGAGCGCCGCGCTCGTGCCCGAGCTCTCCGGGCTCGAGAACATCTGGCTCGGGACGCTGGCGATGGGCATGACCCCCGACGAGGCGTACTTCGCCCGCGAGCGCATCGAGGCGCTCGCGGACCTCGGCGAGGCCATCCGCGACCCCATGCGCACCTACTCCTCCGGCATGGGCGCGCGCCTGCGCTTCGCGATCTCGGTCGCCGCCGATCCCGAGATCCTCATGATCGACGAGGCGCTCTCGACGGGCGACGCCTCGTTCGCGGAGCGGGCGAAGGAGGCGATGCACGGGCTCATCAACAGCGCGGGCACCGTCTTCCTCGTCAGCCACGCCGCGAAGACGATCGAGGAGATGTGCACGCGTGCGCTCTGGCTCGACAGCGGCACCCTCATCGCCGACGGCCCGGCGGACGAGGTCGCCACCATGTACCGCTACTACGCCCACTGCATCGCGCTCGGCAAGGAGGAGTCCGCGAAGCGGGCCCTCCAGTCGGCGACCGAGGCGCATCCCCCGCTGTTCTCCGGCACCTGATTCGACACGGAACGAGAAGACCATGGCACCGCAGAAGATCATGACCGTCTACGGCACGCGCCCCGAGGCGATCAAGGTCGCCCCGGTCATCGAGGCGCTCGAGCAGGACGAGCGCTTCGAGTCGATCGCCGTCGTCACCGGCCAGCACCGCGAGATGCTCGACCAGGTGAACGCGATGTTCGGCATCGAGCCGAAGCACGACCTCGACCTCATGCAGCCGGGCCAGCCGCTCAACTCGATCGTCGCGCGCGCGATCGCGGGGCTCGACGACCTCATCCAGCGCGAGCAGCCGGACATCGTGATCGTGCAGGGCGACACCTCCACCGCCATGGCGGCCGCGATCGCGGCGTTCAACCGCCAGGTCACGGTCGTCCACCTCGAGGCGGGCCTGCGCACGGGCGACATCGACTCGCCGTTCCCCGAGGAGGCGAACCGCAAGCTCATCGGCCAGGTCGCCAAGCTGCACCTCGCCCCCACCGCCGGCTCCCGCGACAACCTGCGCCGCGAGTCCGTCGATCCCGCGACGATCGTCGTCACGGGCAACACGGTCATCGACGCGCTGCTCGAGGCCTCCTCGTGGGACACGGTGCCCACCGACGCGCGCGTGGCGGAGGCGATCGCGAGCGGCCGCCCGATCATCCTCGCCACCACGCACCGGCGCGAGAACCTCGGCGGCTCGATGAAGGCCATCGGCAAGGCGCTCGCGACCATCGCGAAGCGGCACGCCGACCACACGATCGTGCTGCCCATCCACCGCAACCCCGCCGTGCGGGAGTCGGTGCTGCCGCAGCTCGAGGGGCTCGAGAACGTCATCGTCACCGAGCCGCTCGGCTACGCCGACTTCACGAAGGTGATGGGCGCGTCGACGATCGTCCTCACCGACTCCGGCGGCGTGCAGGAGGAGGCGCCGAGCCTCGGCAAGCCCGTGCTCGTCATGCGCGAGAACACCGAGCGGCCCGAGGCCGTGGACGCCGGCACCGTGCGGCTCGTCGGCACCGACCGCGAGCGCATCGAGTTCGAGGCGCACCACCTGCTCACCGACAAGAAGGCCTACAAGGCGATGGCGAACGCCGTGAACCCCTACGGCGACGGGCGCGCCGCCGCGCGATCGGTCGCCGCGATCGCGGCGCTCCTCGGCGTCGGCGAGCGCGAGCCCGACTTCGGCGCCTAGGCGTCCGCCTCGGGGCCCCGAGCGGCAGTGCCGCTCGGGGCAGCCTGCTGCGTCCCGGCACCGAGCCGGGCGCGGAGCTCGCCGATCCGCTCTCGCGCCGCCGCGAGCTCCGCGCCGAGCTCCGCGCCGACCTCGGCGATGCGGTCGCGAGAGGCGACGAGCCGCTCGCGCGTCTCGATGAGCCGCTCGCGCGTCTCGAGCAGCTGCTGCCGGGACTCGGCCGCGCGCCGCTGGGCGTCGGCCGCTCGAGCGGAGGCGGCGGATGCCCTGGCCGCGGCCGCGGCGATGCGCTCCTGCGCGTCCGCGAGGCGTGCCCTGACCTCGACGAGCTGATCGCGACGCTCGACGAGCTGATCGCGACGCTCGTCGAGCCGGGCGCGCGCGTCGCGGAGCGCGACGGCGCGCTCCCCCTCGCGCTCGCCTGCCGCGGTGAGCCGGTCCGCCATCGCCGCGAGGCGCCGCCGGTGCTCCTCGGCCTCCCGCCGACGGCCCTCCTCGAGCGCGACGACCCTGCGTCGGGACTCCTCAGCCTCGCGCCGACGGCGCTCCTCCAGCGCGACGAGCCGCTCTCGGGCGGCGGCGACCTCCGCGCGGACCTCGTTGGTCCGCTCCGCGGCCTCCAGCCGAGACGCCGCCCCCTGTCGCAGCCGTTCCTGCAGCTCCTGGATGCGCTCGCGGGCCTCCGAGAGCTCGGCCCGGGCGCGCGACTCCCGCTCGGACGCGGCGCGCAGGCGCTCCCGCAGCTCGGCGGCCTCCGTCTGCTGGCCGGCGGCGCGCACGCGCGCCGCGTCGGCCGAGCTCGTGATGCGCGATCGAAGCGACGCGACCTCCGCGCGCTGGCGCTGCTCGCGCTCCCGCGCCTCGGCGAGCTGCTGCCGCAGGCGCTCGATCTGCGTCCGCTGGGACTCGCTGCCCTCGAGCGCGGGCCGCACGAACCGCTCGAGCCGCCCGAGCTGCTCCGTCTGCTCCTGCACGCTCGCTCCCGTCCTCAGCCGCCCCGCCCACGTCCAGGTCGCGCGACGACGCCATGCTAGCGTCGCGAGCGCGGCGGCCAGCGCGCCGAGGGGGGCGCCTGACCCGCCCCGCACCCCGAGCACCGCGGAGCCAGGAGGAGCCCCCAGCATGGCCCCGCAGATCGACTCGCGACTGCCGGTCGTGGTGTCGTTCGCCGCCGGCGACGAGTACTACCACCGCCGCGCGGAGCGGCTGGCGGCGGCGTGCGATCGGCTCGGCATCGACCACTCGATCGACCACTTCGACGACCCCTCGCTCGATTGGGTCGGCTGGTGCCGCAGGAAGGTGCGCTTCTACCGCGAGAAGCTCGACGAGCTCGGCCGACCGATCGTGTGGCTCGACGTCGACACCGACCTGCGGGCTGCCCCCGAGACGCTGCGCGGCATGCAGGCCGACTTCGCGGCCTTCACCCAGGGCACCGGGCTGCGCGACCTGGATCCGTACCGCTTCGCGAGCATGTGGCGCCCTGGCCTCGTGGCCTTCAACGACACCGCGCCCGCCCGCGCGTTCCTCGAGCACATGGAGGCGCTCGAGGCCGCGGAGGCGCAGCCCGTGACCGACGCGTACCTGCTGCAGCGCGCCTGGTCGAGCTTCGAGGGGCAGCTGAGCGTGCTCGTCCTGCCCTCGACGCGGATCGCGCGGCATCCCGAGCAGGTCGGCGACGACACGTGGATCCTCGACGGCCACAGCGGCAACGTGGCTCAGCACCGCGCGGGCGTCGCCCAGCTGCCGCTCCTGCGGAACCCGGGCGAGGTGCTCACCGCCGTCGCGGGGGACTATCTCCGCAAGCAGGAGCACGGCGCGGCGGAGGCGATGCTGCTGGCGGCCGAGGACTACGGCTACGACAGCATCGCGCACGCGCAGCGGCTCGCCGCCGTGCACCGGCGACGGGGCCGGCGCGCCGAGGCGGACGAGGCCGTGCGCTCCCACGTGCGACGCCACCCGGACGACGGCGCCGCGCGCCTGCTCGGCGCCCGCACGGCGCTCGAGCACGCCGATCTCGACGGCGCGCAGGAGCACGTGGACGCCGCGCTCGCCTTCGGCGGGGCGACGGCGCTCGAGGCCCGCTCGCTGCAGGTCGACCTCGAGCCTGGAGCGCCGCGCGGCCGAACTGGGGGTCGCCCCGGAGGAGCGGCCGGCGATGTGGTGGATGAAGCGGCCGTTCCCGGGCAACCTGGGCGACGCGCTCAGCCCCTACGTCGTCGAGCGCGTCTCGGGGCTGCCGCCGAGGTTCGTCCGGCCCGACCAGGGCATGCTCGCGATCGGCAGCATCATCCGCCTCGCGGGCGACGACCAGCACGTCTGGGGCTCTGGCACCCCGAGGATGAGCGACGAGCTGAACCCCCGCGCGCGCTACAGCGCCGTGCGCGGGCCGCTCACGCGCGAGCTCGTCCGGCGCTCCGGCGGCGCGGCGCCCGAGGTCCTCGGCGACCCCGCGCTGCTGCTGCCGCGGTTCTACGCCCCCGAGGTCGAGGCCGTCCACGAGCTCGGCGTCATCCAGCACGTCGCCGACCGCGGCCTCGGCAGGCTCGGCGAGGGCGTCGTCGACCTCGACCTGCGGCAGGTGGGCTACGGCGAGATGGAGTCGGTGGTCGACCGCCTCCTCACCTGCCGCGCCGTCGTCTCGACCTCGCTCCACGGCCTCGTGCTGGCCGCCGCCTACGGCATCCCGGCGCGCTGGGCGAGGTTCTCGGGCGCGCCGAGGCAGATCGCGGGCGACGGCACGAAGTTCCTCGACTTCCTCCGGTCGGTGGGCCTGCCCGACCAGGAGCCCCTCGACCTCTCGCAGCTCGAGGTGCTCGACGCCTCGCTCCTGGCGCACGTCGATCCCTCGACCGCGCACGCCGAGTTCGACGCGGAGGCGCTCCTCGAGTCCTACCCCGGGCCGCGCCGCTGACCCCGCGCCGTCGTCGGGGTGTGGGAGAGTGGCTCGCATGCCGGACGACGGACGGACGACCACGACCATGCTGGAACGAGACGAGCGACACGAGGCGGACGTACGCCGCTGGCCCGCTGTGGAGGCCCTGGAGGTGGGGCCCGACGATCGGCGGATCCGCCACGACGTCGTCGAGGACGGCTTCCTGGACCTCCAGTCGCTGCTGATCCGCAGGCCTGGCTCGGATGCGCTCGTGGTGCACCTGCACGGGTCGATCGAGCGGCAGCACTACGACCTCCCGCGGTTCGAGCGGCTCTCGTCGCTCCAGGAGGTCGACGCGAACCTGCTGCTGCTCGCCGACCCCACCCTGCTGCTGGACGACCAGCTGCGGATCGGGTGGTACCTGGGACGCGACGGCGAGGACGCCACGGAGCGCCTCGCCGCGCTCATCCGCCGCGTCGCCGCCCAGCTCGGGGTCGCGCGCATCGTGCTCGCGGGCTCGTCCGCGGGCGGCTTCGGCGCCATCGCGCTCGCGCCCAGGATCCCGGGAGCGCTCGCGGTCGCCTTCTCGCCGCAGGTGCACGTGCGGCGCTTCGGCGAGGAGTGGGCCGAGCGGCTCCGCGGCGCGGCCTTCCCGTCGCGGGACCGGTTCGAGGCCCTCGAGCTCGACCCCGGCACGCGCACGAGGGTCGACCTCGCGGCGCTCTACGAGGAGGTGCCGGGCGGTCGCGTCTGGTACGTGCAGAACTCCGGTGACCTTGACCACGTGGCGCTGCAGCGCGATCCCTTCGAGGCGGCGGTCGACGACCGCGTGACGTTCGTCGACGAGTTCCACTGCGCGGGCCACAATCCGCCGACGCGCACGAGGGTGCGCGCCTGGATCGAGCGTGCGCTCGAGGCGCCCGACGAGGATCCGCGGTCGTTCGCGCTGCCTGCCGCCTGAGGGCTCAGAGCGCCCCGCGCAGCAGCGCGAGGTAGCGGTCGGCGAGCGCGTCGTACTCGACGTTCGCCGCGACCCACTCCCTCGCCGCGGGATCGGCCTCGAGCCGCTCTGGCTCCGCCTGCAGTCGCGTCCACAGCGCGGCGAGCGCGTCGACGTCGCCCGGCCGGACGACGTCGCCGCCGCTGGCCGCCCGCACGAGCGTCGCGCTCTCGCCCGCCACCAGCGCGGTCATGTGCCTGCCGGCAGCGAGCAGCTCGTACAGCCTTCGACGGCACGGTCCAGCGGAACGGCTCCCAGTCGCGCAGCGAGACGATGCACGTGTCCGCCCAGGCGTAGTGCTGCAGCACCTCGGCGCCCGGCACCGGGCCGACGATCTCCGCCGGGCCGCCCAGCCGAGCGTTGAGGCTGCGCAGGAACGGCAGCGCCGCGCCCTGCCCGACGATGCGGACCCGGATCGGCACGCCGGCGTCGCGCACGCGCGCGGCGGCCTCCACGACCGCCTCCAGGCCCTGGCTGCGGCCGACGGTCCCCATGTAGAGGGCCCGCAGCTCCACGTGGTCGGCGCTGCGCGGCGGCACCGCCGCGTAGCGACCGAGGTCGGTGCCGTTGCGGATCACGGCGGTCGCCGTCACGCCGCGCTCCTCGAGCACCCGGGCGAAGCTCTCGGTCGTGGTCACCACGCGCGACGCCCCGCGCTGCAGGGCCGTGATGCCCTCGTGCACCCAGCGCTTCACCGCGGCGACCGCACCGCGGCCGCGGACGAGCCCGGGCGTGTGCGAGACGAGGTCGGGCCAGGCATCGCGCATCTCGACCACGAGGGGGCTGCCGAGCGCGCGCGCCACGCTCCTGCCGGCGATGAGCGTGGGCAGCGCGGGCGCCGTGGCGACCACGATCCTCGCCTCCGCCTCGAGCCTGCCGGTGCGCAGCAGCTGGCGCGCCCGCCGCACCGTCGCGGCCGCGACGAAGACGTGATCGATCGTGCGTCGCACGATGCCGCCGTCGTGCGGCAGGTACCCGACCCGGTGCACGGCGACGCCGGAGCCGTCGCGGTGGGTCGAGCCCGGGCGATGCGCACGGTGCTCGCGGGGCATCCTGCCCCCCGGGTGGTGCGGGGCCGGGCAGATGACGTCGACCTGGTGCCCCTCGCGGGCGAACCGCTCGGCGAGCGCGCTCCATCGCCGCTGCGGCGCACCGTTCTCGGGCGCGTAGTAGTGGGTCAGGAGGAGGATGCGCATGGGTGGATCGGCGTGGACGGAGGTTCCGCTACGCCCCCGAGCATCGTAGACGATCGTGCGCAGTCATCGCGAAGACGCCCGCACCGCGACGTCCCAGCCGCCGTGCGCGGCCAGGAACGCCTCCCCGAGCTCAGCGGCGCGGTCGAGGTCGACGCGGACCCACGGCTCGGGCCCCGGGTCGCCGCCCGGCCGCACGTAGTCCCAGTCGACGAGCCTGCGGCAGACCGCCATGACGATCGCGGCGAAGCGCGGATCGTCGTGCTGGAGGCCGCCGATGCGCACGGGCGAGAGCAGCGCCCCGCCGCGGACGAGGGTGCTCTGCACCGCTGCCGTGGGGATGCGGTCCGGCGCGACGCCGAAGCTCGTCGCGAGCGCCGCGAGCGCGCCGACCGCCTCGCCCGTGGCGATGACCGTCGGGTGGAGGCGGATGGCGCCGGCGGCGATCCGGCTCGCCGAGATGTTCTTCTCGGCGGCGAGGATCCTGCCACCGGCGCGCGGCACGAGCGCACCCATCGGGATCGGGAACGGGCCCTCGCGCCAGATGCTCGGCTTGTCCTGGAGCGACTCGCCGAGGTCGGCCTCGAGGTGCTCCGCCCGGCGTCCGCCGTGGAGGTCGGGCGGATACGTCCCGACGGCGATCGCGTCGACGTCCCAGGGCGCCATCTGGTGGTGCGCCCGTCGGAAGATGTCCTTGCCGGTCAGGGTCGACCTGCCCAGCAGGCGCCGGGCCTCCCGGACGTAGGGCCGCAGCGGCAGATGCTGGACCATGGCCGAGTACCGCTCGAGGCCCTCGGGCACCGGCCGCTCGCCACCGTGCGCGAAGCCGTCGTCGTCCGCGATCCCCCACGGCAGCCCGAGCTCGACCTGGAGGTAGTGGAGGATGCTGAGCGAGCGCAGGATCGCGACGCGGTCGGCGGTGCGGCGGGCGTCCTCGTCCGTCAGGTACGCGGCGCTCACGGGCTGGTCGTTGTGGAAGTTCAGCGCCGTCTTCGTGATGCGCTCCCAGGCGAGCCCGTCGTACCGGTCGTCCGACCTGAGGTCGGGGGTCGCGCGATAGCCCGCGAACGCGTTCGGGCCCGTGAACTGGTGACCGGGCGAATCGGGGTAGCTCGCGGCGATGGTGCGTCGGAAGCGCTGGTACTCCGGCGGCGCCTCGTCGACGCGCGCCCAGTCGGGCAGCCCCTCGTCGTACCGGCGCACGACGGCGGCCATCGTGATGTCCTGGATCATCAGCTCGTGCACGTCGTCGGGATCCGGCGCCGCGGCAGGCACGACGCGGTTGCCGAGCCGGTGGGCCACCCGTCCGAGCCCCAGCAGCTCGCCCGTCTCGGTCGCGTCGATCGCGTACTCGGCCCGGACCTCGACGCCGTCGAAGCGCAGGACGAGGCTCGAGGCGAGCCGCTCGAGCGTCCGCAGCGGGGCGTTCCTGACGACGTGGACGCCCTCCTCCGCCAACCACTCGCCCAGCACGCGCTCGATGACGACGACGTTGGGCGCGAACGAGTCGTCACGGTAGCGCGCCGTGTTGCAGGGCCGCTGCAGCTCGTCGTCGTAGACCGCGCGGATGCGCGCCACGAGCTCCGACCAGAGCCCGTGCTCACCGAGGCTCTCGGCGTAGTAGGTGGTGACATCCATCGCCGAGACCGCCGAGGTCGTGGCCTGGCCGCCGAGCATGTGCGTCTCCTCGACGAGCACCGTGCGGGCGCCGCGCCGGGCCGCGGCGATCGCCGCCGCGGCGCCGCCGAGCCCGCCGCCCACGATGAGGACGTCGGCGCGCAGCCGCAGGCCCTGCGGGCGCACCGCCCATGAGACGCGCTGCGCCGCCGTGGTCCCCGGGACGTCGTCGACGTCGTGCTGCTGCATGCGCTCCTCCTGAGACGGCCGGGTGAGACCGGCGCGCTCAGGAATGCGCCTGAGGATGCGTCCCTGCTGCCGCATCCAGATCGTTCGGGGGACACGCTATCGGATGGCGGCTGCGCGGTCCGCGATACCATCGCGCGAGCCCTGTGCCGACCGGAGAGGAACCCCGTGCGCGACGCCATCGCCCGCTCGCTGCCCGTCGCCGCCGGGCTGGCGGCCGCAGCGGCGGCCGTGCTCGCGATCTCCGGCGCGCCGGGGCCGGCGGTCGCGCTCCTCGCCCTCGCGGTCGCGCTGCTGGCGGGCCGCAGCGCGCTCGCGGCCTCGCGCCTGCACGCCGAGGCTCGCCTCGCTGCGATCGGCCCAGCGCGCCGCCTTCGCGCGGGGCCGCAGCACGCTCGAGGCCGTCGAGCGCGTCGCAGCGCGCCTGGAGGCGGCCGACGCCGTCCTCGCGCGCCTCGCGGACGAGGCCGCGCTCGACGGCGCCGCCGCGCGCGAGCTCGACGTCGAGGCCGCGGCGCCGGCCGAGGGAGAGACGCTGCTGCTCGTCGGCGGCCCCCCGGTCGCGACCAGGGGCAGGGCGATCGAGCAGGTGGCGCTCGGTCGCGGGATGCTGGCGCTGCAGCCGCACGGCGCGCACGCACGCGTCCTGCTCAGCACGGCCGACCTCCCCGACGCGGATGCCGACGACCGGCGCTGGCTCGCACGGGCGCTGCGCTGGCCGCTCGCGACGATCGTCGTGCCCGTCAGGGAGGAGACCGCCGCTCGTGCCCTCCTGCCGGGCGTCCTCGACGCGGAGGTCGAGCTCGTCGACCGGGGTCGGCTGCTCGAGCTGCGCGGCCCGGCGGAGCCCGCCCCGGCTGGGGCGCCGCGTGACGAGCACCGGGCTCGCCGCGCTCGCGGCGTCCTCGGCACAGCGGCCGGTGCGACGGGCCGACCTCCCGCGCGCGGTCGCGGTGCTCGACGACCGCACCGCCGCCGGCCTCGCGCCGCACCTCGACGTGTGGCGGATCGAGCCGCGCGGCGTCGGGACCGACGTGGCGCGGATCGATCCCGCGCTGTGCCTGGTCGGCACGTTCGCGGACGGCGCGCAGCGCGCCTGGCAGGCGCACCCCGATCTGCGGCAGGGACCAGCCGCGCGGCTGCTCGGGCTCGCCGCGGAGCGCGGACTGCCCGCTGTCGTCTGGGACCTCGACGGAACCGCCCCGGTTCCCGGCCCGTCGGGATCGGCGACTCCGACGCCGGTGCGGCGCTTCGCCCTGCGGCCTCGCGACGGCGCAGCCGCGGCGCTGCCTCCCGCGGCCTCGCCCACCGACGACGGGCCCGCCGCGCTCCGCGCGCTGCACGGCTCGGCGACCCTGGAGGGCCGCCCCTCGCGCGCCGCGCTGCGAGCGGCCCGCGACGCGGCGGTGGTGGAGGTGCGCACCGACGACCCGGGGGCGGTGCACGTGGCGCTCGCCGCCGCCGCGGGCGGCGGCGCCGTGATCGCCCCCGAGGGCTCGTGGATCGCCGAGGCTCCTCGGCGACGCCATCGCCATCGCCGCCAGCCCCCACGAGTCGGCCTGCGGAGGCCGCGCGCCTCGCGGACGACCCCGCAGCGCGCGAGCGGCTCGGACGCGCCGCGTGGACGTCGGTCGCCCGCTCGCACCTCTGGCGGGATCGCGCGAGGGCCCTCCTGGACCTCGACCCAGCTCCGCTCCCCTCGCTGCGCGTCGTGCTCGCGGCCGAGGTCGACGCGCTCGACCGAGGCGTCTCGGCGATCGCGGCGCAGCGCCTGGACGGGGTCGTCGGCGCGCTCGAGGTCGTGGTGCGCCGACCGCTGGGCGGGCACCACGAGCCCGAGGTCCTCGACGCGCTCGCCGCGCGCACCGGCCTCGTGATCCGGTCCGAGGCGACTGGCCCGAGCACGCTCGTCGCCTCCCTGGACGCGCGCGAGCTGCCGGATCCCGACGACCTCGCCGGGCTCGCCCTCCTCGTCGACCGGCTCGGGGTCGGTCCCGTCGCAGCGACGACGGCGCACGCCGACGCGCCCTTCGCGCGAGCGGACGCGGTGCGGCGCGGCACCTGGCTCGCCACGAGCGCGGCGGCCGGGCCGCTCCTCCGCGCCGAGGAGCGCGGAGCCGAGGCCATCGGGGCCGATGCCTTCCTCGTCAACAGGGCGGACGGTACCCGCTCGGCCAGGGCGGGGGCGCGCTGATGCGGATCGCGCTCTTCGACGGCATCCTCGAGCACCACCTCCACGAGTCGCTCGCCCGAGCGCTGGCGCAGCGCGGCCACGACGTGCTCGCGACCGGCCGGATCGGCCACGGCTTCCGCTTCCCCGCCGCCGGTGCGCCCATCGAGCACCTCGAGCGCGCGGTCGACGCGTGCATCGCCTTCGAGCCCGACTGGCTGCTGTGCTTCCGGCCCGCGTCGCTGCCGCCCCGCTCCCTCGCCAGGCTCCGGGACGCCGGCATCCGGCTCGCCGCCTGGTTCTCGGACGACCCCGTGCTGTTCGACCTCTCGTACGCGCCCGTGCTCGAGCAGTACGACCGGATCGCGCACTGCGGCGGCCCCGCGGTGCTCGCGCACTACGAGCGCTACTTCGGCCGCCCGACGGGGGTGAACCTCCCGTTCTGGACGGACCGCGTCGCGTTCCCGGCCGTGTGGGGCACCGAGCCCGCGGAGTCCCGGGCGATGTTCCTCGGCAACGTCGACGACGCGGTGCGGCGCGGGCGCTACTTCGAGCTCGGGGCCCTCGCCGGGCTCGTCCGGGTGCACGGCCGCGTCGGCGCGGACCACCTCGGCCTCTCGGGCGGGTACCTCGACGCCGACGACGAGGTCCTCGTCGCCGGGGCGCGCACCGACTGGGCGATCAGCATCCCGCAGCGGTTCGCCGACCACCGCAGCCTCGAGACGTGGTTCCCCGGGCTCGACGCCCTGGGGTCGTTCCAGCTGCCGAGCCGCATCGTGCAGTGCATGGCGATGGGCATCCCGACGGTCTCGATCGATCCGGGGCGCGGCGGCGCGGAGCTCTACCCCGAGCTCGTGGTCGTCGCGAGCGCCGAGGAGGCGAAGGAGGTCGTCGAGGACCCCTCCTGGGGCCGAGAGCGGCTCCAGGAGCGCTCCGCGGCCGTCCTCGCACGCTTCGATCGGCACTTCAGCGCCGCGTCGCGCGCGGTCGCCCTCGAGGCGCTGCTCGGCGACGACGAGCGCTGGCGCGAGCTCGACCCCGACGGCCGCTCCCGCTGGTTCGCCGATGTCGCCGACGCCGCGGGAGACCTCGGGCGGCACCCCGCGCACCAGCGCGACCCCGGCCGGGCCCCGGCCCCGATCGGCGCACCGCCGCTCCCTGCGGCATCGATCGTGGTGTCGGACGGTCCCGACCACGAGGACGACCTCGTCGCGGGGCTCTCTGAGGCCCTCGACGAGGCGCGCTTCGACCGCCTCACATGGGCTGACGCGGAGCGGCTGTCCGGGGCGGCGCTGCGCGAGCAGCTCGCGGACACCGCCGTCGTGCTCTGCCCGCCGGGGCCGCCGCGCGACGCCGCGCTCGTCGCCGCGGTGCTCGCGCTGCCCGGCGTCGTCCTCGCGCCTCGAGGCGCCGCGCTCGAGCACGAGCCGGGGACCGTGATCCGGTTCGCGAGCGTCGACGAGCTGCAGACCAAGGCCCGGCGCCTGGAGGGCTCGCCGCTGTGGCGCTCGCTCGTGGCCGATGCGCGCTCGCGGCTGCGGGAGCGCAGCCGCGAGCGCGTCTGAGGCTCAGCCGCTCAGCGGCTCCACCGTCGGCGGCGCGCGACCGGTGCCGCCGCTGCAGGCGCGCCCTGCGCCGCGGGGAGCGCCGCGGGGCTCGAGGCGCCCCAGCTCGTGCCGCTGCCCGACCATCGCATCGCGCGGGCGCGCTCGATCGTGATGGGGCTCGACTCGCCCCACTTCCAGTCGGGGCAGTCGCGCAGCGCCTCGAGGCGGACGGTGACGGTGGTGTCGGCCACGTCCTCGCCCATCGCGATCCAGACCGTGTTCCTCGGCTGCCAGGCCGTGACGTCCTGGGTGAAGAGCACCTGGTCGCCGACGAGCACCGAGTAGGCGAGGTGGCCCGCGACCTCCGGCTTCTCGGCGTACTTCTGCTGGAGCCAGAGCTCGACCCGGACCCCGGGGCCGCCCTGCAGGCTCCAGCTCCAGTCGACGTGGTCGCCCTTGCGCGGCCCGCCCGAGACGAGCGCGATCGAGTCGCCGTCCGGGTCGGTGGTCCGAGCGTGCTCGACGACCGCGGCCGAGTCGAGGAGGTTGCCGCTGCGCACCCGCGCGGCATCGAGGCGGAGCCACGTGCCGGCATCGTGCGCGCCGCCCTGCGAGGCCGCGATCGCAGGCGCCTCGGGCGCCGCAGGCACCGCAGGTGCCGCCTCGCCGGGCGTCGCCTCGGCGGCCGACGGCTCGACGGCCGTCGGGACCGGCTCCGAACCCCGCGCATACGGGCTCGATGCGCCCCAGCGCAGGTCCTCCCGACCGTGCCAGGCCTCCTGCCGTCCGCGCTCGACCGTCATCGCGGCGGCCGGCCCCCAGTTCCAGTCGGGGCAGTTCCGGAGCGCCCGGAGGCGGATCCTGACCCTGCGCTCCTCGTTCGAGGCTCCGAGCGCGATCCACACGCTGTTGCGGGGCTGCCAGTCGGTGATGTCCTGCTCGAACAGCTCGTGGTCGTCGACGAGCACGGCGTAGGCGAGGTAGCCGCCCATGCGCTCGCGCTCGGCGTAGCGCTGCTTGACCCAGAGCTCGATGCGGGTGCCCTCCTCCGACGGGGGCACGACCATCGACCACTCGACGAAGTCGCCGGTGCGGGGGGCGCGCAGGTCGAGCGCGAAGGTGTCGCCCGCTGCGCTGCGGCGGCGCACATGGCCGACCTCCCGCTCGGGGTCCAGCAGGTTGCCCGAGCGGAGCACCGCGCGGTGCACGTCGATCGCGTCGCGCTCGGGCCAGATCGCGCGGTCGAGGTCGGCGCTGCGCGTCTGCGCCTGCGCCGCCACCGGCTCGTGGACCATGCCCGCGATGGGTGAGACCTGCACGGGGCCCTCGGCGATGGCGGTCGCGACGGCGGCGATCGCTGCGCGGGAGGCCGCCTCGAGGCTCCGCGACGCGGGCGCGGGCCCGCTCGCCGAGACCGCCCTCGTCGAGCGCGGCGTCGAGCGCCGCCTCGAGCTCGTGCTCCTGCGCCTCGAGGTCGAGCACCAGGTGGTCGCGGCCGAGCTGCGCGAAGTGCGAGCGCACCTTCGGGTCGTAGGAGAAGCCGACGGCGGGCGTCCCGAGGCGGTGCGCGAGCAGGTTGGAGTGCAGGCGCATCGACACGACCGCGGCGGCGCGCTCGATGACGCCCAGGAACTCCGCGCCCGGCATCGACGCGGGCACCGCGGCGGCGTAGTCGTCGCGCTCGCTCTCGAGCGCGCGCTCGTCGATCGTCTGCATGGGCAGCGCCACGACGGCGAGGCCCCGCTTCGCCGCGACGCGCAGCACCATGTCGCGCAGCCGTGCCGAGACCGCGGGATCCGTGCCCCAAGGACGCACGTTCAGCGCGATGTAGCGCTCGGGCAGCGCGATGCCGGGCTCGCGCACCTCGAGCGGCAGCGAGTACACCGCGTCGGGCGCGACGACCGGCTGCGCCGCCCAGCGGTCGGCGACGCCGCCGAGCAGTCGGAGCGACTCCTCGTCGCGCACCGTCACGCTCGACGCGATCGAGCCGGTGAGGCGCACAGCAGCCTTCGCCGCCTCGTCCTGCAGCGGGCCGACGCCCATGCCGTAGACGTGCAGCGAGCCGCCGTAGGCGCGCGCCATGAGTGGCAGCTGCACGAGGTGCGAGGGCGAGACGCTCGCGTTCGTGACGACGCCCGAGACGCCGCCCGCGCGAGCGATCGTGTAGTCGTGCCACAGGCCGCCGGCGCCGAGGATGACGGAGGTCGCCATGGACGCGTACCGCTCGGCCACGTGCTGCTCGGTACGACGGAAGGACTGATAGCCGGAGGATCGCTCGACCTCGGCGGCCTGCACGCCGGCGACGATGACGTTCACGTCGGGGTCGGCTTCGGCGAGCGAGGCCGCGATCGCGTCGAGCAGCAGGTCGTCGCCGCGGTTCTGGGCGCCGTAGAAGCCGGAGATGATGACGTGCCGCGGGCGGCCGTGCGTGGTCGCGAGGACGCCGCGGAGGCGCTCGCGCTCGGCCTCGTCCTTGCCGCTCGCGCCCGTCTCGAGGTCGTCCTCGATGTCGGCGAGCAGGCGCAGCCAGCGGTGCTCGTAGAGGTGCTCCGAGAGCAGCCTGGCGAAGCCCTTGCGGCGCAGGCGCTCCAGCTCGACGGGCTGCTCCTTCAGCGCCGCGATCTGGCCCGCGAGGTCCTCGGCGCTGTCGTAGCCCAGGATCTCGTCGCCGTAGTCGAAGAGCCTGCCCATCTCGTCGAAGCGGGCGGTCGCGAGGATCGAGCCGGCGCCGATGGTCTCGAACACGCCGCACTTCACGTTCGTGAAGCCGGCGCGCGTGGCCGGGAAGTTCACGTGGATGAGGCCCTCGTGCGCCGCCTGCAGGAGGCGGTCGCCCGCGACCGGCTCCGCGCCGGGCAGCGGCCAGCCGTTGCCGTACACCCGGACGTCGACGAGCTCGGCGAGCCGCACCATCACCTCGTGGCGGTCCGGCCTGCCGGCCGCGTGGCCGATGCAGATGGCGTCGGCGCGCAGCTCGGGGGCGGGCGGCACGTCGCGCAGCACGTAGTCGCGGTCGATGCCGAACGGCATCAGGAAGGTGTTCGTGTGGCCCTCGGCGTGGTACCGCTCGAGCGAGAGCGCCGCATTGGTCGTGTGGTAGTCGAACCGGCCGACGTGGTCGATGACCGAGTCCTGCACGTCGGGGTCCGAGAGCGTGAGGCCGATCGTGAGGATGCCCCGCTCGCGGAACCAGGCCGCGCCCTCGTCGTCGAGCACGACGCCGCCCGCGCAGAAGACCACGATCTCGGGCCGGAAGGCGCGGAAGACGGCCTCGACGGGCTCGGGGCGGAAGAAGATCGGACCGTAGCCGCCGGTCGCGCCGCTCGAGCGGTCGAAGGCGTCCTTGTGGCGCGCCAGCTCGAGCTGGAACACGGTGTGCCCGAGGCTCTCGAGCGCCCGGTGCAGCGATGCCACGATGCCCGTCGGCCCCTGGAAGAAGCGGCCGACGAACACGATGCGGTGCTTCCGGTCGGCCTCGAGCACCGCGCCGCGCAGCGCGGCCCTCTGCTCCTCGACGCTGGGCAGGTCGAGCTCGGCGAGCGCGCGCTCGTCTTCGGTCATCGTGTCGCCTTCCGATCGGTGGGGCGCGGCGGTGCGGTCGGGAGCCGAGGCGCTCATCGGAGCGCTCCGGGCACGTCGAGGACCTCGAGCCCCTCGAGGAGGCTGCGGTCCATCGCGCGGAACTGCTGGTGGCCGACGAGCACGACCGCGAGGTCGGCGCCCGCGAGCGCCTCCTCGAGCGGGAGGAGCTCGACCGCTGCGTGCTCGGCGAGCGCGGTCGGCAGGTCGTCGACGTGCGGCTCGACGACGCGCAGCCGCGCCTCGGGCAGCGCCTCCGCGAGCCGGGCGACGACCTCCACGCTCGGCGACTCGCGGAGGTCGTCGATGTCGGGCTTGAAGGCGACGCCGAGCACGGCGATCGCGGGCCGCTCGAGCCCCGCGGCCCGGTCGCGCACCTGCCGCACGACGAAGTCCGGCTTCGCGTCGTTGACCTCGCGCGCCGTGCGGATCAGCTGCGACTCCTCGGGCGCGGCCGAGACGATGAACCACGGGTCGACCGCGATGCAGTGCCCTCCGACGCCGGGACCGGGCCGCAGGATGTCGACGCGCGGGTGGTGGTTGGCGAGGGCGATGAGCTCCCAGACGTCGACGTCGAGCCGCTCGGCGATGACCGAGAGCTCGTTCGCGAAGGCGATGTTGACGTCGCGGTAGGAGTTCTCGGCGAGCTTCGCGAGCTCGGCGGTGCGCGCGTCGGTGAGGTGCAGGGCGCCCTTGCAGAAGGTCGCGTACAGCGCGCGGGCGAGCTCCGCCGCCTCGGGCGTGACGCCGCCGACGATCCGGTCGTTGTCGACGATCTCGATCATGATGCGGCCCGGCAGCACGCGCTCGGGGCAGTGCGCGAAGTGGAGCGAGGTCGGGTGGCCGGGATCGCCGGTGAGATCGGGCCTCGCCTCGAGGATCGCGGCGGCCATGCGCTCGGTGAGGCCCGGGGGCGACGTCGACTCGAGGATGATGAGCTCGCCGCCCCGCAGCTGCGGCGCGATCGCCTCGGCCGCCGAGCGCACGAACCTCGGGTCGACGTCCTTGTCGGCGGTGAAGGGCGTCGGCACGGCGACGATGAAGACGTCGGCGGCGGGCATCGTCGTGCGCGCCGTGAGCCTTCCCTGGGCGACGACCCCCGCGAGCACCGACTCGAGGTCGGGCTCCACGAACGGGATCCGGCCCGCGGCAACGTCGGCGACGCGCTGCTCGTCGACGTCGACGCCGATGACCGTGTGGCCCTGCGCCGCCAGGATCGCCGCGGTCGGAAGACCGATGTAGCCGAGCCCGACGACGCAGACGATCTGTGCGTGATCCATTGCGATGCGTTCCCTCGATGTCGTGACCGTGCCGCACCCGCGGCAGGCCGGGCGCGGGTCGCCGAGGACGAGCGTACCGGTGCGGCCGACCGGGCGGGGCCCGGGTTGCATCCCCGCCGGGTCTAGGGTGGATGCGCCGTCCGTCCGGGCGGCGCCGACGAGCGGAGCCCAGTGACCGGAGCAGCGCAACCGCCGCGGGTGCTGGTGTACGGCTCCTGCGTCGCGCGGGACACCGTGGAGGCCGCGGGCGACCGCATCGACCTGCGCGGCTACGTGGCGCGCCAGTCGCTCCTCTCCGCCGGCAGCGACGCCTCCGCGCACCTGCCCGACGACCTCGGCCTCGAGTCGAGCTTCCAGGCCCGGATGGTGCGGGCCGACTTCGCCGGGCTCCTGCCCGCGAGGCTCGCAGAGCTCGCCGACGGCATCGACCTCCTGCTGTGGGACCTCGCCGACGAGCGCCACGGCGTGCACCGGTTCTCGGACGGCACCTTCGTGACCCGGAGCATCGACACGATCCGCTCCGACGCGGTCGCCGCGGTGCTCGACGAGGCGGTGCACCTGCCCTTCGGCGACGACGGCCACTTCGCGCTGTGGCGGGAGCGCGCGACCCGCTTCGTCGAGGAGCTGCGCCGGCAGGGCCTGCTGGAGCGCACCGTGGTCCTGGAGGTGCCGTGGGCGCTCCGCACCACCGAGGGCGCGTCGACGCCGTGGAGCATGGGCGTCCGCGCGGGCGACGCGAACGCGCGCTTCGCCCGCTACTACGCGACGCTGCACGACCTCGGCGTGCGCACGATCGCGCTGCCGCCCGAGTCGGTGCTGGCCGACCCGGGGCACCGCTGGGGCCTCGCCCCGTTCCACTACGCGCCGGGCGTGTACGCCGAGATCCTCCGCAGGCTGCAGGACGAGCACGGCGTCGACGGGGTCGCGCTGCCGTCCTGACCTCGCCCGGCTCGGGCCGCCCCGGGCGACGGCCTAGAGCATCACGTGCGCGTCGGCGCGGCCGAAGCCGTGGACGACGCCGTTGGCGAGGATCCGCTCGTCGCCGATGTGCCACGTGTGGCCCGCGCGCGCGTCGCGCATCTGCACGAAGTTCCAGCGGTCGGCGCTGTAGATGCCGCCGCCGGCCGCGAGGATCGCGCGCTGGAAGCCGGTGTCCTCGCCGAGCGTGCGGTCCTCGAAGGGGTGCGCCTGCCAGGTCTCTCGGGGCCCCACCATGGTCGGGCCGCCGACGAGCTGCGACCAGCGGTGCTCGCGGTGGGGATGCTGCAGCACCGTCGCGTCGATCGAGGCGAGGTGGAGGTAGCGCGCCTCCTTGCCGACGAGCTGGGCGCCGGAGTAGTCGAGCGCGAAGCACGCGTCTGCGAGGTAGTGCGGGCCGTAGAGGTCGTCGTCGTCCATCTTCGCGAGGATCGCGCCGTCGGCGACCGCGACCATGCGGTTGAGCTGCTCCCCGAGCGACGTGCCCGCCTCGCCGTGCAGCACGACCAGGTCCGCCACGCCCGCCTCCTGCGCCTGTCGACGCAGCTCCGCCTCCTCGAGCTCGAAGCCGTGCAGTAGCAGCACGAGCTGCACGTCGACGCCCTCCTGGCGGCCCGCGGTGGCGATGATGCCGGGCACGAGGTGCGGGCGGATCGTCGGCGCGAGGACGCTCACCCGCGGCCTGCGCCAGGCAGCCGGATCGGCGATGCCGACCGACTCCAGCACCTGCGTCGCGCGGCGCGAGAACGTGTGCTCGCGCCAGATGCGCCGCTGCGCGAGGTGCACCTGCCGGTCGCGGAGCTCCGGGGAGGCGATGAGCGCCCGCAGCACGAGCTCCGCCTCCTCCTGCGAGTCGACGATCGAGAGCTCCTCGGGCGCGAACCAGTGCTCGACCGCGGGGCTGCGGGTCGTCACCACGGGCGTGCCGGAGGCGAGGATCTCGAAGACGCGGCGCGCGAGCATCGTCGGGCTGTCGACGACGGAGTTCACGTTCAGCATGACCTTGTGGAGGCGGTACGCGGTGAGCATGCGGTCGTAGTCGAGCGAGCCGCGCACCCAGCCGCGGAACCGGTGCGGGAACCGGTACTTCTCCTCCGACTCGAAGCGCGAGTAGATGTCGAAGCCGATGCCGCGCCGCTCCGCGACCTCGGTCGCGGCGCCGAGCAGCAGGTCCATCTGCGCCTGGCGCTCGGGGAACTTGTGCGACCAGTAGCTGCCGCCGAAGCCGACATCGAGCACCTGGTGCGCGTCCTTGCGCCGCATGGGGTGGTGCAGCGCCGGCTGCGCCGCGAAGCCGAGCACCTCGACGCGGTCGTGGCCGAGCGCCTCGCGGTAGCGCGGCAGGAGCGCCTCGTCGGTGGTGCAGACGCGGTCGAAGATCCTGGCCGTGTCGAGGAAGTCCTCGAAGTGCGGCGGGTCCTCCTTGTTCCAGAGGACCGAGGGCACGCCGCGTTCGCGGCAGTGCGCGACGAGCTCGCGGAGCGCGGCGCTCGGCGCCTGCGAGCCGGTGAGCTGGTAGCGCCAGGCGCCGCCGGAGCCCGCCCAGGCGGACTCGGCGAAGAGCAGGTCGATCGGCTCGCGCGCGAGCTCGGTGCGCCAGCCGTCGGGGGTGAGCTCGACGACGTCGAACTCGTAGCCCCACGCGCTCGCGGAGAAGGTGTCCATGATGACGCCGACGCGGAGGCCGGGACGCCTCGTCGGGCGCTCCGCGATCGGCCAGACCGGGACGTCGAGCGGCGCCACGGGGGCGATCGCAGGCGTGGCGCGCTCGGCGGCGGCCGGGGACGCGTTCCGGGCGCTCGTGCCCCGGCTCTCGCGCCAGCGTCGCAGCTGCGCGATCCCGCCCTTCCTGAGGTGCCAGAGCGCGGTGCGGAAGGTCCGCAGGTTCATGTTCTTCCGATCGGTAGGGCGTCCGAGCAATCGTACGGATGCCGGCTCAGCGTCGGATCCTGGGCACCTCGGGAGGCGGCTCCCGCACGAAGCGGCGCGGATCGGCGTCGGGCTCCTCGAGCGCGTGCTCGATCCAGCTCCGCACCCGCTCTGCGCTCGGCGGGTTGTGGCCGGGGCAGTGGTACTCCTCCGCGGCGCGCACGATCTCCCCTCCGTGCGCCTCCAGGAAGGGTCGTGCGTGCCGATCGAGGTGCTCGAGATCGCCGGAGTTCTGCACGTACCAGGCGCGGCCCGGCCCGAGCGCCTCGTAGCGGTGGACGAGATCGACGCGCTCGCGCAGCTCGCTGCGCGCTTCGATGCCGTCCCAGCCGCCGAAGCGGTTGTAGACGAACTGGCGGAAGGGCCGTGCCGTGGGCCGCAGCCGCAGCCGCGTCTGCGGCGAGATCGCGACGGCCAGGGCCTCCGGCACCCGAGGTGCCATCGCGAGCGCCGCGAAGCCGCCGGAGGACGCACCCGCGACGACCGCGGACCGGATGCCCCACGCCTCGATCGCGCGGCGCACGAGGGACGCGTAGCGGTCGATGAGCGGGGTGTCCGGGTCGCCCACGAACCACGCGGTGGCGAGGCTGCGCTCGAGGCTCAGCGTCGTGTCCGCGAGCAGGAGGAGGTTCGCGTCGAGCGCCGAGAGGCTGCGGAGCCGCTCGAACCTCGGCAGCTCGTCGTGCGCGCGGTCGAGCGTGCCGTGGAGGTGCACGACGAGCCGGTCGGAGCCCGGGCGCCGGAGGGCGAGCGCAGCGAGCGGCAGCTCGCCCGAGGCGCCGGCGATGTCGTGCCGGACGAGCTCCTCGCCGTCGTCGAGGCGGAGCTCGGCGAGGGATCCCCAACTGCGCCGCACGGCATCGCCTGCCACGAGGGGATCGGTGTCGGCGTCGGTCGAGGGATGGTCAGGCATCCGGAGCATCGTACCGCCGGGCGATCGCCCGCGCGGCTCATGGCCGCGGCTCAGGCGGCTGCGGGAGCCTGGGTGCGATGGCATCCCTCGACTCGCGCGACCCCGCTCCCCGCCGCCAGCGGGGCGCGGTGGGCGCGCCCCTGCGCCGCCCCGCCCTCGCCGCGCTCGCGATCCTGGTGCCCGTCGCGCTCCTCGTCACGCTGTGGCCCACGCACGCGCTCCTGCGGCTGAAGCCCGTCACGGTCCGCGGCCTCACGTGGCTGCACGACCGCGGGGTCGTGGAGTGGCTCACGTGGGTGCGGCTGGAGGTGCTCGCGAACGTCGCGATGCTCGTGCCCGTGGCGGCGGCGCTCGCGCTGGCGCTCGGCGCGCGCCGATGGCCGTGGGTGCTCGGCGCGTGCGTCGCCGCGAGCGTCGGGGTCGAGCTCGTGCAGCTGCAGATGCCTGGCCGCGTCGCCTCGCCCCTCGACGTCGTGGCGAACGCCGCGGGCGCCGCGCTCGGCTGCGCGCTGGGCGTCGCCCTCGAGCGCGTCGCCGTGGCCGCTCGCCGCTCGCGCATGCGCCGTGCCGTGGCCGAGCACGAGCCGGCGGCCGGCGGCGCCCCGCTCTCGGGACCTGGCCGGGGCGGCTCCGGGCGGTAGGCTGGGCGGTCGCCGAGGGCACCGCCTCGGCCCGACGACGGAAGCGCCGCCCATGCCCCTCCCCCGCCTCATCGCCTTCGACCTCGACGACACCCTCGCGCCGTCGAAGTCGCCGCTCGAGCCCGCGATGGTCGCGACCCTGTCGCGCCTCGTCGCCTCCACGCCCGTGTGCATCATCTCCGGCGGCAACTACGAGCAGTTCCGCAAGCAGGTCGTCGAGCCCCTGGCGGCCGCCGGCGCCACGGGCCTCGAGGACCTCCACCTCATGCCCACGTGCGGCACCCAGTACTTCCGCCTCGTGGACGGCGAGTGGCAGCGCGTCTACGCCGAGCTGCTGACGCAGGACGAGATCGACCGCGCCGCGGAGGCCGTCGAGCGCCGCGCCAAGGAGCTGGGCCTCTGGGAGGCCGAGACCTGGGGCCCGCGCATCGAGGATCGCGAGACGCAGGTGACCTTCTCGGCCCTCGGGCAGTCGGCCCCCGTCGAGGCGAAGTCGGCGTGGGACCCCGACGGCGCGAAGAAGAGCGCGCTGCGCGACGCCGTCGCGAAGGACGTGCCCGACCTCGAGGTGCGCTCGGGCGGCTCGACCTCGGTCGACATCACGCGCCGCGGCATCGACAAGGCGTACGGGATGCGCAAGCTCGAGATCGCCACCGGCATCCCGCTCACCGAGATGCTCTTCATCGGCGACCGCCTCGACGTCGACGGCAACGACTACCCCGTCGTCGGCACGGGCGTGCCCACGCTCGCCGTGACCGGCTGGGAGCACACGGTCGAGGTGGTCGAGGGGCTCCTCGCCGACGCCTGAGCGCGCCGCACCTCCTACCATGGGAGCGCCGTCCCGCAGCCGCGGGTCGGCGCTCCTGCGATCGGAGGCCCCATGCGCGTGCTCCTCACCGGCGGCGCCGGCTTCATCGGCACCCACACCGCCGTCGCGCTCGCCGAGCACGGCCACGAGCCCGTCGTGCTCGACGACCTCTCGAACGCGAGCGAGGAGGCGGTGCGCCGCGCCGCCGCGATCGCGGGGCTCGAGATCCCGCTCGTCGTCGGCGACGCCGGCGACGCCGCGGTCGTGGGCCGCGCGATCGCCGACCACGGCATCGAGGCGGTCATCCACTTCGCGGGCCTGAAGGCCGTCGGCGAGTCGGTCGCGCAGCCGCTCGCCTACTACCGCGTCAACATCGGATCCGCGGTCGCGACGCTCGAGGCGATGGCCGCGCACGGCGTCGACCGCTTCGTCTTCTCCTCCTCGGCCACCGTCTACGAGCAGCCGGGCGCGGGCCTGCGCGAAGACGCGCCCGTCGGCATCGACCTCGGCAACCCCTACGGCCGCACCAAGGCGATGATCGAGGCGATCGTCGCCGACGCCGCGGCGGCCGATCCGGCGCTCCGCGCCGCGGTGCTGCGCTACTTCAACCCCATCGGCGCGCACCCCTCGGGCGAGATCGGCGAGGACCCCAAGGGCGTGCCGAACAACCTCGTGCCCTTCCTCGCGCAGGTCGCCGCCGGCGAGCGCGCCTCGCTGCGGATCTTCGGCGACGACTACCCGACGCCCGACGGCACGGGCGTGCGCGACTACATCCACGTGC
Source organism: Agrococcus sp. SL85 (assembly GCF_026625845.1). NCBI lineage: Bacteria > Bacillati > Actinomycetota > Actinomycetes > Micrococcales > Microbacteriaceae > Agrococcus > Agrococcus sp. SL85. Next base: position 349,467 of record NZ_CP113066.1, read on the forward strand.
TCGACCTCGCCGAGGGCCACGTCGCCGCGCTCGAGGCGCTGGAGCCCGGCGTGCTGGTGGCGAACCTCGGCACGGGCCGCGGCGGCTCGGTGCTCGAGGTGCTGCGCGCCTTCGAGGCCGCGGTCGGGCACGACCTGCCCCACGAGGTCGTGCCCCGACGCCCGGGGGATGCCGCGATCTCGACCGCCGACCCGTCGCGCGCGCACGAGCTGCTCGCCTGGCGCGCGACCCGCACGCTCGACGAGGCGATCGCCGACACCTGGCGCTGGCAGCAGCGGAACCCGCGCGGCTTCCGCGGCTGAGCGGCGATCCCAGGGCTGCCGTTCCGGCTGCCTGCGCGGGCCGCCGTGAGCGGAGCGCGAGCGATCGCGCCCTCGGCGCATGCGGGGTGTGAGGTGCAGGCGCGAGCCAGCCCCGCGCGAGTAGGCAGGAGGCATGCCGACCTCCCGACCGCGCGACGCGCAGCGCCGATGACGCTCACCGACCTCCTCCCGACGCTCCGCGCGTCGATCGCCGACCCCCTCGACGTCGACGCGTGGCCTGCGGGCACCCGTGCCGCCGTCGGCGACGTCGCCGTCGGCGGCCGGTCGCTCGCCCGCCTCGCCGCCCTGCAGGGCACGCCCTGCGCATGCTCGACGGCCGCTGCGGTGCCCTGCACGGGCGGGCGCCCCTCCCCCTCCCATCGCGCGGGCGCCGTGGTCGTCGCGGTGCGCGCCATCGACGAGACCGGCGCCGTCGCCGTGGGCGCAGACCTCGCGGGGACGTCGCTCGCGTGCGCCGACGTGGCGCTGCGCTGGACCGAGGCCCGGCTCATCGGCCGTGCCTCGACCGCGCGCCGCGCGAGCACCCCCGTCGGGGGAGGCTGCGCCCTGCTCCCCGTCGACCTCAGGGTCGGCGACCTGCTGGCGGTGCCGACCGAGGCCTGGGCCGAGGTGCAGGACGGGGCGGACGCGCGCACGCGGCGGCACGCATGACCGCCTGCGCCGCGATGGCGACCGCCGCCGCGAGCCTGGACGTCCGCCTGACGACACGCGCGCCGGGGCGCGCGATGCTGGGGGACATGACCGAGACCTACCACCACGAGCCCCCGTACCGGATCGGCGTGATCGTCGGCAGCATCGCCGCATCCTCGATCAACCGCCGCCTGGCCCGCGCGCTCATGGCCCTCGCGCCCGAGTCCCTCGAGTGCTCCTTCATCGAGATCGACCGCCTGCCGCTCTACGACCGCGAGCGCGACGACGCGTTCCCCGAGGAGGCGACCGCGCTCAAGGAGGCGATCGAGGGCTCCGACGGCCTCATCATCGTGACGCCCGAGTACAACCGCTCGATCCCCGGCACCCTGAAGAACGCGATCGACTGGGCCTCGCGCCCCGGTGGCAGCAACTCGCTCACGCGCGTGCCCGTCGGCGTCGTCGGCACCTCGCCGAGCGCCATCGGCACCGCCGTCGGCCAGCAGCACCTCAAGTCGATCCTCTCCTACTGCAACGCCCCGCTCATGAACGAGATCGAGGCCTTCATCCAGTACCCGGACGGGCTCGTGGACGACGACGACCGCATCACGGTCGAGAGCACGCGCGAGTTCCTCGCCGACTGGATGCGCGCCTACGACGGCTTCGTGCGGCGGGTGCTGACGGTCGTGCCGCAGGACTGACGCCGCAGGACCGACGCGGCGGCGGCGCCCGGGCGCCCGAGGCGGCGGCGCGCGGGCGCGCCGAGCCGCTACCGTGATGCCGTGGAGCTCCTCGACTCGGCCGGCGCGATCGGCGAGCTCGTGTCGTGGCTCGGGCTGCTGCTGGGCCTGCCGTTCCTCGTGGTCTCGTGGGCGATCCGGCTGCGCGACGGCGACTGGCTGCCGGTGGAGGTCGTCGTGGTGCCGGTGCCCGGCGGCGCGATCGCGCGCTGGTTCGCGGGCGGCGACTTCCACGAGCGCCGCCTCGCCCACGACGAGCGCGACCGGATCGGCGAGGGCGACCACCAACCGGCCTACGTCGCGGAGCGCCGCCCGTGGCGCATGGAGGTCGAGCCGCACTCCCCCGCCGCGCGCATCATGCGCATCATCGGCCTCGTGCTCGTCGTGCTCGGCCTCGTCGGCCTCGCGGTCTCGTTCCTGCCGATGCTCGCCTGACGGCGCGCCTCGGGTCGACGCACCCGCTGCGCCTGCGTGGCGAAGGGCCCGGCGGTCCCCCGCCGGGCCCTTCGCTCGCTGCGGTCAGCTGCGGCGCGCCCTGCGCGAGAGCAGGATCGCGGCGGCCCCCGCGAGCAGGAGCAGCACCGCCAGCCCGAGACCCCACGGCTCCGCACCGGTACGAGGGAGGCTGTCGCCGACCTGCGGATCGGGGCCCGCGCCGCCGTCGGCGTCGCCGTCCTCGCCGCCGCCCTGGCCGTCGCCGGGCTCTCCGCCCGTGCCCTCGCCCTCCTCGAGCGCCACCGACCGCACCTCGGATCGCACCTCGCCGCCGAACGCATCGGTCGCGGTCACGTACCAGCCGTGCGTGCCTGCTCCCGGCGCCCAGTCGACCGAGACCACCGCACCGCTCGCTGCGCTCCGCACCGCCCCGATCTGCGTGCCATCGAGCGCAGCGCCGGCCTCGATCACCGCCCCCGTGAGCACCTCCGCGCGGAACCCGTCACCGACGAGCTCCTTGTCCCGCGGCTCGATGCCGAGCGTCTCGTACGAGACGACGAAGTCCTGATCCTCGGCCGGCAGCGAGGCGTCCTCCGCGTCGTAGTCCTGGAGGGAGGGCGAATAGGTGCGCACGCGCATCTGCGCGCCCTCGTTGTCGAACTGCAGCAGGCGCAGGTACCCCAGGCCGCCCTCCGGCAGCCCCTGGTAGTCGAACAGCATCTGCGTCACGGTGCGGTCGTCGACCCCGTCGCCGTCGTCGTCGAACGAGTCGAAGCGCGTGTAGGCGTCGTGGTAGTGCCCCGACATGACCATCGACACGTTCGGGTTCGTCGCCACGACCTCGTCCTGCACCCGCTGCGGCACGGGCCCGAGCCCGCCGGTCGTGAGCAGGTACTCGTGGAGGTTGATGATGCCGACCCGCTCCGGGTGCCTCGCGAGCGCCTCGTTCATCCACGCGATCTCCGCGTCGCCCGGTTCCCAGCTCATCGAGACGACGACGAAGTCGATGCCCCCGGCCGTGAAGAGGTCGACGTGGCCGCGGTTGTCCTCGTACGACTCCGCGTACCAGGGGTTCGACGCGTAGCGCGCCTCGCCGAAGTACCGGCCGTAGGAGCCGTAGTCATCCTCGAAGTTGCCGACGTCGTGGTTGCCGGCCAGCATGCCGTAGGGCAGGCGCGCCTCATCGAGCATCCGGTACGCGGCGTCGGCGTTCTCCCACTGGTAGCCCTGGTCGCGCTCGTCGACGATGTCGCCGGTGTGGAACACGTACTGCAGGTCGATCGCCTCGCGCTGCTCCAGGAAGTACTCGTGGATCGCGAGCTGGTGGTCGTAGAACTCCTCGTTGTAGTACTGCGTGTCCGACTCCCAGCCGAGCGTGAAGTCGTACTCGTCCCGCGGGGTGTCGTCGGGATGCGCGGGCGTCACCGCGGTGCCGCGGTCCGACTGCGGGGCGCCGGCCCAGCCCTCGGAGTGCTGCACGAGGAACCGCGCGGTGCCGTCGACGACGCGATCCTGCGCCGCCACCTCGGCCGCGAGCACGAACGCCTCGCCGTCGGCGGTGGTGCTGTGCTCGTCGACCCGCTCCCAGCCCGCCTCTGCGGCGTTCCAGACGTGCAGCACCACCGTGGCGCCGGTGTTCGCCGAGCCGTCCCACCGCACGCGCAGCGTCGCATCCTCCGCACCCTCGGGCACCGCGACGTCGAACGCCTGGTAGGGCAGGGCGTCGGCGCTCGCCGTGGTCACCGAGCCGCCGCCGATCGCGGCGAGCGCGTCGCGCTGCGCGACATCGAGGCTCGGCGCCCTCGCGCGCCTCGGGCGCCGCGAGCGCGTCGCGGGTCTCGCCCGCGCTCGCCGTCACCGCAGCGTCGGCGGCGTCGAAGGCGTGGCCCTCGCGGAAGACGACGTCGAGGTCGTCGCCCGTGGGGTCGGTGGCACGGGCCGAGAGCTCGACCTCGTCGCCGACGACGGTCGCGCCGTCCTCGGGCGAGAGCAGCTCGATGGCCGGATCCTCGGCCGCGGTCGTGAACGTCCGCGTGGTCTCGGATGCGTTGCCTGCGGCGTCCGTCGCGGTCACGACGAGCCGGTGCTCGCCGGCCGCGAGCGCGAGGGTCGACGTGGTGTGCGGCAGCGCGACCTCGACGCCGTCGAGGGTCGCGACGACCTCGGCGACCTCGCTCGTCGCATCCGTCGCCTCGGCGTCGAGCACGATCCCGCCCTGCAGGCGCTCGCCCTCGACGCGGTCGGCGGTGGCCGTCGTGGTCACCTCGGGGGCCGTGTTGTCGACCACGACGCGCGCCTCGGCGCTCGCGGACCCGTCGGTCGCCGAGACGACGTGCTCGCCGTCGGCCGTGGCCGTCGTGTCCCAGGCGTGGGCGACGGCGACGAAGGCGTCGGCCGGCAGGTCGAACAGGGCCGGGTAGGTGTCGTGCTGGCCGTCGTTCGAGTCACCCATGCCGATCGAGCCGCCGGCGTACCCCTGCGGCTGCAGCGTGCGGCCGTCCGGCAGCACGAGGCGCGGGTTCGAGAACGAGAAGTCGTCGTTGTTCTCGTTCGCGTCCTCGCACGGCCAGGCCTTCGTGCCGGCCGAGACGAGCAGCTCGAGCTGCTCGCCGAGCGCGATCGCGTCGAGCGGCACCTCCGCGGTGATCGTCTCGGTCTCGGCGTAGGTGCCGCGCTCGAAGACCGTGAGCACCTCGCCGGAGGTGCAGCGCTCGTCGACGGTCGCGCCCACGCCCGGCAGCACGATCGCGTTGCGGAAGCGCGCGTCGGTCGCGGTGACGTCGATCGCGAAGACCGGCGCGGCCTCGAGCTGCGGCGTGGTGGAACTGACGGCGGCGCCGTCGATCGCGAGCTCGACGTTCGACGGGTACGACTCCCCCGCCGCCGAGATCGACGCGGTGCCCGAGAGCAGGTCGCCGTCCTCGACGCTCAGCCGCACGGGCGACGTGTCGACGCCCTCGATCGGCACGCGCACCACATCGGTCCGCGCCTCGTTGCGGCCGTCGGTCGCGACGAAGCGGTACTCGTACCAGGCCTTGCCGGTCAGGTCGACGGCCTCGATCGCATGCGCGAAGGCGTCGCCGTCGCCGCGCTCGAGGTTGACGTCGGCGAACTGCTCGTCGACGTCGGAGCGCAGCTGCAGCGTGACGCGGCGCACGATGGTGTCGTCGGCGATGGTCGCCTCGATCGCGAAGGCCCCGCCGGGCTGGATCCGGTCGACCGTGCGGTCGTCCACCGTCGGCGCCGCAGCGTCGGCCGCCGGCACGGTGCGCTCGGTCGGCACCTGGTCGGCCTCGACCGCGCCGGGCGTCGCCGCGCGCGAGCCGAGCAGCCGCTGCTGCCCGAAGTCCTCCGGGTCGACGCCGTACGCGAGGCCGCGGTCGGTCTCGACGTCGCGCGCGCCGCCCATGTTGTAGAAGCCGGTGCTCACGGGCACGCCGGTCGCGGTGCTGACCTCCATGCCGCGGGCGCTGCCGTTCGCCATGCCGCCGACTGCGGTCTCGACGAGCCGGGCCTCCGGGATGCTCGTGCCCCAGAAGGCGTTGAAGTCGTCGCGGTCGAGGTCGCCGTTGCCGCCGTTCTTCACCCAGATGACGAGCGCCTCGCCCGGTGCGATGACCGCATCCGCGGGCTCGAGCGCCCAGAGCGCCGAGCTGCCGCTGTCGGGGTAGAGGTAGCGGAGCCGGTGGTCGGCCATCGACACGGGCTCGGTGGTGGTGTTGTACAGCTCGACGAACTCGTAGCCGTCGCTGCCGCCGACGTTCGTGGAGTCGACCCCCAGCTCGGTGAGCAGGAGCGTGCCGACCGTGGAGTCGGGCGCAGGGCCGGGGATGGGCTCGCCCGGGTCGGGCTGGGGCTCGGGCTCGGGCTCCGGCTCCGGCTCCGGACTGCGGTCCTCGAGCTGCGCCGGATCGACGGTGCCGGGGCTCGTCGCGGCGTTGCCCGCGAGCAGCGGCATCGAGCGCTCGGCGGCGTCGGCGGGCACGCGGAACTGCGCGGCCTCGTCCTCTCCCGTGGAGCCGGCGGGGTAGTGCGACCAGCCGACGATGCCGCCGTCGGGGCCGAGGACGCGGATCGTGCGGCTGCCGCCGTTGGCCATGCCCGCCTGGCCCGTGATGCGCACCAGCTGGTAGTCCTCGGCGCCGCCGCGCTCGGCCCAGTAGGCGCGGAAGTCGTCCTCGCTGAGGGCGGGCGAGTCGACGGAACCGTCCGCGCTCGTGTACGAGAGCCAGAGCACGGCCGTGCCACCTGCGGGGATCGCGGTGCCGGGGGGAGCGCTCAGCGGCACGTCGCGCGCGGTGTCGGCGTCGTCGGCGTAGCCGTACGCGAGCCCGTAGCCGCCATCGCCGAGCGTCAGCGGCGCGCCCGTCGTGTTCACGACCTCGACGTACTCGAACTGGTCGGCGCCCGTCGTGTTGGGCACGATCTCGGTGACCACGAGCGGCCAGGCCGCTGCGGGCGCCGCGGTGGCCGCCGCGGCGGGCACGAGCAGGCTGGCGCCGATCGCGACGAGGGCGACCGCGGCGGCTCCCGTCCTCGTTCGGCGGACGGATGGGGTGCGCGGTGTCACGGGTGCTCCTCGAGGCGGGGATGGGGACGCCGCGAACCTAGGGAGCGCATGTGGCCGCAGGGTGAACGCCGCGAGGCCGGACGGCCAACGAGGGCCTGCGCGACGCGGCGGGCCGCGGGCGACGGCGGGCACGGCCGGCGGGCGACGCGCCGAGCGCAGCGCGCGGCCCCGCCCGGACACGACGAAGGCCCCGCCTCACGGCGGGGCCTTCGTGACCGGTGGACCCTAGGAGATTCGAACTCCTGACCTCCTCGATGCGAACGAGGCGCGCTACCAACTGCGCCAAGGGCCCGGACTCGACGAGCATACAAGGATGCGCGCCCGTGCGCGAATCGGCGCGTCAGCCGACGCGGCGGCGCAGGAACGCCTCGTGCACGTCGACGCCGGCGAGGTCCTCCTCGACGACGCCCATGGCGGCGAACCGCGATCCGGAGGCCGTCGCGCGCCGCGCGGGCGCCGTCTCCGCGGCCGGCGCCGCAGCCTGCTCCGCCACCTCGGCGCGAACGACGTCGAGCGCCTCGGCGGCGTCGAGCGCCTCGTCGAGCTCGATGCGGCGGATCGGCACCGCGGGCGCCGTGGGCGCGAGCCTGCGCTCGACGTCGGTCTGCGGCACCTCCCCCGTCACGATCTCCTCGAAGCTCGGCTCCAGCGGCGAGACGCGCGCGAGCGGGCCGGAGATCGCGCGACGGTCCTCGGCGAGGCGACGGCGCGCCCGCTGCAGCAGCTCGTCGCCGGGCTGCGCCGCGAGGGCCTGCGCCCCGGCCTGCGCCGCCGTAGCCTGCGCCGCGACTGCGCGCTGCTCGGCCGCCGGCCGCCGCACGGCGCGCGCCCGCTGCTCCGGCACCTGCGCGGGGCTCCAGCTGCGCGAGCGCAGCAGCTCGTCGGTGCGCTGCACGCGGGCCACGACCTGCTCGGCCACGCGCGCCTCGGCCGCGACGGCCTCGGCGGCGACCTCGCGCGCCTCGACGAGCGTGCGCACGCTCGGCGCGGTCGCGGCGGCCACCGAGCGCACGCGCGCGGCAGAGGCGTTCACGGCCACGAGGCCGACGAGGCCCAGCACGAGGGCCGCGCCGCCCGCGAGGAGCAGCATGCCGAGCCCGGGCAGCAGCGCGCCAGCGACGACGGCGGCGACGGCGAGCAGCACGAGGGCGAAGCACGCGAGGCGGGTGCGGCGGAGGCGCTGGGCGCGCGAGACGGTCGTGCGCACGGCGGCGCGCACCTCGCGCTCCACCGCCTTGATCTGCTCGTCGAGCTCGCGGGCCCTGGCGACGGCCTTCGCGTGCTCCATGGCCTGCTTGAGGCGCGCCTCCTTCGCGACGGCGCGCTGCTGCACGGCGATCGTGCGGGCGTCCGCCTCGATGCGGACCTCCTCGGGCGACTCCGCCGACTCGGCCATGATGCGCAGGGTCTGCTGCAGGCGGATGGCGTTGCGCTCGGTCGCGAGGTACTCGCGCCTGCGGGTCCAGACCGGCACCAGGTAGGCGACCCAGAGCAGGACGGCGACGATGAGGACGAGCGACGTCCCGAGACCTGCGAGCTCCGGCATGAGCGGCACGGTATCGGCGGCGCGAGCCCGATCGACGGAGGGCGCGCGGCGCGCCCCGCGTTCAGGCCCCGGCGCGCCCGCGCGGGTCGCCGCCGACGTCGACGGGGTACACCGAGCGGTCGAAGGGCTGCACCCGTCCGCCGAGCCAGCGCGAGAGCAGCGGCTCCGCGAGCTCCTCGCGCACGAGCGCGAAGCAGAGGTGGTCGCGCCAGTCGCCGTCGATGTGGATGTAGCGCCTCCGGCAGCCCTCGTAGCGGAAGCCCAGCTTCTCCACCACGCGCAGGCTCGCGACGTTCTCGGGGCGGATGCACACCTCCACCCGGTGCAGGCCGCCGGCGCCGAGCAGGTGGTCGGCGACGAGCGCGACGGCCGTCGTCGTGGCGCCGCGGCCCGCGAAGCGCTCGGCGACCCAGTAGCCGATGGTCGAGGAGGCGAGCGCGCCGCCCGTGATGCTCGCGACGTTCAGCTGCCCGGCGAAGCGCCCGTCGACCTCGATCGCGAACGCGAGGCCCGAGCCGTCGCGCTCGCCGTCGAGGAGGGAGCGGATGGACGAGCGGGTGTCGAAGCGGCCGCTCGGGCGCGAGCCCGGCAGCGTCGCCTCCCACGGCTCGAGCCAGGACCGGTTGCCGACGAGCTCGGCCTCGAGCGCCCTCGCGTCGCGCATCCGGATGCCGCGCACGGCGACGGCGCCGTGGCTGAGCCGGGGCGCGGTGTCGAACACAGGTCGAGCCTAGGGCCGCGATGCTGGAGCCGCGGCGCGGAGGCGCGGCCGGCCCAGCGCGGCGCGATACCCTCCGACCCGTGAGCGAGGACGAGGCGGCCATCGAGGAGGCGAAGCGCGTCCTGCGCCGTCGCCTCCGCACCGAGCGGGCGGAGCTCGGCGCCGCGCGCGCCGCCGAGCGCTCCCCCGCCCTCACCGAGCACCTCGTGGCGCTCGTGCGCGAGCGCGGGGCCCGCACGATCTCCGCCTACCTGTCGCTCCCCGACGAGCCCGACACCCGCGGCCTCATCCGCTGGGCCGACGCGGAGGGGCTGCGCGTGCTGCTGCCGATCATCCGCACCGACGGCCTGCTCGACTGGGCCGAGCACGACGGCACCGAGACGATCGAGGCGAGCCTCGGCATCCCGGAGCCCACGGGCGAGGCCCTGCCGCCGACGGCGCTCGACGACGTCGACCTCATGCTCGTGCCCGCCACGGCCATCGGGCGCGACGGCTCGCGCATCGGCGGCGGCCGCGGATTCTTCGACAGGACGATCGCCGCGATGGCAGAATGTCCTCCTGTGTACGCCATCGTGCACGACGAGGAGCTCCTCGACTCCGTGCCGCACGCCGCGTACGACCAGCCCGTCGACGGCGTGGTCACCGAGTCGGGGGTCCTGACCTTCCACCCGAGGAGCTGAGCCATGCCCGTCTACGCCTACGCCTGCACCGCCTGCGGCCACGCGTTCGACGCCCGCCAGTCCTTCAGCGAGCCCGCGCTCACGACCTGCGAGCAGTGCGGCGGCGCGCTGCGCAAGCAGTACGGCGCCGTCGGCGTCACCTTCAACGGCTCGGGGTTCTACCGCACCGACTCGCGCGCCGGCGGCGCCGCGAAGGCACCCGCGGCAAGCTCCGGCTCGTCCGACTGACCCCACCCCTGAGCACCCGGAGGCACGAGATGCAGGGCTTCAAGAACTTCCTCCTGCGAGGCAACGTCATCGAGCTGGCGATCGCGGTCGTCATCGGCGCCGCCTTCACGGCCGTCGTCGCGGGCTTCACCGAGGCGATCATCAATCCGCTCATCGCGCAGGCGTTCGACGCCGAGGCGCTGTCGGAGGCGACGGTCGGCATCTTCCCGATCGGCGTGCTGCTCGCCGCGATCATCAACTTCCTCATCGTGGCGGCGATCTGCTACTTCGTGCTGATCCTCCCGATGCAGAAGCTCAAGGAGCACCACGACAAGCTCCGCGGCTTCACCCCCGACGCGCCCGCCGAGACCGACCTCGACGTGCTCCGCGACATCCGCGACCTCCTGCAGCAGCAGGCCGGCGAGAAGCCGGCGACGCCGCCCGCGGCCTGACGCGCGCGGCGCGGGATCGGAGGGGCGGGGCCTGCGGGCCCCGCCCCTCCGTCGTCCCCGGCGGCTCAGCCCCAGTGGGGCGGCACGTCGCTGCGGAGGCGCTCGTCGTTCTCGCGCGACTGCGCGCGCTCCTGCGCGGGCTCGCCGGTCCAGCCGGGCGTGGGCTCGGTCGTGACGCGGCGGCCGCGCCGACGGATCACGAGCGGCGCGGGCTCGGCGCCCGCGACCTGCTCGTCGTCCGACGCGGGGCGCGCCCGCTCGCCGTCCGACGCGGGGCGCGCCCGCTCGTCGCTCACCGGGCGGCGTCGGCGCCGACGAGCTCCGCGATGCGGTCGGCGACGCCCTCGGGGTCGGTGAAGAGCTCGAAGGCGTGCACGCGCATCGTGTGCCACCCGAAGCGGCGCAGCACGTCCGGCCGCAGGCGGAGCGCCTCGCGCAGCGTGCGGTCGCCGTCGTCGTGGTCGGCCTCGATCGCGGCGCACACGCCGCCGTTCGCGACCACGAGCGGCAGCGCACCGTCGTAGGCGACGTCGGCGCGGAGGCCCCGGCGGCGCAGGCGCGTCGCGAGGTCGACCATGAGCGGGTCGCCGCCGCGGCTCGGCTGGTGCCGCTCCGGCGAGGCCGCGTCGAGCAGCACCTCGCGCAGGATCGCGGCGCCGTGCTCGAGCCGCTCGGGGTCGAGCTCCGCGGCGTCGAAGGACGTGACGATCTGCATCGCCTTGCGTGCGCGGGTCATCGCGACGGCGAGCAGCCGCTCGCCGCCCGGCTGCCCGAGCGTGCCGAAGTCGACGTTGCGGCCGTGCTTCGTGTGGCCGTAGCCGACCGAGAAGATGACGCGATCGCGGCTGAGCGCGCTCGCGTGCGTCACGTCGACGATGACGAAGGGCTCCTCGCGATCGGCGACGACGAAGTCGGCGAGCGGGCCGTTGCTCGCGAGCGCCGCCATGATCGACTGCTGGATGCGCACCTCGTGCCGCTCGTTCGCGGTCACGACCATGAGCGACTCCTGCGGGCGCGAGCGCGCGTGCTGGGCCACGAGCTGCACGACGCGGTCGACCTCGGCGTCGGGGCTCTCGATCGTCGCCGCGCCCTGCTCGGGCAGGCCGTGCGCGCCGTGCACGATCGACGTCGTGAGCGAGGCGTGCCCGAGGTAGGCGCCCGCCCACGGCAGGGCCTCGATCCGGCCGCCGTAGAAGCGCTGGTCCACCGCGGCGACGAGGTCGGCGCCGCCCGTGCGGTACGAGCGGGTGAGCGAGCGCGAGGGCAGGACCTCGCCGAGCCGCGAGAGCGCCGACTCCGCGTGCAGCTCGTCGGGCGTCGCGAGCTCCTCGGTGGGGCGCACGCCGAGCGTCGAGATGCCGACGTCGAAGGGCGCGGGGGTCTGGGTGGTCGAGTCGCCGAGCGCGATCACCTGGCGGGCGCGCGCGATGGCGCCCGCGGCCTCCGCGATCGTCACGGCACCGGCATCGGCGAGCACGACGGCGTCGAAGGGGATGCTGCGCGCCACGCGGTGCAGGTCGTACGGCGAGGCCAGCCACACGGGGGCGACGGCGCGCGTCAGGTGCGGGGCGAGCCGCTGGAGGTCCTCCGAGGCGACGGCGCCCGCGCGGATGAGGCCGCGCACGGCGGCGGCCTCGTCCGGGTGGTCGTCGACCGCGAGCCGCCACTGCTCGGCGAGCTGGTGCGCGAGCCGGGCGCTCGACGCGTCGACGTGCGCCTCGTCGACGAGCGCGAAGTCCTGCTCGAGGCGGCGCAGCACGTCGGTGTTGCCGCGCAGCAGCGCGCGCTCGCGGCCGAGCATCGCCTGCAGGGCGGACTGCCACCACGCGAGGTCGAGCTCGTGCTCGATCTCGTCGTCGGCGACGTGCCGGGCGGCGAGGTCCGCGAGCAGCGGCTCGAGCCCGAGGCGCTCGATCGAGCCCATGAGCTCGGCGCGCTCCTGGATGTTCTGCAGCGCGTCGCTCGGCGCGGCGAGCTCGCGCACGCGGTCCTCGAGGTCGGCGAGCGGCAGGTCGACGCTGCGCACTTCCGGGGCGAGGCCCGCGTCGAGCCGGTCGAGGCGCTCGGCGACGTCGCGCAGGCGCACCTCGACGCCTGCGAGGCCCGCGGGCACCGTGGGGATCGAGCCGTCGGGCGCGAACTTGGCCCAGAGGCGACGCTGCTGCTGCGCGGCCTGCAGCACGTCGTTGAGGTCGGGCACGTGCGCGCCGGGGCGCACGTACTCCTCGGCGAGGCGCTTGAGGCGGCGCCGCTGCATGCCGCCGAGCGCCTGCATCGCCTCGCGGCGCGGCCCCGTCGCGGTGATGAGCTCGCCGAGCGGGCGGTCGTAGATCGCCGGCGTCATGACGTCGAGCGTCGCGCGCACGTCGGTGAGCAGCGCGATCTGGATGCCGAGCTCGGCGAGCGTCGCCGCCGGGCGCAGCTTGGTGTCGCCCACGACCTCCTTGGCCTGCGCGAGCAGCTCGGCGAGCGCGCCGGCGTCGAGCGCCTTCGCGTCGTCGTACGCGGCGGAGGCGTCGGCGGAGGTCGCGAACGACGCGCCGTACCAGGGGGTGTCGTTCGGGCCGTAGCGGAACTGGCCGAGTTCGGCCGCCTTCCGCATCGTCGCGGCGACGCGCGGGCGGTCGGTCGCGAGCGCGCGCGTCGAGGCCTCGGTGAGTCGCGCGCGCGTCGAGGGCGGCGTCGGCAGCATCGCGAGCCGCGAGAGCTCCTTGAGCGCGTCGAGCACCGAGACCTGCAGCTCGCCGTCGACGCGGCGGAGCGCGCCGCGGTAGTCGAGCAGCACCTTGCGCAGGCGCAGCATGGCCTCGTCGATCTCGGCCGTCTCCGGGCGCTCCGAGCGCTCGATCCGGCGGATCGCCGCGATCAGGTCGCGGCGCAGCGTCGCCTCCCCCACCGCGAGCGCCTCGAGCTTCGTCGCCGCGAGCCGATCAGCGATGCCCCGGAGGGTCGCGCGGCGCGGGCTGACGACGAGCACGCGCTTGTCGTCGCCGACGAGCGCGGCGACGACGTTCACGATCGTCTGCGTGAGGCCCGTGCCCGGCAGCGCCTCCACGACGAGCGAGTTGCCGGCGGCGGCCTCGGCGATGACGGCGTCCTGCTCGCCGTCGGCGTCGAGCACGAGGCGGTCGACCTCCGGGTCGCGCTCGTCCTGGGGCGTCTCGTCGATGCCCGCGCGGCCCTCGCGCACGCGCCAGGCCGCCTGCTCGTCGCCGCGCACGGCGTCGAGCACGTCGTGCGGCACGGGCTCGAGGTCGGCCGCCATGGGCTCGCCGACGTCGGCGAAGGTCGAGGCGAGGAGCCGCGCCTCGAGCGAGAAGCCGGGCACGTGCGCGGCGGCGAGGCGCACCGCGTCGAGCACGGCGTTGGGGGTGAAGGTGCCCTCGCCCGAGGCGAGGTCGACGAGCTGGCGGTCGTCGAGCCGCACCCCGTGGTGCTCGCGGAGGATGCGCGCGATGCGCGGGTTCAGGAACGGCCGGCCGAGCAGCTGCAGCTCGAAGTCGCGCCCGCGCCTGCGCACGATGAGGGGGCGCAGCAGCACCGGGCCGTAGACCTCGCCGTCGCCGTGCGGGAAGCGCGCCATGCCGATGCCGAGGTGCACCGCGTCGATCGAGCGGGCGGCGGCGAGCTCGACGCCCTTCGAGGCGATGGAGGCGGCGGCGGCGCGGGCGGCGCGGAGCGCGAGGTCGTCGCGGATGAGGCTCGAGAGGGCCGTCGGGCGGCCGGTGATGAACTGCGCGAGCCCGCCGGGGTGGGTGGTCGAGAGCTCGACGCGCGTCGCGGTGGTGTCGATGAAGCCCGTGAGGGGGCTGCGGCCGCCGACGCGGCGCAGCGCCTCTGCCCACGCGTCCCACTCGCCCTGGCGCCGCTGGCGGCGCGGCGCGGGCTCGGGAGCCGCCTCGTGGCTCGGCGCGGGGGCCTCCGCGGACTCCTCGCGCTCTGCGTCGTCGGTCCCGGCTGCTGCTGCGGGGTCGACGGGCGCCTCGGGCGCCTCGCCCCGGTCCACGGTCTCGTCCTCACGCACACCGTCACGATAGTCAGGCGGCGGGGGCGGCGCGCTGCGGCGCGGCGGGGAACGGCGCGATTGCCCGGGCGGGCGGCTGCTCAGAACCAGGCGTCGCCCGTGCGGCGCGTGTAGACGGCGCGCAGCCAGCGGCCGGCCTTCGCCCAGAGCGCGTAGCGGCCCGTGAGCGGCAGCTCGTAGGTGGGCATGTAGCGCACCGGCTCGGGCGCCCACGCGGTCTTGAACGTGTAGAGGCCCTTGATGTCGCTCGTCTCCCACGACGCGGGGTCGGGGATGTTCGCGAGCTCGTAGAGCGTGACGCCCTGGCCGTGGAGGTCCTGCATGATCTTCCACTGCATGAGGTAGGGCGCGAAGATCTTCGCGTTCTCGCGGATGCTGCCGGCATCCTTGTACCAGGCGGTGTCGCCGAAGCGCATGACGAAGGCCATCGACTGCACCTCGCCCTCGTACTCGGCGACGTAGAAGTGGCCCTGGCCGACGCCCTTGTAGACGTCCCAGATGCGCTGGAAGTAGTCGGGGTGGCGGAAGTAGCCGCCCGAGCGCACCTTGGTCTCGCCGATGAGGCGATGCATCTCGGCCTCGTTCTCGCGCGTCATCGGCGTCTTCGTCACGGTGACGCCGAACTTGTTCTCGGCCGCGCGGTAGGAGTTGCGGGCGCGCTTCTTGAAGCGGGCCGCGACCTCCTCGAGGCTGCCCGAGAGGTCGACGGCGACCGCGTGCTGGTACTGGCTCGACGCCGCCGGCACCCAGCCGTTGCGCTCGAAGGCCTCGACGAGCTCGGGGGTCTCGGGCTGGAAGGTCTCCATCTTCAGGCCGAACCAGCGCTTCGGGTAGGCCTTGGCGCGGGCGGTGATCGCGTCGATCGCCTCGGGCGTGATGCCCGCGACGCGCGGCAGGAAGAGGATGCGGCCCGCGAGCGGCGCCGTCCGCTCGAAGAGCTGGATCGGCAGCGCGCGCTCGCCACCCGCCTCGCCCGTCACCGGGACGACGTCGCGCAGGGCCGACCAGGGCGAGCCGTCCCGCGTGCGGGCCCAGGCGTCCGACTGCATGTAGTGCGCGCGCGCCTGCGCCTCGAGCACCTGCGCATCCCAGGCCGCCCCGTCCGTGGTCCGGTAGGGCTTCGGCTGGGTCGCGCTCATCTCGCTCGCTCTCTGCGTCGTCAGGGGTGCGGCGGCACCGCCGTCGATCGTACCGGCGCTCAGTAGGAGCCCGCGGGCTCCGCGCCCTCGACGATCGCGCGCGTGCTCGAGAGGCCGAGGCGCGTCGCCCCCGCCGCCGTCATCGCCTCGGCGTCGTCGTGGGAGCGGATGCCGCCGGAGGCCTTCACCTCGAGGCGGTCGCCCACCGTCTCCTTCATGAGGCGCACGGCGTGCGCGCTCGCGCCACCGGACGGGTGGAAGCCCGTCGAGGTCTTCACGAAGTCGGCACCGGCCGCCTCCGCGGCGCGCGAGGCGCCGACGATCGCCTCGTCCGAGAGCGCGGCCGACTCGATGATGACCTTGAGGACGACGTCGGGCGCCGCCTCGCGCACGGCGCGCACGTCGGCCTCGACCGCGTCGAAGCGGCCCTCGATCGCCGCGCCAACGTCGATGACCATGTCGATCTCGTCGACGCCGTGCGAGGCCGCGAGGCGCGCCTCCGCAGCCTTGATCTCGCTGTGGTGCTTGCCGCTCGGGAAGCCGACGACGACCGCGAGCTTGAGGCCCTCGGGCATCTCGACGGGCACCATCGACGGCGACAGGCACACGCTGTACGCGCCGAGCGCGGCGGCCTCGGCGATCGCGGCCTCGACCTCGGCACGCGTGGCCGTGGGCTGCAGCAGGGTGTGGTCGACGATCCGGGGCAGGGCGGCGGCGTTCATGGGTTTCCTCGTGGGTGGGTGCGGCGCGGGCGACCCGGCGCGCCTCGTGGGCGCGGCGACGAGGGCGCTCGCGGAGGGCATCGATGCCCCTGGCATCCGCGGCCGAGCGGCCGAGGCGGATGCGTGGTGCCCCTGGAGGGATTCGAACCCCCAACCAGCTCCTTAGGACGGAGATGCTCTTCCATTGAGCTACAGAGGCCGGACCCGACGATCCTACCGCGGCGCGCGGCGGCCGATCGCGGCCCCGGGACGACGGAGCGCCCGCCCCGAGGGGCGGGCGCTCACGATCGGACGTCTCAGGTGATGTCGATGAAGACCGGGGCCGAGCCGCCGATGTTCACGCCGGCGACGACGGTGTTGTAGCCGCTCCAGCCGCCGTGCACCGCACGGCCGCCGCCGATGTAGATCGCGACGTGGGCGCTGCCGGTGCCGCCGTTCGCGTAGTAGATGACGTCGCCGGGCGAGGCCTGCGACATGGGGATGGTCGGGCCGAGGTTGAAGAGCGAGCCCATGCCGGAGTACGGCAGGCCCGCAGCGGCGATCGAGCTGCGCACGAGCGCCACGCAGTCCTGCGCGACGCCGACCTGCGCGAGCGCGGCGTTCGCGATGACCGAGCCGGAGGCGCCGGCCGAGGCCGCCGCCGAGCCCGTGGAGGCCGACGACGAGGAGGACGAGGAGGACGACGACGACGATGCCGCGGCGGCGGCCTCCTGGCGGGCCTGCTCCTCGCGCTGCACCTCCGCCTCGATCTCGGCGCGGATCTGCGCGAGCTCCTCGGGCGTCGTGGCCTGGACGTCGAGGCGGGCCTCGCTCAGGCCGCTCTCGCCCGCCGTCACGATGCCGGAGACCGACTGCGCGTCCTGAGCCACGAGGGCCGACATCGACTGCTCGGCACCGTTCGAGGCGCCGGAGGCGAATGCGGGCAGGGCCAGCGGGGAGGCCAGCGCGGCCGCGGCCGCGATCACGCCGACGCGGCGGGCGCCGCGGACGAAGGCTGCGCGCGAGACGCGCTTCGTCGGCTCCTGGGCCGTCTGCTCGTTGGTAGTCGTCACTGCTGCTCGCTCCTGGGATCTCGTTCCGTGCACGGCCGCCGAGGCGGCACGTCGGGCTACGTTACCAAATCGTTATCGTCTTGTCACCAGGCACTCGGGATCAGCCGAAGCGCCGCACCTGGGGGGTGCCGAACGCCGCGACCATCGCGGAGTAGCTGGAGTACTTCACGGGCTTGCCGCTGGTCGCGGCGTGGATGATCTGCCCGCCGCCCGCGTAGATCGCGACGTGGCCGTTCCACACGAGCAGGTCGCCCGCGGCGACGGCCGATGCCGGCACCGGGGTGCCGTAGCCCGCCTGCGCGTTCGAGGAGTGGGGCAGGTAGTGGCCGGCCTGGCCGTAGACCCACATCGTGAAGCCCGAGCAGTCGAAGCCCGTCGAGGGGCTCGCGCCGCCCCACACGTACGGGGCGCCGAGCTGCGATGCGGCGATGCCGACGACGGAGCCGTCGGCGGGGATGCTGGCAGCCGCGGTCGCGGGGGCCTCCGCGGCACCGCCCGACGCCTGGGCGAGCTCCGCCGCGGACTCGCGGGCGGCCTCGAGCTCCGCCTGGCGCGCATCCTCGGCCGCCTGCGCCGCGGCCTGCAGCTCCGCGAGCTCCTCGGCGGTCGTGCCGGCGATGCCGTCGCGCGCGATCGCCTCGGTGCGGGCATCGGCGGCGACGGTGACCGACTGCGAGTTCTCGGCGACGATCGCGGCGAGCTCGCCCTGCGAGTAGCGCTGCGTCGTCGGCTGGAAGGCGGCGGCGGGGAGCGAGAGCGCCCCCACGAGCCCGGCCGCGATGCACACGACGCCCACGCTCTTCACGCCGCGGCGCAGCGTCCCGTACGCAGGTCGCTCGGCCATCGGCGCGACGGCGATGGCCGTCGAGTGCTGCAGGGTCATGTGGCGGTGGTCCTCCATCAGGCGCCCGCGCACGCTCCGGTGCGGGGCTGACTGACGGGGACACTACCCGACCGTTACCGTTCCGTCACAATCCGGATGCGGTCGTGCGGCGAGCCTCGACGCGGCCTGGGAGGCCCCTGGACGCACCGGCCCGCGCGCCCGGCGCGGGAGGGGCGTCAGGCCTCGAGGTACACGTGCTGCGCGAGCTCCTGCGGCAGGTCGATCGCCGCACCGCCCACCACGGCGATCCGCACCCGGTCGCCGGCCGCCGAGACGGCGACGCGGGCGCCGGGCAGCACCCCCGCCGACTGCAGCTCGGCGAGGCCCTCGACGTCGAACTGGATGGGCTCGCCCAGCCGCCGCACCGTCCGCTCGCCCTCGGCCTCCGTCGCGCGGACGACGCCGTCGAGGAACGCGTCCGCCGGCGCCAGCCCGAGCTCCGCGAGCCCCGGGATCGGCGTGCCGTACGGCGACTCCGTCGGGTTGCCGAGCAGCGCGAGGAGCCTGCGCTCCACCTGCTCGCTCATGACGTGCTCCCAGCGGCACGCCTCGTCGTGGACGAGGCTCCAGTCGAGCCCGATGACGTCGGCGAGCAGCCGCTCCGCGAGGCGGTGCTTGCGCAGCACGCGCGTCGCGAGCGCGCGGCCCTCGCCGGTGAGGTCGAGGTGGCGGTCGGCGCCGACGACGACGAGGCCGTCGCGCTCCATGCGGGCGATCGTCTGCGACACCGTCGGGCCCGAGTGGCCCAGCCGCTCGGAGATGCGCGCGCGCAGGGGCGTGATGCCCTCCTCCTCGAGGTCGAGGATCGTGCGGAGGTACATCTCGGTGGTGTCGACGAGATCCGTCACCCACGACCCCCGTCCCTCGTCCGCATGGCGTCAACCCTAGTGTCGCGCCCGGTGCCGCGCGCGCCGTCCTGCCGCGCACGCGCCGCCGGCGCGCAGGCGCCCGCTCGTCGGCCCGCGCGCACGCGCCCGCTCGTAGGATCGGAGGCGTGACCGAGATCACCATCCCCTCCGACCTCCTCCCCGTCGACGGCCGCTTCGGCTGCGGCCCCTCGAAGGTGCGCCCCGAGCAGGTCGCGCGCCTGACGAGTAGCCTGCAGCTGCTGGGCACGAGCCACCGCCAGGCTCCTGTGAAGTCGCTCGTCGCCTCCGTGCGGCAGGGCCTCGCCGAGCTCTTCTCGCTGCCCGAGGGCCATGAGGTGCTGCTGGGCAACGGCGGCTCCACGGCCTTCTGGGACGCCGCCGCCTTCGGCCTCATCGAGCGCCGCTCGCACCACCTGGCCTTCGGCGAGTTCGGCGCGAAGTTCGCGAAGGCCGCCGCGGCGCCCTGGCTCGAGGCGCCGAGCGTCGCCCGCTCGGAGCCGGGCTCGCGCCCCGTGCTCGAGGCGGTCGAGGGCGTCGACGTGGTCGCGTACCCCCACAACGAGACCTCGACGGGCGTCTTCCACCCCGTGGTCCGCGGCCAGTCCGACGCGCTCACCGTCGTCGACGCGACGAGCGCGGCGGGCGGCCTCGCGGTCGACGTCTCGAAGGCCGACCTCTACTACTTCGCGCCGCAGAAGAACTTCGCGGCCGACGGCGGCATCTGGTTCGCCCTCGCCTCCCCCGCCGCGATCGAGCGCATCGAGCGCATCGCGGCCTCGGGCCGCTACATCCCGGAGTTCCTCTCGCTGCAGCAGGCGGTCACGAACTCGCGGCTCGAGCAGACCCTCAACACCCCCGCGCTCGCGACGCTGCTGCTGCTCGACGAGCAGCTGCGGTGGATGCTCGCGGCGGGCGGCCTCGACGCGATGGCCGCGCGCACGGCCGAGTCGTCCTCGACGCTCTACGCGTGGGCCGAGGGCCGCGCCGAGGCGACGCCGTTCGTCGCCGACGCGGCGCACCGCTCGAACGTGGTCGTCACCATCGACTTCGACGACTCGGTGGACGCGGCGGCGCTCGCGAAGGCGCTGCGGGCCAACGGCGTCGTCGACACCGAGCCGTACCGCAAGCTCGGCCGCAACCAGCTGCGCGTCGCGACCTTCGCGGCGATCGAGCCGAGCGACGTCATGCAGCTCACCCGCAGCCTCGACTGGCTGCTCGACCGCCGCTGAGGCGGAGGCGGGCCCGACGGCGGCCGCGGCGCTCAGGCGTCGCGGCCGCCGTCGTCGTCGTGGTCCTCGTCGACATCGGCGCCGTCGCCATCGTCGTCGATCGGGTCGACGTCCTCGTCGAGCGCGTCGACGTCCTCGTCGAAGTCGTCGTCGAAGTCGTCCTCGAGATCGGCGTCGAGGTCGGACTCCAGCTCGTCGTGGTCGTCGAGCTCGTCGTCGTCGCCGTCGGCCGATGCCGCGTCCTTGGCCGCGAGGTACTCGGCCATGCGGTCGGCCCACGGCGTCCACGCAGGCGCGAGCAGCGACCCCTCGCCGGGCAGCAGCGCGGCCTCGAGCACGGTCGGGCCGCCCTCGACGTCGCGCGAGAGCAGCACGGTCCAGGTCCAGTCGGGGTAGCCGGAGAGCGTGGACGCGTGCCGCACCGCGACGACGCCGTCGCCCTCGGCCACCGCGTCGACCACATCGCCGACGGCGCCCCTCGGCGCGATCTCGTCGAGCGCCGCGAGCGCGAGCGCGAGCTCCTGCGCGGTCGGGGTCACGGGCACGGCGGTCGCGGGCGACGCCTGCGCGTCGTCCTCGCGAGCGTCAGGCGTCGAGGTCATCGGCGACCTTCCGGAGCATCTGGGCCACGCGCGAGCCGTGGTCGGCGCTGGGGTAGCGGCCGCGGCGCAGGTCGTTGCCGATCGAGTCGAGCAGCCGCACGAGGTCCTCGACGATGATCGCCATGTCCTCGGTGTCGCGGCGAGCGGCCCTCGGAGCGCCCTTGGCAGCGCCGAGCACGCGGAGCGACAGCGCCTGCGGGCCGCGGCGGCCGTCGGCGATGCCGTACTCCACGCGGGCGCCCGGCGCGATGCGCGTGCCCTCGGGCACCGCGGAGGCGTGGAGGAACACCTCGACGCCGTCGTCGCCCGCGATGAAGCCGAAGCCCTTGGCCTCGTCGAAGAACTTCACCCTGCCGCTCGGCATCGCACCCTCCCGCGCGTCTGTCGGCGGCGCCCTGCCGCACCGCACCAGCGTAGTGGGCGGGGCCTGGGCGCCCGGCGCGCGATATCCTGGCCGGATGCCGAAGGCGAGCAGCAACCCCACGCAGCGGCCGAAGCCGCGCGAGCGCACGACCGCGCCCGTCGCGCGCACCCGGCGCGAGGTCGTCGAGCGCGTGCTCGCGGCGCTCGTCGTCGGCTTCGGCGGCGTCGCCGTGCTGGGCTTCGCGGCGACGCTCCTGCACATCGGCCTCCGCGACTCGGTGCCGCTCTTCGCCGGCGTCGCCTGGCAGCTCGCCTTCTGGCTGCCGCTCGTGGCGCTGCCGCTCGCGATCGTCAGCCTCGTGACCCTCGTCGTCGTCTCGGCGGCCGGGCGGGCGCGCGGGCGCTGATGGACGTCGTCGGGCTCGCGGCCCGGATCCAGTCGCTCTCGGACGAGGCGCTCGACCTGCTCGTCGTCGAGCGGCAGGTGCCACCGCAGCTCGCCTCCACCTTCGACCTCGCCGAGCACCTCGTCGCCGAGGAGCCGATCGCCCGCGCGCTCAGCCAGCGCACGGCCGACGAGCTGCGCGCGCTCGCTGCGGGCCGATCGACGCCCCGGCTCGACGCGCTGCTGCTGGGCGTCGACGGCGCGGCGCTCCCGCCCGTCGCCGCGGCCGCCGCCGAGGCGCTCGCCGACCGCGCCGCGGACTGGTCGCCGTCGGCGCCGGCCGAGAGCCCCACCGCCCCGCAGACCGCGATCGACGAGGCGATCAAGGTGGGTGAGCTCGTGCACCGCGTCGCGGAGGCGCCCATCGCCCTCCGCGCCCGCGCGCAGGCGCCCGCCGCGGCCGCGCGCGCCCTCGCCGCCGCGATCGACGCCGACCCCGCCCGCATCGAGGAGCGCCTGGAGCCCGCGCTGCTCGCGGGCCTGCTCGACCGCCGCGACGGGCGGCTGCGGGCGACCGTCGACGCCGACGCGTGGCTCGCCGCCCCCGTGCCCCAGCGCTGGCTCGCGCTCGCGCAGGCGTGGCTGCGCGCCCACGCCGACGTCGACGGCATCGCCGCCGAGCACCTCGCCGGGGCCTTCCCCTCGCCGACCCGGCCGCGCTCGCCGTCCGCGAGCGCGAGGCGCGGCAGGCCACGGCCCTCGGGCTCGTCGACCGCGGCGGCCGCACCGCGATCGCCGCGCAGGCCCTCGACGCGCCGGAGGCCGCGCTCGCGGCGCTCGCCGCGCACGTGCCGCCCTCGACCGCATCGGTCTACCTGCAGCCCGACCTCTCCATCGTCGCGCCCGGCCCGCTCGAGGCGGCCGTGGAGGCGCGCCTGCGCCGCGTCGCGCGGATCGAGCGCGCCGGCATCGCCTCGCAGTGGCGCATCACGCCGCAGAGCGTCGCCGCCGCGCTCGCCGACGGCGAGGGCGCTGACGGCGTGCTCGACTTCCTGCGCGAGGTCTCGCTCACGGGCCTCCCCCAGCCCGTCGCCTACCTCGTGCGCGACACCGCGGCGCGCTTCGGCGCCGTGCGCGTGCGCGCGGTCGATCCGCTCGCCGAGGGCGGCGCCCGCGCGCAGGCGCGCTCGGAGGACGCGCAGCTCATCCGCACCATCGCCGTCGACCGCGCGCTCGCGCCCGCGGGCGTGGAGGCCTCGGGCGCGCATCGCGTCACCTTCCGCACGAGCGCGGAGGAGGCCCTCGAGGCGCTCCTCGAGGAGCGCTACCCGGCCGTGCTCGAGGACGAGGACGGCGCGCTCGTCGTGCGCGACCGGGAGCGCGCGCCCCGCCGTGCCCCCGAGCCGCACCGGCTCGTCGCCCGGCTGCGCGACACGGGCTTCGACGTGTCGAGCAGGAGCGCGCCTGGCTCGAGCGGCAGCTGCAGGCCGCGGTGCGCGAGCGCGTGCCCGTGCGCCTGACGGTCGTGCTCTCCGCGGAGCCGGTCGACGTGGAGCTCGTACCGCTCGCGGTCGCCAACGGCAGGCTCCGCGCGCGCGACGCGCAGCGCGACGTCGAGCGCACCCTGCCCCTCAGCGCGATCACGCGCGTCGCGGGCCTCGGCCTCGCCAGCTGAGCCGCCGCCCTGCCGTCGGGGGACGAGCGGGAGTAGGCTGGTCGGCTGTGACGCTCCCCGGCCCGCTCATCGTCCAGTCCGACCGGACGGTGCTCCTCGAGGTCGCGCACCCGGAGGCCGCCGCCGCGCGGCAGGCGCTCCAGGTGTTCGCCGAGCTCGAGCGCGCCCCCGAGCACATCCACACCTACCGCGTGACGCGGCTCGGGCTGTGGAACGCCCGCGCCGCCGGCCACTCGGCCGACGAGATCGTCGGCACGCTCGACCGCTACGCGAAGTTCCCGGTGCCGACGGGCGTCGCCCAGGACATCCGCGAGACGATCGGGCGCTACGGCCGCCTCACGATCGAGCGCGACGACGAGGGCCTCGTGCTGCGCAGCCAGGACCGCCCCGTGCTCGAGGAGGTGCGGCGCTCGAAGAAGGTGCAGCCGCTGCTCGCGGGCCCCGCGGGCGACGGCATCCGCGTCGTCGACTGGGCGCGCGGCGAGCTGAAGCAGGAGCTCGTGAAGATCGGCTGGCCGGCCGAGGACCTCGCGGGCTACACCCCCGGCACCCCGCTCGACATCGACCTCGTCGAGGACGGGTGGGAGCTGCGGCCCTACCAAGCGGACGCCGTGCACCACTTCGCCGAGGCGGGCTCGGGCGTCGTCGTGCTCCCCTGCGGCGCCGGCAAGACGATCGTGGGCGCGGGCGCGATGGCCGCGAACGACACGACGACGCTCATCCTGGTCACGAACACCGTGTCGGCGCGCCAGTGGCGCGCGGAGCTGCTGGCGCGCACGAGCCTCACCGAGGACGAGATCGGCGAGTACTCCGGCCAGAGCAAGGAGATCAAGCCGGTCACGATCGCGACCTACCAGATCCTGACGGTCAAGCGCGGCGGCGAGTACGCGCACCTGGGCGTGCTCGACGCGCTCGACTGGGGCCTCATCGTGTACGACGAGGTGCACCTGCTGCCCGCGCCGGTCTTCAAGCTCACGGCCGACCTGCAGGCGCGGCGGCGCCTCGGCCTCACCGCGACGCTCGTGCGCGAGGACGGCCGCGAGTCGGACGTGTTCAGCCTCATCGGCCCGAAGCGCTTCGACGCACCGTGGAAGGAGATCGAGGCCCAGGGCTTCATCGCGCCCGCGGAGTGCTACGAGGTGCGCATCGACCTCGACGAGGACGAGCGGCTCGAGTACGCGGCCGCGGGCGACCGCGACCGCTACCGGATCGCGGCCTCGAGCCCGCGCAAGATCCGCACGGTGCGGCGCGTGCTCGAGCAGCACCCCGACGAGCAGACGCTCGTCATCGGGCAGTACCTCGACCAGCTCGACGAGCTCGCGGAGGCCCTCGACGCGCCGCTCATCACGGGCGAGACGCCCGTCTCGGAGCGCGAGGAGCTCTTCCAAGCGTTCCGGACGGGGCAGGAGCGCGTGCTCGTGGTCTCGAAGGTCGCGAACTTCTCGGTCGACCTGCCCGACGCCTCGCTCGCCGTGCAGGTCTCTGGCTCCTTCGGCTCGCGCCAGGAGGAGGCCCAGCGCCTCGGCCGGCTGCTGCGCCCGAAGGGCGGCCGCACCGCGAGCTTCTACACCGTCGTCGCGCGCGACACGGTCGACCAGGAGTTCGCGCTCGGGCGCCAGCGCTTCCTCGCCGAGCAGGGCTACGCGTACACGATCCTCGACGAGCACGAGCTCGGCGCGGCCGACCGCGCCGGCGTCGCCTGAGCGGGACCGCGGGTGTTCAGGAACATCACAGCCGACGATCAGAGACTGGGCGCATGACGGAGCCCAGCGCCAAGATCCTCGTCGTCGACGACGAACCCCACATCCGCGACCTGCTGACCACGAGCCTGCGCTTCGCCGGCTTCGACGTGCGCGCCGTCGGCGCGGGCGCCGCGGCCATCTCGGCCGTCCTCGAGGACGAGCCCGACCTCATCCTGCTCGACGTGATGCTGCCGGACATCAACGGCTTCGGCGTCACGAAGCGCCTGCGGGCCTCGGGCTTCACCTCCCCCATCCTCTTCCTCACGGCCAAGGACGACACCGACGACAAGATCACCGGCCTCACGGTCGGCGGCGACGACTACGTCACGAAGCCGTTCTCGCTCGACGAGATCATCGCCCGCATCAAGGCGATCCTCCGCCGCACGATGGCCGAGACCGATGACGCCACCATCCGCGTCGGCGAGCTCGCCATGAACCAGGACACGCACGAGGTCACCGTCGCCGACGAGGAGGTCGAGCTCTCGCCCACCGAGTTCAAGCTCCTCCGCTACCTCATGCTCAACGCGAACCGGGTGCTCTCGAAGTCGCAGATCCTCGACCACGTCTGGGAGTACGACTTCAACGGCGACGTCGGCATCGTCGAGTCGTACATCTCCTACCTGCGACGCAAGATCGACGGCTCGACCTCCGAGCCGATGATCGTCACGAAGCGCGGCTTCGGCTACATGCTGAAGTCCCCGAAGGCGTAGGTGCTCGCCCGGCTCCGCGAGCTCATCGCCCGGACCTCGCTGGCCGGGCGCATCAGCGGACTCATCGTCGTCGTCATGGCGCTCGGGCTCGCGCTCGCGGGCGTCGGCACGCTCAGCATCATCCGCGACGCGATGATCGCCGACTCCGACCGCGAGCTCGAGCAGGCCATGCGCGCCTTCACGAGCGACCCCGTCACGCGCTCCGACCGGCCCGAGCAGTGCGACCTCGCGCAGCGCATGCCCAACCGCTACTACCTGGGCATCGCCGACGCGAGCGGCACCGTGCTGTGCGACAACAAGCTGCCCGACCCCGCGAACCCCGACCTCGCCCGGGTCTCGATCGGCACGGTCGCGGAGCAGGACACCTCGTTCACGATCCTCTCGAGCGACGGCCTCACGCAGTACCGGATGCTCGTGGCCCCCACGACCGTCGAGGGCACGGGCGAGCTGCTCGTCTCGATCGTCGCGGTCGACCTCGACGGGCTCGAGTCGACGACGGCGACCTTCACGCTCGTCTTCGTGGGCTTCTCGGCGCTCGCGATCATCCTGGGCGCGGCGCTCACGCGCATCCTCGCGGTCTCGACGCTGCGCGACCTGCGCGGCGTCGCGGCGCAGGCGCAGCGCTTCGCCGACGGCGACTACGACGCCCGCATCTCCGGCGCGCACCCGCGCACCGAGGTCGGCACGCTGCAGCTCTCGCTCAACACGATGCTCGCCCGCATCGAGGCGGCCATCGAGCAGCGCGACGCCTCGGTCGCGCAGATGCGCCAGTTCGTCGGCGACGCCAGCCACGAGCTGCGCACGCCGCTCGTGTCGGTGCGCGGCTACGCCGAGCTCTACCGGATGGGCGCGATCACGCGCCCGGAGGACGTCCAGAACGCGATGGAGCGCATCGAGGGCGAGGCCAAGCGGATGGCGCGGCTCGTCGAGGACCTGCTGCAGCTCGCGCGCCTCGACGAGCGCAGGCCGCTCGACCTGCAGCCGCTCGACCTCGTGCCGATCGTGAACGACGCGGCGAGCGACACCCGCGTGCAGGCGCCGGAGCGGCGGATCACCGTGCACCCGATCGAGCCGGACGCGATGGCCCCCGTCGACGAGGCGCCGGAGGACGCGGAGCCGGCGCTCTTCACCCCGCCGCCCCTCACGCCGCCCGCCGTCGTCCTCGGCGACGAGCACGCCCTGCGGCAGGTGGTCTCGAACCTCATCGGCAACGCCCTGCGCTACACCCCGGAGGGCACCCCCCTCGAGCTCGGGGTGGGCGTGGCCGCACGCCGCCGCCAGGCCGTCGTGCACGTCGTCGACCACGGCGAGGGCGTGCCGAAGGAGCTGCGCCGCCGCATCTTCCAGCGCTTCTTCCGCGCCGACACCTCCCGCGCGCGGGAGACGGGCGGCTCGGGCCTCGGCCTCGCGATCGTGCAGGGCATCGTGCGCGCGCACGAGGGCCGGATCGACGTCGTCGAGACCCCGGGCGGCGGCGCCACCTTCCGCATCGCGATCCCGCTCGCCGACGACGCCGCCGTGCTCGCGCTCAGCGAGCGGCTGCGCCGCGACCCGGGGGCCGCGACGGGCGATCCACAGGCCGCCGCCGCACCCCGGCGCTGAGCGCGCCCCCTCCCCTACCGTCCTGCTCGAGCGCGGAGCCGCCGCGCAGGAAGCAGGGGATCATGAGCAGGTTCGTCGTCGACGCCGA
This sequence comes from Agrococcus sp. SL85, assembly GCF_026625845.1. NCBI lineage: Bacteria > Bacillati > Actinomycetota > Actinomycetes > Micrococcales > Microbacteriaceae > Agrococcus > Agrococcus sp. SL85. Next base: position 376,853 of record NZ_CP113066.1, read on the forward strand.
CGCCATCCAGGGCGCCCACATCGCGGTGCGCGGCACCGCCTCGCGCGTGCAGTCGGAGGTCGCCGCGATGCACGCGCAGCTGCAGGCGCTGCAGGACACCTGGAGCGGCCAGGCATCGGTCGCCTTCCAGGGCGTGCTCGCCGACTGGCGCGCCACGCAGGTGCGCGTCGAGGAGTCGCTCGCGGCCATCACCGAGGCGCTCGCCGTCGCGGGCCGCCAGTACGACGAGGTCGAGTCGGGCAACACCCGGCTGTTCGCGGCCTAGCCGCGGGAACGGGAAGGGCCCCGGTGCTGACGCACCGGGGCCCGACTCGTGGGATGGATCAGAAGTCCATGCCGCCCGTGGGGTCGGCGGGCATCGCCGCGGCCTTCTCGGGCTTGTCGGCGACGACGGCCTCGGTCGTGAGGAAGAGGCCGGCGATCGACGCGGCGTTGGCGAGCGCCGAGCGCGTCACCTTCACCGGGTCCGAGATGCCCGAGGCGAGCATGTCGACGTACTCGCCCGTGGCGGCGTTGAGGCCGTGACCCACGGGGAGGTTGCGGACCTTCTCGGCCACGACGCCCGGCTCGAGGCCGGCGTTGAGGGCGATCTGCTTCAGGGGCGCGTCGACCGCGACCTTGACGATGTTCGCGCCGGTCTGCTCCTCGCCCTGCAGCTGGAGGGTCTCGAAGACCGTCTTCGCCGCCTGGATGAGCGCGACGCCGCCGCCGGGGACGATGCCCTCCTCGACGGCCGCCTTCGCGTTGCGCACGGCGTCCTCGATGCGGTGCTTGCGCTCCTTGAGCTCGACCTCGGTCGCGGCGCCCGACTTGATGACGGCGACGCCGCCCGCGAGCTTCGCGAGGCGCTCCTGGAGCTTCTCGCGGTCGTAGTCGGAGTCGGTGTTCTCGATCTCCGAGCGGATCTGGCGCACGCGGCCCGCGATGGCCTCGGCCTCGCCGGCGCCCTCGACGATCGTCGTCTCGTCCTTCGTGATGACGACCTTGCGCGCGCGGCCCAGGAGGTCGAGCGTCGCGTTCTCGAGCTTGAGGCCGACCTCCTCGGAGATCACCTGGCCGCCCGTGAGGATCGCCATGTCGGCGAGCATCGCCTTGCGGCGGTCGCCGAAGCCGGGGGCCTTGACGGCGACCGACTTGAAGATGCCGCGGATCTTGTTCACGACGAGCGTCGCGAGCGCCTCGCCCTCGACGTCCTCGGCGATGATGACGAGCTGCTTGCCCGCCTGGATCACCTTGTCGACGATCGGGAGCAGGTCCTTGATGTTCGAGATCTTCGAGTTGACGATCAGGATGTACGGGTCCTCGAAGACCGTCTCCTGGCGCTCGGGGTCCGTCACGAAGTACTGCGACAGGAAGCCCTTGTCGAAGCGCATGCCCTCGGTCAGCTCGAGCTCGGTGCCGAAGGTGTTCGACTCCTCGACGGTGACGACGCCCTCCTTGCCCACCTTGTCGATGGCCTCGGCGATGAGCGCGCCGATCTCCTCGTCGGCGGCCGAGATCGACGCGGTCGCGGCGATCTCGTCCTTCGTCTCGATCTCCTTCGCGTTGGCGAGCAGCTGCTCGCTCACCGCGGCGGCGGCCTTCTCGATGCCGCGCTTGAGGCTGATCGGGTCGGCGCCCGCGGCCACGTTGCGCAGGCCCTCGCGCACGAGCGCCTGGGCGAGGACGGTCGCCGTCGTCGTGCCGTCGCCGGCGACGTCGTCGGTCTTCTTCGCGACCTCCTTGACGAGCTCGGCGCCGATCTTCTCGAACGGGTCCTCGAGCTCGATCTCCTTGGCGATCGAGACGCCGTCGTTCGTGATGGTGGGGGCGCCCCACTTCTTCTCGAGGACGACGTTGCGGCCGCGCGGGCCGAGGGTCACCTTCACCGCGTCGGCGAGCGTGTTGAGTCCACGCTCCAGCCCGCGGCGGGCCTCCTCATCGAAAGCGATCATCTTTGCCATAGCGGTCTCGTCCCTCCTGGACGTGTCGACGTTCACTGGCACTCCACCAGAGCGAGTGCCAGGGGCAAGTCTGGCACTCAGCGCATGGGAGTGCAAGCGAGCGCCGAGCGCTTCGCCGAGGGCGGACGGGCGGGCGTCAGGCCTGCTCGCCGAGGCGCGGCTCGACCCGCTCCGCCTGCGGCCCGCCGGGCGCCGCGCCGACCGCCAGCAGCACGCGCTGGCCCTCGTCGAGCACGCGGAAGCCGGGCATGAGGATCTGCGAGTAGTGGACGAAGACCTCGTCGCCCGTCCCGTCGACGCGGATGAAGCCGAAGCCCTTCTCGCGGTCGAACCACTTCACGGTGCCCAGGACCCGCTCGTCCTCGCTCGTGGACGTCTCGATGCTCATCGCGCCTCCCCCTCGACGGTCACGCCGGGCGTGGGCCCGTCGAGTGCGGCGCTGCGCCGCGTCGATGTGTACCCCACGAATGTACCCCAATCGGGGGACAGCGCGGAATCGGGCGGGCCGCCTCGCGGGGCGGCTCGCACCGGGGCCGGCGGCCTATGGCGCGGGCGTGCCCGAGTGCTCGACGCCGCCGTCCTCGCGGGGCTCGACGCTCGGCACCGTGCCGGGGGCGTCCGCACCGAGCACGATCGTGATGGGCGAGCCCGAGATGCGGCCGTCGGAGAGCGCGGCCTCGCCGACGCCGAGGCCCTGCACGAGCCCGCGCGCGACGGCCGCGAGCTCCTCGCTGTCGTACCAGACGACCGTCTCCGCCTGCTCGTCGGTCGAGCCGCCCGTGGCCGTGACATCCCAGCCGAGGTCCTCGAGCGACTGCCCCACGCCGGCGGCGAGGCCGTCCTCCCCCGAGGCGTCGAGCACCGAGATCGAGGCATCGAGCGACGGATCGATCTCGCCGGGGTTCGTGACGACCTCGGGCGCTGCCGACTCGGAGGCCGCGGGCGCGGGCGCCTGCGGCCGCAGCAGGTCGAGCGCCACGATGCCGGCGCCCGTCAGCACGACGACCGCGCAGACGGCGGCGAGCAGGATGCCCCACCAGGGCCACCCCGGCGCGTCCGCCGTGCGGTGCGCGCCCACGCGGTGCGTGCGGCTCATCGGCCCTCCCTCAGGCGCAGCAGCCGGCGCACGAGCATGGGGTCGTGGCGCACGGCCTCCGGCGTCGCGAGGAGGCCGTCGAGCACCTGGTAGTAGCGGGTGGTCGACCACCCGAACTCCGCCCGGATGGCGCGCGCCTTCGCGCCCGCGTGGCTCGACCAGCGCCCCTCGAAGTCGAGGATGCGCCGCACGCGCGCCTCGCGCGCGGCGGCGACGTCGTCATCCGCCTGCGCGATCTGCGCGTCCTCGAGCGCTGCGCCCTCGGCGAAGGCCAGGGCGGCCGCCTCGTCGGCGGACCCCCCTCCATGCGCGCGGGGCTCGTTCGGCATGCCTCGATCCTAGATCGGCGCAGGCGCTTCGCCCGCCGCGAAACACGAGCCGCGCGGGCGTACGATCGAGGCATGACCGACCGCATCGAACGCTCCGACTCCGAGTGGCGCGAGGCCCTCTCGCCCGACGCCTACCGCGTGCTGCGCGAGGCCGGCACCGAGCGCCCCTGGACGGGCGCCCTGCTGGACGAGCACCGCCAGGGCGTGTACGCCTGCGGCGCGTGCGGCAACGAGCTCTTCGACGACGAGACGAAGTTCGACTCCGGCTGCGGCTGGCCGTCGTTCTTCGACGCGCGCGAGGACGCCGTCGAGCTCATCGAGGACCGCTCGCTCGGCATGGTGCGCACCGAGGTGCGCTGCGCGAAGTGCGGCAGCCACCTCGGCCACGTCTTCAAGGACGCGCCGCAGACCCCGACGGGCGACCGGTTCTGCATGAACTCGCTCGCCATGACCTTCACGCCCGAGGACTGAGGCCCGAGGGCTGAGCGCCCGGCTCGCAGCGCCGCCTCACGCGGCGCTGCGGCGCCGCGTCCTGATGGCCGAGACCGCGACGGCCGCGATCGTGAGCGCCGCGGCGCCGACGGCCGCGGGCGTCACGCCGTGCGCGTGCACGGGCAGCACGACGTCGAGCAGCAGCGAGGCCAGCACCTGGCCGCAGATCGTCGCGAGGCCCAGGGTCAGCACGCCCAGGTGGTGCACCGCGACCGAGGCCGTGGCGATGAAGGCGACGCCGAGCGCGCCGCCGATGTAGAGGATCGGGTTCGCGGGCAGCGGCTGCGCCTCGACGCCTGCGAGCGCCTGCACGAGGACGACGAGCCCGAGCGCGAGCGTGCCGAGCAGGAAGTTCGACGTCGCCTGCGCGAGCGCCGAGCCGGAGCTGCGCTGCACGACGCCACCCATCGCCTGCTGCAGCGACTGCAGGAGCCCCGCGACGAAGGGCAGCACGAGCAGCCAGGAGGCCCCGGTCCCCTCGCCGCCGCCCTGGCCCGCGACCGCGAGCAGCACGGCGCCGAGCGCCATCGCCGCGCCGAGGAGCCGCGGCGCGGTGATGCGCTTGGGCGCGAGGCCGCCGAGGCCCATGCGGTCGACGGCGAGCGACGAGATGGTCTGGCCCGCCACGACGCCGACGGTGAAGAGCGCGACGCCCGTGATGCCCGCGGTGAGTCCCTGCGCGGCGACGAAGAAGGCGCCGATGAGGCCCGTCGTCGCGTACCACCAGGGCATCTCGCCCGTGCGGATGACGGTGACGAGGCGACCGAGGCCGCGGCGGAGCGCGGGCGAGCAGAGCGCGATGACGCCCAGGAGCGCGAGCCCGATCGAGAACGAGATGAGCGCCGCGAGCATGCCCTGGTCGAGCTGGAGGCCGAGCTCGCCGTTGACGCGCGACTGCACGGCCATGCCGGCGCCCGCGAGCACCGCCAACAGGGTCCAGACGATCTGCGTGCGCACCGGACAAGCCTAGAATGGCCGAGCGCCTGCGGGCGCACGCCTCCTTAGCTCAGCTGGTAGAGCACTGCTCTTGTAAAGCAGGGGTCGTCGGTTCGAGCCCGACAGGGGGCTCCGACGCCGCCCGGTGCCGCCGGCTCAGCCGACCGGCTGCTCGGCGACGAAGGCCGCGAGCGCCTCCGGATCGCCCACGTCGCCGCCGAAGGTCGCCCCGTCGACGATGATCGTGGGCACGCCGCGCAGCGGCTCGACGCCCTGCAGCGGCTGCTCGATCGCCCGCACGGTCGCCTGCCGCACCCACCACGCGAAGCGCGCGGTGCCGATGCAGTCGCCGACCTCGGCGCCCCGGCCCTCGGCGAGGGCCGTCACCTCGTCGGCGTCGAAGGCGTGCTCCTGCAGGTGCGCGAGCAGCGCGCCCTGGAAGCCGCGGTACGCCTCGGGCGCGGCGTCCGCGACGCACGCGAGGGCGTTCGCGCCGAGCGTCGAGGCGTAGCCGTTGCCGATCTGGTCGCCGAGCGAGACGGGCAGGTACGACACCCGCGCCTCCCCCGCGTCGGCGAGCGCCTCGAGCGCGCCGCCGCTCGCGGCGAGCGCTCGGTCGCAGTACTCGCAGTCGGGGTCGATGACCACGAGGATGTCGTGCACGCCCTCGGCGGGCGGGGGCGCGGCGGGCTCGCCCTCGGCGGGCACGGGCTCGGCCGGCACCACGCCCTCGGCGTCGAAGGCGATCGCGTCGGCCATGTTCGCGGGGCCGTCCGCGGGCGCGAGCGTGACGACCTCGCCGCCGAGCGCCTGCTGCAGCGCCTGCACCTCCGGGTCGCGGATCACCCAGCGGTCGTGCACGAGCACCGTCTGCTCCTGGAGCTGGCGCTGCGTCGCGATGCCGAGCGCCTCGTCGGCGTCGGCGGCGAGCACGAGCTCGGTCGCGTCGCCGCACGCGGCGACCACGGGCTCCTCCTCGGAGGCCCGGTACTGCTCGACGAGGTCGGTGCACTCGCCGCCGGCCGCGACGTAGGCCGCGCCCAGCTGGCCGATCGTGGTGATCTGGGCCGGCGCGGGCGCCGGAGCGCACGCGGCCAGCGCCAGCACCGCGCACCCGGCCAGCCAGGCGCGCCCCCGCATCAGCCCTCGCTCGGCGTGGGCTCGGGGGTCGCGGTCTCGCCGCCGCCGGTCAGCTGGCCGGCGGTCGCGGTCACGAAGGCCTGGAAGCCCGCGGCGTCGGAGGGCGAGCCGGGGTACTGCTGGCCGTTCACGATGACCGTGGGGGTGCGGTCGGCGACGACGCCGTCGGTGCCGGGCAGCGGCTGCGTGCCGGCCCGCACGGTGGCGTCCTCGGCCCACGAGCCGAAGCGGGTCTCGCGGATGCAGTCGGCGAGGCCGCCCGAGACGTCGATGCCGGCGGTCTCGGCGACGCCGACGATCTCGTCGTTCGACAGGCCCGCGGTGTTCTCGGCCGGCTGCGCGTCGTACATGGCGCTGTTGAAGGCCCAGAACTGGTCGGGCGCGAACTCGCCGACGCACGCGGCGGCCGAGGCCGAGCGGGTCGAGTACTTCGTGCCGAGCGAGGCCCGGTCGAGGATCGAGATCGGGTGGATCTCGACCGTGGCGGCGCCGGTCGAGAGCAGCTGCTCGAGCGTCGCGCGGTTCGTCTCGTCGAACGCACCGCACACCGGGCACATGTAGTCCTGGTAGATCTCGATCTGGATGATGTCGTCGCGCGGCTCGGTGGGCGTCGGCTCGGCCTCGGGCGCCGTCGCGGCGGTGCGCTCGGCCACGAAGTCCTGGCCGATCACGATGCCGTTCGAGGCCATGTTCTCGGGGCCGGGGCCTGCGGGCCGGATGCTGTTGACGATCACGACCGCGACGATCGCGACGATCGCGACCGCCGCGACGACGATGCCGCCGATCGTGAGGCCCTTGCGGACGCGCTCCTTGCGGCGGCGCTGCTCCTGCATCTTCCGGGCCTGCTCGCGCGCCTGCGCGCGGCGCTCGTTCTTCGTCAGCTTCTCGCTCATGCGGTCCTGTCCTGGATCGGCTGTGGGCTCGTACGTGCGGCGCATCGGGGAATCGCGCCGAGCCCTAGGGTACCGGGCGCTCCTCGTGGCAGGATGTCGCCAGCGGGCTCCGCCCGCCTTTCACAACGGATCGTCCGGCACGTTCCTGCCGGTGAATGGAGCACACGATGGCGTCTGTCACCTTCGACAAGGCAACCCGGCTGTACCCGGGTGCCACCACCCCCGCGGTCGATGCGATCGACCTCGAGATCGCGGACGGCGAGTTCCTCGTCCTCGTCGGCCCCTCGGGCTGCGGCAAGTCGACCACCCTGCGCATGCTCGCGGGCCTCGAGGAGGTCAACGACGGCCGCATCGTCATCGGCGACCGCGACGTCACCGACATGCCGCCCAAGGACCGCGACATCGCGATGGTCTTCCAGAACTACGCCCTCTACCCGCATATGACGGTGGCCGAGAACATGGGCTTCGCGCTCAAGATCGCGGGCGTCGCGAAGGAGGAGCGCGCGAAGCGCGTCGAGGAGGCGGCGAAGCTGCTCGACCTCGAGCCCTACCTCGGCCGCAAGCCCAAGGCCCTCTCCGGCGGTCAGCGCCAGCGCGTCGCGATGGGCCGCGCGATCGTGCGCCAGCCGCAGGTCTTCCTCATGGACGAGCCGCTGTCGAACCTCGACGCGAAGCTGCGCGTGCAGACGCGCACGCAGATCGCGTCGCTGCAGCGCCGCCTCGGCGTCACGACCGTCTACGTCACGCACGACCAGACGGAGGCGCTCACGATGGGCGACCGCATCGCGGTGCTCAAGGACGGCATCCTCCAGCAGGTCGGCACGCCGCGCGAGCTGTACGCGAACCCGCAGAACGTGTTCGTGGCCGGCTTCATCGGCAGCCCGGCGATGAACCTCATCGAGCTGCCCGTCACCGAGGGCGGCGTGCGCTTCGGCCAGCACCTGACGCCCGTCTCGCGCGAGCAGCTCGCGGCCGCGGGCTCCGGCCTCGTCGTCGGCGTGCGCCCCGAGGACGTCAGCGTCTCGTCGGACGGCGGCGACGGCCTGCCGGTCACGGTCGACCTCGTCGAGGAGCTCGGCGCCGACGGCTACCTCTACGGCCACGCGGAGGTCGAGGGCAAGCGCGTCGAGATCGTCGCGCGCGTCGACGGCCGCGCGCACGCGACCGCCGGCGACACCGTGCACATCACGCCCGCGCAGGAGCACGTGCACCTCTTCGACAAGGAGTCCGGCACGCGCGTCTGAGGCGCGCAGGACGGCGGCCGGGGCCTCGCGCCCCGGCCGCCGTCGCGTCGGGGCGCGGGCCTACGATGGCCGCATGGCCTCGACCGACCTCCGCATCACCTCGGCGATGATGGACGCGACCCTGCTCGACCTGCCCTGGGACCTGCCGCTCGACGAGTGGTCGGACGACACGGTGGTGTCGCTCCCCAAGGGCATCTCGCGCCACCTCGTGCGCTTCGCGCGGCTCGGCGGCCGGGTGGTCGCCATCAAGGAGACCACCGAGGAGATGGCGACGGGCGAGTACCGCATGCTCCGCCGCCTGCAGCGCCTCGACGTGCCCTGCGTCGAGCCCGTCGCCGTGGTCGCGGGCCGACGCACCGTGCTCGGCGAGCCGCTGCCGACGGCGCTCGTCACGCGGCACCTGCGGTTCTCGCTCCCCTACCGGGCGCTCTACTCCTCGGCGCTCAAGCGCTCGACGGCGCAGCGCCTCGTCGACGCGCTCGCGGGACTCCTCGTGCGCCTGCACCTCGTGGGCTTCTACTGGGGCGACGTGTCGCTCTCGAACACGCTCTTCCGCCGCGACGCGGGCGCCTTCGCCGCCTACCTCGTCGACGCCGAGACCGGCACGATCCCGCCGGGCGGGCTCTCCGACGGCCGGCGGGCCGACGACCTCGAGATCGCGCGCGTCAACATCGCGGGCGAGCTGCTCGACCTCGCCGCGGGCGGCCGCCTCGACGACTCCATCGACCCCGTCGCGGTCGCCGGCTCGATCGTCGAGCAGTACCGCGAGCTCTGGCACACCCTCACGAGCGACGAGATCGTGCCCTCGACGGAGCGCTGGCGCATCAACGCGCGGCTCGAGCGGCTCAACGCGCTCGGCTTCGACATCGAGGAGCTCTCGCTCTCGACCGGCGACGGCGGCACGACGGTGCGGATCCAGCCGAAGGTCGTCGACCCCGGCCACCACCACCGGCGGCTCTCGTCGCTCACGGGCATCGACGCCGAGGAGAACCAGGCGCGGCGCATGCTCAACGACCTCGACCAGTACGTGGCGCACGAGCGCGAGGCGCGGCCGCGGATGGGCGACGAGGCGCTCGCGAACGAGTGGTTCGAGCGCGTCTACCTGCCCATCGTCGACGCGGTGCCGCGCGAGCTCGGCGGCAAGCTCGAGTCCCCCGAGGTCTTCCACGAGGTGCTCGAGCACCGCTGGTACCTCTCCGAGCGCGAGCGGCGCGAGATCCCCCTCGACGAGGCGGTCTCGAGCTACATCGAGACGCAGCTGCAGCACCGGCGCGACGAGGCAGCGCTCCTGGGCGTGCCCGTGACGGTGACGATGCCCATCATCCCGCTCGAGACGGGCGAGATCGACCTGGCCGACGAGGACGACGACCCCGATTGGCGCAGCAAGGTCTGAGGCCGCGCTCGAGGAGCGCGCCGCCGCAGCAGGGACCCCGCCGCTGGCCGAGGAGCGCGCCGCCGCAGGCGGGGCCCCACCGCCGGCCGAGGAGCGCGCCGCCGCCGGCGGCTCGCGTCACGAGGCCCTCAGCGGCGCGAGCGGCGCTTCGCCACCTCGTAGAGCGTGACCGAGGCCGCGATGCCGGCGTTCAGCGACTCCGCGGCGTCCGAGATCGGGATCGACACGATCGCGTCGCAGGTCTCGGCGACGAGCCGCGACAGCCCCTTGCCCTCGCTGCCGACGACCACGACGAGCGGCCCGCTCGCGAGCTCGAGCTCGTGGAGCGGCACGTCGCCGTCGCCGTCGAGGCCGATGATGAAGACGCCCTGCTTCTTGAGCTCCTTGAGCGTGGCCGTGAGGTTCGAGGCCATGGCGACGGGCACGCGCGCCGCGGCGCCCGCGCTCGTCTTCCACGCGCTCGCCGTCACGCCCACCGAGCGGCGCTGCGGCACGATCACGCCGTGCGCGCCGAAGGCGGCGGCCGAGCGGATGATGGCGCCGAGGTTGCGCGGGTCGGTGACGCCGTCGAGCGCGACGAGGAGCGGCGTGCGGCCGCGGTCGACCGTCTGCTCCAGCAGGTCGATCGGGTGCGCGTACTGGTACGGCGGCACCTTGAGCGCGACGCCCTGGTGCACGGCGTCGTGGCCCGAGATGCGGTCGAGCTCCGGCCGCATGACCTCGAGCACGGGCACGCCGCGCTTGTTGGCGAGCGAGAGGATCTCCTTGACGCGGTCGTCCATCTCGAGCCGCGCCGCGAGGATGAGCGAGGTCGCGGGGATCCTCGTGCGGAGCGCCTCGAGCACGGCGTTGCGGCCGGTCACGAGCTCCGACTCGTCCTTCGCGGAGGAGGGCTTGCGGTGGCGCGGCGGCTGCGCGGCACCGGGCTTGCCGGAGCGCGAGCGCGCGGCGTCGAGGCGCTCCTTGGCGGCCTTGCGCTTGCCGGCGACGTGCCAGGAGCGGTCCTCCGCCTTGGGCGTGGGGCCCTTGCCCTCGAGCGCCTTGCGGCCGTTGCCGCCGGTGCCCTTCGAGGGGCCCTTCTTGCGCGGCGAGCGACTCGGCTTGTTCATGCGATGCTCCAGGTGGTCGTGTCCTTGCCGTCCTCGACGGCGATGCCCGCGGCGGCGAGCGCGTCGCGGATGCGGTCGGATGCGGCGAAGTCCCGCGCGGCGCGCGCCTCGCGCCGCTCGGCGAGCAGCGACTCGACGAGGCTCTCGAGCGCCGCGGCTCCAGCCGACCCCTCAGGATGCCACACGGCGTCGGCCGGGTCGAGCCCGAGCACCCGCAGCATCGCGAGCGCCTCGCCCGCTCGGGCGAGGCCGGAGGCCGCGTCGCCCGCGTCGAGGGCGGCGTTCGCGGCCCTCGTGGTGTCGTGCAGCACGGCGACGGCCTGCGGCGTGGAGAGGTCGTCGTCCATCGCGGCCGCGAAGGCCTCCGGGACCGCGGCGTCGGGCAGCGCGCCGGCGCGTGCCGCGCGCTCGAGCATGCCCTCGATGCGGCCGAAGGCGGCCTCGGCCTCGGCGAGCGAGCCGCCCGCGAGCGAGCCCTCCGCCGTGCGCAGGTCGATCGTCGAGCGGTAGTGCGGCGCGACGAGGAAGTACCGGACGACGATCGGGCGCGTGGCAGCGAGCAGGTCGGCGGCGAAGATCGAGTTGCCGAGCGACTTCGACATCTTCTCGCCGTCGACGTGCACGAGCCCGTTGTGGCTCCAGACGCCCGCGAAGCCGAGGCCCGCGGCGCTCGACTGCGCGAGCTCGTTCTCGTGGTGCGGGAAGCGCAGGTCGAGGCCGCCGCCGTGGATGTCGAAGGCGTCGCCGAGGTACCGCCGCGCCATGGCCGAGCACTCGATGTGCCAGCCGGGGCGCCCCTCGCCCCAAGGAGAGGCCCAGGAGGCGTCGGCGGGCTCGTCGTCCTTGCGCGCCTTCCAGAGCGCGAAGTCGCGCGGATCGCGCTTGCCGCGCGGGTCGGCGTCCGCGGCCGGCTCCATCGCATCGATCGACTGGCGGGTGAGGGCGCCGTAGGCGGCGAAGGAGCGCACGTCGAAGTACACGTCGGCGGAGCCGTCGAGCGCGGGGTAGGCGTGGCCGCGCTCGATGAGGAGCGCGATGAGCGCGTGCATCTCGGGGATCGAGGCGGTCGCGCGCGGCTCGTAGGTGGGCGCGAGCACGCCGACGGCGCGGTACGCGGCGGCGAACTCCTGCTCGACGCGGTAGGCGAGCGCCCACCACGGCTCGTCGACGGCGTTGACGAGCACCTTGTCGTCGATGTCGGTGACGTTGCGCACGAAGGTGACGCGGTGGCCGCGGTGCTCGAGCCAGCGGCGCCACACGTCGTAGGCGACGGCGCTGCGCACGTGGCCGACGTGCGGCGACGACTGCACGGTGGGTCCGCAGACGTACATCGACACCGCGCCGTCGCGCAGGGGACGGAGGTCGACGACGGCCTGCTGCCTCGAGTCGTGGATGCGCACGGTCACGATCCCCAAGGCTACTGGCGCATCCGCTCTCGCAGGCCCAGCGGGGACCGGACGGGATCGTCGCGCCTGCTCGCCGCTGAGCCTGCGATGGTGGAGGGGCGGGTGGGATGCTGGAGGCCGGTGAGCGCGAAGGAGCACCCATGTCGTTCCAGGCCTACCTCGACGCGATCGAGGCCAAGACGGGGCTGACGCCCCGGCAGCTGCTGGAGCAGGCCCGCGAGCGCGGCTTCGACGCCGGCACGAGGGCGACGCCCATCCTCGAGTGGCTGCGCGACGAGCACGGCCTCGGCCGCGGCCACGGCATGGCGATGGTGCACGTGATCACGAAGGGGCCGCGCATCAGCGCGAAGCACGTCGGCTCGGGCGGCACGCACGCCGATGCCAGCGACGAGCTGTGGCTCGACGGGGCGGCCTCGAACCCGCACACCTGACGGCCGCGGGCGACCGCCGCCGGTCGACGCGGCCGCTACGCGCGCGCGACGAGGGCGGTCGCGATCGCCTGGAGGCCCTCGCCGCGGCCGAGCGCGCCCAGGCCGTCGGTCGTCGTGCCGGAGACGCTCACGGGCGCCCCGACCATCGCGGCGAGCACCGCCTGCGCCTCGTCGCGCCGCGCGCCGATGCGGGGCCGCACGCCGAGCACCTGGACGCTCACGCTCTGCGGCCGCCAGCCGTGCTCGGCGAGCCGCTCGACCGCGAGGCGCACGAAGGTCTCGCCCCTCGCGCCCGCGTGCTGCGGATCGTCGACGCCGACGAGGCCGCCGATGTCGCCGAGGCCCGCCGCCCCCAGCAGCGCGTCGACGATCGCGTGGCAGACGACGTCGCCGTCGGAGTGGCCCGCGAGGCCCTGCCCCTCCCACTCGAGCCCTGCGACGCGCAGCGGCCCGTCGCCGCCGAAGGCGTGGACGTCGACGCCGATCCCGACGCGCGTCGCGGGCCCGAGCAGCATCGCCGCGCGGTCGGCGTCGGCGGGCGTCGTGATCTTGAACGCGAGCTCGTCGCCCGGCACGGCCACGACCGGCTCGCCGAGCGCCTGCACGAGCTGCGCGTCGTCGGTCGAGGCGGCCCGACCCTCCCCCGCCGCCGCGTAGGCGCGTCGCAGCAGCGCGGCCTCGAAGCCCTGCGGGGTCTGCATCGCCCGGAGCGCGGCCCGGTCGACGATCGCGCCGAGCGCCTCGCCCTCCGCAGCCCGGATCGTGTCGACGACGGGCAGCACCGGCACGACCGCGCCCGCGCCGGCGCGGAGCGCCGCGAGCACGCGCTCGACGAGCGCGCGCGGCGCGAGGGCGCGCGCGGCGTCGTGCACGAGCACGTGCTCGGCCCCCTCCGCGGCCTCGAGGCCCGCCGCGACCGAGTCGGCGCGCGTCGCGCCGCCCGCGACGACGTCGGCCTCGACGCCCGCGCGCGCGGCGATCGCCCGCGCCTCGGCCTCGCCGCCCGCGGGCGCGACGACGACGATCCGGGCGTCGACGCCGGCGAGGCCGCGGAGCGCGTGCTCGAGCACAGGCGCGCCGGCGACCGTCGCGAAGGCCTTGGGCACGCCCCGGCCGAGGCGGGTGCCGGAGCCGGCGGCGACGACGATGAGGGCGGTGGCGGTCACCCGCTCAGCCTAGGCGGCGGGAACGGAAGAGGCGCCCTGCCTTGGGGACAGGGCGCCTCGGTCCGTGCGATCCGGACCGCGCGGGGCGGCCCGTGGGATCGGGGTCTCAGCTCGCGGGCGCGAGGGCCTCGTCGAGGCGGACGGCGGCGGCGTCCTCGTCGGTGTGCTCGGCGAGGGCGAGCTCCGAGACGAGGATCTGGCGGGCCTTCGCGAGCATGCGCTTCTCACCGGCCGACAGGCCGCGGTCCTGGTCGCGGCGCGAGAGGTCGCGCACGACCTCGCTCACCTTGATGACGTCGCCCGAGGCGAGCTTCTCGACGTTGGCCTTGTAGCGGCGGGCCCAGTTCGTGGGCTCCTCGGTGAAGTCGGCGCGCAGCACCTCGAACACGCGGTCGAGGCCCTCCTCGCCGATGACGTCGCGGACGCCCACCATGTCGACGTTCTGCGCGGGGACCTCGATGGTCAGCCCGCCCTGCGCGACGTTCAGCTTGAGGTAGGTGGTCTCGACGCCCTTGATCTTGCGGACCTTCACCTCGGTGATGGTCGCTGCGCCGTGGTGGGGGTAGACGACCGTCTCTCCGACCTCAAAGTTCATCGAACGCTCCTCGTCGTAGCCAGAACCTTGATTTTATCACAGCGTGTCGTGTGCGGAGCCTGCACGAGGGGTGGTTGGATCGGCGCCCTGCGCCATCGCCGACGCCCTCCGCCACGGCTCCCCCGGGCCTCGCCCTCGCCGTCGCGCGGGCCCCGGCGCGCCCGTCTCGACGCCCGTACTAGACTCGTCGGAGACCGCGGGCGCGTCCGTCCTAGCGCCTCGCGGCCACCGTCGAAAGGGTCCCCGTGCAGGTTCGCACCGTCGCCGCAGCCGCCGCAGCCGTCGTCGTCGCGCTCGTCGCCACCGGCTGCAACATCTTCACGCCGCAGGCGACGACGATCCAGTACGACCCCTCGGACGGCATCTCCGGCACGACGGGCCAGGTGCAGATCCACAACGCCGTGCTCGTGGGCGAGCCCGACGGCGACGCCCTGAGCCTCGCGGTCACGTTCACGAACCCGGGCGAGGCCACGTTCCTCGAGGTCCGCGTCGAGGACGAGGCGCAGGACGTGCGCATCCCCAGCGGCACGACCGTCTACGGCTTCCAGGACCAGCAGCTCGTCTTCGACGCCCCGGCGATCGACTTCGGCGGCCACCGCAGCGTCTCGTTCACGGCCGACGGCGCCGTGCCGACGGGCCTGCCCGTGCAGATGGTCTCCACCGAGTTCGTCGGCTACGAGACGCTCGGCCCGACCGAGCCCGCCATGGAGGCGCCCTCCGCGACGCCCGCCCCCACCGAGGCCCCCGGCGCCACCGAGGCGCCTGCCCCCACGGAGACCGCGGCCCCGTAGCCCGCTCCACCCGAGCTCGAGAGCCCCGCTGCCGGTCGGCAGCGGGGCTCTCTCGTGCGGCGGGCGTCCCGTACGGCGGGTGCCGTGCCCGCCGCGTCAGCGCTCGAAGCGGTACCCGAGGCCCCGGCGCGTGACGACCGTGACCGGGTTCGAGGGGTCCTCCTCGATCTTCGCCCGCAGGCGCTTGATGTGCACGTCGAGCGTCTTGGTGTCGCCGAAGTAGTCGCTGCCCCAGACGCGGTCGATGAGCTGCCCGCGCGTGAGCACGCGGCCGGCGTTGCGCATGAGGTACTCGAGCAGCTCGAACTCGCGCAGCGGCATCGGCACCTCGTCGCCGTCGACCGTGACGGTGTGGCTGTCGGCATCGAGGCGCACGCGGCCGATCTCGACGACGGCGTCGTCCTCGTCCTCCTCCACCGCGCGGCGGCGCATGACGGCGCGGATGCGGGCGACGAGCTCGCGCGAGGAGTAGGGCTTCGTGACGTAGTCGTCGGCGCCGAGCTCGAGGCCGACGATCGTGTCGACCTCCGAGTCCTTCGCCGTCACCATGATGATCGGCACCTGCGACCTCGCGCGGATCGCGCGGCACACCTCGGTGCCCGGGCGGCCCGGCAGCATGAGGTCGAGCAGCACGAGGTCGGCGCCGTCCTCCTCGAACATGCGCACCGCCTCGTCGCCGTCCGGGGCGTGCGCGGTCTCGTAGCCCTCGAGCTCGAGCAGGTAGGCGAGCGGCTCGGCGAGCGCGGTCTCGTCCTCGACGATCAGGATGCGCGTCATGCGTCCTCCTTGCGGGCGGGTGCGGCCGCGACCGGCAGCCGCAGCGTGAACGTGGAGCCCTGGCCGGGTCGCGACCACAGCGTGACCTCGCCCCCGTGGCTCGTGGCGACGTGCTTGACGATGCTGAGCCCGAGGCCCGTGCCGCCCGTCACGCGGCTGCGCGCGGGATCGACCCGGTAGAAGCGCTCGAAGACGCGATCGCGGTCCTCGGGCTCGATCCCGACGCCCTTGTCGGTGACGGCGACCTCCACGACGCCGCCCTCGAGCCGCACGCCGACGCCGACGTGCGTCGCCTCCGGCGAGTACTGCACGGCGTTGGCGACGAGGTTCTGCAGGGCCATCGTCAGCAGCTCCTCGGAGCCGAGCACCTCGACGTCGTCGAGCACGCGCGGGATGATCCGCATCCGCTTCGCGTCGGCGGCGACGCGATTGCGGTCGACCGCGACGTCGACGACGCGCGCGAGCGGCACGCGCGCCGCGTGCTCGAGCGGGTCGTCGGCCTGGATGCGCGAGAGGTCGATGAGCTCCTTGGTCATGCGCCCCAGCCGGTCCGCCTCGAGCTGCATGCGCTGCGCGAACGAGCGCACGCGGTCGGGATCGAGCGCGGCCGCCTCGATTGCCTCGGCGAGCACGGCGACGGCGCCGATGGGCGTCTTGAGCTCGTGCGAGACGTTGGCGACGAAGTCGCGGCGCACGCCCGCGAGCCGCACCTCCTCGGTGCGGTCGGCGGCGAGCACGAGCACGAAGCGGTTGCCGAGCGGCGTCACCCGCACCCGCAGCTGCAGCTCGGTGCCCGAGCCGATGCGGCCGCGCCGATGCACGAGGTCGACGGTCTCGGCCTCGCCCGTGCGCCACACGCGGCGCACGGCCTCGAGGATCGTCGCCTGGCGCAGGTGCCGGCCGTCGACGAGGTCGAGGGCCTCGGCACCGGGCGAGGAGAGGATGACCTGGTTCGAGCCGTCGAGGACGATGCCCGCCGACTCCAGCACGCCGATCATCGCGGCGATGCCGTCGGGCACGGGCTCGCTCGCGATCGCCATGACGCGACGGCCGCGCTGCGCGGCCACGCCGAGCAGATGCACCGAGAGCGCTCCGACGGCGAAGCCCAGCAGGAGCGCGAGGAGGACGTACCAGGCCGCATCCACGGCACCAGCGTAGCCGGGCGGACCGCCGCGATCCTGCCGCCGGGGCCCTCGCGGGGCAGGCTTCCCCTGCGGTTCAGGCGCTCGTCACCCGGCGGTAACCTTGCGGGGCAACACTCGGGGTCACAACCGTGCCCGCGCCCCCGCGGCGCAGGCAGCACAAGGAGCAGGAGCCATGCGCGAAGTCTTCCAGCAGGAGCTCGCCGAGGTGCAGGAGCGCCTCGTCGACATCGCCGGCCACGTCGTCGTCTCGATCAGCACGGCCGTGCAGGCGTTCGGGGAGTCGAACGTGCAGCTGGCCGAGCAGGTCATCGCGACCGACCCGCTCATCGACGACAAGGCCGCTGCGCTCGACGAGCTCGCGATCGACATCATCGCCCGCCAGTCGCCGGTCGCCCGCGACCTCCGCATCGTCGTCTCGGCCCTGCGGATCTCCGCGTCGCTCGAGCGCATGGGCGACCTCGCGCGCCACATCGCGATGCTGGCGCGCTACCGCTTCCCGCTGCAGGTGGTGCCGGAGTCGCTCCAGCCGACGTTCGCCGAGATGGGCCGCCACGACATCGAGGTCGCGAAGCCTGCTCAAGGAGCTGCTCGAGACGCAGGACCTCACGATCGCGGCGCGCATCGAGGCCGCCGACGAGCACGTCGACCGCCTGCACCGCGAGGTCTTCGCGCAGGTGCTCGGCACGAGCTGGGAGGGCGCCGCGCACGCGACGGTCGACGCCACGCTCGCGAGCCGCTACCACGAGCGCTTCGCCGACCACGCGGTCGGCATCGCCCGCAAGGTGCAGTACCTCGCGACGGGCGACTGGGTGGGCAACGACTCGCACGCCGATCCCGAGCTCGAGCCGGTGCAGCCGGAGTCCTGAGCGCAGCACCCCGGACATCGAGAGGGCCCCCGCCTCGGCGGGGGCCCTCTCGCGCGGTCGTGGGCTAGTGCTTCGCGCCCTGCGCCGCCACCGCCGCCGCACCGGCCGCCGCGGCCTCCGGGTCGAGGTACTCGCCGGGGCCGAGCGGCATGTTGTCGTCGCCGAGGCGGTAGACGAGCGGGATGCCCGTGGGGATGTTGAGGCCGGCGATGTCGTCATCGGAGATGCCGTCGAGGTGCTTCACGAGCGCGCGCAGCGAGTTGCCGTGGGCGGTGACGAGCACGGTGCGGCCGGCGTCGAGGTCCTTGGCGATCGTCGACTCCCAGTAGGGCAGGAAGCGGTCGATGACGTCCTTGAGGCACTCGGTCGCGGGCACCTCGCCGTCGATGCCGGCGTAGCGCGGGTCGCCGGCCTGCGAGAACTCGTTGTCGTCGGCGATGACGGGCGGCGGCACGTCGAACGAGCGGCGCCACAGCATGAACTGCTCCTCGCCGTACTGCGCGAGCGTCTCGGCCTTGTCCTTGCCCTGCAGGTCGCCGTAGTGGCGCTCGTTGAGGCGCCACGAGCGGGTCACCGGGATCCACGCGCGGTCGGCGGCGTCGAGCGCGATGTTCGCCGTCTGGATCGCGCGGGTGAGGAGCGAGGTGTAGAGCACGTCGGGCAGCAGGCCGCGCTCGGCGAGCAGCTCGCCGCCGCGGCGGGCCTCCTGCTCGCCCTGGGGCGTGAGCCGCACGTCGACCCATCCCGTGAAGAGGTTCTTCTCGTTCCACGTCGACTGGCCGTGGCGGAGCAGGATGAGGGTGCGCTCGGTCATGCTGCAAGCCTAGCCAGGAAGCCATCGCGCGAGCGGCCGGATCGATGATGGCCGACGCGTGCCAGGATGTGCGGATGGCCTCCGACCACCCCGTCCAGGCGCGCATCGGCGCCGTGTTCGTGCCCGTCTCCGACATCGCGCGGTCCGCCGCCTGGTACGGCGCGCTGCTCGGGGTGCCAGTGGGCACCACGAGCCACGAGGATCGCATCCACGACGTGCCGCTGGCGGGCGAGGCCGCGCTGATCCTCGACGCCCACCGGCCGGTGGCGGTCTCGTCGCAGCCGCTGTGCTTCCTGTGGTCGGACGACCTGGAGCGCGCCGCGGCGCTCGTCGAGGACCTCGGCGGCCGCCCCTCCGCGATCGAGGACATCGGCAGCGTGCGCACGATGCGCCTCGAGGACCCGGACGGCAACCTCCTCATGCTCTGCCAGCGCACCTGAGCCGGCGGGGCCGGCGATCCGCCAGGATGGAGGGGTGGCGAAGCCGGTGGGTCGCATCACGCGAGGGACGACGGGCATCAACCGCCTGCGCCGCGTCGACCGCTGGATCGCCGCGCAGCCGGCCGCGCGCGCACCTGGCGCGCTCGTCGTCGACCTCGGCTACGGCGCGAGCGCCACGACGAGCCTCGAGCTCCACGAGCGGCTCTCGCGCCGCGCGCCGGGCGTCGAGGTGCTGGGCCTCGAGATCGACCCGGAGCGCGTCGCGCGCGCGACGGCAGAGCTCGCGGCCGCGCGCGAGGCGGGGCCCGAGCGCTACGGGCGGGCGATCGCGGCCGACGCGCGCGTCTCGTTCGCGCTCGGCGGCTTCGAGGTGCCCGCGCCCCGCCGCCCGCACGTGATCCGCGCCATGAACGTGCTGCGGCAGTACGACGAGCACGAGGTCGCCGGCCATTGGGCGACGATGCTCGGCCGACTCGCGCCCGGCGGCCTGCTCGTCGAGGGCACCTCGAACGAGGTCGGCCGCGTGTGCGCGTGGGTCGCGCTCGATGCCGACGGCCCCCGATCCCTCACGATCGCCCTCAAGGTCGACGAGCTCGGCACCGGGCCCTCCCCCGCGCCCTCGGTGGTGGCGGAGCGGCTGCCGAAGGCGCTCATCCACCGGAACGTGCCGGGCGAGCGCATCCACGCCCTGCTCGTCGACCTCGACCGCGCGTGGGCGAGCAACGCGCCGCTCGCCGACTTCGGCGCGACGCAGCGCTGGGTGGCGACGGCGCGGGCGCTCCGCGAGGGCGGCTGGCCGGTCGCCGACGGGCCGGCGCGCTGGCGGCTCGGCGAGCCTCACCGTGGCGTGGCCGGCGGTCGCGCCCGCCTGACGCGGCTCCCGCCGCTCGAGGGCGCCGCGGCCCTCAGGCCGTGGGCGCGCTCGGGCGGCGCACGGCGCCGAGCCGCGGGAGGCGCGGCGGGCGGTGCGCGTGGCCCGCGCTCGGCGGCACGAGCACCTGCTGCGCCGCGGCGACGTCGACGCCCTCCGCGGTGCGCACGACGAGGTCGGCCTCCGCCGGGGCGCCGCGCTTCACGACGGCGAGCGCGATGGGCCCGAGCTCGTCGTGGATGGCGGCGGAGGTGATGCGGCCCACGAGTGCGCCCTCGTGCAGCACCTCGTCGCCCGCGGCGAGCTGCGCGCCCTCCGAGCCGTCGACGTGCAGCAGCACGATGCGGCGCGGCGGCGCCCCGAGGTTGTGCACCTTCGCGACCGTCTCCTGGCCGCGGTAGCAGCCCTTCGACAGGTGCACGGCGGTCGTGAGCCAGTCGAGCTCGTGCGGGATGGTGCGCTCGTCGACCTCGGCGAGCGAGGGCCGCCCCGCCGCGATCCGCAGCGCGTCGACCGCGAGCGTGCCGACGAGCGAGGCGGGGTCGATCGCGGTCGCCTCCTCGGGGGCGAGCACCGCCTCCGACCACCGCCACGGCTCGCCCGTGGGCTCCCCGTAGCGCACGCCGCCCGGCGCGACCTCGGGCCAGCCGTCGACCCACGCGACCGGGCCCGCGGGCTCGGCGGCGCTGCCGACGACGACGACCTCGGGCCGCTCGATCTCGACCTGCTTGAAGAAGCGCATCCGCGTGAGCCACGCCTCGAGCGCATCGCCCGTGCCCGCGTCGACCAGGATCCAGAGCGCGCCCTCGGCGTCGCGGTGCAGGCGCATGGCGTGCTCGACGCGGCCCTCGGGCGAGAGCACGAGCGACTCGGCGGAGGCGCCGGGCGCGAGGCCCGCGATCGCCTGCGAGGTGATGGAGTCGAGCCACGGCAGCGCGTCGGGCCCCGTGAGCCGCAGCACGTCCCGCGGCAGCAGCACGGGCGCGCCCGCGCGGAGGCGCCGCTGCTCGGCGATGGGGCTGCCGACGTGCAGGGGCAGGCCGTCGGGCCCGACCACGGCGCCCGGGATGGCGGGCAGCGCGATCACGCCTCGCCCGCCTCGTTCCGCGTGACGCGGGCCAGCCGCGCGGAGGCGTGGCTCTCGAGGCCCTGGCCGAGCGCGGCGAGGTCCCACGCCCACAGCAGGTGGTCGTCGACGAGGCCGAGCATGCGCGTGGAGGCCGCGTGGTCCTTCGCGCCCGCTCCCCGG
Organism: Agrococcus sp. SL85; assembly: GCF_026625845.1. NCBI lineage: Bacteria > Bacillati > Actinomycetota > Actinomycetes > Micrococcales > Microbacteriaceae > Agrococcus > Agrococcus sp. SL85. The sequence continues at coordinate 397,979 of NZ_CP113066.1, forward strand.
AGCACCGCGTCGGTCGCGAGGTCGATGCGCGGGCCGGCGATCGTGCCGAGGTAGAGCTCGGCGACCCCCGCGGGGTGGGCGATGAGCGCCTGCAGGTCGAACGCGCCGTCGGGGCGGCGCAGCGTCTCGACGGCCTCCGCGGTGCCGTAGGCCGGCTCGCCCTCGGGCGGCAGCATGCCGGGGCCCGCGTCGCTCGGGCGCGACTCGCGCGCGAGGCGCCAGAAGCCCGTCTCGGCGGCGAGCGGCGTGAGCTCGTCGTCGAGCAGCCACGCGTAGGCCTCGTAGGTCAGGTACGGGTGCCCGTGGTGCGCGAATGCCACCCGCTGGGCGAACTCGTGCTCGATCGTGCGCCCGTGCACCGGGAACGAGAGCACGCCGGTGCCCTCCCAGTCGCCGATGAGCCACTGGAGCGGACCCAGCTCCGCGGGGAGCGTCGGGTCGATCTCGAGCATGGGCTAGCGCTGGCCGCGGAAGAGGTTGCGCAGCACGACGAACGAGACGCCGGCGATCGCCACCATCGCGAGGCCCAGGAGGCCGAGGAAGAAGATCTCGAGCGCGAGCAGGGGGATACCAGCCATGCTCCGATCCTATCCCCCGCCGCCTGCGCGCCGCGCGGGACGGCGCGCGCTCACAGGTGCGTGAGCGGCACGAGGATCGCGGTCGCGAGCGCGAGGACCACGACCGAGCCGAGCACGGCCGCCGCGAGGCGGTCGACGAGCCCCGGCTCCGTCGGTCCGCCCAGCTGCACGGCGAACGCCGTGAGCGTGCAGACGCCCAGGACGATCGGCAGCCACACGATGCCGTCGGCGGGCTGCGCGATCCCGACGACGACCGCGCCGATGAGCGCGATCAGCCAGATCGGCCACACGCTCGCCCACTGCCACGACACGCGCACCATCATGGCGCATGCCGGCGCCCGCCGCCCGAGCGCGCGGTGTCAGACCTCTTCGCGCCTCCCCGTAGGATGTGCGGGGCAGGAGGGCGCATGTCGCACATCGTGATCTTCACGCGCCGCGATCGCGGCGTCCTGCCGAGCCTGGAGCTGCTGGAGCACCGCGTGACCACGCTGCCGGGCACGGCAGAGGCGGTCGCGCACGCCCCCGACGCCGACATCATCGTCGTCGACGGCGCCGCCGAGCTCGCCGCGGCGAAGGCCATCTGCCGCCTGCTCGAGCACGACCCGACGCCCGTGGTGCTCGTGCTCGCCGAGGGCGGCTTCACGGCCGTCACGCCCGAGTGGGGCGTCACCGACATCGTGCTCGACGCGGCCGGGCCCGCCGAGCTCGAGGCGCGCCTCCGGCTCGCGGCGGCCGACGCCCGCGGCCGCGGCCCCATCGTCGCGAGCGGGCTCTCGATCGACGAGGCCAGCTACCAGGCGAAGGTCGACGGCAAGCCCATCGACCTCACCTTCAAGGAGTTCGAGCTGCTGCGCTTCCTCGCCTCGCACCCGGCGCGCGTCTTCACGCGCGAGCAGCTGCTCAGCGAGGTGTGGGGCTACGACTACTTCGGCGGCACCCGCACGGTCGACGTGCACGTGCGGCGCCTGCGCGCGAAGCTCGGCGACCTGGAGTCCGTGATCGGCACCGTGCGCGGCGTCGGCTACCGCTTCGAGCTGGTCGAGGCATGATCGACGCCGCCCGCGCCCTCGCCGCCGCCTGCCGGGCGGCGGACGGCACGCCGCCGTTCTCGGACCAGGCCCTCGTCGAGGCTCGCGCGCGGCGATCGCCGCGCGGTCGGCGACGCGACGGCCCTCGCCGTGGTCGCCGACGGCGAGCGGGAGGCGGAGCTCGCCGTGCACCCGGACGCCCGCGGCCGCGGCCTCGGCCTCGCGCTCGCGCGCCGGCTGCTCGACGAGGCGCAGGGCCCCCTCGACCTCTGGGCGCACGGCGACCTGCCCGCCGCGACGGCGATCGCGGAGCGGCTCGGCTTGGCGCGGGTGCGCACCCTCCTGCAGCTGCGCGCCCCCGTGCCCGCCGCGCCGCACGGGCACGACGGCCCGCCCGCCGGGACGCGCGCCTTCGAGCCCGCGGACGCCGAGGCGCTGCTGGCCCTCAACGCCGCCGCCTTCGCGGACCACCCCGAGCAGGGCCGCATGAGCGCCGACGACCTCGCCGCCCGCCGCGCCGAGCCCTGGCACGACGACGCGAACCTCCTGGTGCTGCCGGGCGCCGACGGCCTCGACGCCTTCGCATGGGTGAAGCCCGACGACGCTGTCGCCGAGCTCTACGTGCTCGGCGTGCGGCCCGGCGCGCAGGGCGGCGGCATCGGCCGCCGGATGCTCGACGCCGCCCTCTGGCGCATGCGCGCCCTCGGGCACGGCACCGCGCACCTGTACGTCGAGGGCGACAACGCGCCCGCGCTCGCGCTCTACGAGCGCACGGGCTTCGAGCGGTGGGCGATCGACGTGCGCTGGCGCCACGAGGGCTGAGCACCACGGAGGCTCGCGGCCGCCCGCGTCACGCGCCGTTCATCGTCGAGGGCCATGATGGGTGCATGACCGACTCCCCCTCCTCGGCAGCCTCCCCCGTCGACGAGCTGCGCCGCGAGCAGCGCGAGCGCACGATCGAGGAGGAGCGGAGCCTGCAGGACGCCGCCGTCGCCGACCTCGCGGAGGACGACGACGACGAGCCCGGCTGGAGCGCGGAGGAGCAGGGCGGCGAGACCGACGACGGCCTCCCCGCCGACCGCTTCGTCGACCGCGAGCTGTCGTGGCTCGCGTTCAACCAGCGCGTGCTCGAGCTCGCCGAGGACGAGACGGTGCCGCTCCTGGAGCGCGCCAACTTCCTCGCGATCTTCGCCTCCAACCTCGACGAGTTCTTCATGGTGCGCGTCGCGGGGCTGAAGCGCCGCATCGTCACGGGCCTCGCGGTGCCGACGAACGTCGGCACGGGCCCCGTCGACCTGCTCGACCAGATCGTCGAGCGCGCCCACGAGCTCCAGGAGCGGCACGCGCACGTCGCGATCGACTCCCTCGCCCCCGGCCTCGCGGCGACCGGCATCGCCGTCGTGCGCTGGCAGGACCTCTCGGAGGCCGAGTGCGAGGCCATGTCGGCGCGCTTCGAGGCCGAGGTCTTCCCCGTGCTCATGCCGCTCGCGGTCGACCCCGCGCACCCCTTCCCCTACATCTCCGGCCTCTCGCTCAACCTCGCGGTGCGCGTGCGCGTGCCCGACGAGGAGGAGGAGCAGTTCGCGCGCCTCAAGGTGCCGGCGGTGCTCCCCCGCTTCATCGCGCTCGGCGCCGAGGGCGGCGACCAGCGCTTCCTGCCGCTCGAGGAGCTCATCGCCAACAACCTCGACGAGGTCTTCCCCGGCATGGAGATCGTCGACCACCACGTCTTCCGGGTGACCCGCAACGAGGACGTCACGATCGACGAGGACGAGACCGAGAACCTCATCCAGGCGCTCGAGCAGGAGCTCTCGCGCCGCAAGTTCGGCCCGCCCATCCGCCTCGAGGTCGCCGACGACATCGACGACGACACCCTCGAGCTGCTCGTCGACGAGCTCGGCATCACCGAGCGCGAGGTGTACCGCCTGCCGGGCCTGCTCGACCTCACGTGCCTGTTCCAGGTGGCCGGCCTCGACCGGCCCGACCTGCGCTACACGAAGCGCGTGCCCGTGACGGCCTCCGCCTTCCTGCCGAACGACCAGAACGAGCAGGACGACCTGTTCCAGTCGATCACCCGCAAGGACGTGCTCGTCCACCACCCCTACGAGTCGTTCGCGACGAGCGTGCAGGCCCTGCTCGAGCAGGCCGCCGACGACCCCGACGTGCTGGCCATCAAGCAGACGCTCTACCGCACCTCCGGCGACTCCCCGGTGGTGGCGGCGCTCATCCGCGCCGCGGCCGCCGGCAAGCAGGTGCTGGCGCTCGTGGAGGTGAAGGCCCGCTTCGACGAGCAGGCGAACATCCGCTGGGCGCGCCAGCTCGAGCGCGCCGGCGTGCACGTCGTCTACGGCATGGTGGGCCTCAAGACCCACTGCAAGCTGCTCATGGTCGTGCGGCGCGAGAACGGCCGCCTGCGCCACTACTGCCACATCGGCACGGGCAACTACAACCCGAAGACGAGCCGCATCTACGAGGACTTCGGCCTCTTCACCGACAACGACCAGGTCGGGCGCGACATCACGCGCCTGTTCAACGAGCTCTCGGGCTTCGCGATCGAGAAGTCGTTCCAACGCCTGCTCGTCGCGCCGCGCCACCTGCGGAAGGGCCTGCTCTCGCGCATCGAGCGCGAGACGGCCGCGGCTCGGGCCGGGCGGCGCGCGCGCATCCGCCTGAAGATGAACTCCATCGTCGACGAGCAGATCATCGACGCCCTCTACCGCGCGAGCCGCGCGGGCGTCGAGGTGCAGCTGTGGGTGCGCGGCATCTCCTCCGTGAGGGCGGGCGTGCCCGGGCTCTCGGAGCACATCGCGATGCGCTCGATCGTGGGCCGCTACCTCGAGCACTCCCGGGTGTTCGCGTTCTGGAACGACGGCGACGAGGAGGTGTTCATCGGCTCTGCCGACATGATGCACCGCAACCTCGACCGCCGCGTCGAGACGCTCATCCAGCTCACCTCCACCGAGCACATGCGCGACATCTCCGCGCACTTCGACAAGGCGATGGCCGACACCACCGCCTCCTGGTGGGCGGAGCCCGACGGCACCTGGACGCGCCACGCGTTCGCCGAGGACGGCTCGCCGCTCGACGACCTGCACCGCGACCGCATGCTGCAGATCCAGCGCAGGAAGCGCCAGCGATGAGCCAGGCGACGACGGCCACGGGCACCGTGCTCGCCGCCGGCGCGCTCGTGTGGCGGCGGGTGCGGGGCGAGGTGGAGGTGCTGCTCGTCGAGCGCACGCAGCATCGCGACATCTCCCTGCCCAAGGGCAAGCTCGACCCGGGCGAGACACTGCCCGAGTGCGCCGTGCGCGAGCTCGAGGAGGAGACGGGCCTCGCGATCGTGCTGGGCGCGCCGCTCGGCCACAGCGAGTACCGGCTGCCCGACGGCCGCGACAAGGTCGTCTACTACTGGCAGGCGGAGGCGACGCCGGGGGCGCTCGAAGCCGCGGCGTTCTCGCCGAACGACGAGATCCTCGCGCTCCACTGGGCCCCGCTGGACCGCGCGAAGGCCGCATGCTCCTACCGCCACGACGTCGCGATCGTCGAGCGCTTCGAGGAGCGCCTCGCCGCCGGCCACGAGGCGACCTTCCCCATCGTGGCGCTGCGGCACGCGAAGGCGGCGAACCCGTTCTCGTGGGAGGGCGACGACGCCTCGCGGACGCTCACGGAGCGCGGGCGCTCGCAGGCGCACGCGGTCGCGCCCGGCATCGCCGCCTACGCGCCGCGGCGCGTGGCCACCTCCGACGCCGTGCGGTGCCGCGAGACCGTCGCGCCGCTCGAGGCGGCGCTCGGCGTCGCGGCGAAGGCGACGGCGGAGCTGAGCCAGGAGTCGCCCGTCGACCCGCGCGCGGCGATCGAGGCGCGCGTCGCGAAGGCGATCGGCAAGCGCCAGGGCGTCGTGCTCTGCAGCCACGCGCCCGTGATCCCCGAGATCGTCACCGCCGTCGTGCACGCCACCGGTGCCGCCGAGACCGAGCGGACGCACCGCGCCTCGATGCTGCACACGGCGGAGTTCACGGTGCTGCACGTGAGCGCGGGCGAAGAGCCGGCGCTCGTCGCGCTCGAGACGCACGGGCCCACCGAGCGCTGACCGGGCTCGTGACGCGTGCGGCTGCGCCGCGCGCTCCTCGACCAGCGGCAGGCTCGGCCCTCGGTCGTCGGTCAGGAGGCCGCGGCCGCAGGGCGCTGCCGGCACGAGGCCCGAGCACGGCGAAGGGCCCCGCTCGCGCGGGGCCCTTCCTCGTGCCGGCGGCTCAGCCGAAGCGGCCCGAGACGTAGTCCTCGGTCGCCTGCACCTTCGGCGTCGAGAACATCGTCGCCGTGTCGTCATACTCGATGAGCTTGCCCGGCTTGCCCGTGCCCGCGATGTTGAAGAAGGCCGTCCTGTCGCTCACGCGCGAGGCCTGCTGCATGTTGTGCGTCACGATCACGATCGTGTACTCGGTCTTCAGCTCCTCGATGAGGTCCTCGATCGCGAGCGTCGAGATCGGGTCGAGGGCCGAGCAGGGCTCGTCCATGAGGAGCACCTCGGGGCTGACGGCGATCGCGCGCGCGATGCAGAGGCGCTGCTGCTGGCCGCCCGAGAGGCCGGAGCCCGGCAGGTTCAGGCGGTCCTTGACCTCGTTCCAGAGGTTGGCGCCGCGCAGCGAGCGCTCGACGAGGTCGTCCTGGTCGGAGCGCGACATGCGGCGGTTGTTGAGCAGCACGCCCGCGAGCACGTTCTCGCGGATCGACATCGTCGGGAAGGGGTTGGGGCGCTGGAAGACCATGCCGATCTGGCGGCGCACGTTCACGGGGTCGACGCCCGGGGCGTAGAGGTTGGCGCCGTCGAGCAGCACCTCGCCGTCGACCCACGCGCCGCTGATCACCTCGTGCATGCGGTTGAGCGTGCGCAGCACGGTCGACTTGCCGCAGCCCGAGGGGCCGATGAAGGCCGTGACCGAGCGGGGCTCGATGTCGATGGAGACGCCCTCGACGGCCTTGAAGTCGCCGTAGTAGACGTCGAGGTCGTTGGTCTCGATGCGCTTGGACATGTGGGTTACCTCCCGGCCTTCGGCGCGAAGACCTTGGCGATGATGCGAGCGATGACGTTGAGGAGCATGACGATGAGGATCAGCACGAGCGCGGCCGTCCAGGCGCGGTCGAAGTAGGCCTGCTCCTGCACGCCCGGGCTGACGTACTGGTTGTAGGCGAAGACCGGCAGCGTCATCATGCGGCCGTCGAACACGTTGTAGTTCATGTTCGTCGTGAAGCCGGCGATGATGAGCAGCGGCGCGGTCTCACCGATGACGCGGGCGATCGCGAGCGTGACGCCCGTGACGATGCCGGCGAGCGCCGTCGGCAGCACGACCTTCGCGATCGTAAGCCACTTGGGCACGCCGAGCGCGTAGGACGCCTCGCGGAGGTCGTTCGGCACGAGCTTCAGCATCTCCTCCGTCGAGCGGACGACGGTGGGGATCATGAGCAGGCTGAGCGCCACGGCGCCGCCGATGCCCGAGCGCACGCCCTCGCCCGCGAAGAGCGCGAAGAGCGCGTAGGCGAACAGGCCCGCGACGATCGAGGGGATGCCCGTCATGACGTCGACGAAGAACGTGATCGCCTTCGAGAGGCGGCCGCGGCCGTACTCGACGAGGTAGATGGCCGTGAAGATGCCGACGGGCACCGAGATGATGGCCGCCCACAGCGTGACGAGCAGCGTGCCGACGATCGCGTGCAGCACGCCGCCGCCCTCGCCCACGACGCTGCGCATCGAGTACGTGAAGAACTCGATGTCGAAGCGCGCCATGCCGTTGATGACGACGGTGGAGACGAGCGAGACGAGCGGGACGAGCGCGAGCGCGAAGGCGCCCACGACGACGCCCGTGACGAGGCGGTCGACGGCCTTGCGGCCTCCCTCGATCTGCTGGCTCACGACCGTGATCGCGACGAGGTAGAGCACGAAGCCGAGGACGGCCGTCGCGACGATGCTGAAGCCGGAGCCGGAGGCGCCCGCGACGAGCGCGGAGACCGCGGCGCCGATGGCGATCGCGACGCCGAGGAGCACCCAGGGGCCCCAGGCGGGCAGCTGGCCGGCCGTGAGCGGGTTCGTCGCGTCGCGGCGGGCGGGAGCGGTGGTCGTGGCGGTCATGGCTCAGCGGCCTCCCTGCACGGTGGTGCGCGCGATGATCCAGCGCGAGACGCCGTTGACGAGCAGCGTGATCGCGAACAGCACGAGGCCGGAGCCGATGAGCATGTTCACGGTGATGCCGTGCGCCTCCGGGAAGCGCAGCGCGATGTTGGCGGCGATCGTCGACGGGTTCTGCTGCGCGGTGAGCGCGAACGAGATGATGCCCGAGGAGCTCAGCACCATGGCGACGGCCATGGTCTCGCCGAGGGCGCGGCCGAGGCCGAGGATCGACGAGGCGATGATGCCCGAGCGGCCGTGCGGCAGCACCGCCATCTGGATCATCTCCCAGCGGGTCGCGCCGAGCGCGAGGGCGGCCTCCTCGTTGAGCCGCGGCGTCTGCAGGAAGATCTCGCGGCAGAGCGCGGTGATGATCGGCAGCACCATGACGGCGAGCACGATGGAGGCGGTGAGGATGGTGCGGCCCGTGCCCGAGGCGGGCGGGGCGAAGAGCGGCAGCCAGCCGAGGTTCGTCGTCAGCCAGGTGTAGGCCGGCTGCATGAACGGCGCGAGCACCGTGATGCCCCAGAGGCCGTAGATGACCGAGGGGATGGCGGCGAGCAGGTCGACGACGTAGCCGAGCCCCTGCGCGAGGCGGCGCGGGGCGAAGTGCGTGATGAAGAGCGCGATGCCGATCGCGACCGGCACGGCCATGAGCATCGCGAGGAGCGCCGACCAGATGGTGCCGAAGGTCAGCGGCCACACCCATGCGAGGAACCCGGCGTCGGCGCCCGGCAGCGGGCCGATGAGCGCCGGCACGGCCTGCGCGACGAGGAAGATCGCGACCCCGGCGAGGGCGAGCAGGATCAGCACGCCCGCGGTCGTCGAGATCGACCGGAAGACGACGTCGGCCAGGCGCTGCTTGGCGACGGGCTGGACTGCGGTGGTCATGGAGCTCCCAGGGGCGAGGCGGTGGGGATGACGTGCGTCTGCCGGGGCGGGAATCCGCCCCGGCAGACGGTATCAGTCGGTCGGCTCAGCCGATCATCTCGAGCGAGGCGGTGATCTGCGCGCGCAGGTCTTCCGAGATCGGGGCGGAGCCCGCGTTGTCGGCCGCGGCCTGCTGGCCCTCCGCCGAGACGACGTACTCGAGGTAGGCCTTCACGAGCGCGCCCTGCTCGGCGTCGGCGTACTCGGTGCACGCGATCGCGTAGGAGATGAGCACGAGCGGGTAGGCGCCCGCCTCGGTCGTCGTGCGGTCGAGCTCGATCGCGAGGTCGCCCTCGTGGCGGCCCTCGACGGGCGCCGAGGCGTCGACGGCGGCCGCGGCGGCCTCCGCCGAGAACGGCACGTACTCGTCGCCGACCATGAGCGCGACGGTGCCGAGGTCGCCGGCGCGCGAGGCGTCGGCGTAGCCGATCGTGTTCGTGCCGTTCGTCACCGCGTCGACGACGCCCGAGGTGCCCTGGGCGCCCTCGCCGCCGTACGCGGCGGGCCACGTCTCGAACTCGCCCTCGGTCCACGCGTCTGCCGCGTTGGCCGCGAGGTACTGCGTGAAGTTCTCGGTGGTGCCCGAGTCGTCGGAGCGGTGCACGGCCGTGATGGTCGCGTCGGGGAGGGTGACGCCCTCGTTCTGCGAGGCGATCGCCTCGTCGCTCCAGTTCGTGATCTCGCCCGAGAAGATGCCGGCGATGGTCGCGGCGTCGAGGTTGAGCGAGTCGACGCCCTCGACGTTGAAGATCACAGCGATCGGCGAGATGTAGACGGGGAGGTCGACGGGCAGCGAGTCGGCGACGCACGCGCCGAAGGTGCCCTCGAGCTCCTCGTCCTTCAGGTACGCGTCGGAGCCGGCGAAGCCGACGCCGCCCGCGATGAACTGCTCGCGGCCCGCGCCCGAGCCGGCGGGGTCGTAGGTGACGTTGACGTCGGGGTTGTTCGTCTGGAAGCCCGCGATCCAGGCCTCCTGCGCAGCACCCATCGACGAGGCGCCGGCGCCGGCGAGGTCGCCGGAGAGCGACGACTCGGGGGCCTCGGAGCCGCCTGCGGCGGGAGCGGTGCCCTCGTTGGCGGCGCACGAACTGAGGAGGAGCGCGCCGGCGACGGCGACGACCGCGGTGCGGCCGAGCTTCGTGAACTTCACGGTGTTCCCTTCGGGATGTGTGTGGTGCAGGGGCGGCTGGACGCCCCGCGGGCGGCCCGACGAGCAGGCCGTGACACACGGTAGGGAGCGCGGGTGACCGCGAGGATCCGCGAAGGTGAACGAGAGGTGAACGGCGGCGAGGCGGAGGCTCAGGAAGCGCCCCGCGCGGCATGGCGCGGCATGCCGCGGGATGCGCGGCATGCCGCGGGATGTGCGGCGTGGCGCGAGCGCTGCGGCCACGGGGCGAGCGCCGCGGACGTGGAAGAGCCGGGCCGCGAGACGCCTCTCGGCGGAAGGCCGCTCGAAGCGGCGAATATTGGAGCCCGGGGTTTCGCGGCCCGGCCCCATCAGCGTAGCGAGGTCGGCGGCCCGGCGCAGGCCGGTGCGCTCCGGGCGAACGGCGGCGCCGCCCGGGCGCGTCGGCGCGGCCTAGCCTTCGACGTCGAGCACGGTGTCGGGCACGTCAGGGTGCCCGTACGTCGAGCGCAGGATCACCTGCGTCGGCGCGACGCCCTCCGGCAGCTGCACGACCGCGCGCGCCCCCTCGAAGGTGTCCTCGACGTAGTAGATGTCGTCCTCCGCGGTGACCGCGACGGTGTCGGCCCAGTCGTAGGTCTGGCCGTCGCTGCCCACGACGAAGACGTCGAAGCAGCCCATGAAGCTCGTGGTGCCCTCGTCGTGGTTGCCGTCGATGCGCACCGCCGTGAAGTAGGTGCCGTCGGCCGGCTCGCCCGACTCCATCGGGGGGTTGTCGTCGATGCTCGTGACGCTGAACGACCAGATGTCGCCGAGGCCGTCGTCGACCGTGTAGGCGTACTCCCCCGCCGACGGCGGCGTCGTGGGCTCCTCGGTCGGATCGGCGGCCTCGGTGCTCGTCGTCGGGTCCTCGGGCGCCGGCATCGTGGGCGCTGCCGTCGGCACGGCGGGCGGCATGGGGATGCAGCCCGTGAGCGCGAGCGAGGCTCCGCCGAGCACGAGGGCGGCGGCGAGCAGTCGGCGGGGGGGCGTGCGGTGCGTCAAGACGGCCTCCGGGTGCGGCGGGGTGCGGGATCCGGCGCCGAGGGACGCGGTGCCGACGCTCGAAGCGTACGCCGCCGCGGCGCGCTCGGCGATCAGCCCGCGCTCAGGCGAGGCTGTCCGCGCGCCAGAGACGCGCGCAGATCCGCAGGTCGCCCGCGATGTCGGTGAGGGAGGCCGCGAGCGCCGTGCGGGCGCTCGCGCGCTCCGGGTGCGCGGCGTCGTCGTCGTGCGCGGCGCGCACCGCGCCGTGCGCGGTGACTGCCGCGAACGCGGCGGCGCGCTCGAGCGCGAGCGCGAAGTCGCCCGCGAACACGCCCCGCAGGATCTCGTCCGAGAGCGAGCGCAGCTCGCCGGGGGTCGCCGGGGCCGGGACGCCCGCGATCACGGGGGCCGCGGTCGGCAGCGCGTCGGCGCCCGCCTGGTAGAGCCGCGCCGACTCCTCGGCGCGCTGCGTCACGAGCGCGTGCAGCAGGTGCACCCGCCACAGCGTGCCGGGCAGCGAGTGCGGCCGAGCCCGCGACCAGAGCTCCGCGACCGTGTCGATGCCGTCCTCGCGCGCGACCGCGAGGATCCGCTCCACCACCTCCGGGTCCGCGCCGCCGCGCACGCGCGCGAGCAGCGCGTGCGCCGTCTCGCTCGCGAGCTGCAGGCGCACGGCGGGGTCGACGTCGCCCTCCACGCGGTCGAACCAGTCGTTGGAGAAGCGGGTGGGCTTGATGGAGCGGTCGTCTGCCATTGCCCCCATCCTCCCACCGCGGCGGCCGGGCGCCGAGGGGTGCCCCGGCGGCCGACGGGTGCCGGTGCACCGGCACCGCCCATCCGGCCGAGCACCGCTCGCCGCGCGACTACCCTGGGAGCGCGGGCCTCTAGCTCAGTCGGTAGAGCATCGGACTTTTAATCCGCTGGTCGTGGGTTCGAGCCCCACGGGGCCCACTTCGTGCACGCGCGGAACCCCGCCCCGACCTCGGGCTCGGACGACCACCTCGGGCTGACTTCGGGCACCAGCCGCCGCGTGCGCGACTCGAAGCGATGGAGCACGGGCTCGCATGCGCTCCGCTGACGCTCGATGTCGGCTGGGTTGCGGCTCGATGAACAGTGCCTGAAGGCGCTGGACCGCCCGCCGCTGGTGCTCCATCATCAGGCCATGAAGCCGCACGAGCGGTCGAAGCGACTGCCAGAGCCCATCGGCACCGTGCACCCCACTGAGCAAGAAGCCGTCGAGCACCTCTACGGGGTACTCGCCGCGCTCGACCCGAACCACACCGTCGCCTGGAGCCGGCTGCAGCGCCTCACGATCTACCAGGACGAGCGCACGCCCCTCATCTGGCACGTCATCGCCGCCGAGGAGATCCAGACCTTCATCGAGCTGCTCCGCCTCGACAAGGCAGCGCGCGACGAGCAAGCGAGGCCGTCTTCGACCGCTTCTCCGTAGCCCGCTCGGTCAGCACCAGCAGGAAGTCCTGCACGGGACTGCCGACGATCGTGTTCGGCTCCTCCGTCGCCATGCGCTCGACCTCGGCGGCGTCCCAGTCCGGGTTCCGGTGATCAGCCGATGCGTGACCTGGGCGAGGATCTCGTCGCGGTCGATGTTCGCCGCCATGCGCCCAGCAGGCACCGTCACGAGCCGCCGCGGGCAAAGCGCCTTCGTCTGCCTTGCCACATGACAAGTGCAGATCGACTGCGGCACCTTCCAGACCGCCTGGAAGGTCGGCACCTCGTGGGCCCTCGGCCGCGCCGAGATCGAGCGCCACGCTGACCCGCGCCGCGACGACTTCGCTCGCGCCGGCGGCGAGGAGTCCGCGGACACGACGCAACGCCCCTCCCCGCTGTGAGGCAGTCGAGGAGGGGCGATGTCCACGCTTCCGGATCGAGTCCAGAAGAGCGCCGACTGGCTCGTTGCTCCGCTCGGTCGCGATGAGCATCGGGGCAGCCCGGAGCCGACATGCAAGGCGAGTCCTCGGTATCCCAGTCGAGCGTGCTCTCCTGACCAGATGGCAAGGGTGGTTCGCGCCCCCGCTGCAGCCGTTCCCTACGGACGGGCTCTCGACGAGCTTGCTGGGCAACGTGCCGAGTCGGTCCGTCGTGCCGACTCCTGAGCAGCGGGACACGTTCTTCCTCTACGGCGGCACCTGGTGCTGGCTCTCCGAGAGCGAGTTCGAGAACCTGCCTCGGCAGTTGCCACGTGTTCTGACGAGCGCTCGCAGCCGAGCGACAAGGCCGAAACCGCGCGCCCCTCGGCCGTCGGAGCTCGATGGCGACGGTGACGCGCGTCTCGTGGCCTGGGTCGAGCGAGGTTGCTGCCCCAGCCGCCCGACGCAGCACCCGGACGATGGGCGAACCGCGGCGCCGGGGCGCGGCCCTGCCAGACGGCTCGCAGGCGGGTGCGAGACGATGGCCTGTCGGCCGAGAGGCCGCTTCCGAGCCTTCGACGTGTGGGGCGATCACCACGAGCGCGATTGGCGCGACCGATGCAGCCAGCCCACGAAGCACCATCCGAACCGGACCGACGAGCGCGAGGGCCCGCGCACCGGCCCGGGAACGCACTCCCGCTGCTGCGCGTCGGCCTGCGCGCCGTCTACGCCGCGCTCGACGCGCAGGCGCGCGAGGCACCCGCGCGACGCGCGGCCTGGCTCGCCCGCGGTGCGCGAGGCCGACGATGAGCCGCCACGGCACCCGCAGCGCCGCCGTGCTCGAGCTCGCACGCATGCTCCGCAGCCGCGATGCGACGAGCGAGGTCCCCTTGGAGCGCGTCGCGGCGAGCGCAGTGGTCTTCGACCCCGCGTCCGATCCCTTCCGGCCCTGGTGGGTGTGCGGCCCGTTCGAGCTCGAGCAGCTGCTCTGGTGGATGCGAGCCCGGTGACGCGATGGCCGACCGCTACGAGGTGCACGTGCGCATCAGCGTGCTCGTCACCGACGCCACCGCGCTCTGCGCGGCGTGGGCGACGGTCGACTCGACGGACGGCGACATCACCTCCCTGATCACGCACTCGAGCGAGCACGACCTCGCGCGCGACGCGCATCGGATGCTCGCCATGGGTCGTGCGAAGCTCGGCGAGCGGGGCTACGAGATCCTCGGGATCACCGCAGCGGCGACGCGCTCGGAGGGTGCACAGGACCCCGCGGGGATCGAGGAGCCGTGACCCGGTGGGGTCCGTCCGGGTCAGCGGCGCTCGCGGCGGCGGCGCTCGAAGCGCCAGCCGCGGAAGGCGACCGCGGCGAGCGCGACGCCGGCGAGCATCCACCAGATGATGTCCATGCGGACACGCTACCCGCGACCGAGGGCGGGACGGCCCCTCGCGTCGCAGCCCCACCGGTCAGGCGCTGGTCGCGGATCCCGGTCAGGCGCTGATCGCGGATCCCGGGTCGGCGTCGACGTCGAACGCCTCACGGAGGCGCCGCATGCCGTCGCGGAGCCGCGTCTTGACGGTGCCGAGCGGCACGCCGAGGCGGCGCGCGATCTGCGCGTGCGAGAGCCCGTCGAAGTGCGCGAGCACGATGGCCTCGCGCTGCACGGCGCTCAGCAGCCGGAGCGCCGCGCGCACCCGCTCGCCGTCGAGCGCTCGCTCGACGAGCTCGTGCACCGACGCCACGGGTGTCGCCCGCGACAGCCGCGCGTCGGCGAGGTCGCGCTCGCGATGCGCGACGCTGCTGCGCACGCGATCGACCGCCTTGCTGTGGGCGATCCGCAGCAGCCAGCCCGTGCCGGAGCCACGGGCGCGGTCGAAGCGCGCGGCCGTCCGCCAGGCGTGCAGGTAGACCTCCTGCACCACCTCCTCCGCCTGCGCCCGATCGACGACCACGCGGACCGCGAGCGCGAGCACGCGCGGCCTCGTCGCGTCGTGGACCGCCATGAAGGCGCGGGCGTCACCCGAGGCAGCTCGCTCGAGCTCGTCCTCCACCGTCCCCCGCACGTGCCCGATCGTCGCACGGCGAGCGGCCAGGAGCCTGGAACGTGATGCAAGCGTGATGCGCCGACGAGCGCTCGCCTCGAGAGCAGCGCAGGGGCCCCTGCCTCAGAGGCCGACCGGCGAGATCCCCCACTGGCCGCGCCACGTCTCGCCGGCCTCGAGCCACACGAGGCCCTGCCCGGAGTTCAGGGCGTTGGCGGGCGCGCTCATGGGCTCGACCGCGGCCACGTGCCGCGGGCCGTCGGCGGCCGGGAAGTCGCTCGGCGTGAAGACGACGACGTACGGGAAGGCGGCGTCCTGCCAGAGCGCCGCGCCGCGCCCCTCGCGATCCAGCAGCGTCGAGGTCGCGATGCCGCCGTGGAACTCCACGCCGCCGTAGTTGTGGTCGACGTCGAGCTCGGTGAGCGCGCGGCCGCCGCGCAGGTCGGGCGCCGAGGCGGGCATCTCGTCGACGAGCACCTCCTCGACGGGGATGAGGTCGACGGCGGTGAAGACCGTCGCCGCCGGCACCGTGAGGGTGAGCTGCTCGGCCGGCACGTCGCCGACCGCGAGGTACGGATGCGCGCCCATCGCCCACGGTGCCTTGGCGGTGCCGGCGTTGATCGCCTCGTGCGTGACGACGAGGCCGTCGTCGGTGAGCTCGTAGGTGACGAACGTGTCGACGAGGAACGGCCAGCCCGTCTGCGGGTGGATCGTCGCCTGCAGCATGACCTTCGACTCGTCGTGCTCGAGCATCCGGTACGCCGTGTAGCGGAGGAGGCCGTGGCTCGCGTTGCCGAGGTCGCGCTCGCTGATCGCGAGCCGCTGCACCTCGCCGTCGAGGGTCCAGTCGCCGCCCGCGACGCGGCCGCCCCACGGGGCGAGCACGATGCCCTGGCCTTTCGCGGGCCGCTTGTCCTCCGGGAACGGCTCGACGAGGTCGATGTCGTCGACCAGGTACTCGCGGAGCGCCGCCGCCACCTCGGTGATCGTCGCACGCAGCCGACGGCCGTCGACCGTGCGGGTGATGGTGAACTGCTGACCGGTGGGCGGGCGCATGCGCCGAGCCTACGGCGTGCCCCCGCTGGGGTTCGAACCCAGACTGGGCGGAGTTTAAGTCCGCTGCCTCTGCCAGTTGGGCTACAGGGGCCCGGATCCCACGGTACGACCCTCAGGCATCGAGGATCGCGCGGAAGCGCGCAGGCAGCAGCACGTTCTCGCCCGCGTCCGCGAGCAGCGGCGCGATCTCGGACGGCTCGTGGCCGGCGATGCCGCAGCCGAGCTCGGTGACGAGGAAGTCGGTGCCGGGATGCGCGGCCGCGAAGGCGAGGAAGGCCGCGACCTCGCGCTCGATCGTCGGGAGCCCGCTCATCGTGTCGATCGCGTACGACTGCCCGTGGAGGCCGTGCCCCTCCCCCGGCACGGCGCCGAAGCGCTCCTGCGCGAGCCGCGCGGCGCCCCCGCCGTGCGCGCCCGAGGCGTTGGAGCCGAACACGAAGACCTCGTGCGGGGCGAGCTGCTCGATCCGGTCCGGGGAGGTGCGCATGCGGCCTGCCTGCCACCGGCCGCCCACCCGGAGCCGCCGGTCGCATCCGCGCCAGGGGTCGCATCCACCCGGATCGCGCCGCGGCGCCCGGCGTACGCTGGCGCCATGACCGTCCACGAGCGCGCCACCGTCGTCCCGCTGCCGGGCCACGTGCCCCACCTGCCGAAGTCCGCGCTCGTCATGCCTGGGGCCGTGATCGCGGGGCAGGTGTCGCTCGGCGAGCGCGTGAGCGTGTGGCCCGGCGCGAGCCTCCGCGCCGAGGAGGAACCCATCGCCATCGGCGACGACAGCAACGTGCAGGACTCCTGCTCGCTGCACGTCGACGCCGGCTCGCCGCTCACGATCGGCGCGCGCGTCTCGATCGGCCACAACGCCGTCGTGCACGGCTGCACCGTCGAGGACGACGTGCTCATCGGCATGCACGCGACCGTCATGAACGGCGCCGTGATCGGCTCCGGCACGATCGTCGCGGCCGGCGCGCTCGTCACCGAGGGCACGGTGGTGCCTCCGAACTCGCTCGTGGCCGGCGTGCCCGGCAGGGTGCGGCGCGAGACGACCGACGCCGAGCGCGACGGCATCGCCCGCAACGCGAGCGTCTACAGCGAGCGCATCGCGACCTACGTCGAGGCCTTCGGCCGCTGACCGGCACGGCACCCTGGCGGCGCCCGGCCCGCATGCGTAGGCTCGGCGGCACCGGAGGGAGCTGCATGCCCGAGACGCCGACCGGCACGGTCACACCCCACGGCGAGGCCGCGGAGCTCACGCTCGAGCGCCGCGTCGACGCCGACGCGATCGCCGTCTGGCCCTTCCTCACCGAGTCGCGCGAGCTCGGCCGCTGGTTCGGCGTGTACGTCGGCGACCCCGACTCGGGCGAGGTCGTGCTCTCGATGACGGCCGAGGAGGGCGACGCCACGAGCGCGATCGAGATCCTCGACTGCTCCGCCCCCGAGCATCTCGCGGTGCTCTCCACCGACGAGACCGGGTCGTGGAGCCTCGAGGTGGAGGTCGTCGACGGCGGCCCCGAGCGCGGCAGCGGCTCGACCATCCGCTTCACGCAGCACGACCTGCCGCTCACGCAGCTGCCCGACATCGCCACGGGCTGGGAGTGGTACCTCGACCGGCTCGTCGCCGCGATCGCGGGCCGACCGATGCCCGACTGGGACGACTACTACCCCGCCCTCCGCGACGCCTACGCCGCCTGACGGGCGCCCGACCGGCGTCGGAGCGCCGCAGCCCCGTCCGACGTGGTCGCTGTGGTCACTCGGCGCCCTCGCTGTGGTCGCTTCGCGCCCACCGGCAGGCCTGGGCGGGGCGCGAAGCGACCACAGCGCACCGGCCGGGTGGGCGCGAAGCGACCGCAGCACGCGGGCCGGGGCGGGCGCGGGCGGGCGCAGCACGCCGTCGGGCGCGGGCGCACGCGGGATCGGCGCGAGGTCAGGCGGGCAGGGCCGCCTCGGCCATCCGCACGACGTTCGCGAGCAGCATGACGCGCGTCATGGGGCCCACGCCGCCCGGCACGGGCGAGAGCCAGCCCGCGACCTCGGCGACGCCCGGATCGACGTCGCCCAGGAGGTGCGCGCGCGAGGAGCCGGGCAGCGGCTCGCCGCGCGTGATGCCGACGTCGAGCACCGCGGCGCCCGGCCGCACCCAGGAGGGCTCGATGAGCCCGGGCCTGCCGACGGCCGCGACCACGACGTCCGCCTCCCGCACCCGCGCCGCGAGGTCGGGCGTGTGCGAGTGGCAGAGCGTTACGGTCGCGTCGATGCCGCGGCGCGTCAGCAGCAGGCCGAGCGGCCTGCCCACGGTGAGGCCCCGGCCCACGACCACGACGTGCGCACCCGCGAGCGGCACGCCGTGCCGCGCGAGCAGCTCGACGATCCCGGCGGGCGTGCACGGCAGCGGCGAGGCGATCGTGCCGTCGACGCCGAGCACGAGGCGGCCGAGGTTCACCGGATGCAGGCCGTCGGCGTCCTTCGCGGGGTCGACCGCCTCGAGCACCTCCCTCGGGTCGAGGCCCGCGGGCAGCGGCAGCTGGACGAGGAAGCCGGTGACGCGCGGGTCGGCGTTCAGCGCCGCGACGGCCGCGAGCACCTCCGCCTCGGTCGCGCCTGCCGGCAGCGTCGCCTCGATCGAGGCGATGCCGACCTCGGCGCAGTCGCGATGCTTGCCGCGCACGTACGACGCGCTCGCGGGGTCGTCGCCCACGAGCAGCGTGCCGAGGCCGGGGACGACGCCGCGCTCGCGCAGCGCCGCCACCCGGCCTCGCAGCTCGTCCTTGACGGCGGTCGCGGTCGCGACGCCGTCGAGGACGCGCGCGGTCACGCGTGGATGCTCGAGGGGAGCTCGTGCTCGAGCGCCGGCTGCCCCGACGGGCCGACGCCCGGGTAGAGCGGGAAGGCGCCCGCGAGCGCCGCGACGCGATCGCGCAGCGCGGGCAGGTCGGCACCCGGCTGCAGCGCGAGCGCGATGACGTCGGCCACCTCCGTGAACTCCTCGTCGCCGAAGCCGCGCGTCGCGAGCGCGGGGGTGCCGATGCGGAGGCCCGAGGTCACCATGGGCGGGCGCGGGTCGTTCGGCACCGCGTTGCGGTTGACGGTGATGCGGATCTCGTGCAGGAGGTCCTCGGCCTGCTTGCCGTCGATCGCGGCGTCGCGCAGGTCGACGAGCACGAGGTGCACGTCGGTGCCGCCCGAGCGCACCGAGATGCCGGCGGCCGCGACGTCGTCCTGCTGCAGGCGCTCGGCGAGGATCTGCGCACCGCGGATGGTGCGCTCCTGGCGCTCCTTGAACTCGTCGGTCGCGGCGAGCTTGAAGGCGGTGGCCTTCGCGGCGATGACGTGCATGAGCGGGCCGCCCTGCTGGCCCGGGAAGACCGCCGAGTTCAGCTTCTTGGCGATGTCGTCGTCGTTCGTGAGGATGAAGCCCGATCGGGGGCCGCCGATGGTCTTGTGCACCGTCGACGAGACGACGTGCGCGTGCGGCACGGGGCTCGGGTGCAGGCCCGCGGCGACGAGGCCCGCGAAGTGCGCCATGTCGACCCAGAGCAGCGCGCCGACCTCGTCGGCGATCGCGCGGAACGCGGCGAAGTCGAGCTGGCGCGGGTAGGCCGACCAGCCGGCGATGATGACCTTCGGCCGGTGCTCGACCGCGAGGCGACGCACCTCGTCCATGTCGACGCGGCTCGTCTCGGCGTCGACGCCGTAGGCGACGATGTCGTAGAGGCGGCCGGAGAAGTTGATCTTCATGCCGTGGGTCAGGTGGCCGCCGTGGTCGAGCGAGAGGCCGAGGATCGTGTCGCCGGGGCGGGCGATCGCGTGCAGCACGGCCGCGTTCGCCGAGGCGCCCGAGTGCGGCTGCACGTTGGCGTGCTTCGCGCCGAAGAGCGCCTTCGCGCGCTCGATCGCGAGCGACTCGGCGACGTCGACGTGCTCGCAGCCGCCGTAGTAGCGGCGGCCGGGATAGCCCTCGGCGTACTTGTTCGTGAGCACCGAGCCGGCCGACTCGAGGACGGCGACGGGCACGAAGTTCTCGCTCGCGATCATCTCGAGGTAGTCGCGCTGGCGGTCGAGCTCCTGCTGGAGGACCGCGGCGATCTCGGGATCGACCTCGGCGAGCGGGGCGTTGAACGTGCTGGGCAGGCGGTCGGTCACGGGTGCTCCTTCGCTTCGCGCACTGGCGGCGCGCTGTCGGGATGGACACTGCGATGCGGTGTCGCCCAGGCGCGCGGCTCGTGGTCGGCCGCTCCCCGGTGGTGCTCCACCAATGCGCCAGTCACGGCCGAGGCCATCGTAGCCGCCGGCGGCGCCGACGCGCGGGATGCGCGTCATCGGGCGTCAGGCGGCCGCGCGCCTCCGGCCGGCGAGCACGTCGCCGCCGACGAGCACGAGCGCGACGACGAGGCCCGCGCACAGCACCCAGGGCATCGCGCCGACGCCGACGCCGTCGAGCACGAGCGCGCCGAGCAGCGCGCCGCCGCCGATGCCGACGTTGAAGCCCGTCGTGTACCAGGCGGTCGCGGGCTGCAGCAGCCGCTCCGGCGTCGCCTGCAGCTGCCGCGTCTGCAGCAGCGCGGGCAGCGCGCCGAGGGCGAAGCCCCACACGAGCACCGCGGCCACCGTGGGCACGAGGCCGCCCGTGGTGCCGAGCACGACCATGGCGACGATGCCGGCCGCCATCATCGCGAGCGTCGAGGCCGTGGGGCGGCGGCCGAGCCACAGCGCGATCGCGAGCACGGCCGCGGCGCCGACCGCGCCGTAGGCGAACAGCGCGGGCGAGAGCCACGCCTCCGGCAGGCCCGCGTGCTGCACGAGGAACGGGGAGACGTACGTGTACATCGCGTACTGCCCGAGCATGACGACGGTCGTGGAGACGATCGCGATCGCCACGCCCCGCACGCTCTTGCCCGGCTCCGGCGTGGGCAGCGCGACGGAGCCCGTGGAGGTCGTGGCCTGGTCCTTGAGGTGGTCGACGGCCGGCAGCAGCCGCCAGACGGCGACGGCGACCGCGAGGCAGACGAACCCGAGCAGCGCGAACGACCACCGCCAGCCCACGAGCTGGCCGAGGAGCGTCGCGAGCGGCAGGCCGAGCACGTACGCGAACGAGCCGCCCGCCGAGGTGATGGCGACCGCGCGCGCGAGCTGCTGCGGCGGCACGAGGTAGGCGGCGTAGGCGCCCACGACCGTCCAGAACACCCCGTGCGCGAGGCCGCCGAGCACGCGGAACGCCACCGACCACCCGTAGTCGGGCGCGAGCGCCGAGCCGAAGACCGAGACGGCGAAGACCAGGAGCACCGCGATCACCAGGCGGTGCCGCGGCACGCGGCGCGTGAGCCGGATGAGGGAGGTGCTCGAGGCGACGACCGTGAAGGCGAAGATCGTCACGAGCAGGCCGACGGCGCTCTGGCCGACGCCCAGCTCGCGGCTCATCGGCAGCAGCAGCCCCATGGGCAGCATCTCGACCGTGATGTTCGTGAAGATCGCGAGCGCCAGCACGAGCAGCGCGGGCATCGGGAAGCGCGCCGGGGATGCCCCCTGCTGCGTCGTCGCCCGCGTGCTCACGAGGGGACAGCCTAGCCGCGGGACGGCGCGGCCGCCGACGCCCTCGGGGCGCGTGCAGGGAGCGGCCGTAGCCTCGCCGCATGCTGACTCCGGAGGACGTGCTGCAGCGGCGCTTCGACGAGGTCAACCTGCGCTCGGGCTACGACCCCGACGAGGTCGACGACTTCCTCGACACCGCCGCCCAGGCGCTGCGCGAGCTCGCGACGCCGGGTCCGACCGAGCCGCTCCTCACCGCCGACCGCGTCGCCCTGATCCGCTTCACCGGGACGCGCTTCCGCAGGGGCTACGAGCCCGCCCAGGTCGACGCCCTCCTCGCGGAGCTCGCCGAGGCGCTGCGCGCGCACGAGGCGCGGACGGCCGGGGGATCCCCCGCCTCGTAGGATCGTGTGGTGAGCGCCAACCACTGGATCCTCTCCTTCGTGTGCGACGACCAGCCCGGCATCGTGCACGCCATCTCGGGCGCGATCGTCGACTGCGGCGGCAACATCACCGAGTCGCAGCAGTTCTCCTCCGTCGACACCGACCGCTTCTTCATGCGCCTGCAGGTGGAGGCCGAGGGCGCGCGCGACGACTTCGAGGCGCGCCTGGCGCCCGTGGTCGAGCGGTACGGGATGCAGTGGCAGCTCGATGACGTCGGCCGGCCGCTCAAGACGCTCGTGCTCGTGTCGAAGGCGGCGCACTGCCTCAACGACATGCTCTTCCGCCAGCGCGCAGGGCAGCTCTCGGTCGACATCCCCCTCGTGATGTCGAACCACCCCGACCTCGGCTCGCTCGCGGCGTTCTACGACGTGCCGTTCGAGCACCAGCCGGTCACGGACGCGGCGTCGAAGGCCGCGTTCGAGCGCCGCGTGCTCGAGGTGGTCGAGGCCGAGGGCATCGAGCTCGTCGTGCTCGCCCGCTACATGCAGGTGCTCTCGCCCGAGCTCTGCGCCGCGCTCGAGGGCCGCATCATCAACATTCACCACTCCTTCCTGCCGGGGTTCAAGGGCGCGAACCCCTACCGGCAGGCGCACGCGCGGGGCGTGAAGCTCATCGGCGCGACCGCCCACTTCGTCACCGCCGACCTCGACGAGGGGCCGATCATCGAGCAGGAGGTCGTGCGCGTCGATCACGCGCAGAGCCCCGCGCAGCTCGTGGCGATCGGCCAGGACGAGGAGTCGCGCACGCTCTCGCGGGCCGTGCAGTGGTTCGCGGAGGACCGCGTGCTGCTCGACGGGCACCGCACGATCATCTTCCGCTGAGGCCGGCCGCGGGGGCGGAGCGGAGATCCGCTCCGACACGCGCTGTTCACCGACACGCCGGGCGCGCGTCACAGGGGGTCGCTAGGTTGGCGAACGACCCCCTTGTCCCCGACGGAGCGGAACCATGCACGCACGCACCACGCTCGGCGCCTCGGCGGCCGTCGCGATCGCCCTGACCGGGCTCGTCGCGACACCCGCCGCCGCAGCAGAGCATCCGGTCATCAACGAGTTCAACGCGGACATCGCCGGCACCGACGCCGGCGAGTTCGTCGAGGTGCTCGCGGCGCCCGGCACCGACCTCAGCGGCCTCTCGATCGCGATCGTCGAGGGCGACCTCAACGCGCGCCAGGGCACGATCCTGCGCGTCGACGCGGTGCCCGCCGCCGACGACGAGGGGCTTGCGCTCCTCGAGTACCCGGTGAACGGCATCCAGAACGGCTCGGCCTCGTTCCTGCTCGTCGAGGGCACGGTCTCCAGCGGCCAGCTGGTCGACGCCGACCTCGACGGCACGATCGACGACGGCCTCGGCTTCACGGTGCTCGACGCGGTCGGCGTGCACGACGGCGGCGCCGACGATCTCGCGTGGGGCACGGTCCTCACCACCGCACACCCGGGCGGCACCGGCGTCGTCGGCGGCGCGAGCCGCATCCCCAACGGCACCGGAACGGATGCGGCAGCCGACTGGGTGCGGAACGACTACGACGGCGCGGGCCTGCCCGGTCGCGCCGGGAGCCCCGAGGTCGGCGAGGCGATCCACACCCCCGGTGCCCCCAACCGGCTGGTCGAGGAGGGCGGCGAGGAGCCGCCTGCGCCCAGCAGCTGCGAGGCGACGCCCACCGCGATCGGCGCGGCGCAGGGCTCGGGCGCCTCGACCCCGATCCTCGGCCAGGCCGTGACGATCGAGGGCGTCGTGACCGGCGACTGGCAGGCGGGCGGCTTCGGCGGCATCACCGTGCAGGACGCCGGCGACGGCGACCCCGCCACGAGCGACGGCATATTCGTGTACGCCCCGGGCGCCCCCGCGGTCGCGCAGGGCGACGTGGTGCAGGTCACCGGCATTGCCGCCGAGCACTTCGGCATGACGCAGCTCTCGAGCGCCACGATCGTCGACTGCGGCGAGGACGCGGCGCTGCCCGCGCCCGTCGCGCTCGAGCTGCCGATCGCCGACCACGAGCCCTTCGAGGGCATGCTCGTCACGCTCCCGCAGGAGCTGTCGATCCTCGAGCACTACGACTACGGCCGCTACGGGCAGGTGGTGGTGGGCACCGGCCCCGACGGCACGGGCCGCCAGTTCCAGCCGACCGCGGTCGCCGCGCCCGGCTCGGCCGAGGCCCAGGCGGTGCGCGAGGCCAACGCCGCGAACCGCATCACGATCGACGACGGCCGCTCGTCGCAGAACTCCGACCCCGCGATCCACCCGGGCAACCTGCAGCCCTTCACGCTCGAGAACGGCTTCCGCGGCGGCGACACGATCACCGGCATCACGGGCGTGCTCGACTGGCGCTTCGACACGTGGGCGGTGCAGCCGACCTCGGCGGGCACCTACACGGCCGCCAACGAGCGCCCGGCCGCGCCGTCCATCGAGGGCGCCACGCTCGAGGTCGCGTCGTTCAACGTGCTCAACTACTTCACGACGCTCGGCAGCCGAGGCGCCGCCACGGCCGAGGAGCTCGAGCGCCAGGAGTCGAAGATCGTCGCCGCCATCACCGAGCTCGACTCGGCCGTGGTCGGCCTGCTCGAGATCGAGAACAACGACGGCGTCGCCCTCGACACCCTGGTCGCAGCGCTCAACGAGGCGGCCCCGACCGGCGACGGCAGCCTCCGCTGGGCGGGCATCGACACCGGTGTGCTCGGCACCGACGAGATCACGACCGCGATCGTCTACCAGCCGGCGCTCGTCGCCCCCGAGGGCGCCTTCGCGGTGCTCGACGAGAGCGTCGACCCGCGCTTCGACACCTCGCGCAACCGCCCCGCGCTCGCGCAGTCCTTCGAGGACCTCGCGACCGGCCGGGTGCTCACCGTCGCCGTCAACCACCTGAAGTCCAAGGGCTCCGCGTGCGAGGGCGACACCGGCAGCCCCGAGCAGGGCAACTGCAACGCGGTGCGCACGCAGGCCGCGGCCGCCCTCGCCGACTGGCTCGCGACCGACCCGACGGGCGCGGAGGCCGACGGCTCGCTCATCATCGGCGACCTCAACTCCTACGACCACGAGGACCCGATCACGACGCTCGAGGCGGCCGGCTGGACCGACCTGCTCGAGGCGCACCAGGGCGAGGAGGCCTACACCTACGTCTTCGACGGCATGCTCGGCTACCTCGACTACGGCCTCGCCGACGCGGCGCTCGCGCCGAGCGTCGTGGGCGCGGCGGCCTGGCACGCGAACTCGGACGAGGCGAGCCTCATCGACTACACGATGGCGTTCAAGCAGCCCGCCCAGGACGCGCTCTTCGCGCCCGACCCGTACCGCGCGAGCGACCACGACGCCGTCGTGATCGGCATCGCGTTCGAGGCGGAGGAGCCGGGCGACGGCGACGGCGACCCGGGCGATGGCGGCCCTGGTGACGGCGACGGCGACCCGGGTGACGGCGGCCCCGGTGACGGCGGCCCCGGTGACGGCGGCCCCGGTGACGGCGACCCCGGCGACGGCGACGGCGACCCGGGCCAGCCCGGCAACCCGTTCGACGGGCTGCTGTCGGCGCTCCTCTTCCTGCTCGCCCTCTTCGGGCGCTGGTTCGGCGGCCTCTGGCGCTGAGGCGCGACGACCGCTGATCGATCCGCGATGGGCCCGGCCGCGAGGCCGGGCCCATCGCCGTCGAGGGTCTCGTGACGCGAGCGGCTGCGCCCCGCGCTCCCCGACCGACGGGCGGGCCTAGGCGAAGTCGCGCGAGCGCGGGCTCGGCACGTCGAAGCGCTCGAGCTTGTCGGCGAGCACCGCGATGACCCCCTCGGGCGTGCGCTGCAGCATCCCCCGCACCACGAGCGCCGGCGAGTGCCGCGCCACCTGCCGCGCGTGCGCCCACAGGCCCTTCGAGACGATGACGTTGAGCATCCCCGTCTCGTCCTCGAGGTTGAGGAAGGTCACGCCCATCGCCGTGCGCGGCCGCTGCCGGTGCGTCACGATGCCGGCCGCCTGGATGCGCCTGCCGGGCTCGGCCTCCGCGAGCGCCGCGATCGGCAGCACGCCGCGCCCCTCGAGCATCGCCCGCGCATGCCGCACCGGATGGTCGTCGGTCGCGACGCCCGTCGACCACACGTCGAGCGCCACCTGCTCCTCGGCCGTGAGCATCGGCAGCAGCGGCACCTCGAGCGTCACCTGCGTGCCCTCCAGCTGATCCTCGCGCTCGGTCGAGGCGGGGCCCGCGAGCCACAGCCCCTCGCGGCGGCCGACGCCGAGGCCGTCGAGCGCGCCCGCGGTCGCGAGCGCCTCGAGCTCGCCGCGATCGAGCCTCCGCGCGGCGCGCGAGGTCGTGGATGTCGCGCAGCGGCCGCGCCTCGCGCGCCGCCACGATCCGCTCCGCCGCCGGGCGGCCGAGCCCGGCGATGCCCGAGAGCCCCTGCCGCACCGCGAGCCCCGCGTCGCGGCGGTGCCGGTCGCGCGCCCGCCGCGACTCGCGCGCCTCCTTCGGCACGGGCGGCTGCACGCGCTCGAGGCACGCGAGCGCGCCCGCACGGCGCTCGCCGTGCGGCTCGAGCCCCGCCTCGACGCCCGAGCGCACGACATCGGGCCGCAGCGTCTCGACCCCGTGCCGCGCGGCGTCGGCCACGAGCGAGGCGGGGCTCCAGAAGCCCATCGGCTGGCTGCGCAGCAGCCCGGCGAGGAACGCCGCCGGGTAGTGCAGCTTCAGCCACGAGGAGGCGTACACGAGCTTCGCGAAGGCGAGCGAGTGCGACTCCGCGAAGCCGAAGCCCGCGAAGGCCTCGATCTTGCGGTAGATCGACTCGCCCACGTCGGGGGCGATGCCGTTGGCCGCCATGCCCTCGAAGAGCTTCGCCTTGAGCGCCTCGATGCGCTCCTTCGAGCGCTTCGAGCCGATCGCGCGCCGCAGCTGGTCGGCCTCCCCCGCGTCGAAGCCGCCCACGGCGACCGACATCTGCATGAGCTGCTCCTGGAACAGCGGCACGCCGAGCGTGCGCTCGAGCACGGGCACGAGCAGCGGGTGCGCGTACGTGATCGGCTCGGTGCCCGCGCGCCGGCGCAGGTACGGGTGCACGGCGTCGCCCTGGATGGGGCCGGGGCGGATGAGCGCGATCTCGACCACGAGGTCGTAGAAGCAGCGCGGCTTGAGCCGCGGCAGCGTCGCCATCTGCGCCCGCGACTCCACCTGGAAGACGCCCACGGCATCCCCCTCGCAGAGCATGTCGTAGACCCCGGCCTCCTCGGCCGGCATCGTCGCGAGGCTCCACCGCTCCCCCGTGTGCTCGGCCGCGAGGTCGAGCGTGTGCGAGAGCGCGCCGAGCATGCCGAGGCCCAGCAGGTCGAACTTCACGAGCCCCATCCACTCGCAGTCGTCCTTGTCCCACTGCAGCACCGTGCGCCCCTCCATGCGAGCGGGCTCGATGGGGCAGACGCTGCCGACGGGCTCCTCGGTGAGCACCATGCCGCCCGAGTGGATGCCGAGGTGCCGCGGCGCGTGCAGCAGCTCGCCCGCGAGCTCGGTCACCGCCTCCGGGATGCCGGCGACGTCGGGCCGCGAGTACGACTCCACCGACTTCGACCACGCGTTCTGCTGGCCGACCGCGTAGCCGAGCGCCTTCGCGGCATCGCGCACCGCCGACTTCGGCCGGTAGGTGATGACGTTGGCCACCTGCGCCGCGTTCCGGCGGCCGTAGCGCTCGTAGACGTGCTGGATGACCTCCTCGCGCCGGCCCGCGTCGAAGTCGATGTCGATGTCGGGCTCCTCCTCGCGCATCATCGAGATGAAGCGCTCGAACGGCAGCCGGTAGAGGATCGGGTCGACGGCGGTGATGCCGAGGATGAAGCAGACGGCGCTCGCCACGGCGCTGCCGCGGCCCTGGCAGAGGATGCCGCGCGAGTGCGCGAACTCGGCGATCTCGAACACGATGAGGAAGTAGCCGGCGAAGCCCTTCTGCTCGATGAGGCCGAGCTCGTGGTCGAGGCGGGCGCGCACGTGGTCCGGGGCGCGGCCGTCGGGCGTCGGGTAGGCGCGCGGCAGCCGCTCGGCGACGAGCGAGCGCAGCCACGACATCTGCGTGTGCCCCTCCGGCACCTCGGTGGCGGGCAGCCGCGGGGAGGCGGCGCGGAGGTCGAAGGCGAGGCTCGCGGCCGAGCGCGGCCGCGGTGGCGACGGCGCCGGGGAAGGCGGCGAAGCGGCGCGCCATGACGGCGCCGGAGCGCAGCGACGGCACGCCGCCCGCGGGCAGCCAGGCGTCGAGGCTCGTCGATGGAGCGGCGCGCGCGCACCGCTGCGACGGCGTCGCCGAGGTGCTGGCGGCGGGGCGATGCGATGTGCGCGTTCGTCGTGGCGATCACGGGCAGCCGGAGGTCGGCGCCGAGCCCGGCGAGGGCGCGGTTGCGCTCGTGATCGCGCGGGTCGCCGACGTCGCTGAGCTCGACGACGACGCGGTCTCGGCCGAAGAGCGCGCAGAGGCGGTCGAGGCTCGGTGCGCGCGGCCTCGGCGCCGCCCTGCTCGAGCGCCTGCCGCACGCCGCCCTTCCGGCAGCCCGAGAGCACCATCCACTCGCCGCGCGCCGTCTCGGCGAGCCGCTCGAGCTCGAAGACGGGGCGGCCCTTCTCGCCCGGGGCGCCGAGGCGGTCGGTGGTGAGGTAGCCGTCGGTGAGCGCGGTGGCGAGGTTCGTGTAGCCCGCGGGCCCGGTCGCGAGCGCGACGAGGTGGCTGCCCTCCGGGTCGGGCACGCCGTTCTGCGGCGCGCTGAGGCCGAGCGAGAGCTCGGCGCCGAAGACCGTCGGCAGCCCGGCCTCCGCCGCCGCCTCGGCGAAGCGGACCGCGCCGTAGAGGCCGTCGTGGTCGACGAGCGCGAGCGCCTCGAGGCCGAGGGCGCGCGCCTCGTTCACGAGCTCGGCGGGGCTCGAGGCGCCGTCGAGGAAGGAGTAGTGCGAGTGCGCGTGCAGCTCGGCGTAGGGCGTCGCGGCGCCCGCCGCGGGCACGCGGATGCGCGGGCGGCGCGGGTCGTCGGGATCCGTCTCGTGCTTCGTCCCGACGTCGCGGTCGCTCAGGATGCCCTCGAGCTCGCGCCACGGCATCGCGGGGTTGTTCCAGCCGGCCATCGCCCCTCCTCTCGTCTGCTCCTGCTCCTGGCCTCAGCGGGCGGTCACGTGTAGCAGCCCTCGGCGAGCCAGGCGCCGTCGGCGTGCAGCAGCACCCAGGCATCGCCCTCGCCGTCGAGCAGCTGGATGCGGTGCACGACGTCGCCGAGGTCGCGGCGCCGGATGGGCCACGGCCCCGCCCACGCCACCACGCGGCGGCGGCCCGCCGCGGGCGGCACGAACCAGGCGGGCGCGCCCTCGCGCACGTCGAGCGCCTCGGCCTCCACCTGCGCGCCCGCCCCGTCGACGAGCCGCACCGCGAGCGGCGGCCGGAACACGGTCGTCGGCCTCGGGGCGGGCAGCGCGCCCGGCCACGGCCCCTGCTGCAC
Source organism: Agrococcus sp. SL85 (assembly GCF_026625845.1). Classification (NCBI taxonomy): domain Bacteria; kingdom Bacillati; phylum Actinomycetota; class Actinomycetes; order Micrococcales; family Microbacteriaceae; genus Agrococcus; species Agrococcus sp. SL85. Next base: position 427,195 of record NZ_CP113066.1, read on the forward strand.
GGCGGGCGCGGCGTCGCCCCAGGGCGTGAGCACGCCGCGCTCGGCGAGCAGCCGCCCGCCGCCGGGCGCGGCCGTGAGCACCGCCTCGCGCCCGAGCATGCCCTGCAGCCGCTCGAGCGCGTGCTTCGCGCGGTCGTCGATGCCGCCCCCGCCCCACAGGCCCGGCATGTGCTCGGCGTCGGGGTCGAGCCGCTCGGGCAGCGCCTGCACCTCGACGAGCGCCGAGCCGAGGTCGCTCTCGGCCAGCTGCCACCGCATCCGGTCGACGATGTCGGGAGCGCGCAGGAACCCCGGCTGCCGCCAGAGCCGCTCGCTCACGCGCCCCTCCTCGGCGCGCAGCACGATGCGGATCTCGCTGCACACGAGCCGCTGCTCGGCCAGCTGCCGCACGAAGCGCTCCACGGGCTCGCGCACCGCGAGCGCCAGCTCGGCCGTGCCCTCGAGCCCGGGCTCGAACGCGAGGCGCAGCACGCGCTCCTCGCCGAGCCCCGGATCCTCCACCCGACGGTCGTCGTCGCCGCGCGCGCGGGCGAGCGCGACGAGCCCGGCCTCGCCGAAGCGGTCGCGCACGCTGTCGTCGGGGAGGCGCGCGAAGCCGCCGAGGGTGTGCACGCCGAGGCGGTGGAGCATGCCCGCGAGCTCGCCCTCGCCCAGCACCCCCACGGGCAGGGCGGCGAGGAACGCGGCACTGCCGCCCGTCGGCACGATCGCGCCCGCCTCGGCGGCGAGTTCTGCGGCGAAGCGGTCGTCGGCCACGCCCACGACCGCCGTCAGACCCATGGGCGCGAGCGCGCCGCGCACGGCGGCGATCGCGCCGGCCTCGGAGCCGTAGAAGCGGCTCGCGCCGCGCATGCGGAAGGCGAGGCCGCCCTCGCCGATGGGCTGCGCGGCCGGCACGACGGCGTGCACGGCGCGCAGCACCCGCTCGAAGGCGAGCGACTCCCCCACAGGATCCGCGGGCGCGAGCGCGAGCATGGGCGCGGCCGCCTGCGCGTCGCGGATGCGCATGCCGGGACGCACGCCCTCGGCTCGAGCGCCCTCGTCGCACGCGACGATGCGCATGGCGTGCACGACGGCCCCGGGCGAGCCCTGCTCGCCCCCGGCGGGGAGGGCGCCGGTCTGGCGCGCCACGACGACGGGCCAGTCGGGCACGCGGAGCACGCCGATGCGGCCACGGACGCGGCTCGGCGCGCGCTGCGCCGCCTGCCCGTCCGGGCCTCCGGTCTGCTCGATCCCCACGGTCCATGATCGAACATACGTTCGAACGCCGTCAAGCCGCGTCGGCGCGTCGCGGCGTCGCCGGGCATGCGGAGGTGCGGGACGCGGCTCGCGCGCCCCGCACCTCCCGATCCGTCACCGCGTCATGCGAGCGCGGCCTCCCACGAGCAGCAGGACCGCGCCGAGCAGGAGCAGGGCGAGCGCAGGCAGCGCGAGCCCCGTCACCGAGGCGCCGGTCTGCGGGAGCATGCCGGCAGCCTCCTCCTGCACCGACAGGTCGGTCTTGCCGCTGTCACCGGGCTGGCCCGGGTCACCGGGCACCATCGGGTCCGTCGGGTCCGTCGGGTCCGTCGGGTCCGTCGGGTCCGTCGGGTCCGTCGGGTCCGTCGGGTCCGTCGGGTCCGTCGGGTCCGTCGGGTCGACCGGGTCCGTCGGGTCCGTCGGGTCGACCGGGTCCGTCGGGTCCGTCGGGTCGACCGGGTCCGTCGGGCCGACCGGGTCCGTCGGGTCCGTCGGGTCGACCGGGTCCGTCGGGTCCGTCGGGTCGACCGGGTCCGTCGGGTCCGTCGGGCCGGCGGCCGTGGCGCAGTCGCCCGTCGAGGCGTCGCCGAGCACGCCGAGCGCGTTGCAGCCGATCGCCACGGGGAGCTCGACGCCGATGCCGCCGATGATCCCGCCGAGGAGGCCGTCGCCGACCTCGCCCGCGGTGCCGTCACCGGCGCCGGGAGCGGAGGCCGACGTGTCCGACCCCTCGGTCGTGGCGTCGCCGCCCACGGCCACGGCGTTGCCGCCGACGGCCACGGGGAGCGCAGCGCCGACCTCGGCCACGATGCCGCCGAGCAGCCCGTCGTCGCCCGAGGCCGAACCGGCCTCGCCAGCGGTCGAGCCCGAGCCCGTCATGGCACCCTCGCTCACAGCGTCGCCACCGACCGCAACGGCGTTGCCGCCGACCGCGACCGGAGCCGCAGCCTCGACATCCGCCAGCACGCCACCGAGCAGGCCGTCATCGCCCGAGGCCGAACCGGCCTCGCCGGCCGTCGAGCCCGAGCCCGTCGTGGCACCCTCGCTCGACGCGTCACCCAGCACGCCCACGGCGTTGCCGCCGACCGCCACCGGAGCAGCAGCCTCGACATCCGCCAGCACGCCACCGAGCAGGCCCTCGTCGCCCGAGGCCGAACCGGCCTCGCCAGCGGTCGAGCCCGAGCCCGTCATGGCACCCTCGCTCACAGCGTCGCCACCGACCGCAACGGCGTTGCCGCCGACCGCGACCGGAGCCGCAGCCTCGACATCCGCCAGCACGCCACCGAGCAGGCCGTCATCGCCCGAGGCCGAACCGGCCTCGCCGGCCGTCGAGCCCGAGCCCGTCGTGGCACCCTCGCTCGACGCGTCACCCAGCACGCCCACGGCGTTGCCGCCGACCGCCACCGGAGCAGCAGCCTCGACATCCGCCAGCACGCCACCGAGCAGGCCCTCGTCGCCCGAGGCCGAACCGGCCTCGCCAGCGGTCGAGCCCGAGCCCGTCATGGCACCCTCGCTCACAGCGTCGCCACCGACCGCAACGGCGTTGCCGCCGACCGCGACCGGAGCCGCAGCCTCGACATCCGCCAGCACGCCACCGAGCAGGCCGTCATCGCCCGAGGCCGAACCGGCCTCGCCGGCCGTCGAGCCCGAGCCCGTCGTGGCACCCTCGCTCGACGCGTCACCCAGCACGCCCACGGCGTTGCCGCCGACCGCCACCGGAGCAGCAGCCTCGACATCCGCCAGCACGCCACCGAGCAGGCCCTCGTCGCCCGAGGCCGAACCGGCCTCGCCAGCGGTCGAGCCCGAGCCCGTCATGGCACCCTCGCTCACAGCGTCGCCACCGACCGCAACGGCGTTGCCGCCGACCGCGACCGGAGCAGCAGCCGAAGCGTCCGCGACGGTGCCGGACAGCACGCCGTCGTCACCGGAGGTCGACGCGCCCGATCCCGCGCCAGTCGTCGCCGAGCCCGTCGTGGCACCCTCGCTCGACGCGTCACCCAGCACGCCCACGGCGTTGCCGCCGACCGCCACCGGAGCCGCGACGTCGCCGAGCACCTGACCGCCCGAGCGCAGCCCGTCATCGCCCGACGTCGAGGTCGCCGCCTCGCCCGAGTCGCTCGAGGCCGTGGCCTCCGAGCCCTCCGACGACGCGTCGCCGGCGACGCCGATCGCGTTGCCGGACACCGTCACCGGTGCCGCGACGTCGACGACGCCCAGGATGCCCGAGGCGATGCCGTCGTCGCCCGAGGCCGTCGAGCCGGAGCCCGACGAGCCGGTCGACGCCGACGACGCCGACGAGCCCTCGCTCGTCGCGTCGCCGAGCACGCCCAGCGAGTTGCCCGAGACGGTCACCGGAGCGGCGACCGAGACGAGCGCGGTGCTGCCCGAGAGCAGGCCGCCGATGCCGGACGTCGAGACGTCGGCCGACGGCTGCTGCGCCGAGCTGTTCGATGCGGCATCGGTCGACTCGGCGTCGCCGGCGATCCCGATGGCGTTGCCGCCGATCGTCACCGGCGCCGAGATCGACACCACCGCCTGGTTGCCCGACACGAGGCCTTCCGCGCCATCGGTGTCGGCTGCACTGGCGATCCCAGTGCCTGCGGCCCAGAGGCCGCCGGCGAGCGCTGTCGTGCACAGCACTCGCATCGCGAGCTTTCGCATCGCTCTCTCCTTCTGATCGATCCAGCCGCCCCGCTCCGGGGCGGCGAAGCATGCTGCGCCGAGCGCAGCCGCGGATCGGTCAGTCGGGGCTGGAGTCGTGCTCCTGGATCGCGGAGTCGGGGGTGCGCTCGTGCTCGATCGCACCGGTCGCGCCGCCCGCGAGCGCGGGCAGGACAACGGTCTGGGTGTCGGCCGGGGTCGTCGCCGAGGCGGCGCCCGTCGCACCGGCGGAGCCGGACGGCGCCGCGGGCGAGGCGCCGCGGTCGAGGGACAGGAGCCCGGAGATCGTGGGGGCTGCCGACGTCGCCGCATCGCCGTCGACGGTCGAGGCGGGCGCGCGATCGGTCATCGCGGCGGCGGCCGGCGCGGCAGCGACGGCGTCGCCCGCGTCAGCGGCTCCGCCATCCTTCGCGCCCTGCACATCGCTCTGCGCATCGTCCGTCGCGTCCGCAGCACCGGGCTCGTCGGCGACGGGCGGCGCGGCGATCGGCGCACCGGGGATGGGCGCCTCGGGCAGCGGCACCTCGGGCAGCGGGAGCTGCGGCACGCTGCCCGATCCCGGCGGCACGACGGCGTCCACCACGGGGTCGACGACCTCCTCGACCACCGGGTCGACAATGCCCGCCACCGGCGCCTCGCCCAGCACGTCGTCGACGACCGGGAGCGCGCCGACCGCGTCGTCCACCACGTCGACCACGGGATCGACGACGTCGACGACCAGGTCGCGCACGGGCGTCACGACGGGCTCGAGCGGCGCTGCGACGGGCCGGACGACCTCGACGACGGGCGTCACGATCGGCGCCGCCACGGGCTCGACGACGGGCCGCAAGGCCTCCACCGCGGCGACGGGCGCCTCCACGGCGCGCTCGACCACGGGAGCGATCGGCTCGACCACGGGAGCGGCGACGGGCTCGACGATCGCGTCGACCGCGCGGGTCGCGGGCGCGAGGGCGTCGGTGATCGACGACGCCTGCGTCGCGACCTCCTGGACGGGCGCCGCGAGGGGCTCGGTCACGTCGCCGACGAGGCCGCCGACCTCCTGCACCACGCCGCCGAGCAGGCCGCGGCCGTCGTCCTCCGCCGCGGTGGCGGCACCGCCGCCCACGAGGAGCGAGAGCCCGACGGCGCCGATCGAGGCGGCGCCGGCGACCACGGCGAGGCGGAGCATGCGGGCTCGCACGCCTGCGCGCTGCTCCATGGCTCTCACCCCCGTCATCGTGACCTGCCGGTTCGTACCCAGGACTGTACGGACGTCCAAGACGGACGACAAGTGGACTCAGCGTCCTGCCAGCGGCTTCGGATGGCGCGCCCGGCGTCGCGCGTCAGGCGACGAGCTCCTGCGCCGCGCCCGGCAACGGCTCGATGCCCGTGATCGGGATGCGCGCCAGCCGCGGCGCGCCGCCCGTCGCGGCCTCCACGACGAGGCTGCCCGCGGCGATGCGCCCGTCGCCCGCCGCGAGCCCCTCCCACTCGGCGCGCACGCTGCGCACGACGGTCGCGGCGCCCTGCCAGGGGCCCGCGACGAGCAGGGTCGACGACGCCTGCCGCAGCCGAGCGGCGAGCCTCGCCGCGTCGGTCGGGGCGACCCTGCCGGGCGAGGCGGCGAGCACCACGGGCATCGCCTCGGCGAGGCTCGCCACGACGTCGAGCCACGCCCGACCGGGGTGGGGCACGAGCGCGACCCGCTCGATCGGCACCCCGAGGTCGCGCGCCGCCTCGATGCCGAGGTCGGGCATGCCCACGATCGCGCCCCACGCACCCCCGGGGAGCGCGGCCCCCATGCACGCGAGGGCGAGGCTGCGCGACTCGATGCTGTGCACGGCGCCTGCGCGGAGGCTCTGCACGACATCGCCGAGGCCGGCGGGCACGGGCGCCGCGCGCTCGGGCACCGCCTGCGCCTGCTGCATGCCGCGCAGGCGCTCGCGCAGCGCCTCGACCGTCGCCGTGCGGTCGTCGCCCGTGCGTCGCTCGAGCCTCGTCGCAGCCATCCTCACCCCTTCATCTTCGAACGTGTGTTCGAACGCGTCAACAGCCTGCGGCGTGTCCGCATCGTCCCCGCGTGGGAGGATGAGCCGTCCCGCGCAGCGACGAGGAGGCCCCGATGGCGACGACCGCCGACGACGCGAGCGTCGCACGAGCCGCTGACGCGGCGTCCGCGCCCGACCCCCGCCAGGAGGCCGTCCGCGGCCCGGTCCTCTGCGTGACCACGAACCCCGCGATCGACATCACGTACACGATCGACGAGCTGCGGCCCGGCACGAGCCACCGAGTGCCCACGGGGCTCGCACGCGCGGGCGGCAAGGGCGTGAACGTCGCGCGGGTGCTGCACCAGCGCGGCGAGGAGGCGCTCGTCGTCGCCCCCGTCGGCGGTCCCGTGCGCGACATCTTCGTGCACGACCTCGACCGCTCCCGGATCCCCCATCGACTCGTCGAGGTCGACGCGCCCACGCGCCGCACGACCGCGATCGTCACGCCCGCGGGCACCACGAACCTCAACGAGCGCGGCCAGGCGATCGGCGCGGACGAGTGGTCGCGCGTGCTCGACGCGCTGCGCGAGGAGGCCGGCCGCGCGCGCCTCGTGATCTGCTCCGGCTCGCTCCCCCCGCAGACCCCGGAGGGCCTGTGCACGTCGATCGTGCGCATCGCCGCCGAGGCCGGCGCCCACGTCATCGTCGACGTCGGCGGCGAGCAGCTGCGGCAGGCGGTCGCCTCGGGCGCGCGCGCCGCGAAGCCCAACCGCCACGAGCTGCTCGAGGCCATGGGCGGCAGCGATCCGCTCGACGCCGCGCGCCGCCTCGCGGCCTCCGGGACCGGCACCGTGTTCGCCTCCCTCGACGTCGAGGGCATGCTCGCGGTGCTGCCCGACGGCCGCGCCTGGCACGCGATGCTCGACGGCGTGCTCGAGGGCAACCCGACCGGCGCCGGCGACGCCGCGGTCGCCGCGCTCGCGCAGGCGCTGTGCGAGGGCGTGCCGCTCGAGGAGCAGGCTCGCGCGCGCGACGGCGTGGTCGGCGGCGGCCGTGCTGGCGCCGCAGGCGGGCTCGATCGGCGATCCCGAGGAGCTGCGCGGGCGCATCCGCATCCGCCCGATCGGCTGATGCGGGACCGCGCCGGAGCCCTCCGACCCCCAGCCTTCCGGGAGGCGCCGGGCAGCGGCGCGCTGGTACGGTGACGGCATGGACACCCTGCGCCTCGAAGAGCTCTCGGCCGGCAACGTCGTCGCGGCCAACGGCATGACGCTGAAGCGTGGCCAGGAGGCGTTCCTCGCCGCGAACGCGCGGCTCGACGAGTTCGTGAACGTGCAGAGCGCGTGGCAGCGGGTCGTCTTCGACGGTGACGAGCCCGTCGCCTTCGTCATGGCCTACTTCGACCCCGAGGTCGACCGCGAGGAGTACCGCTCGAGCGTGCTGCGGATGTACGTGGCCGGCAACGCCCAGCGCAAGGGCGTCGGCACCTACACCGTCGAGCAGGTCGCCGAGGAGGCGCGCCGCCAGGGCTTCGACAGCCTCTACGCCGTCTGGGAGGACGGCGACCAGGGGCCCGGCCGCTTCTTCCAGGCGGTCGGCTTCGAGGTCGTCGGCGAGTCGGAGTACGGCGAGGTCATCGGCCGCAAGGCCCTCTAGCCCCAGCATCGCGGAGGCCCCCGAGCAGCAGCTCGGGGGCCTCCGTCGTGCGAGCGCGGCTCAGACGAGCGAGTCGCGCCAGGCCCGGTGCAGCGAGGCGAACTTGCCGCCCTGCTCGATGAGCTCGGCAGGGCTGCCGTCCTCGATGATCCGGCCGTGCTCCATCACGAGCACGCGATCCGCGATCGCCACCGTCGAGAGCCGGTGGGCGATGATGATCGCCGTGCGGTCGGCCAGGAGGGTCGTGAGGCCCTCCTGCACGAGCCGCTCGGAGGGGATGTCGAGCGAGGCCGTGGCCTCGTCGAGGATGAGCACCCGCGGGTCGGCGAGGAACGCGCGCGCGAACGACAGCAGCTGCCGCTGGCCTGCGCTCACGCGCCCGCCGCGCTTGTTCACGTCGGTGTCGTAGCCGTCCGGCAGCGCCTCGATGAAGGTGTGCGCGCCCACCGCGCGTGCGGCGGCCTCGATCTCCTCGTCGCTGGCCCCGGGCCTGCCGAGCGCGATGTTGTCGGCGACGGAGCCGGAGAAGAGGTACGCCTCCTGCGTCACCATGACGACCGCGCGGCGGAGGTCCTCGTCGGCGAGCTCGCGCAGGTCGACCCCGTCGAGGCGCACCGCGCCCGCCGAGGGGTCGTAGAAGCGCGAGACGAGCTTCGCGAGGGTCGACTTGCCGGCGCCCGTCGTGCCGACGAGCGCGATCGTCTGCCCGGCCGGGATGTCGAGGTCGAAGCCCGGCAGCACGACCTTGCCCTCGCCGTACGCGAACTCGACGCCGTCGAAGTCGATCGCGCCGCGAGCCTGCGGCAGCGCGCGCGGGCGCTGCGGCTCGGGCACCGTGGGCCGCTCCTCGAGCACGCCCGAGATCTTCTCGAGGGCCGCGGCCGCCGACTGGTAGCCGTTGAAGAACATGCCGATGCCCTGGATGGGCTGGAAGAAGGTGCGCGCGTAGAGCGCGACCGCCAGCAGCGAGCCGACCGCGAGCTCGCCCTCGAGCACGCGGAACGCGCCGACCGTCACGACCGAGGCGATCGTGAGCGCGCCGATCGACATGATGCCCGGCTCGTAGATGCCGAAGATCTGGATGGTGCGGAAGTTCGCGTCGCGGTACGCCTCGACCTTGCCGCCGAAGTCGCGCTCGTTCTCGGGCTCGGTGCGGAACGCCTTGACGGCGCGGATGCCCGTCATCGTCTCGACGAACTTCACGATCATCTGCGCGCTCGTCGTGCGGGTCTCGCGGAACAGCACCGTGGAGCGCGATTGGAACCAGCGGGTGAGCAGCGTCGCCGGCACGAGCGCGATGAGGATGACGATGCCGCTCGTGGGGTCGAGCACGATCATCGCGATGGCCGTGAAGGTCATGAACAGCACGCCGCGCACGAGCTCGTTGAGCCCCTGGTCGAGCAGGTCGCGGATCGACTCGAGGTCGCTCGTCTGGCGCGCGATGATGCGGCCGGACGTGTAGGACTCGTGGAACTCCAGGCTGAGGCGCTGCGTGTGGTCGAACAGCCGCCGGCGCAGCGTCAGCAGCACCGCCTGGCTGACCTTCGCCGTGCCGATCGTGAAGACGTAGAACGCGATGCCGGAGAGGATCGCGGCCACGACGTAGCCGCCGCCCGCGAGCCACAGCGGCATCGCGTCGTCGGCCTGGAGCGCCGGCAGCGCCACGTTGATGCCGAACGCGAGGATCGCGGGGCCCGCGACCGTCATGCCCGTCGCCACGATGACGAGGGCGGCGATGCCCACGAGGGTGCGGCGGTGCGGCCGCACGAGCTCGAGCAGCAGCCGCTGCGAGCGCTTGCGGAGCGCGCGCGACTCCTCTTTCGTGTAGTCGTCGCGCTCCTCGCCCTGGACGCCCTGGATGCTCATCGGTCCTCCTCCCGGTCCTGGCCGGAGCCGGCGATGCCGGCGTCGATCTGCTGGAACGCGCCCGTCGCGACCTGCTCGAGGTCCTGGCGGTCGCGCTGGGCCTCCTCGAGGCTCGCGATGACGTGCACGTAGTGGTCGTTGCGCGCGAGCAGCTCGGAGTGGGTGCCGACGTCGTCGATGCGGCCGTCGCGCATGAGCGCGACGCGGTCGGCGAGCTGCACGGTCGAGGGGCGGTGCGCCACGATGAGCGCGGTCGTCGAGCCGAGCACGTGCCGCAGGGCGTCCTCGACGAGCGCCTCGGTCTCGACGTCGAGCGCCGAGAGCGGGTCGTCGAGCACGAGCACGGCGGGCTTCGCGGCGACGGCGCGCGCGAGCGCGAGGCGCTGGCGCTGGCCGCCGGACAGCGAGAGGCCCTCCTCGCCGATCGTCGTGTCGAGGCCCTCGGGCAGGTCGTGGGCGAACGACGCCTGCGCCACCTGCAGCGCCTCCTCGACGAGCGCGTCGGAGCGCTCCGGGGCGCCCATGAGCACGTTGTCGCGCACCGAGGCCGAGAACAGCGTCGCGTCCTCGAACGCCATGGCGACGTGCGTGCGCAGCTCCTCGAGGGTGAGGTCGCGCACGTCGACGCCGTCGAGCGTGACGCGACCGTCGGTCACGTCGTAGAGGCGGCCCGGCAGCGCGGTGAGCGTCGTCTTGCCCGAGCCCGTGACGCCCACGAGCGCCATGGTCTCCCCGGGCTCGATCGCGAGCGTCGCGCCGTCGACGAGGTCCCGCTCCTCGGCCGCCGCGTCCTGGTAGCGGAAGTGGACGTCCTCGAACACGAGCCGTCCGCGCGGGCGCTCGATCGACCGCGGCTCCTCCGGGTCGACGATGTCCTCCTCGGCGTCGAGCACCTCGAACAGGCGCACCGAGGCGTTGGTCGCGTCGATCGCGAACGCGTAGAGGAAGCCGAGCGACTCGATCGGCCAGTTCAGCACGACCGCCGTCGAGAGGAAGCCCACGAGCTCGCCCACCGTGAGGAGGCCCTCCGAGACCTGCCAGATGCCGACGACGAGGCAGACGGCGTAGGAGACGAAGGGGATGATCGTCAGCCACATCCACAGCATCGCCTCGCTGCGGGCCTTGGTGAGCTCGGTCGAGCGCAGCGACTCCGCCTGCCGCTCGAAGCCCTCGAGCGCGGTGGCCCCTCGGCCGAAGGCCTTGAGCACGCGGATGCCGTGCACCGACTGCTCGACGGCGGTGGCGAGGTCGCCCTGCTGGTCCTGCGCCCTGCGCGCGACCTGCGAGTAGCTCTGCTCGAAGCGGAAGGCGATCACGACGATCGGGATCGACGTCACGATGAAGAGCGCGCCGAGCAGCGGGCTCCAGGTGAGCAGGATGCCGAGGCCGATGAGCAGCGTCAGCAGGTTGGTGATGAAGATGACCGCGCCGAAGGCGAAGAAGCGGCGCAGCATGCCGAGGTCGCCGACGGCGCGCGAGAGCAGCTGGCCGGACTGCCAGCGGTCGTGGAAGGCGATGGGCAGGCGCTGCAGCTTGGCGTAGAGCGTCTGGCGCATCGTCGCCTCGATCGCCGTCGAGGGCAGCGTGACGAAGAGGCGGCGCAGGAAGACGAACACGGCCTCCGTGAGGCCGAGCAGCAGGATGGCGACGCCGCCGATCCAGATGAGCGACTGCTCGCCGCTCGTCAGCGGCCCGTCGACCAGCCAGCGGAGGGCGACGGGGATGAGGAGGGCCACGACGGCGGCGACGAGCGCCGTGGCGATGCCGGCGATGAAGCGCGGCAGCACGGGGCGCACGAACGGCATGAGGCGCCGCAGCGAGGGGAGGATCTTGGGGCGCTCGTGCGCCTGGGGGGTCGCGGAGGGCGATGCGGGGGGCATGGGGGTCCTTGCGGGGGCGCAGGCGTGATGCACCTGCGGCGATGGCTGCGGCGGGTGGCCGCGGGAGGTGGTGCTGCGTCGATCGTCGGCGGTGCCGCCGGCACGACGGGGCGAGCGGAGCTCGCGGCGGGGCGGTGCCCTGCTCCCTAGCGGCGTCCGAAGGGGCGGACGGCGACGAGGAGGGCGGGCGCGGCGGCGAGCGTGGCGGTCGTGGTCGAGCTCATGGCTTCCTCCTTCGTCAGCCGTGCCGTGGTCCGGCGCGGTCAGCCCTGCAGTCTATGACCACGCTGTGGTGGACGTCCAGCCCCGATCCGGTATTCCCGATCGCTCGGCGTGTCGCGGTCAGCGGGAGCCCGCGGGCAGCGCGTCGAGCAGCGCCCGGGCGTCGGCCGGGCGCGGGAGCAGCAGCACCGGCGGCGCCGCGGGATCGGCGTGCCAGCGCCGCATCCGCTCGCGCTTGCTCCGCCACGACCGGACGTGCCACGCCACGATCGAATCCGCCGAGAGCACCCGGCCGAGCGTCTCGACGTTGCCGTTGCAGACGAGCTCGCGCGTGCGGATGCGCCGCCAGGTGCGGCGCACGAGGCGCGCGAGCGAGACCGCGCGCGGGTAGTCGAGCGCGACGACGACGTCGACGCGGGCGAGCGCGTCGGCGTTCTGGCCGCCGTAGACCGAGTCGAAGACGTAGCCCTCCCCGTCGAGGAGCGGCAGCACGACCTCGCCGAGCTCCTCGCGATCGAGCTGACGCCACCCCGGCTGCCAGGCGATCTCGTCGATGAGCACGACCGGCAGCCCCAGCCGCTCGCCGAGCGCCGTCGCGAGCGTCGACTTGCCCGAACCCGTCGCGCCGAAGCAGAGGATGCGCCGCGCGCTCCGGACGTCGTCGATGCTCCCTGCGCTCATCCGGCGACCCTACCCGGGCCCCGCCCCGTCCCTCTCGTCCCGTCCCGCATCGCAGGCTCAGCGGCCAGCGGACGCGATGGTCGCGCCTGCTCGACCCTGAGCCTGCGACGCCGGAGCGCGGAGGGGGTCAGTGGGCGAAGTGGCGCTCGCCCGTGAGGTACATCGTGATCCCGGCGGCGTCGGCCGCGGCGATGACCTCGTCGTCGCGCACCGAGCCGCCCGGCTGCACGACGGCCGCGATGCCCGCGTCGAGCAGGATCTGGAGGCCGTCGGCGAAGGGGAAGAAGGCGTCGGAGGCCGCGACCGAGCCGGCCGCCCGCTCCCCCGCCCGCGCCACGGCGAGGCGGCACGAGTCGAGCCGGTTGACCTGGCCCATGCCGACGCCCACGGAGGCGCCGCCCGAGGCGAGCAGGATGGCGTTCGACTTCACCGAGCGGCAGGCGCGCCACGCGAACTCGAGGTCGGTGAGCACGGCGTCGGAGACGTGCGAGCCGGAGACGCGCCGCCAGGTGTGCGACGAGAAGCCCTCGAAGGTGTCGGGCTGCTGCACGAGCAGGCCGCCGGACACCTGGCGCAGCTCCGAGCCCTCGCGGGCGTAGCCCTCGGGCAGGCGCAGGAGGCGCACGTTCTTCTTGCGCGAGAGCACCTCGAGGGCCTCGGGCTCGAAGTCGGGGGCGACCACGACCTCCGTGAAGATCGCCGCGACCGCCTCGGCCATCGCGAGCGTCACGGGGCGGTTGGCGGCGATGACGCCGCCGAACGCCGAGACGGGGTCGCACGCGTGCGCGCGCTCGTGCGCCGAGGCGATGGGGTCGACGGCCCTCGGCGCCGCGATCGCGATGCCGCAGGGGTTCGCGTGCTTCACGACCGCGACCGCGGGCTCGTGGAAGTCGTAGGCGGCGCGCAGCGCGGCATCCGCGTCAACGTAGTTGTTGAACGACATCGGCTTGCCGTGCAGGAGCTCGGCCTGCGTGATGCCGCGGCCGCCGGGCAGCGCGAAGAGGCCCGCCTGCTGGTGGCTGTTCTCGCCGTAGCGGAGGCCAGAGACGAGCGTCGCGGCGCCGACGGCGCGCACGAGGCCCGAGGCGCTCGAGGTGTCGGTGGCCTCGGCGCTCGGGTCCGGTGCCGCCGCGGGGGCGGGCGCCGCGGCCGGCTCGACGAGCGCGGGCGGTTCGGCGGCCGCGGGTGCCGTCTCGGCCTCGGCCGGAGCGGCCGGCGCCTCGACCGGCTCGCCCGCGAACCAGCGCGCGACCGCGCCGTCGTAGGCGGCCGTGTGGGCGAAGGCGTCGCGCGCGAGCGCGCGACGCTGCAGGAGCGTGAGGCCCGTGCCCGCGGCGCGCGCGATGAGCGGGTACACGCGCGGGTCGGTGACGATCGCGACGTTCGCGTGGTTCTTCGCCGAGGCGCGCACCATCGCGGGGCCGCCGATGTCGATCTGCTCGACGACCGCGTCGTCCTCGGCGCCCGAGCGCACCGTCTCGACGAACGGGTAGAGGTTGACGACGACGAGCTCGAAGGGTGCGATGCCGAGCTCGACGAGCTGGCGCTCGTGGTGCTCGAGCCGGAGGTCGGCGAGGAGGCCCGCGTGGATCGCCGGGTGGAGCGTCTTCACGCGGCCGTCGAGGGCCTCCGCGAAGCCCGTGACCTGCGCGACCTCGGTGACCGGCAGGCCCGCCTCGGCGAGGAGGCCCGCCGTGGAGCCGGTGGAGACGAGCTCGACGCCGGCCGCGGCGAGCGCCCGGCCCAGCTCGACGATCCCCGTCTTGACGCTCACCGAGAGCAGCGCGCGGCGGAACGGCACCTGGTCGCGGTCGCGGTAGAGGCTCGGGTCGTGCTGGGGTCCGCTCATGCGGTGGGCTCCTCGGGGTTCGGGGTGCGGGCGCCTGCCTCGTGGAGGTCGATCGCGCCCTCGGCGATGTCGGTGAGCACGCTCGCGAGCAGGTCGCGCTCGACGAGCTTGATGCGGTCGTGGAGGCTGGCCTCGTCGTCGTCCGCCTCGATCGCGATGCGCCGCTGCGCGAGGATCGGGCCGGTGTCGACGCCCGCGTCGACGACGATGACGGAGGCGCCCGTCTGCGCGACGCCCGCCGCGAGCGCGTCGCGGACGCCGTGGGCTCCCGGGAACTCCGGCAGGTGCGCGGGATGCGTGTTGAGCAGCGCGGGCGAGAAGCGCGCGACGGCCTCGGGTGAGAGCAGCCGCATGAAGCCGGAGAGCACGACGAGATCGCCGCCAGCAGCGGCGATGCGATCGGCGATGCGTGCCGACCACTCGGCGCGCGGGGCGGCGAAGGGCACGACGAAGGTCGGGATGCCTGCGGCGCGCGCGATGTCGAGGCCCGGGCACTCGCGGTCGGCGCCGACGGCGACGACCTCCGCGGGCACGCGGCCGTCGCGCGTGCGCTCGAGCAGGTCGGCGAAGTTGGTGCCGCTGCCGGAGACGAGGACGACGAGACGCAGCACGGGTTCGATCCTACCGAGCAGTGCGGTCGCCCTCGGGCTCGGGGCCGCGAGGGATCGCGGCGGTCTCCTGCTCGTCCGCCGGCGTGCGGCGGTCGGCCTGGGGGCCGTGCTCCCCGCCGCCCAGCGCTGCTCGAGCGGGGCGAGCGGCTCGGTCGGCTGCGCGTCGGCCGCGGCACCGTGGGGCTCGCGGGCGACGGACGCGGGCTCGGCGGCGGAGGCGGGCTCGTCGGGGCCGTGATCGCCGCGCGTCGGCGCGCCGACATCGGCCCGCTCGGCGCCGGTGGGGGTGGTGTCCGCCGCCTCGGTGCGCGGCGCTGCGGCGTCGACCCCGTCGGCCTCGTCGCCCTCGGCCGCCTCGGCGTCGGTCGCCGCCGCGTCGCGTCGGTCGCGCTCCCGCTCCTCGGGCTCGCGCGCATCGTCGTCGTCACCGGCTCCGGCCCGGCCGATGCCCAGGACGCCGCGGATCGAGGTCGCGCGCCCCTCCGCAGCGAGCGGCAGCGCCTCGCCGAGCGCGATCGCACCGCCGACGCGCGCGCCCGCCGCGAGTCCGAGCGCGAGGCCCACGCCCACCTCGAGCGCGCCCCACGCCGCGACGAGCACCGCATCCGGGCCCGTGTCCGCCAGCCGGCCCGGCCCGGCGGCCCCCGACGAGAGCGCGGCGAGCGCGCCGAGCAGCGCACCGGCCACGACCGCGCCGCCGAGCGCGGCGGCCGCGAGCCTCCCACCAGTGGGCGGGCCGCTCGGGCGTGCCGGCCAGCACCGTCTGCCGCGCGAGCACGCCCACGACCACGCCGACGACCACGGGCAGCGCGACGACCGCGAGCATCCACGGCTGCGCGGCGGGATCGATCGCGGCGAGCAGCGGCAGCGAGGGGACGGGCCCCAGGTCGGTGCCGAGCGGCGAGACGCTCGAGCCGGTGCCCAGCTGGAACCCGGGGCCGATCGCCCACGACGAGGCCCAGATGATCGCCACGGGCGCGAGCGCGAGCTGCACGACGAAGAGGACCACCACGCCGACGCGCGTGGGCTCGAGCGACTCCAGCAGCACGATCGCGTCGGTGAAGCGCACCAGCAGGCCCACTCCCACGAGCAGCGCGCCGACGCCCAGCACGCCCGCCGTCGCGGCGAGGCCGGATCGCAGCGCCGCACGCGCGGCGCGGAGCCACGGCTCGTCGACCGTGAGGGCGCGGCTGGAGGCGACGAGCCAGTCGTCGCCGCGGCGCGCGAGCACGGCGGCCGCCATGCCCACGAGCGCCACGAGCGCGGGCAGCGCGAAGGCCTGGCCGAGGTCCGGCGCGGCGCTCGGATGCTGCGCGCTCGCGCCCGCGGCGAGGCCCACGAGCCCCGTCGCCACCGCGCCCGCAGCCGCCGCGATCCCCGCCTCGACCACCGGCAGCTCGGCGAGCCGGCGACCCGCCCGCCAGTGCAGCCAGAGCGTGACGAGGCCGATCCCCCACGCGCCGAGGCCCAGCACGAACGAGCGGCTCGCCTCCTCGATCCCGACCGCCACGACCGCGTCGGTCGCGAGCGTCACCCCGATGTCGACGCCGTGGCCGAGCATCCACGCGTCGACCGCGAGGCGCCACTGCACGAGCGGATCCCCGCCGAAACCCTGGTCGACGCCCCACACCACGAGCAGCACGAGCGCGGTCGCGACGAGCCCGACCGCCGCGATGGCGGCGGACTCGATGGCTTGGCCGATCCCGGCCCACACGCGACGCACGACGGGCACACTACCGAGGCCCCGCGGCCCCCGCGGCCTGCCTCGCCGGGCGCCCGCATGCCCGCGCCCGGGACGCCTCCGAGGCGGACGCGCGGCCAGGCGCGGCGCGATAGGTTGGAGGCGCACGGCGCGGCCGCGCCCGCAGTCGCGCGCCGCCGTCCACACACACCGCGAGGGGTTCGAGCCGCATGGCCAAGATCATCTACACGTACACCGACGAGGCGCCGATGCTCGCGACGCACTCGTTCCTGCCGATCATCCAGGCGTTCGCGTCCGCCGCCGACGTCGAGGTCGACACCCGCGACATCTCGCTCGCCGGCCGCATCGTCGCCGCGTTCGCCGACCGCCTCCCGGCGGACCAGCAGGAGGCCGACGCCCTCGCCGAGCTCGGAGAGCTCGCGAAGTCGCCCGAGGCCAACATCATCAAGCTCCCCAACATCTCGGCCTCCGTGCCGCAGCTGAAGGCCGCGATCGCCGAGCTGCAGTCGCAGGGCATCGCGCTCCCCGCCTACCCCGACGAGGTCGTCACCGACGAGGACCGCGACGTGCGCGCCCGCTACGACGCCGTCAAGGGCTCGGCCGTCAACCCCGTGCTCCGCGAGGGCAACTCCGACCGCCGCGCGCCGCGCTCGGTGAAGGAGTACGCCCGCAAGCACCCGCACTCGATGGGCGCCTGGACGGCCGACTCGAAGACCGCGGTCGCGACGATGGGCGAGCACGACTTCCGCGCGAACGAGCGCTCGGTCACGATCGCCGCCGACGACACCCTCACCATCCGCCACGTCGCCGCCGACGGCACCGAGACCGTGCTGAAGGACGGCCTGCAGGTGCTCGCCGGCGAGATCGTCGACGCGACCTTCCTCTCGGCGAAGGCGCTCGACACGTTCCTCGCCGCGCAGGTGCAGCGCGCCCGCGACGAGCACGTGCTCTTCTCCGTGCACCTCAAGGCCACGATGATGAAGGTCTCCGACCCCATCATCTTCGGCCACGTCGTGCGCGCCTTCCTCCCTGAGGTCTTCGAGCGCTACGGCGCGCAGCTCACGGCCGCGGGCCTCACGGGCGAGAACGGCCTCGCCGCCATCCTCTCCGGCCTCTCGGAACTCGACGAGGCCACCGCGAACGGCGTCCGCCAGGCGATCGAGGACGGCCTCGAGCGCGGCCCGCGCCTCGCCATGGTCAACTCCGACCGCGGCATCACGAACCTGCACGTGCCCTCCGACGTCATCGTCGACGCGTCGATGCCGGCGATGATCCGCACCTCGGGCCACATGTGGGGCCCGGACGGCGAGGAGGCCGACACCCTCGCGGTCATCCCCGACTCCTCGTATGCGGGCATCTACCAGGCCGTCATCGAGGACTGCCAGGCGAACGGCGCCTTCGACCCGACCACGATGGGCTCGGTGCCGAACGTCGGCCTCATGGCACAGAAGGCCGAGGAGTACGGCTCGCACGACAAGACCTTCACGATCGCAGCCGACGGCCGCGTCGAGGTCGTCGACGCATCGGGCGCCGTGCTGCTCTCGCACGAGGTCGAGGCCGGCGACATCTGGCGCGCCTGCCAGACGAAGGACGTGCCGGTGCGCGACTGGGTGAAGCTCGCGGTGACGCGCGCCCGCGCCTCCGAGACGCCCGCCGTGTTCTGGCTCGACGCCGACCGCGCGCACGACGCCGAGCTCATCAAGAAGGTGCAGGACGAGCTGCCGAACCACGACACCGAGGGCCTGGACATCCAGATCCTCAGCCCCGTCGAGGCGACGAAGCTGTCGATCCAGCGCATCCGTGAGGGCCTCGACACCATCTCGGTGACGGGCAACGTTCTGCGCGACTACAACACCGACCTCTTCCCGATCCTCGAGCTCGGCACCTCGGCCAAGATGCTCTCGGTCGTGCCGCTGCTGAACGGCGGCGGCCTGTTCGAGACCGGCGCCGGCGGCTCCGCGCCGAAGCACGTGCAGCAGGTCGTCGAGGAGAACCACCTGCGCTGGGACTCGCTCGGCGAGTTCATGGCGCTGGCCGAGTCGTTCCGCCACCTGGCGACCGCGACGGGCAACGCCCGCGCCGGCGTGCTCGCCGAGACGCTCGACGCCGCCACCGGCACGTTCCTCGACGAGAACAAGTCGCCCTCGCGCAAGGTCGGCGAGATCGACAACCGCGGCAGCCACTTCTGGCTCGCCCGCTACTGGGCCGAGCAGCTCGCGGCGCAGACGGACGACGCCGCGCTCGCCGAGGCGTTCGCGCCGGTCGCCGAGGCGCTCGTCGCCCAGACGGCCACGATCGAGCAGGAGCTCGTCGACGCCCAGGGCGGCCCCGTCGACCTCGGCGGCTACTACCGCGTCGACACCGACCTGGCAGACGCCGCGATGCGTCCCAGCACGTCGCTCAACGCGATCGTCGCGCAGCTGCGCGGCTGACGCGCGCACCGAAGGGGGGGCCCGGCTCGCGCCGGGCCCCCTTCCGCATTCCCGGAGGAATCGGCCGACAGCGGGCACATGGCTGCGCTATGCGGCCATGTGCCCGCTCAGCGCTGATTCCTCCGGGCGAACCGGTGATCCCCGCGCCGGATGATGGCGAGGATGTCGCGCTCGATCGCGGGCCACTCCTCATGGATCTGCCGGTAGGACAGACGGAGGACCACGAATCCGCGGGCGACGAGGCGACGGTCGCGCTCCTGATCGCGCTCGTACGCTGCCGCATCGGTGTGGTGCTCGCGACTGTCGCACTCGATGACCAGCCGCTCGCCGACCAGGAGGTCGACGCGCATGCCTGGCAGGACTCGGACCTGGATGCGGACGCCGATGCGGAGCTGCCAGAGGCGGAGACGCAGCATGGACTCGGTGCCGGACTCGGCGCGCCCGTCGAGCAGGGCGAGCAGGGCACGGACCCTGGCGGGCGCGTTCGCGGCCCACGATCGCAGCTCGTCCATCGTCGCGAGGCGACGATGGAGCAGGGAGTCGAGCACGACGACCAGTGCCTCGCGATCGCCGCATCGAAACGCGCACCGGACGGCCGTCTCGAGGTCGTCGACCGCGCTGCGCACCGGAACGCTCGGTCCGAAGGGCCTGCAGGAGGCACCCGACCGATGCCGAGCGCGCCGGACATGCGATCCGCTGCCCTGCGGCACCCACGCTCCGCGCAGACGCAGGGCACTGAAGCACGAGATGCAGCCGCCTGCGCGGACCGCGGCGAGCGCCGTGGCATCCGGGCCGCGACCGAACCATCCCGGCCTGATCCGCTCCAGCACCAGCTGGTGCACGGCGCGCTCGATCTGCCACTTCGACCAGCCGAGCGCCGCGAGCTGTGCCGTGGTGACGACGCCGAGCTGGAGCACGAGAGGTTCGACCATCGGCGCACCATGCCCCTTCCCTGCGCAGCGCCGCTCTGACCCCGCCTCCCCCTGTGGACGCCGGAAGAATCGGCGCTCTCGGGGCTCATGGCCGCATAGCGCAGCCATGTCGCCGCTGAGGGCCGGATCCTCCGGGCTTCCAGGGCGGCCGGGCAGGATGGCGGCATGAGCGGGCGACGGTGGTCGGATGCGCCGGTGTGCGCGACGTGCGGGGTCGAGCAGGCGGAGCCGCTGCCCGAGACGTGCCGCATCTGCGCGGACGAGCGGCAGTGGGTGCCCGGCAGCGGCCAGGCGTGGACGAGCCTCGACGCGCTCACCGCGACCCGCGAGATCCGCGTCGAGGAGCTCGAGCCGGGGCTCTGGGGCCTCACGAGCGAGCCCGCGGTGGGCATCGGCCAGCGCGCGATCCTCGTGCCGGGCGATCTGCTGTGGGATCCGCTCGGCGTCGTCACCGAGGCGGCGGTCGAGCGCGTCCGGCAGCTCGGCGGCGCCCGCCGGATCGTGGCCTCGCATCCGCACATGCACGGCGCGCAGGTCGCGTGGGCGGAGGCGCTCGGCGCGCGCGTGCTCGTGCACGAGGCGGATGCCGAGTGGCTGCAGCGCGACCACGAGCTGGTCGAGCGCTGGAGCGGCTCCCGTGAGCTCGCGCCCGGCCTCGCCCTCCACACGCTCGGCGGCCACTTCCCCGGCGCCGCGGTCGCGATCTGGGCGGCCGGCTCGGGCGGCCTCGGCTCGATGCTCGCGGGCGACACCATCCAGCCGAAGCCCGACCGCCGGCACGTCGCCTTCATGCGCAGCTACCCCAACCACCTGCCGCTCAGCCACCGCGTCGTGCGCCGCATCGCCGACGCCGCCGCGGGCCTGCGCTACCGGCGCCTCTACGGCAACATCCCCGGGCAGCTGATCGAGGACGGGCCGGAGGCCGTGGAGCGCTCGGCCGTGCGCCACATCCGCTGGGTGCTCGGCGACTTCGACCACCTCACCTGAGCGACCGGCACAGGCGCGTCGAGGGCCGCAGCACGACGAAGGCCCCCGGCGGGAGCCGGGGGCCTTCGAGCGGGTCGCGTCAGAGCGACTCGATGACCTCGCGCATGAGGCGGGCGGTCTCCGACGGCGTCTTGCCGACCTTGACGCCGGCGGCCTCGAGGGCCACCTTCTTCGCCTCGGCGGTGCCCGACGAGCCCGAGACGATGGCGCCGGCGTGGCCCATGGTCTTGCCCTCGGGGGCCGTGAAGCCCGCGACGTAGCCGACGACCGGCTTCGTGACGTTCGCCTTGATGAAGTCGGCCGCGCGCTCCTCCGCGTCGCCGCCGATCTCGCCGATCATGACGATCGCCTTCGTCTCGGGGTCGGCCTCGAAGGCCTCGAGCGCGTCGATGTGCGTCGTGCCGATGATCGGGTCGCCGCCGATGCCGATGGCGGTCGAGAAGCCGATGTCGCGCAGCTCGAACATCATCTGGTAGGTCAGCGTGCCCGACTTCGAGACGAGGCCGATGGGGCCCTTGCCCGTGATGTTCGCGGGCGTGATGCCGACGAGCGACTCCTCCGGCGTGATGATGCCGGGGCAGTTCGGGCCGATGATGCGGGTCGTGCCCTTGGCCTTCGCGTGGGCCCAGAACTCGGCGGAGTCCTGCACGGGGATGCCCTCGGTGATGACGACGAGCAGGCCGATGCCCGCGTCGACGGCCTCGATGACGGCGTCCTTGGCGAAGGCCGGCGGCACGAAGACGATCGAGACGTCGGCGCCGGTCTCGGCCATCGCCTCGGCGACGGAGCCGAAGACGGGCAGCTCGACGGCCGAGCCGTCCTTCGCGGTGTGCGAGACGGTCGTGCCGGCCTTGCGGGCGTTCACGCCGCCCACGACCTGCGTGCCGGCCGCGAGCATGCGGGCGGTGTGCTTCGAGCCCTCGCCGCCGGTGATGCCCTGGACGATGACCTTGCTGTCCTTGTTGAGGTAGATCGACATGTCCTCTTCGCTCCCTTAGGCCGCAGCCAGCTCGGCGGCCTTCGCCGCGGCCTCGTCCATGGTGTCGACGACCGTCACCAGCGGGTGCGCGGCGTCGGCGAGGATCTGGCGACCCTCCTCGACGTTGTTGCCGTCGAGGCGCACGACGAGCGGCTTCGAGGCCTCGTCGCCCAGGATCTCGAGCGCCTTGACGATGCCGTTCGCGACGGCGTCGCACGCGGTGATGCCGCCGAAGACGTTGACGAAGACGCTCTTGACGTCGGCGTCGTTCAGGATGACGTCGAGGCCCGCGGCCATGACCTCGGCCGAGGCGCCGCCGCCGATGTCGAGGAAGTTGGCGGGCTTGACGCCGCCGAACTGCTCGCCGGCGTAGGCGACGACGTCGAGCGTCGACATGACGAGGCCCGCGCCGTTGCCGATGATGCCGACCTGGCCCTCGAGCTTCACGTAGTTGAGGTCGGACTCCTTGGCCTTCGCCTCGAGCGGGTCGGCCGCGGCCTTGTCCTCGAGCGCGGCGTGCGCCTCGTGCCGGAAGCCGGCGTTCTCGTCGAGCGTGATCTTGCCGTCGAGCGCGACGATGTCGCCGGAGGCGGTGCGCACGAGCGGGTTGACCTCGACGAGCGTGGCGTCCTCGCCGGCGAAGACGCCGTAGAGCTGCACGAGCACGGGCGCGACCTTGGCCACGAGCTCCTCGGGGAAGCTCGCGGCGCGCACGATCTCCTCGGCCTTCGCGGCGTCGATGCCGACGGCGGGGTCGACCTCGACCTTCGCGAGCGCCTCGGGGCGCTCCTCGGCGAGCTGCTCGATCTCCATGCCGCCCTCGTACGAGCACATGGCGAGGTAGGAGCGGTTGGCGCGGTCGAGCAGCACCGAGAAGTAGTACTCCTCCTCGATCTGCGCGCCCTCGGCCACCATCACGCGGTGCACGGTGTGGCCCTTGATGTCGAGGCCGAGGATGGCCTCCGCGGCCTCCTTCGCCTCGGCGGGGCTCTTGGCGAGCTTGACGCCGCCAGCCTTGCCTCGTCCGCCGGTCTTGACCTGTGCCTTCACGACCACGACGCCGCCGCCGAGCTCAGCGGCCGCAGCCTCTGCCTGCTCGGGGGTGTCGGCGACGATGCCGCGCAGCACGGGGACGCCGTGCTGCTCGAACAGGTCCCTTGCCTGGTACTCGTAGAGATCCAAAGCGTCATCCAATCGATGTCTTGGTGGGGATTCGCCGCCGTCCAGCCTAGACCCGCGGCCGCTCCCGCCCTGGCGGTTTCGGAATCCCGAACCGCGAAGATTCGGCGATCTTGCGGGCTTTCGCGGAGCCGTGCCTTGCTTGCGCGCGCCGTTCGGGCCGCCGACCATGGTCTCGGAGAGGAAGAACCATGGATCCTGCGATGCAGCGTCGGCCCGACCTGCCGCGCCCGGTCGAGTCGCTCGCGGCGAAGCTGAACTGGCTGCGCGCCGGCGTGCTCGGCGCGAACGACGGCATCGTCTCGACCTCGGCCCTCATGGTCGGCGTCGCGGGCGCCGGCACCGGCATCGGCGGCATCCTCACCGCGGGCCTCGCCGCGCTCGTGGCGGGCGCCTTCTCGATGGGCGTCGGCGAGTACGTCTCGGTCTCGTCGCAGCGCGACTCGGAGCGCGCCGCCATCCGCCGCGAGCGCGCGCTGCTCGACACCGACCCCGAGGGGCAGGTCGACCAGCTCGCCCACATGTACGAGCTGCGCGGCCTCACGCCGCGCACGGCGCACCAGGTGGCCGTCGAGCTCACCGAGCACGACGAGCTGCGCTCGCACCTCGACGTCGAGTACCGCCTCGACCCCGACGACCTCAACAACCCGTGGGCCGCGGCCTTCGCCTCGGCGGCGGCGTTCACGCTCGGCTCGCTCGTGCCGCTGCTCGCGGCGCTCTTCGCACCGACCGCCTGGATGCCGTGGCCGATCGCCGCCGCGACGCTCGTGGCGCTGCTCGTCACGGGCATCGTCTCGGCCCGGATCGGTGGCTCCGGCAAGCGCCTGGGCACCGTGCGGGTGCTCATCGGCGGCACGCTCGCGCTCGTCGGCACCTACGCGATCGGCACGCTCTTCGGCTCGCCCGTGCACTGACGGGGCCGCTGTCGGCGGGAGGAGGCCGCGCGATCGCCCGGCTCAGCCGAGGTCGAGCGGCGCGGCGCCGAACGAGACCGCGAAGCGCTCGCACCAGATCGAGACGCTCGTGATCGTCGCGAGGTCGAGGTCGTCGGGGATCGCGTACTGCTGGGTGCCGAGGTTGCCGCGGAGCGGACCGAGCGACGTCCAGGCCCCGTCGTCGAAGAGGAACCAGCCGTCGCGCCCCTCGACGACGGGCTGGTCGGTGAGCCAGACGTGCAGGTCGGGGCCGTTCTCGGTCGCGAGCTCGTCGAGCACGAGCACGCGGGAGCCGTCCTCGAGCTCCAGCACGCGCGCGGTGCCCTCCGTCGGGTGCTCGTGCGGGATCAGAGCGCCGCTCGCGAGCTCGACGGGGCCCGAGGGCGCGGGCTGCACGGCCGGTCCGCCTGCGCCCGACGGCTCGGCCGACGGGGCGGGCTGCGTCGGGGCGGCGGAGGGGACCGCCTCGTCGACGCGCTGGTCGTAGAGCAGCCGCCACGGCTGGAAGAGCGCACCGGCGAGCACGAGCCCGGCCGCGCCCGCGACGAGCAGCGCCGCGATCACCCGACGACGCACGGGTCCACGTCGCTCGACCATGTTCGACCTCCGGCCCGGCCTCTGCGCCGGCCACCGCGCCGACGATGCCCAGCGTACGCCGTCAGCGCCGCGGGCTGTAGCGCAGGCTCCGGCCGCCCCGTGCCGCCGTAGCGCGGGGCGACCTCGGCGCGCCCGTCGACGACGAGCCGCTCGAGGTAGCGGCGCGCGCTCACCCGCGACATGCCCAGGCGCTCCCCCACCTCGGCCGCGCTCAGCGTCTCGTCGAGCTCGTCGAGCAGCGCCGCCACGCGGTCGAGCGTGAGCTGCGAGGTGGCCACCTGCTTGGGCCGCTCGCTCGGCTGGAGCATCGCGTCGACGGCGCGCTGGTCGAGCCGGCGCGCGCCGATCGCCTCGGCGTGCACGATCTCGGCCCGGATCGCCTCGAGGCGCTCGCGCATCGCCTCGAGGCCGAAGGGCTTCACGAGGTAGTGCCGCACGCCGAAGGCCCGCGCGGCGCGCACGGTCTCGAGGTCGCGGGCGGCCGTCACGGCCACGACCTCGCCGCCGAAGCCGCGGGCGCGGGCGACGCGCAGCACCTCGATGCCGGAGGCGTCGGGCAGGTGCACGTCGAGCAGCACGAGGTCGGGGCGGAGGGCCTCGATCGCCTCGAGCGCCGCCCTGCCCGTGCTCACCTCACCCGCGACGACGAAGGCGCCGTGCCGCTCGACGAAGCCGCGCGTGACGATCGCGACGGCCTTGTCGTCCTCGACGACGAGCGCGCGCAAGGGCCTCACCGCGCCTCCCCCGATCCTGAGCCGGCGCTCGCCGCCTCGCGCGCGGGCACGGGGAGGCTCGCGACGAAGCGGGCGCCGCCGAGCGGCGAGCGCTCGACCCGCACCTCGCCGCCGAGCCGCTCCACGACCCGGCGCACGAGCGTGAGGCCGTAGCCGCGCGCGAGCCCTGCCGCATGCGCCTTGGTCGAGACCTCGAGCGCGAAGATCGCGGCGCGCTCGGCCTCGGGCACGCCCTCGCCGTCGTCGTCGACCCTCACCTCGACGACCCGGCCGCGCGGGCCGTCGCGGTCGTCGAGCTGCACCTCGACCCGCGTCGCCGCCGCGTCGATGGCGTTGTCGACGAGGTTGCCGAGCACCGTCACCCAGTCGCCCGCGTCGCCCCCGGGCGCGGGGCGCAGGTGCGAGCCCTCGCCCACCAGGAGGTCGATCGCGTGCTCGCGCGCTTGCGCGCGCTTCGCGAGCAGGAGCGCCGCGACCTCGAGCTCGAGCACGCCCGAGGCCTGCTCGTCGGCGAGCGCGCCGCCGCCCGCGCCCGCGCGCTCCAGGACCTGCATCGCGGCCTCCGTCTCGCCGAGCTCGAGCAGCCCGCCGAGCGTGTGGAGCGTGTTGGCGAACTCGTGCTGCTGCGCCCGCAGCGTCTCGGTCATGCCCTGCGCGCCGGCGAGGTCGCGGAGCGCGGCGTCGAGCTCGGTGCGGTCGCGGAGGATGAGGACGGTGCCGACGGTGCGGCCGTCGACCACCACCGGGTCGGCCCGCGCCACGAGCACGCGCTCGCCCGCGAGCACGAGCTGCTGCTCGCCCGGGTCGGCGAGCAGCGGGTCGACGGGCGCGTCGAGCACCTCGGCCACCGGCGTGCCCGCGAGGGCCTCGCCCGGCCGGCCGAGCAGCCGCAGCGCCGCGTCGTTGCAGAGCGCGATGCGGGCGTGCTCGTCGAGCACCACGAGCCCCTCGCCGATGCCGTGCAGCGTGGCGTCGCGCACCTCCAGCATCGAGCGGATCTCGTCGGGCTCGAGGCCGTGGATGCGGCGCCGCACCACGGCGGCCGCCCAGGTCGCGAGCACGACGCCCAGCACGGCCGCGACGGCGAGGCACAGCGCGAGGATCCAGATGTCGTCGAGCCAGTCGGCGCGCAGCTCCGACTCGAGGATGCCGACCGAGACCTGGCCGAGCAGCTCGCCGTCGGCGCCGAGCACGGGCACCTTCGCGCGCCACGAGACGCCGAGCGTGCCCTCCTGCGTGCCGACGTAGCGCTCGCCGGTCTCGGCGGTGGTCGGCTCGGTCGAGACGCGCTGCCCGATGAGGTCGGGGTTGGGGTGCGAGAAGCGGATGCCGTCGCGGTCGGTGACCACGACGTAGGTCATGCCGGAGGCGATGCGCAGCGTCTCGGCGAGCGGCTGGATGACGCGCGAGGGATCGGGGTCGTCGTAGGCGTCGAGCACGGAGGGCAGCTGCGCGACCGACTCGGCGACGCCGATCATCCGGTCGAGGTAGGCGTCGCGCAGCGTGCGCTCCTGGATGAGGGCCGCCGCGACGCCGGTGCCGAGGATGACGAGGAGCATGATGGCGCTCTGCAGCAGCACCAGCTGGGTGCGAAGCCTCATCGCTCTCCTCACGCCGCTCATCGTAGGTCCGGCCCGGCCGCGACGCGCATCCCGGGTGCTCCGGCGCTGACCGAAACGACCGAAACGGCCGGAACGACCACAACGCCTCCCGGCGGCGACGGCGGCCCTAGCGTCGACCCACAGATCGCGCACCGGCACCGTCGCCGGGCGCTCGAGGAGGAGACGTGCGATCCATGCACCCCAGCACCGCGCGCAGCACGCGCATCCCGACCATCGTCCGCATCGGCGTCGCGGGGGCGGCGGCCCTCGCGCTCGCCGCCTGCTCGTCCGGCGGCTCGCAGCCCTCGGGCGGCGACGGCGAGCCGGCCGCCATCACGGCGGTCGACGTCATCGCCCCCGCCGACCCCGGCGGCGGCTGGGACCAGACGGCGCGCGCCGCGAGCGCCGCGCTCACGGAGGCCGACCTCGTCGGCTCCGCCCCCGTCGAGAACATCGGCGGCGCCGGCGGCACCGTCGGCCTCGCCTCGCTCGCGACCGAGACGAACCCCAACACCCTCATGGTCACGGGCTCCGTCATGGTCGGCGCCGTCGAGACGAACGCGTCCGAGACGCGCATCGAGGACATGACGCCCATCGCGAAGCTGACCGAGGAGCCGCTCGTCGTCGTGGTCCCCGCGAGCTCGGAGTACGAGACGCTGCAGGACCTCATCGACGCGGTCGTCGAGCAGGGCCAGGCCGTGACGATCACGGGAGGCTCCGCCGGCGGCATCGACCACATCCTCGCGGGCCTGCTGCTCACGAACGCGGGCGTCGACGCGGCCGAGGTGCCCTCCACGCTGAACTACGTGCCGAACTCCGGCGGCGGCGAGGCGCTCACGATGCTGCTCGGCGGCACCGTGCAGGCCGGCATCTCGGGCGTCGGCGAGTTCTCGGAGTCGGTGCTCTCGGGCGACCTCCGGGCCCTCGCGGTCTCGAGCGCCGAGCCCGCGGCCGCGCTGCCCGACGTACCGACGATCCAGGACGAGGGCATCGACGTCGCCATCACGAACTGGCGCGGCGTCATCGCCCCCGGCGGCATCTCCGACGAGGAGCGCAGCGCGCTCATCGACCTCGTGACGCAGCTGCACGACAGCGACGCGTGGGCCGCCCAGGTGGAGGAGAAGGGCTGGACGGACGCGTTCGTCGCCGGCGACGACTTCGACGCCTTCCTCGGCGAGGAGATCACCCGCACGCAGGAGACCCTGCGCACGATCGGACTGATCGAGTGACCGCGGCGCCGACCGGCGCACCCGAGCAGGGTGCGCCGGCGGCGTCGTCGCGGTCGTCGCGCATCGAGGCCATGGCCTTCGTCGGCCTCCTCGTCGTGCTGTCGGTCGCGATGCTCGTCGTCACCACCACCATCCGCGAGCCCGCGGGATCCACGAACGGCCTGGGCGCGCGCGTCGTGCCCTACGCCATCTGCGGCCTCATGCTCGTCTCGTCGCTCGTCGTGCTCGTGCAGCAGCTGCGCGGCCGCTTCGGCCACGCCGACGAGGGCGAGGACGTCGACCTCGAGCACGGCACCGCGTGGCTGCCCACGGGCATCGTCGTGCTCGCGTTCCTCTCGCTCATCGTCACCATCCCGATGCTCGGCTGGCCGCTCGGCGTCACGATCCTCTTCGCGGGCTCGTCGCTCGCGCTCGGCGCGAAGCGCTGGTGGGTCGCGCTGCTCATCGGCCTCGGCCTGGGCGTCGTCACCCAGCTCGTCTTCGGCGAGCTCCTGGGGCTCTCGCTGCCGATCACCGGCACCCTCACCTCCTGGATCGGCCTCTGATGGACACGCTCTCCCTGCTGCTCGACGGCTTCGCCACGGCGCTGCAGCCGATCTACCTGCTCTACGCGCTGCTGGGCGTCATGCTCGGCACCGCCGTGGGCGTGCTGCCGGGCATCGGCCCGGCGATGACGGTGGCGCTGCTGCTGCCGATCACGTACGCGCTCGAGCCGACGGCGGCGTTCATCGTCTTCGCAGGCATCTACTACGGCGGCATGTACGGCGGATCGACCACCTCGATCCTGCTGAACACGCCCGGCGAGTCGGCCTCGATCGTCACGGCGCTCGAGGGCAACAAGATGGCCCGCGCGGGCCGCGGCGCCGCCGCGCTCGCGACCGCCGCGATCGGCTCCTTCGTCGCCGGCACGATCGCGACGGTGCTGCTGACGCTCCTCGCCCCGACCATCGCGCGCCTCGCGGTGGGCCTCGGACCCGCCGACTACTTCGCGCTCATGGTGATCGCGTTCCTCACGGTCGGCGCGCTGCTGGGCGACAGCCTGTGGCGCGGCATGGTCTCGCTCTCGGTGGGCCTCTTCATCGGCCTCATCGGCGTCGACACCCTCACGGGCCAGTCGCGCTTCACGTTCGGCGTGCCGCAGCTGGGCGACGGCATCGACGTCGTCATCGTGGCGGTCGGCCTCTTCGCCCTCGGTGAGGCGCTCTACGTGGGCTCGCGGCTCCGCAACGGCGAGATCCCGCTCATCCCCATCACGCGCGGCTGGCGCACCTGGATGCGCCGCTCCGACTGGGCGCGGTCGTGGCGGCCGTGGCTGCGCGGCACCGCGATCGGCTTCCCGATCGGCACGATCCCCGCGGGCGGCGCCGACGTCGCCACCTTCCTCTCCTACGCCTCCGAGCGCAGCCTCGCGAAGCCGGAGTACCGGAAGCAGTTCGGGCGCGGTGCCATCGAGGGCGTCGCGGGACCGGAGGCCGCCAACAACGCGGCGGCCGCGGGCGTGCTCGTGCCGCTGCTGACGCTCGGCATCCCCACCTCGGCGACGGCGGCGATCATCATCTCCGCCTTCCAGTCGTACGGGCTGCAGCCCGGGCCGCGCCTGCTCGACTCGCAGCCGGCGCTCGTGTGGGCGCTCATCGCGAGCCTCTACATCGGCAACGTGCTGCTGCTCGTGCTCAACCTGCCGCTCGTGGGCATGTGGGTGAAGCTGCTGCAGATCCCGCGGCCGTAC
Organism: Agrococcus sp. SL85; assembly: GCF_026625845.1. Lineage (NCBI taxonomy): Bacteria > Bacillati > Actinomycetota > Actinomycetes > Micrococcales > Microbacteriaceae > Agrococcus > Agrococcus sp. SL85. The sequence continues at coordinate 456,863 of NZ_CP113066.1, forward strand.
CTCTACGCCGGCATCCTCGCCTTCGCGGGGCTCGGCGCCTACGCCGCGAACTTCACGGTGTTCGACATCGGCGTCATCCTCGTGCTGGGCGTGCTCGGCTTCTTCATGCGCCGCCAGGGCTTCCCCATCGCACCGCTCGTCGTGGGCGCGATCCTCGGCCCGATGGCCGAGGAGCAGCTGCGGAAGGCCATGCAGATCGGCCAGGGCGACCCCGGCTACCTGGTGCACTCGCCGTTCGCGATCGTCGCCTACGGGCTCATGATCGTGATCGTGGTGCTCGCGCTGTGGCTGAAGCGGCGCCGCGCGCGCTACGAGGCGCAGCTGCCGCCCGTCGACACGATCGCGATCGCCGCGCTCGACGAGGAGATCGAGTCGCACGAGCCGCACCCCGAGCCCGACCGCGGGCGCCTCTCCACGGAGGCCATGCCGAGGGTGCGACGCGACGGTTCGAACCCGCCCGGGGGGCCGGGAGCCGGGAGCGAGTGACCGTGCGGGCGGGGGAGGCGAGCGCCTCCCCCGCCCGCATGTCGGCGACCCGGCGTAGCGTCGGGCGCGGCGGTCGACGGCGACCGCCGGATCGGGAGGGAACCGTGGACCAGCGGATCGAGCTCATCTTCGTGCCCGTGGCCGACGCCGATCGGGCGAAGGCCTTCTTCGTCGACCGGCTGGGCTGGCACGCCGACCACGACCAGCGCGTGAGCGACGAGCTGCGCTTCGTGCAGGTGACGCCGCCCGGCTCCGCCTGCTCGATCGCGTTCGGCGAGGGCATCTCCGACGACGAGCCGGGGACGCTCCGCAGCGTCCAGCTCGTCGTCGACGACGCGGATGCGCTCCACGCGGCCCTCACCGCCGCGGGCGTCGACGCGGGCGAGGTCGAGGAGCTGGCCTGGGGCCGGTTCGTGACGATCGCCGATCCCGACGGCAACCGCTGGACCTTCCAGCAGCTGCCCGACTTCGGCGTGGCCTGACCGGTCGCCCGCCGCGACGCCGCGGCGCTTCCCGTCGGCGGCACCGGGATGGGAGGGTGGAGGCATGCAGCAGGGCATGCACGACCGAGAGCGGATCCCGCCGGAGCTCGACCCCGAGCTCGAGCGCTTCGACGACGGCCGACCGCCGCGCACGATGGCGCGCCGCTTCCGGCCGCTCATCATCGTGGTCGCGCTCGTGACGCTCGCGGCGTTCGCGCTCCTCCCGACCTTCTGACCGAGGCGAGCTCCCGCCCGCGCCCTGCCTCGCGCACAGGTCGCGGGCGTAGCGTGCCGCCATGGCACAGGCGACCTGGCACGACCGAACGATCGCATCCTCCGACGACACCGTCGTCGTGGAGCGCAACCACTACTTCCCCCGCGACGCGGTGACGGCCGAGCTCGAGCCGAGCCCGACCGAGTACACCTGCCCCTGGAAGGGCGATGCCGTCTACTTCCACGTCGTGGTCGACGGCGAGCGGCTCGAGGACGGCGCCTGGTCGTACCCGGAGCCGAAGGACGCCGCGAAGGAGATCGCGGGCCGCATCGCCTTCGACCCCCGGATCTCGGTCAGCGCCTGAGCGGACGCGACCGCCGGGCGCCGGTGCGCCCGGCGGCTACAGCTTCTCGATCGGCGCGATCTTGATGAGCAGGCGCTTGCGGCCTGCCCCTTCGAAGCGCACCTCGGCGATGCGCTTCGCGCCGGCGCCCGTCACCGTCTCGACCCGGCCCTCGCCGAAGTCCTTGTGGCGGATGCGGTCGCCGGGCGCGAGCTCCATCGCGGAGTTGTCGCGCACCTCGGTGATCGTGTTCGCGAAGGCGCCCTTCGGCCGCCCCGCCGGCAGCGGCTTCGGGTCGCGGTAGCCCGTGACGAACTGCTCGCGCGGCGCATCCGACCAGCGGCTGCCGAGCGCGCGCTGCGGGCTCTGCCGCACGGCCGTGGGCGGGGTGCGCCAGTCGATGAGCTCGGCCGGGATCTCCTCGAGGAAGCGGCTGGGCGCGGCGGGGTTGACCTCGCCGAACTGCGCGCGGGTCATGGCGAGCGAGAGGTGCAGGCGCTTGCGGGCGCGCGTGATGCCCACGTAGAAGAGCCGGCGCTCCTCGGCGGGGCCGCCGGGCTCCATGGCCGCGATGCGATGCGGCAGCAGCTCCTCCTCGATGCCCGTGATGAACACGGCGTCGAACTCGAGGCCCTTCGCGGTGTGGAGGGTCATGAGCGAGACCTGCCCGCCGGAGTCGTCGAGCTCGTCCGCCGCCGCGACGAGCGCGGTCTCGGTGAGGAAGTCGAGGAGCGTGCCCGCGGGGTTCTGGCGGCGGAACTCGCGCGCCACGGCCACGAGCTCCTCCACGTTCTCCAGCCGCGCGGCGTCCTGCGGGTCGGGCGAGCGGCGCAGCTGGTCGGTGTAGCCGGAGCGGCTCATGAGGTCGCGGAGCACCTCGCCCGGATCGGCCTCGGGCTGGGCGGTCCAGCCGTCGAGCAGCGCGGCGAGGTCGGTGATCGCCGCGGCGACCTTGGGGCCGAGCGCGATCTCGCCCACCCGGCGCATCGCCTCGCGCAGGCTCACGCCCTGCTCGTCGGCGAAGGCCTGCAGGGCGGCCTCCGTCGCCGGGCCGATGCCGCGCCGCGGCACGTTCATGATGCGGCGGAGGCTCAGGCCGTCGTCGGGGTTCGCGACCGTGATGAGGTACGCCATCGCGTCCTTGATCTCGGCCCGCTCGTAGAACTTCGTGCCGCCGATCACCTTGTAGGGGATCGCCGAGCGGATGAGCACCTCCTCGAGCGCGCGCGTCTGCGCGTTCGTGCGGTAGAACACGGCGACGTCGCTGTAGGCCATGCCGCCGGAGGTGAGCTCGACGATCTCGTCGGCGACGAACTGCGCCTCGTCGTGGCCGGAGTAGCCGGTGAAGCCGATGATGCGCTCGCCGTCGCCCTGATCGGTCCAGAGCCGCTTCTCGCGCCGGTCGAAGTTGTTGCCGATCACGGCGTTCGCGGCCGAGAGGATCGTCTGCGTCGAGCGGTAGTTCTGCTCGAGCAGGATCACGCGCGCGCCCGGGAAGTCGCGCTCGAACTCGGTGATGTTGCGGATGTCGGCGCCGCGGAAGGCGTAGATCGACTGGTCGGAGTCGCCGACGACGGTGAGCGACGCGCCCTCGAGGTCGCCGCGGAGGTCGGGCAGCTCGTGGCGCGCCACGGGCCGCGTGAGCTCGCGGATGAGCGCGTACTGGGCGGCGTTCGTGTCCTGGTACTCGTCGACGAGGATGTGCCGGAAGCGCTTGCGGTACTGGGCGGCGACCTGCGGGAACGCGCGCAGCAGGAACACCGTCTGGCCGATGAGGTCGTCGAAGTCGAAGGCGTTCGCGCGGCGCAGCTCGGCGTCGTAGTCGCGCCAGAGCTCGAGGAACGCCGCGTCGAGCGGGTTCTCGAGGTTGGCGGTGCGCGCCCACGAGTCGGCGTCGTGCAGCTCGTTCTTGGCCTTCGAGATGCGCGCCGCGACGCCGCCGGGCGTGAGGCCCTGGATGTCGGCGCCGCGCTCCTTGATGAGGCGCTTCACGAGCGCGCGCACGTCGCCCGAGTCGTAGATGGTGAACGACTGCTTGAAGCCGAACTGCTCGGCCTCGCGGCGCAGGATGCGCACGCACGCGGAGTGGAACGTCGAGATCCACATGCCCCGCGACTCCTCCCCCACGAGGTGCTCGACGCGCTCGCGCATCTCGCCGGCCGCCTTGTTCGTGAAGGTGATCGCGAGGATCTGGCTCGGCCACGCCTCGCGGGTGGCGAGGAGGCCGGCGATGCGGTGCGTCAGCACCCGGGTCTTGCCCGAGCCGGCGCCCGCGACGATGAGGAGGGCGGGGCCGCGGTGCTCGACCGCCTCGCGCTGCGGCGGGTTCATGCCTGCGAGCAGGTGTTCGGGGATCGTGTCGCCGCGCGGCCCGATGGGCGTCGGCCGCTGCACGTCTTGGAAGCCTTCGTCGCCCAGTCCCCACAGATCGCTCACTGCACCGATCCTAGGCGCGGCCGCCCACGCGCCGTGCCGCGGCGGCGCGGGCCTCGGCGATCAGGCGATGCGGCGCCAGAGGTCCGGGTGGTCGCAGAAGACGGCCTCGAGGCCGAGGCCCGCGAGCATGCGCCACTCCGTCGTCCAGTCGCCCCACGCCGCCGGGTGCTCGCCGAGCCGCAGCTCGGACTCGAGGAAGGCGTTCTCGGGCCGCAGGGTCCAGGCGATCGTTCCCAGGCCCGCAGCTGAGGCGCGCTCGACGAGGTCGGCGGTGACGAGGCTGCCCTCGACGCGGTCGAAGAGCGCCGTCTTGTCGACCGAGATCGCGTCGACGCGGCCGGCGAGCGCCGCGAGCGCCGCATCCGCGCGCTGCTCGGCGTAGGCTCGGGCCCCCCGCCGGCAGGTCGGCGGCGGCGCCCTCGCGCCCCATGAGGTAGACGAGGCGCGCGTCGATGCCGCGCTCGCGGCACCGGTGCAGGGCCGACTCCTCGAAGCTCTCGAGCACGAGCCGGCCGCTGCCCGACCACGCGGTCCCAGCCCTCGCAGCGCCGGCGAGCGCCTCCGCGAGCAGCGCGTCGAGCGGCAGCCCGATGGCCTCGTGGTGCGCGGCGTGCTTGAGCTCGGCGACGACGTCGAGGCCCTCCTCGTCGGCGATGCGCAGCAGGTCCTCCAGCCGCAGCACGGGATCGCGGCCGTCGCGCGTCGCGCTCAGCGGCCGCAGCAGCGGCAGCCGCTCGCGCGCGCGGAGCGTCGCGATCTCCGCCCAGTCGAGGTCCTGGGCGAACCAGCCGGTGACCTCGTGGCCGTCGACCGCGCGGGTGGTGCGGCGATCGGCGAGCTCGGGCCGATCGGCGATGTCGGTGGTCTCGCCGAGCTCGACGTCGTGGCGCACGACGAGCACGCCGTCGCGGCTCGCGACGAGATCGGGCTCCACCGCGTCGGCCCCGAGCCGCGCGGCGAGGCGGATGGCGGTCTCGGTGTGCTCGGGCGCCCAGCCGGAGGCGCCGCGGTGGGCGATGAGTCGCGTGTCGGTCACGAGGGCAGGCTAGGGGGCGCAGGTGGCCGCGAGGTGACGGCCGGGCGGCCATCCGGACGCCGCAGAGGCGGCGTGCGCCGCAGGCGAACGGGCCCGCGATCACAGGGGAATCAAGGGGTCCTGCCGCTATCCTGGCCTGGCACCGCCGCCATGGCGGGGCACCCATCACTTCCTGAGGAGCGATCCCCTTGGCAAACCCGGCGTTCAGCAACTCGCCCGCGTTCACGTCGAACCCGCGGCGAGCCGCTCAGGCCGCGCCCCCGGCCCCGCAGTTCGGCCAGCAGCAGGCCTACGGCCAGCAGCCCTACGGCCAGGCCCCGCAGGCCCCCCAGTTCGGCCAGCAGCAGGCCTACGGCCAGGCCCCCTACGGCCAGCAGCCGCAGCAGTTCGGCCAGCAGCAGGGCTACGGCCAGCAGACCCCGCTCGAGACCGAGCGCCTCACCTACGACGGCGTGATCATGAAGACCGTCGGCACGCTCGGCGTGACCGCGATCGGCTTCGTCATCACGCTCGGCATGCTGCTCTTCACGGGCACCTCGGCGGCCTTCTACCTGCTCACCTACGGCGGCGCGCTCGTGGGCTTCGTGCTCGCGCTCGTCAACATCTTCAAGAAGGAGCCGGTGCCGGCGCTCGTGCTGGCCTACGGCCTCGCGCAGGGCTTCTTCCTCGGCGGGTTCTCGGGCCTCATGGAGTTCGGGGCAGGGTTCTCGGGCATCATCTTCCAGGCCCTGCTGGCCACCGCGTGCGTCTTCGGCGTGACGCTCGCAGGCTACGCCTTCCGGATCTTCCGCACGTCGCCCCGGGCGAACAAGATCTTCTTCATCCTGATCATCGGCTACACGCTGTTCTCGCTCGTGAACTTCGTGCTCATGCTGACGGGCGTGAACCAGGACCCCTGGGGCCTGCGCTCGCAGGAGATCTTCGGCATCCCGCTGGGCCTCATCCTCGGCGTCCTCGCCGTGGTGCTCGGCGCCTACTCGCTCGTCATGGACTTCGAGGGCGTCGAGAACGGCGTGAAGCGCGGCGTCGACAAGAAGTACGGCTGGTCGGCCGCCTTCGGCATCACGATGACGATCATCTGGCTCTACGTCGAGATCCTGCGCATCATCGCGATCTTCCGCAGCAACAACTAGCCGCCACGACGAAGGCCCCCGGCTGCTGCCGGGGGCCTTCGTCGTGCGATCACCGCTCGCGGCTCGAGAGCACGCAGAACTCGTTGCCGTCGATGTCGGCGAGCACCGTCCAGGACACGTCGGGGCCCTGGCCGACGTCGATGCGGGTGGCCCCGAGCGCCTCGAGCCGGGCGATCTCGGCCTCGCGGTCGTCGCCCGTGTGGGGCGCGAGATCCATGTGGAGGCGGTTCTTCGTGCGCTTCTCGTGGTCGACCCGCACGAAGACGAGGCCCGGAGGCACCTGCTCGAACGAGAGCTTCGGCAGCAGCTCCTCGGCCCACCGCGGGATCACCACGACCTCGTCCCGGGTGTCGTGGACGATCTGCCAGTCGAGGGCGTCGCGCCAGAAGGCAGCGAGCCTCGCGGTGTCGGTCGTCTCGATCACGTTCGTGTACCAGCGCAGCGGCATCGGTGCCTCCTCGGTCGGATGCCGACACCGTACGCTCCCCCGCCCACGCCCCGCCGAGCGGAGGTGCGCGGGGCTACGAGGCGGCGGGCGCCTCGGCCGGATCGGCCGCCGCCGCGGGCGCGGCGTCGCGCGGCGGGCGCCGCGACCAGAGCGCCGCGAGCAGCGAGCCCGAGACGTTGTGCCAGACCGAGAAGATCGCCGCGGGCAGCGCGGCCTCGGGGCTGAAGTGGGCCTTCGCGAGCCCGGCCGCGAGCCCGGAGTTCTGCATGCCCACCTCGATCGCCACGGCCCGCCGGGCGCTCGCGTCGAGCCCCACGGCCCTCGCGGCGAGGAAGCCGAGGCCGAAGCCGATGGCGTTGTGCAGGATCACGACGAGCGCCACGAGCAGCCCCACCGAGAGGATCGCGGAGGCGCTGCCGGCGACCACCGCGAGCACCACGAGCGCGATCCCGACCACCGAGACGAGCGGCAGCCAGGGCAGCACTCGCTCGACGAGCCGCGGCAGCAGGCGACGCAGCAGCACCCCTGCGACGACCGGCACGAGCACGATGAGGATGATCGACTGGAAGAGCGCCCACGGGTCGACGGGCAGGTAGGAGCCGGCCAGCCAGAGCACGAGCAGCGGCGTCAGCACCGGCGCGAGCAGGGTCGAGGCGGTCGTCATCGCGACCGAGAGCGCGGTGTCGCCCTTCGCGAGGTAGACCATGACGTTCGAGGCCGTGCCGCCAGGCGCCGCGCCCACGAGCACGACGCCCACGAGCAGCTCCGGCGGCAGCTGGAACGCGAGCGCGAGCCCGATCGCGGCGAGCGGCATGATGACGAACTGCGCGACCACGCCGACCACGAACGCGAAGGGCTTCCTGGCGATGACGGCGAAGTCGACCGGCTGCAGGGTGAGCCCCATGCCGAGCATGATGACGCCGAGCAGCAGCGTGATCCACGGGCCGATCGGCAGGAACACCTGCGGCACGGCGATCGCGACCGCGCCGGCCGCGAGCACGACGAGCGGGAACCAGGTGCCTGCGACGCGGCTCGCGCGCTCGCCTGCGGACGTGCTGGACATGTCTGACCTCCTCGGGGATGTGTCCCATCCCAGCAGGTCCAGCATGCGGCACCCGCCACGGGCGCGACGACCGGGGCACGCCGAGCGGCGAGCGCCGCCCCGCGTCAGCGCGCCTCGGCCTCCAGCAGGGCCTCCTCGAGCGCGACCCACGCGAGCATCGCGCACTTCACGCGCATCGGGAACCTCGCGACGCCCGCGAAGGCGACCGCGTCGCCGAGCAGCTGCTCGTCGGGCTCCGCAGCGCCGCGCGAGCGCAGCAGCTCGCGGAGCGCCTCGATGCGCTCGCGCGCCTCCGCCACCGCGAGCCCCGGCGCCTCCTCCGAGAGCACGGAGGCCGAGGCCTGCGAGATCGAGCAGCCCTGGCCCTCCCAGCCGAGCGCCGCGATCCGGCCGTCCTCGACGCGCACGCGCAGTCGGATCTCGTCGCCGCACGTGGGGTTGCGGAGGAAGCGCTCGGCGTCGAAGGGGTCGATGAGCCCCTCGCCCTCGCGACGCTTCGCGTGCTCGAGGATCAGCTCCTGGTAGAGGCCGGCCAGCGGGTCGCTCATCGTGCTCCGAAGTAGTCGCGGACGCCCGAGAGGACGTCGAGGAAGCGGTCGACCTCGGCCTCGGTCGTGTAGAGGTAGGCGGAGGCGCGGGTGGTGGCCGCGACGCCGAGCCGGCGGTGCAGCGGCTGCGCGCAGTGGTGGCCGACGCGCACCGCGATGCCCTGGGCGTCGAGCACCTGGCCGACGTCGTGGGCGTGCACGCCGTCGACGACGACGCTCGCGAGCCCGGCCCGCTCCTCCCCCGGGCGCGGGCCCACGAGGCGGACGCCCGGGATGCTCACGACCCCTGCGGCGAGTCGCTGGCCGAGCGCGAGCTCGTGCGCGTCGATGGCCGCGAGCCCCACGGCCTCCAGGTAGTCGGCGGCCGCGGCGAGGCCGACGATGGCCGAGACCGGCTGCGTGCCGGCCTCGAAGCGCTGCGGCGCGGGCAGGAACTCGCGCTCGGTCATCGTCACGGTCGTGATCATCGAGCCGCCGACGCGCGCGGGCGGCAGCGCCGCGGCCAGCTCGGGGCGCAGGTAGAGCACGCCGACGCCGCCGGGGCCGAGCATCTTGTGGCCGCTGAACGCGGCGGCGTCGACGCCGAGGCCCGCGAGGTCGACCGGGCGGTGCGGCACCGACTGGCACGCGTCGAGCACGACGAGCGCGCCGTGCGCTCGGGCGGCGGCGACGATCGCGTCGACGGGCGCGACGAGGCCCGTGACGTTCGAGACGTGCGCGATCGCCACGAGGCGCGTGCGCTCGGTGATGGCGGCCGCGGCGTCCTCCGCCGTCCAGACGCCGTCGTCGTCGACGGCGATCCAGCGCAACGTGGCGCCGGTCTCGTCGGCGAGGCGCTGCCAGGGCAGCAGGTTGGCGTGGTGCTCGGCCTCGGTGACGAGGATCTCGTCGCCCGCCCCGATGCGCAGGCGCGGGTCGACGGCGGCGGCGCGGTTGGCCTCCGCGAGCGAGAGCGCGACCTCGTTGAGCGCGTCCGTCGCGTTCATCGCCCACGAGACGGTGTCGGGGTGCGCGCCGACGAGGCGTGCGATGCGCTCGCGGGCGCTCTCGTAGTCGTCGGTCGCGAGCGCGGCGAGCGTGTGCGCGCCCCGATGCACGGCGGCGTTGCGGCCGGTGCGGAAGGCCCACTCGGCGTCGAGCACCTGCCGGGGCTGCTGGCTCGTGGCGCCGGAGTCGAGGTAGACGAGGGGCATTCCGGCGGGCTCGGCGGCGAGGATCGGGAAGTCGGCGCGGATCGCCGCCAGCCGCTCGGCGTCGAGCGCCCCCGTCGGCGCCTGCTGCTCGATCGACATGCCGCTCCCCTCGATGCCCTGCGGTCGTCGGCGCGAGGCCGATCCCGACCTTCCACGCTACCCGCTCCCGCCCGCGCCGGCACGGGCGTCATCGTGCGGCCGCAGGGTTCAGCCGCAGGGCTCAGCCGCGGGGCGAGGCGGCCCGGGCGAGCAGCACGGCGCGCTCGCGCGCGTTCCGCGCCCGTCGAGCCGCCTCGCCGAAGGCCTCGGCCGCCTCGTCGTCGCGCCCGAGCCGCGCGAGCAGCTCGCCGCGCACCGAGGGCAGCAGGTGCGAGGCGGCGAGCGCCTGCTCGCCCGCGAGCCCCTCGACGATCGCGAGGGCCGCTGCGGGCCCGAAGCCGGGCCCCGAGGCCATCGAGACGGCGACGGCGCGGTTGAGCGCCACCACGGGCGAGGGCCGCAGCCGCTCGAGCCCCTCGTAGGCGGCGACGATGCGGGCCCAGTCGGTGGCCTCGACGCCCGGCGCGACCGCGTGGCACTCCGCGATCGCGGCCTGCAGCCCGTAGGCGCCGAGGCCGCGCCCGAAGGACTCGGCGCGGCGCAGCGCGGCGCGGCCGCGGCGGATCGCTCCGCGGTCCCAGCGCCGGCGGTCCTGGTCGGCGAGCAGCACGGGCTCGCCCGCGGCGTCGACGCGTGCGGGGAAGCGGGCGGCGGTGAGCTCGAGCAGCGCGAGGAGGCCGTGCGCCTCGGGCTCCTCCGGCTGCAGCGCGGCGAGGATGCGCGCCAGCCGCACCGCCTCGCGCGCGAGGTCGGGCCGCATCCAGTCCTCGCCCTCCGTGGCCGCGTGGCCCTCGGTGAAGATCAGGTAGAGCACGCCGAGCACGGCAGCGAGCCGGGCCGGGCGCTCGGCGCGCGCGGGCGTCTCGAAGGGCACGCCCGCCTCGGCGAGCGCCGCCTTCGCCCGCACGATGCGCTGCTGGAGCGTGGCGGTGGGCACGAGGAAGGCACGGGCGATCTCGGCGGTCTCGAGGCCGCCGACGACGCGGAGCGTGAGCGCCACCTGCGCCTGCTGCGGCAGCAGCGGGTGGCACGCGGTGAACACGAGCCGGAGGACGTCGTCGTCGATCGCGTCGGGATCCCACGGCACGGCGTCGGCCGCCTCGTCCTGCTCCCGCTCGAGGTCGTGGCCGAGCGCGGCGAGGCGGTCGGCGTAGCGCTCCTGCCTGCGCCAGTGGTCCACGGCGCGACGCTTGCCGACCTGGGTGAGCCAGGCGGCGCCGTTGCGGGGCACGCCCCGCACCGGCCACTGCTCGAGCGCCTCGGCGAGCGCCTCCTGCGCGAGGTCCTCGGCGAGCGCGAAGTCGCGCGTGTAGCGCGTGAGCACCGCGACGATCTTCGCGGCCTCGATGCGCCAGACGGCGACGACGGCGCGCCGGGCGGACTCCGCCCGGCGCGCGTCGTCGCGCTGCGTCGTCACCGCTGGAGGCTCCGGGCGGTCACCGCTGCAGGTCCGCCTCGGTGTGCATGCGGCGGATCTCGAGCTTCGTGCCGGGGCCGAGCGGCGCCCGCGCGGCCCACCGCGCGGCCTCCGCCTGATCGGCGACGTCGACGATCCAGAAGCCGTTGAAGAGCTCCTTCGTCTCGCCGTAGGGGCCGTCGGTCACGAGCGGCGGATCGGCCGAGAAGTCGACGACGACGCCGGCCTCGGGCTCGGCCAGGCCCTCGGCGGCCACGAGCACGCCCGCCTCCGACATCGCGGCGTTGTAGGCGCCCATCGCGGCGAGCATCGCCTCGAACGGGGCGTCGCGGCGATCGATCGCCGCGACGTCCTCGTCCCGCATGACGAGCAGGAAGCGCACGGGTCAGCCCTGCTCGGCGGCGCGAGCCGCCTGCTCCTCGCGCCAGCCGGCCTCCTTCTCGATCCACTCGTTGTCGGCCGGGAAGTCGTCGACGCCGGTGATGCGTCGCACCTCGAGCTTCGCGCCGGGGCCCAGCGGGCAGCGCTTGGCCCACTCTGCGGCCTCCTCCTTGGAGGCGACCTCGAGGATCCAGAAGCCGTTGAAGAGCTCCTTCGTCTCGCCGTAGGGGCCGTCGGTCACGAGCGGGGTCTCGTGCGAGAAGTCGACGACGAAGCCCTCCGAGGGGTCCGAGAGGCCCTCGCCGCCGACGAGCACGCCCGCCTGCATCATCGACTCGTTGTACTTCCCCATCGCCTCGATGATCTGCTCGAAGGGCATGTCCTTCGAGGCCTCGATCGCCGCGTCGTCCGAGCGCATGATGAGCATGTACTGCATGGTGCCGTCTCCTGTTCCGGGGCCGCCCTCGCGACCCTCTCACCAGTGCGTCGATCGGGGAGCGCCCAGATCGACATCGACCGCGAAGAATCTATCGATCCCTGCCCTGCGCCCTGGCGACGCGCCACGCGGCGGCGATCATGGCGGCTGCGGCGAGCGCTGCGGGCAGCAGGCCGAAGAGCGTCGTGAGGCTCGCGCCGGCGAGCAGGACGAGCGCGGCGACGAGCTGGATGAGGGCGACCTTCGGCTGGCTGCCCGCGGCGCGGGTGCGCAGCCCCACGACCGCGAGGACGCCGGCGCCCGCGAGCACGATCGCCGGCACCATCGCCCGCTCGACCCACATCGCCACGCGGTCGGCCTCGAGCCCCGCGCCCGCGGTGCCGCTGAGCGCCGCGTCGACGAGGAGCCAGGCCGACTGCAGCACGCCGGGCAGCACGGCGATGGCGCCGATGACGGCGAGCTGCTCGGCGCGCTGGCGCGGACGGTCGGCGGTGGCGCGCAGCACGAGCCAGCTCCAGCCGAGCGCGAGCGCGACGAGCACGACGAGCGCGACCGCGCCGCCGACGTCGGGGCCCGTGCCGCAGAGCCACTCGCGCCCGGAGAGGCTCGCAGCCCGCGCGGAGCCGCTCGCGCTGGAAGATGCCGGGCACGAGGCTCGTGGCGGCCGCGGCGACGAGCCCGGCGGCGAGGAGGCGCGACGCGCCCCTGCGGGCGGAGCCCGCGCGTGCGCGCTCGAGCGTCATGCGGCCATCATGCTCCCGCATCCTGAGCGCCGCGAGCAGAGGTCGCCGCGAGCCCTCGTCGCCGCGAGCCTGGCCGCAGCCTCTGCCATCCTCGTGGCATGAGGATCCGGCTGGCCGTGCGCGAGCCCGTCGACGACGCGGCGGTGTGCGCCCTGCACGCCGCCGCCTTCGACGAGGAGCCCGGCGGGGTAACCCCGATGGCTGCGCGACTCGAGCGGCACGACGCCTCCTGGGCGACGGCGCACGACGGCGACGAGCTCGTGGGCTTCGTGCGGGCGGTGTGGGACGGCGGCCAGCATGCCTTCGTGCTCGACACGGTCGTCGCGCCGCGGCTGCAGGGGCAGGGCCTCGGCACGATGCTGCTCGGCGCGCTCGTGCAGGACTGCCGAGCCCGCGGCATCCGGTGGCTGCACGTCGACTTCGAGCCGCGGCTGGCGTCGTTCTACCGCGGTGCGGGCTTCGCCCCGACGCGCGCGGGCCTCATCGACCTCACCGCCTGACGACACGCTGCGTCACGCAGGTGCGCGCCCAGGCGCACCGCGGCAGGCTGGGACGAGCCGTCCGCGATCCGGGCGGCGCCGACCCGAGGAGGAGCCCGTGGCCCGACCGACCGTCATTGTGCTGCACGACAACGAGGAGTGGCTGCCGCCCTTCCAGCGCGCGTTCGAGGCCGAGGGGGTGGCGCTCGAGCCGTGGCACCTCGGCGAGCGCGCCATCGACCTCGACGGCGTCGCGCCGGAGGCCGTGGTGTGGTCGCGCCTGAGCGCCTCGGCGCACACGCGCGGCGTGCCGCACGCGTTCGACACGGCCTCCGCGATCCTGTCGTGGGCCGAGGCGCAGGGGCGTCGGGTCGTGAACGGCAGCCGCGTCGCCTCGCTCGAGGTGAGCAAGGTGCGCCAGCACGCGCTGCTGCGCGCGGCGGGGCTCGATGCACCGCGCACGATCGCGGCGACCTCGGATGCGGCGCTCGCGGCTGCCGCGCGGCAGATCGGCAGCCCCTTCATCACGAAGCACAACCGTGGCGGCAAGGGCCTCGGTGTGCGGCGCTTCGACAGCCCGGAGGAGCTCGACGCCGCCCTCGCGGCCGGCGAGCTCGAGCGCCCCATCGACGGCATCGCGCTCGTGCAGGAGCTGCTCGTCGCCCGAGACGCCTCGATCACGCGGGCGGAGTTCGTGGGCGGCCGCTTCCGCTACGCCGTGCGCGTCGACACGAGCCAGGGCTTCGAGCTGTGCCCTGCCGACGCCTGCCGCGTGCCCGGCCAGGACGACGCCGAGCCCGCGCCCCTCTTCTCGCTCCGCCCCGAGATCACGGCCGCGCATCCGCTGGTGCGCGAGCTGGAGGCGCTGCTCGCCCGCGAGGGCGTGGAGATCGCGGGCGTCGAGTTCCTCGAGACGGTCGACGGCCGCACGGTGCCGTACGACATCAACACGAACACGAACTACTCCCCCGACGTCGAGGCCGAGCTCGGCGACCGGGGCGCGGCGGCAGCGGTCGCGAGATTCCTCGGCGACCTGGCGCGCGATCGGTCGGCGCGCCGCGCCGCCTGATCCCTCCCCTCCCACAACCGGGAGGTGCTCGACGCCCCGCCCGCACAGAGGCGCTGATCGCCTGGTCCGCGGGGTGCGAGTTATGACGAAGTCCGGAGGCCCCGTGGGGCCTCCGGACTTCGTCATTGTCTGAGCTGAGGAGCGGACCAGGCGATCAGCACCGGAGCGACCGTCGCGATCAGCGCGGCCCGACCACGCTCACTCCCACTCGATCGTCCCCGGCGGCTTCGACGTCACGTCGAGCACCACCCGGTTGACCTCCTCCACCTCGTTCGTGATCCGGTTCGAGATGCGCGCGAGCACGTCGTACGGCAGGCGCGTCCAGTCGGCGGTCATGGCGTCCTCGGACGACACCGGGCGCAGCACGACGGGGTGGCCGTAGGTGCGGCCGTCGCCCTGCACGCCCACGGAGCGCACGTCGGCGAGCAGCACGACGGGGCACTGCCAGATCTCGCCGTCGAGGCCCGCCGCGGTGAGCTCGGCGCGCGCGATGGCGTCGGCGCGGCGGAGGGTGTCGAGGCGGTCCTCGGTGACCTCGCCGATGATGCGGATGCCGAGGCCCGGGCCGGGGAAGGGCTGGCGGCCGACGATGACCTCCGGCAGGCCGAGCTCGCGGCCGATGGCGCGCACCTCGTCCTTGAAGAGGGCGCGCAGCGGCTCGATGAGCTGGAACTGCAGGTCGTCGGGCAGGCCGCCGACGTTGTGGTGGCTCTTGATGTTGGCGGTGCCGGTGCCGCCGCCCGACTCGACGACGTCGGGGTAGAGCGTGCCCTGCACGAGCCAGCGGATGGGCTCGCCCTCGGCCGCCGCCTCGGCGGCGAGGTCGCGCTCGGCGGCCTCGAACGCGCGGATGAACTCGCGGCCGATGATCTTGCGCTTCGTCTCGGGGTCGGTGACGCCGGCGAGCGCGCCGAGGAACTGCGCGCGCGCGTCGACCGTCACGAGCCGGACGCCCGTGGAGGCGACGTAGTCCTGCTCGACCTGCTCGCGCTCATCCTGACGCAGGAGGCCGTGGTCGACGAAGATGCAGACCAGCTGGTCGCCGATCGCGCGGTGCACGAGCGCGGCGGCGACCGCGGAGTCGACGCCGCCGGAGAGGCCGCAGATGACGCGGTCGCTGCCGACCTGCTCGCGGATGCGCGCGACCTGCTCCTCGATGATGTTCTCGGAGGCCCAGTCGCCCGGGAGGCCGGCGATGTCGTGCAGGAACGACTCGAGCACGCGCTGGCCGTGCTCGGAGTGCTTGACCTCGGGGTGCCACTGCACGCCGGCCATGCGCCGCTCGCGGCTCTCGAAGGCGGCGACGGGGGTGTCGACGGTGGAGGCGAGCACCTCGAAGCCCTCGGGCGCCTGCGCGACGGCGTCGCCGTGGCTCATCCACACGGTCTGCGCGTCGGGCTGGCCGGCGAGCAGGCTGCCCGCGGCGCCCACGGTGACGGCGGTGGAGCCGTACTCGCGGTTGCCGGTGCGCGCGACCGTGCCGCCGAGCTGCGCCGCCATCACCTGGAAGCCGTAGCAGATGCCGAGCGTCGGGACGCCGAGCTCGAGGATCTCGGGGTCGAGGCGCGGCGCGCCCTCGGCGTAGACGCTCGAGGGGCCGCCGGAGAGGACGATCGCCGCCGGGTCCTTCGCGCGCACCTCGGCCGCGCTGATCGTCGAGGGCACGATCTCGCTGTAGACGTCGGCCTCGCGCACCCGTCGGGCGATGAGCTGCGCGTACTGCGCGCCGAAGTCGACGACGAGGACGGGTCGCTGGGCGGTGTCGGACATCATGCCTCCTGGGGCGTGGACGCGGCGGTCGCGCGCGCGGCCCGCTGGGCCTCGAGGCGCGCGAGGTCGTCGAGCGCGATGCGGTGCATCCGCTGCTCGACGACGAACGAGAGGAAGGGCACGACGCCGCCGAGCGCCATCGCGATGAGGCGGCCGAAGGGCCAGCGCAGCAGGCTCCAGAGGCGGAAGCACGCGACGAGGTAGACGACGTAGATCCAGCCGTGGGCGATGAGGATGCCGAGCGAGAGGTTGATCCCGTCGCCGAGCGACTGGATCTCGCAGCCCTGGCCGCCGGGCACGAAGAGCGACCACCACTCGCACGTCGGCAGCGGCACGACCCCCTGGAGCGACAGCAGCCCGCCGGAGCCGAAGGCGAAGAGCTCGACGTGCGTCGGCGAGTACTTCAGCACCATCTCGGCCACGAGCAGCAGCAGGAACACGCCCGTGACCCACGACATCACGCGGTAGAAGGTCGTCGCGGAGCGGATCTGCGGGATCTGGTCGATGGGCTTCGGCACGGTGCTCCAGTCTATTCGGCGGTCGGATGCGGCGCGGGGGCGTCCGCGCGCGCGGCGGCGGCCTCCTCCGCCTCCTCGATCGCCTCGATGTCGCGCTCGCGCGCGTCCTTGACGAGGCGGTACCAGAGGTAGAGCGCGAAGCCCATGAACGCGACCCACTCGATCGCGTAGAAGACGTTGAGCCAGTTGAGCTGCGTGTTCTGCTCGGGCGGGCGGGAGACGATGGGCTCGTCGCCGACGACGCGGGCGCCGGAGGCCTCGGGGTCGAGCACGAGGTAGCCGGTGTAGGCGCGGCCGTCCCAGTCCTGCCACTCGTTGACGAGCGCGGCGACGCTCATCGCCTCGTTCGTGCGGCCGCGCACGTCGCCGTCGGTGGGCGCCTCGGCCGGCAGGTAGCGGCCCACGACGGGTGCGGCGCCGACGGTGCCGGCGTCGTCGGCCATCGCCGCTGCCTCCTCGCGGGCGCTCGCCTCGTCGGCCGTCCAGCCGTAGGCGACCGCGAGCGAGGCGCCCGGCGCGTCGGCGGGGAGGTCCGCGGCAGGCGCCCCGTCGTCCTCGACGAGCACGCGGCCGATGATCCACCAGCCGGAGCGGCCGTCCTGGTTCCGGCCGGCGAGGGCTCGGTAGTCGGCGGTGTCGTCGCCGATGAGCGACACCATGCGGCCGCCGGCCTCCGTCGTGAGCGGCTCACCGGGCTGCGCCATCGTGCCGAGCGGCACGGCCGTCTCGGTGTCGCGCTCGTCGCGCTGCCCCTGCTCGACGGCGCGCTCGATCTGCCACTGCCCGAGCAGCGCGAAGATGCCCGAGACCAGCAGGCATCCGATGAGCACGCCGATCCACCGCGGTCGCGCGGCGACCTGCCGGAAGGTGGGGATGGAGGCGCTCATCAGCGCTCCCATCCTACCGTCCGGCGGCGCCGCGCACCCCGGCCCGAGCGGGCCGGGACGACGACGGAGGGCGGCCCCGCCTCGGCAGGACCGCCCTCCGTCGTGCGCCCTCGCGTCAGCCCCGCGCGGGCTCCTTGCGGGTGCCGACGGTGTCGGCCGCGGTCGGGAGCGCGCTCAGCGGCACGATCTCCGGCGCCTCGAGGCGCGCGCGGTCGGCCGACGCGTCGTCGGGCAGCTCCTGGCTCGCGAGCTCGGCCGCGACGCGCTTGTTGTAGGTGTTGATCTCGCGCTCGACGCGCTCGTCGTCCCAGCCCAGCGCGTCGGCCATGATGCGGGCCGCGACGGGCGCGGCCGCGACGCCGCGGTCCCACGACTCGATCGAGATGCGCGTGCGGCGCGCGAGCACGTCGTCGAGGTGCAGCGCCCCCTCGTGCGTGCACGCGTAGCGGACCTCCGCCCCGATGTAGTCGTCGGCGCCCGGGAGCGGCTCCGACAGCTCGGGGTGCTGGCGGATGATGTCGAGCAGCTCGTCGGTGAGGGTGCCGTAGCGGTTCAGCAGGTGCTCGATGCGGTGCTTGTGCACGCCGAACGCGCGCGCGATCTTCGAGCGCTTGTTCCAGGCGGCGCGGTAGCCGGTCGCGCCGAGGAGCGGGATCTGCTCGGTGCAGGACTCCGGCACCTTGCCGTCCATGGCGCTCACGGCCTCGTCGATCGCGTCCTTCGCCATCACGCGGTACGTCGTCCACTTGCCGCCCGCGATGAGCACCAGGCCCGGCACGGTGTGCGAGACGTGGTGCTCGCGCGACAGGTTGGCCGTCGAGGCGCCGTCGCTCGCGGCGAGCAGCGGCCGCAGGCCCGCGTAGACGCCCTCGACGTCGGTGCGCGTGAGCTTCGTCGCGAGCACCGAGTTGACGTGGTCGAGGATGTAGTCGATGTCGGCGGCGGTCGCGGCGGGGTGCGCGAGGTCGAGGTTCCAGTCGGTGTCGGTCGTGCCGATGATCCAGTGCCGGCCCCACGGGATGACGAAGAGCACGCTCTTCTCGGTCCGCAGGATCATGCCCATCTCGGAGTGGAAGCGGTCGCGCGGCACGACGAGGTGCACGCCCTTCGACGCCCGCACCTTGAACTCGCCGCGCTCGCCGACCATCGCCTGCGTCTCGCCGGTCCACACGCCGGTCGCGTTCACGACCTGCTTCGCGCGGATCTCGAACTGCTCGCCCGTCTCGTAGTCGTGCGCCTGCACGCCCACGACGCGCTCCCCCACCTTCAGGAAGCCCTCGGCGCGCACGCGGCTCGCGACGTGCGCGCCGTAGAACGACGCCGTGCGCGCGAGCTCCGCGACGTAGCGCGCGTCGTCGACCTGCGCGTCGTAGTACGTGAGGCCGCCCACGAAGGCGTCGGGGTCGAGCGAGGGGATCTGCTTGAGCACCTGCTTCTTGGTCAGGTGGCGGTGCAGCGGCACGCCCGGCTTCATGAAGCCCGTGTAGCTGAAGGCGTCGTACATCGCCATGCCCGCGCCGATGTAGGCGCGCTCGATGAGCGGCGTGTTCAGCGGGTAGAGGAAGCGCACGGGCTTCGCGAGGTGGGGCGCGATGCGCTGCAGCAGCAGGCCGCGCTCGATGAGCGCCTCGCGCACAAGGCCGAAGTTCAGCTGCTCCAGGTACCGGATGCCGCCGTGGATGAGCTTCGACGAGCGGCTCGAGGTGCCGGAGGCGAAGTCGCGCGCCTCGATGAGGCCGACGCGCAGGCCGCGCGTGACGGCGTCGAGCGCCGCGCCCGCGCCGACGATGCCGCCGCCGATGACGAGCACGTCGACCTCGCGCTCGCGCATCGTCGCGATCGCGGACGCACGCTCCTCAGGGCCGAGCTTCCTCGACCGGCTGACGCTGTTGGTGGTCTCAGCCATGGATCCTCCATCTGTTGCGTCGCCCGGCCCGACGGGTCGGAGCGGCGGAGCCTCTACTGCCGGGGCGGGTTCGCCTCGAGCACCACGTCGATCCGCTGGAACTCCTTGAGGTCCTTGTAGCCGGTGGTCGACATGGCCTTGCGCAGCGCGCCCATGAGGTTGGCGGTGCCGTCCGCCACGGGCGCGGGGCCGCCCAGCACGACCTCGAGCGGGCCGACCTGGTCGACCTGCACGCGGTTGCCGCGGGGCAGCTTCTGGTTGTGCGCCTCCGGGCCCCAGTGCCAGCCGCGGCCGGGGGCGTCGGTGGCGCGCGCGAGCGCGGTGCCCAGCATGACGGCGTCGGCGCCGACCGCGAGGGCCTTGACGATCTGTCCGGAGGTGCCGAGCGAGCCGTCGGCGATGACGTGCACGTAGCGGCCGCCCGACTCGTCGAGGTAGTCGCGGCGCGCCGCCGCGACGTCGCTCACGGCGGTGGCCATGGGCGCGGCCACGCCGAGCACCTTCTCGCTCGTGGAGGCGGCGCCGCCGCCGAAGCCGACGAGCACGCCCGCGGCGCCCGTGCGCATGAGGTGCAGCGCCGCGGTGTAGGTGGCGACGCCGCCGACGACCACGGGCACGTCGAGCTCGTAGATGAACTGCTTGAGGTTGAGGGGCGCCGCCGCGTCGGCCGAGACGTGCTCGGCGCTCACGGTCGCGCCGCGGATGACCATGAGCTCCACGCCCGCGGCGAGCACGGTCTCGTAGTGCTGCTGCACGGCCTGCGGGCTCAGGCTCCCGGCGACGACGACGCCGGCGTCGCGCACCTCCGCGAGGCGCGCGGTGATGAGCTCGGGCTTGATCGGCTCGGCGTAGATCTCGCGCATCCGGCTGGTCGCGAGATCGGCGGGGAGCCCCGCGATCTCGGCGAGGAGCGGCTCGGGGTCGTCGTAGCGCGTCCAGACGCCCTCGAGGTTGAGGACGCCGAGGCCGCCAGCGCGGCCGAGCGCGATCGCCGCAGCCGGGCTCATGACCGAGTCGGTGGGCGCGCCGAGCACGGGGATCTCGAACTTGAACGCATCGATCTGCCACTGGAGCGAGACGAGGTCGCTGTCGCGGGTGCGGCGCGAGGGGACGACGCTGATGTCGTCGAACCCGTAGCCGACGCGTGCCCGCTTGCTGCGGCCGATCTCGATCTCCGTCACCCGCCCAGCCTATCGTCGCCGCCCGGGCCCGGCGCCCAGGCTCCCAGCACCCTCTGAGCGCGGTCGGTGCCGGGCGGGCGACGGGCGGGGCGCGTCAGCGCAGCAGCGCCCGGATGCGGGCGAGGGCGCCGTCGAGGCTCGTCGCGCACGGCCGTCGCGGCCTGCGGCGTCAGGCGCTCGCCGCGCCCCCGCCGGGCGAGGCTCGCGCACCTCCTGCCGGAACGCGGTCAGCCTGCAGGTCGAGGTCGTGCACCGCCATGCGCGCGGCGGCGCGCGCATCGCGCTCCGGCGCCGCGGCCGGCCCTGGCGCGTCGGGCGCGTGGCGACCCGTGGCGTCGTCGGCCGGCGCGGAGGCCGGGTTCGGGACGTGCGCCGCCGACTCCTCGCGCCCCGCCGCCCAGGAGGCGTCCGGCGCCTCGCCCCAGCCCGTCGGCCACGGGTTCGGATCCGGCGCCGACCGGGCGGCGTCGCGCGCGTCGCGCTCGGCGGCGGCGAGGTCGGCGCGCAGCGAGCGCATGGCGCTGCGCACCCCCTCGCGCACCTCCGAGGCCATGCGCCGCACCGAGTCGGTGATCTCGCCCTCGAGGTCGCGCAGCTCGTGCTCGCGCGCCGCGAGCTCGGCCCGCCCGGCGTCGGTGATGGCGTAGGTCGACTTCCTGCCCTCGACGGCCTTCGTGACGAGGCCCTCCTCCTCGAGCTTCGCGAGCCGCGGGTAGATCGTGCCGGCGCTCGGCGTGTAGGTGCCGCCGAAGCGGTGCTCGAGCGCCTGCATGAGCTCGTAGCCGTGCCTGGGGGCCTCGGCGAGCAGGCTCAGCAGGTAGAGCCGGAGGGCCCCGTGGCCGAAGACCGCGGGGCTCACTCGGCCCTCCGCACGACGGTCGTGCCGCCCGAGACCGAGTTGGCCGTGAGCGCGAAGGGCTCGCGGCCCTCGACGACCTCGGTGCCGCCGCGCTTCGGCAGCGCCCGTCCCACGACGGTGCCGCGCCCCGAGACGGTGCGCGTGGTGACGCGCACGCCCTGCGCGGCGTCGAGGCGCACGGTCACGTCGGCGGAGACCGAGTTCACCGAGATCGCGCGCGGCGCGCCGTGCACGTCGAGCAGCACGTCGCCGCTCACGGTGTCGACCGAGACCTCCTGCAGCGCGCCGGAGGCCGCGACCTCCCCCGAGACGCTGTGGACGCCCACGCGCCCCTCGACGTCCGAGACCTCGACGTCCGCCGAGACGGTGTTGACGTCGAGCGGGCCGCGGTGCGACTCCACCTGCAGCGCCCCCGAGACGGTGCTGGCGCTCGCACGGCCGCGGAGGCCGGAGACGAGTCCCGAGGCGCTCACCTGGCCGAGCGAGAGCTCGACGTCGCGCGGCACGAGGATGCTGAGCTCGACGCGGGCGCGGCCGCCGACGAGCGACTTGAGGCTCTCCCACGCGTCGTCCCACGACACGCGCAGCTGCTCGATGCGGAGGCGGCCCTGCTCGAGCGTGACCGTGAGGTCGCGACCCTCGACCCGATGCACCTCGACGCGGGCGCCCGGCTCGTCGTGACCGACGATGTCGACGCTGCCGCCGACGATGCCGACCTTGAGCGCACGCACCTCGTCGAGGTCGATGACGCGGCTGTGCCCCTCGGCCACCGTCCACCGCTCCGTGATCGCGTCGGCGCCGGAGGCCGATGCGCCCGAGGCGCTGCGCGGCCGCGCATCCTGCTCGTCGTGCCCGCCCTGCTGCCGGAACTGCTCGTCCATGCTCGCCTCCCGCGATCCTCGACGCGATATATCGCGTCTGCTCGCACTCACGATATATCGCGTCTCTCCGCCCCGCAACCCCCGCTGCCGCCCCGCTCCCCACCCTCCCCGCCCCGCACGCCCGCGACAGGTACGGCCAGGTCTGGGAGGTACACGTCCACCCGTACCTCTCGGGCGGAGGGGTACCCCTCGCGATCACCAGCCAGGGAGCAGGGTCGACGCGACGGGTACGCCGGCGGCAGCCAGGATGCGCGAGAGCCGCAACGGGTGCAGCACGTCGTCCCAGATCCAGCGCGCCATGTCGTGCGAGACCCGGATCGCGTCCTCGCGCCGCTTCTCGTCGATGACGACGGCTGCGGCGTCCCGGCCCTCGGCCGTCGCGACCGCGCCGTACTTCACCAGGCCGTCGAACTCCCCGCCCACCGGGCGACGGCCCGGGAGGTCGAAGCAGAAGTCGAGCCAGCGGTCGCCGAGCGCCGTGGGCACGTGGCGCTGGAGGTCCGGCGCAGGAGCACCGACCCGGTGGATCGCGACGCGGCTCCACGACTCGCCCACCGACTCCGACCGAGGGTCGGCGAAGTCGAGCACCCATCGTGCCCGACGCTGGCCGCGCGGGCCCTGGCGCCCGAGCGCGTCGGCGATCCCCTCGATCGTGGTGTCGCCTCGGCGCAGCGCAGCATCGACAGCCGCCACCGCATCCGACTGCCGGCCGCGGCGCGCGAGATCCGCGAGCGCGTACCGCGTCGAGCATCGGAGGATCCCGTCGTCGAGCTCGAGGTCCGCGGCCGCGACCGCGACGTGGGAGTTGCGGACGCCGTGCCGCACGCCGGGCGTGGCCGGGTCGCCGATCGTGAAGACCTCGACCGGCGCACCGAACGGCAGGCCCGCGAGCGCGAGCGCCGACTCCCTCGCGAGCACGGCGCCGGGCCGCGACGCGGCCACCGCCCGGACGTCGAGCAGGTAGCGATCCCAGCGCGCGAGGGCGTCGACGCCCTCGGCGGCCGCGTACAGCCCGCGACGCACTCGACGCAGTCCGGGATCGCGGTGCAGGCGCTCGGCGTCGTGCGCGGCGCACGCGGACAGCAGCGGCAGTTCCATCCCGGCACGATGCCCGCCCCCGCGAACGCTCGCGCGCCAGGTGCGCACACCTGTGGACGTCGACGCGACAGGTACAGCTGCGCCCGACAGGTACGGGTCTGCGCGTACCTGTCGGGCGGGGCCGTACCTGTCGGCGGGACCGGCGCCGTGCCGGTCAGCGGCGGTAGTTCGGGGCCTCCACGACCATCTGGATGTCGTGGGGGTGGCTCTCCTTGAGGCCGGCGGCGGTGATCTGCACGAAGCGCCCCGTGGCGCGGAGCTCGTCGATCGTGCGTGCGCCGACGTAGAACATCGACTGCCGCAGGCCGCCCACCAGCTGGTAGGCGACGGTCGCGAGGCCGCCGCGGTACGGCACCTGCCCCTCGATGCCCTCGGCGATGAGCTGCTCGTCCGAGGGCACGTCGGCCTGGAAGTAGCGGTCGCGCGAGTAGGAGGTCTTCGTGCCGCGCGTCTGCATCGCGCCGAGGGAGCCCATGCCGCGGTACGACTTGAACTGCTTGCCGTTCACGAGCACGAGGTCGCCGGGGCTCTCGTTCGTGCCCGCGAGCAGCGAGCCGAGCATGACCGACGAGCCGCCGGCGACGAGCGCCTTCGCGATGTCGCCCGAGTACTGCAGACCGCCGTCGGCGATGATCGGCACGTCGCTGCCGAGGTCGTGCGCGGCGCGCGCCGCGTCGAAGATGGCGGTGACCTGCGGCACGCCCACGCCGGAGACGACGCGCGTGGTGCAGATGGAGCCGGGGCCGACACCCACCTTCACGGCGTCGACGCCCGCCTCGATGAGCGCCTTCGCGCCCTCGTAGGTGGCGACGTTGCCGCCGATGATGTCGACGCCCTCGAAGCGCGCGTCGCCCTTGAGCCTCGCGACCATGTCGAGCACGCCCTGGCTCTCGCCGTTGGCGGTGTCGACGACGATGACGTCGACGCCGGCCTCCGCGAGCGCCACGGCCCGGTCGAAGGCGTCGCCGAAGAAGCCGATCGCGGCGCCGACGCGCAGGCGGCCCGCGGCGTCCTTCGTCGCGTTCGGGTACTGCTCGGTCTTGTCGAAGTCCTTGACGGTGATGAGCCCGCCGAGGCGCCCCTGCTCGTCGACGAGCGGCAGCTTCTCGAGCTTCGTGCGGTGGAAGATCGCGAAGGCGTCCTCGCGGGCGATGCCGATGGGCGCCGTCTCGAGCGGCGCGTGCGTCATGACGTCGCGCACGAGCGTCGAGGCGAAGGCCTCGCGGGGCACGAAGCGCATGTCGCGGTTCGTGACGATGCCGACGAGCCTGCCCTCGGCGTCGACCACCGGGAGCCCCGAGACCTTGTACTCGCCGCAGACGCGGTCGACCTCCTCGATCGTCGCGTCGGGATGCGTCGTGACGGGGTCGGTGATCATGCCCGACTCCGAGCGCTTCACGCGGTCGACGATCGCGGCCTGGTCGGCGATCGCGAGGTTGCGGTGGATGATGCCGATGCCGCCCTGGCGAGCCATCGCGATCGCCATGCGGTCCTCGGTCACGGTGTCCATCGCGCTCGAGACGAGCGGGATCGCGAGCCGGATGCGGCGCGAGAGCCGGGTGCCGGTGTCGGCCTCGGAGGGGATCACGTCGGTGCGGCCCGGAAGCAGCATGACGTCGTCGTAGGTGAGGCCGATCGGCCCGAACGGGTTGCGCATCTCCATCGCTCCCATCGTATCGATTCGGTTACGGTCCCGCGGCATCACGGTGACGATGCGCGGACCGGGTGCGAAAACGGTCTGCGACGGCCCGATCCGCCGCTACTGTGTCACCACCGATGTAACGGGCATCTCGCGAACGGCATTCCCTTGGCCGCTCCGCCCCACAGCATGGAGGACACGTGAAGACGTCCAGCAGACCGCGACGGAGCGGGCTGCGGCGAGCGTTCGCCGTCGCCCTGGCCGTCATGGCCATGGCGACCGGCGGCGCGACCGCCGCAGCCGCGGCTCCGCTCCCCGCCACGGAGCAGCCGGCCCCCTACAACTTCAACGGCATCGTGCGCGACGGCCAGACCCCCCTCGAGGGGGTGGCGATCACGGTCTCCGGCAACGGCATCGACGAGACCGTCGAGACCGGCGCCGACGGCCGCTGGCTCGTGGGGCTGCAGGAGCAGGGCACGTACACCGTCTCGATCGACACCTCGACGCTCCCGGACGGCGTCACGCTCCGCGACCCGTCGTTCGAGAGCCGCGAGCTCGCCGCGACGTCGAGCGCGAACGGCGTGCTGTTCCCGCTCGGCGAGCCGACGGGCGGCGGCACGAGCCCCACGCAGGGCACGGGCGGCAACACCGGCACGGGCGGCGAGGGCGGCACGGGAGGCTCGGGCGGCGACGCGGGAGCCGACCCCGGCAGCGGCACCTCCACCGGCAGCAGCCGCAACGACTTCGGCTCGCAGCTGCTCGCGCGCATCATCTCGGGCGTCGGCTTCGGCCTGCTGCTCGCGCTCGCCGCGATCGGCATCACGCTGATCTTCGGCACCACGGGCGTCAACAACTTCGCGCACGGCGAGATGCTCACCTTCGGCGGCATCGCCTTCTACGCCCTGACGACGCTGCTCGACTGGAACGTCTGGCTCGCGGTGGCGCTGACGCTCATCGCGGCGGGCGTCTTCGGATGGTTCCACGACGCAGCGATCTTCCGGCCGCTCCGCAGGCGGCGCGTGGGCCTCGTGCAGGTGCTCATCGTGACGATCGGCCTCTCGATCGCGCTGCGCTACTTCTTCCAGTTCCTCATCGGCGGCGGCACCCAGCAGCTCACCGTCGACCGCGGCGCGATCGTGCAGGTCGGGCCGGTGAACATGACGATGTCGAACGTCATCACGGTCTTCGTGTCGATCCTGGTGCTCGTGGGCGTGGGCCTGTTCCTCACCCGCACGCGCATCGGCAAGGCGACCCGCGCGGTGAGCGACAACGCGAGCCTCGCGGCGGCCTCCGGCATCGACGTCGACCGCGTGATCCGCATCGTGTGGGTGCTCGCGGGCGTCCTCACGGGCCTCGCCGGCATCCTCTACACCTACTTCATCGGCGCGAACATCAAGTGGGACGTGGGCTTCACGATCCTGCTGCTGCTCTTCGCCGGCGTCACCCTGGGCGGCCTCGGCAGCGCCTTCGGCGCCCTCGTCGGCTCGCTCGTCATCGGCCTCGTGACCGAGCTCGCGACCCTCTTCATCGCACCCGACCTCCGCTACGCGGTGGCGCTGCTGGTGCTCATCCTCGTGCTCCTGGTGCGCCCGCAGGGCATCCTGGGACGCCGGGAAAGGATCGGCTGACATGGACTTCCTCTCCATCCTCAACACGGCGGCCGGCGAGATCCTCTCGCCGACGACGGCCGCGTTCGCGCTCGCGACGATCGGCCTCAACGTCCACTTCGGCTACTCGGGCCTGCTGAACTTCGGCCAGGCGGGCTTCATGGCGATCGGCGCCTACGCCTTCGCGATCTTCACGATCTCGGTCGACCCCACGGCGACGCTCGGCTGGCCCTCGTGGCTCTCGTTCCTCTCGGCGATCCTCGTGGCGATCGTGTGCGCCGTGGTGTTCGCGCTCATCCTCGGCATCCCGACGCTGCGGCTGCGCGGCGACTACCTCGCGATCGTGACGATCGCGGCGGCCGAGATCATCCGGTTCACGGTGCGCACCCAGGACCTCACGGCGGTCACGGGCGGCTCCCAGGGCCTCACGGGCGCGTCCTACAAGGGCGACATCGACGCGATGAACCCGCTCACGGGCACAACCTACGGCTTCGGCCCGTGGACGGCGACCGCGTACGACACGTGGGTGCGCATCATCGCGTGGAGCCTCGTGATCGTCGCGCTCGTGCTCGTGTGGCTGCTCATGCGCAGCCCCTGGGGCCGCGTCATCAAGGGCATCCGCGAGGACGAGGACGCCGTGCGCTCGCTCGGCAAGAACGTCTACGGCTACAAGATGCAGGCGCTCGTGCTGGGCGGCACGATGGGCGCCCTCGCAGGCGTGATGTTCATCCTCCCCCGCGCGGTGCAGCCCGACAACTTCGCCACCACGATGACCTTCTACATCTGGACGGCCCTGCTGCTCGGCGGCGCGGCCACGGTCTTCGGCCCGCTGCTCGGCTCGGTGCTCTTCTGGGTGCTGCTGTCGTTCACGGGCGGCCTCATCAACCTGCTGCACGGCATGGGCCTCTTCGGCGAGATCTCGGGCTCGCAGGCGGGCCAGCTGCGCTTCGTCCTCGTCGGCCTCGCGCTCATGGCGCTCGTGGTCTTCCGACCACAGGGCATCCTCGGCAACAAGAAGGAGCTGTCGTTCAATGTCTGACGCGACCACGACGCCCACGACCCATCCCCTCGTCGACGGCGAGGTCGGACCGGGCTGCAGGAAGGTCGACCCCATCGTCGTCGCCGACGGCGTCGTGCGCCAGTTCGGCGGCCTCACGGCCGTCGACGTCGCGCACGTCGAGATCCCGCGCGGCCACATCACGGCCCTCATCGGGCCGAACGGCGCCGGCAAGACGACCTTCTTCAACCTGCTCACGGGCTTCGACCGCCCGAACCAGGGCCAGTGGTCGTTCGAGGGCTCCTCGCTCGCGCGCGTGCCCAGCCACAAGGTCGCCCGCAAGGGCATGGTGCGCACGTTCCAGCTGACGAAGTCGCTCGGCCGCCTCACGGTGCTGCAGAACATGCTGCTCGGTGCGCGCGACCAGCGCGGCGAGGGGCTCTTCGCCGCGCTCTTCCGCCCGCTCTGGAAGGCGCAGGAGGCGGCGAACGTCGAGCGCGCCGACGCGCTGCTCGCGCGCTTCAAGCTCGACGCGAAGCGCGAGGACTACGCGGCCTCGCTCTCGGGCGGCCAGCGCAAGCTGCTCGAGATGGCGCGCGCGCTCATGAGCGAGCCGACGCTCGTCATGCTCGACGAGCCGATGGCCGGCGTGAACCCGGCGCTCACGCAGTCGCTCCTCGACCACGTCAAGGGCCTCAAGGACGACGGCATGACGGTGCTCTTCGTCGAGCACGACATGCACATGGTGCGCCACATCTCCGACTGGGTCATCGTGATGGCCGAGGGCAAGGTCGTCGCCGAGGGCCCGCCCGAGACGATCATGCAGGACCAGGCGGTCGTCGACGCGTACCTCGGCGCCCACCACGACACCGACCTCGGCACCCTCACCAACCAGCAGGTCGTGCAGATCCACGAGGAGGCCGAGGCGGAAAGGGAGGCCGAGGAGGTCCCCGCCGCCGAGACGCCCGCCGAGGCGCCCCGCGAGGGCGACGAGCGCAGCGAGGAGCAGCGATGACCCCCACCCCCGTCCTCGAGACGAAGGACCTCGTGGCCGGCTACCTGCCGGGCGTGAACATCCTCAACGGCTGCTCGGTCGTGGCGAACCAGGGCGACCTCATCGGCATCATCGGCCCGAACGGCGCCGGGAAGTCGACGCTCCTCAAGGCCGTGTTCGGCCAGGTGAACATCCGCGGCGGCAGCGTCGTGCTGAACGGCGACGACATCACGGGGCTCAAGGCCGACAGGCTCGTCGGCAAGGGCGTCGGCATGGTGCCGCAGAACAACAACGTGTTCCCCTCGCTCACCATCGAGGAGAACCTCGAGATGGGCCTGTTCCAGCAGCCGAAGATGTTCAAGGAGCGCTTCGACTTCGTCGGCGGCCTCTTCCCGGAGCTCGTGAAGCGCCGCAAGCAGCGCGCGGGCAGCCTCTCGGGCGGCGAGCGCCAGATGGTCGCGATGGGCCGCGCGCTCATGATGGACCCGGCGGTGCTGCTGCTCGACGAGCCGAGCGCCGGCCTCTCCCCCGTGCGCCAGGACGAGACGTTCCTGCGCGTCGCGGAGATCAACAGCCACGGCGTGACCATCGTGATGGTCGAGCAGAACGCCCGCCGCTGCCTGCAGATCGCGCATCGCGCCTACGTGCTCGACCAGGGCAAGGACGCCTACACGGGCACGGGCCGCGAGATGCTCAACGACCCGAAGGTCATCCAGCTCTACCTCGGCACGCTCGCGACCGACGTCGAGGAGAAGGCGCGCACGAGCTCGACCCCGGTGGTCGACCCGAAGGCCTGATCCCGCATCCCAGGAGGGGCTCCGCTGCGGCGGGGCCCCTCGTGCGTGATGCGGGCGGGGCGGCGGCCGGCGCAGCGGGTCTCGTGACGCGTGCGGCTGCGCCGCGCGCTCCTCGACCAGCGAGCGACGGGACCTCGTGCGGCTGCGCCGCGCGCTCCTCGACCAGCGAGCGACGGGACCTCGTGCGGCTGCACCGCGCGCTCCTCGACCAGCGAGCGACGGGACCTCGTGCGGCTGCGCCGCGCGCTCCTCGACCAGCGACGGGACCTCGTGCCGCTGCGCCGCGCGCTCCTCGACCAGCGGGCTGCTCGCGCTGCAGGGCGGGTGCGGACGGCGGCGGAGACGGGGGCAGGCGCGCCGCGGCGGCAGGACGCACGAAGAGGGCCCCGCCGGAGCGGGGCCCTCTCGCCGTGCAGGTCAGGTCACTCGGTGAGCGAGCCGAACTCCGCGTTGAGGAAGGTGTACTGGTTGTCGGCGCCGTACTGGTAGATGCCGATGTACGCCTCGGTGGGGTCGCCGTTCTCGTCGAACGTGATCGGGCCCGAGGGGCCGTCGTAGTCGATGTCCTCGCCGTCGGCGATGAGCTGCAGGCACTCGGCGACGTCGGTGCACTTCGTGCCGCCCTCCGAGACCATCTGCAGGTTGTCGCGGATGGTGACGGCGTCGGCCGAGCCGCCCTGCGCGGCCGCGAGGGCCGCGAGGATGACCGCGTCGTACGACTCGGGGCCGTACGAGAAGTCGGTCAGCGAGTCGTCGACCTCGAGCAGGCGGTCCTGGAACGAGCCGTCGGCGGGGTTGCCGGGCAGCGTGCCCTTGGCGCCGTCGAGCGTGCCCTCCGGGAACTCGTACGAGTTCGAGAGGTTGCCGTCGACGAAGTACATGCCCGTCGCCGGGAAGCCGTTCGTCACGAGCTCGGGCACGATCTGCGCGGTCTCGGCGAAGGCGATGATCGCGATCGCGTCGGGCTGCGCGTTGACGACGTTGGCGACGACCGTCTGGAAGTTGGTGTCGCCCGGGTTGTAGAGCTCGTTGGCGACGACGGTGCCGCCGGCCGCCTCGACCGCCGCTGCGGCGTTCTCCTGCAGGCCCGTGCCGTACGGGTCGTTGAGCGTGATGAAGCCCACGTTCGCGGCACCGTCGGAGACCATGAGGTTGCCGAGCACGCGGCCCTGCAGCACGTCGGAGGGCGCGGTGCGCCAGTAGAAGCCGTCGTCCTCGTAGTCGGAGAAGTCGGGCGAGGTGTTCGCCGGCGAGATCTGCACGACCTGCGCGTCGACCAGCTGGTCGATGAACGTGAAGGAGACGCCCGAGGAGGCCGCACCGATGACGACGTCGGCGCCGGCCGAGATGAGCTCGCCCGCCGACTGCGTCGCGATGTCGGTCGTGGTGTCGCCGGAGTCGCGCTCCTCGTGCGTCACGTCGTACTCGTAGCCCGCGGCCTCGAGGTCGGCGACCGCGAGGTTCACGCCCGCGAACTCGGGCGGGCCGAGGAACGCGAGGTTGCCGGTCTGGGGCAGGATCGAGCCGATCACGAGCGACGTGTCGGTCTCGCCGCCCTCGGACGGGCCGGTCGAGCCGGACGGGGCGGGCGAACCGCCGCCCGCGCAGGCGGCGAGCAGCAGCACGCCGGCGGTCGCGGCGCCGAGCGCTGCGACGCGACGGGGCTTGCCCGTGGTGCGAAGGAAGGACTGCATGGTGCTCCTCGTGTGCTGGAGTTCGTCCGCATGGCGCGGACGGTTGGCACCACAGTAGGCGAGGAACCCTCGCGCGGACGCCGGTTTGCGTTACGTCCTGGTAACGGTCTTGCCGCACGTGAGCTCGCTTCTCCCCCGGTCGGACGCGGCTCCTGCCGCGAGACCTCAGCGGGGCCGCAGCGGCGGCTCAGGCCCGGCCGCTGCCGACGTGCAGGCGGGGCCGGATAGCGTGCCCTCGTCGGAGGGAGACGCGCATGGGGCTGTTCACGAGGAGGCCGTCGGCACGCGACGAGGCCGTCGCCCGGCCCAGGGGCTCGCTGTGGTCGGACGGCTTCGGCCGCTTCGCGACGCGGTCGCTGCAGGCCATCGTGGTGGTCGTCGCCGTCGCCGCGGTCGTCTTCGCGATGACGCAGCTGTCGGTCGTCATCATCCCGGTCGTGATCGCGCTCATCCTCGCCTCGGCCTTCGAGCCCGCGATGCGCTGGATGCGATCGCGCGGCGTGCCGAGCCTGCTCGCGACCGTGCTCGCGCTCCTCGGGATCCTGGTGGTGCTCGGCGGCGTCGTGTGGCTCATCGTGAGCGCCGTGCGCTCGCAGTTCGGCGAGCTCGCGGAGCAGGCGACCGCGGGCTTCGACCGCGTGCTCGAGTGGGTCTCGACGCTGCCCTTCGCGCCGACCGACGAGCAGATCCAGCAGGCGCGCGACGCGATCGTCGACTTCCTCACGAGCTCGCAGTTCGGATCCGGCGCGATCGCGGGCGTGAGCGCGGCCGCGTCCTTCATCACCGGCCTGCTGCTGATGGTCGTCGTGCTCTTCTTCTTCCTCAAGGACGGCCCCCGGATCTGGGCGTTCCTGCTGCGGCCGTTCGAGGGCGCGGCGTACGAGCGCGGCACGCGCATCGGCCGCCGCACGGTCGACACGCTCGGCGGCTACGTGCGCGGCACGGCGACCGTCGCGCTCGTCGACGCCGTCGGCATCGGCGCGGTCCTCGCCGTCTTCCAGGTGCCGCTCGCGCTCCCGCTCGCGGTGCTCGTCTTCCTGCTCGCCTTCATCCCGATCGTCGGCGCGACCCTCGCGGGCGCGCTCGCGACCCTCGTCGCGCTCGTCGCGACCGATCCGATCGTCGCCCTCATCGTGCTCGGTGCCGTGATCGCGGTGAACCAGCTGGAGGGCAACTTCCTGCAGCCCATCGTCATGGGGCGCACGCTGCGCCTCCACGAGCTCGTCGTGCTCATCGCCCTGACGATCGGCACGGTGCTCGGAGGCATCGTGGGCGCTGTGCTCTCGGTGCCGATCGCCGCGGTCGCCTGGGGCATCGTGCAGGTGTGGGACGGTGACGACCTCCCCGCGCGCCCCTTCCGCCGCAAGCGCCCCGAGCCGGCGTAGCCGGCCGCGACCTCAGGCCGGGGCGGGCTCCGGCCGCGAGCGCCGCGCGCGCCTGCCCAGGAGGTCGACCGAGACGAGCACGAGCGAGGCCCAGACGAGCCCGAAGCCGATCCAGCGCGCGAGCGGCATCGGCTCGTGCATGACGAAGGCCCCGAACAGGAACGAGATGGTCGGTGCGAGGTACTGGGTGAAGGCGAGCGCCGTGAGCGAGACGCGGCGCGCCGCCGCCGCGAAGGCGAGCAGCGGCACCGCGGTGACGAGGCCGAAGCCGGCCGTCGCCCAGACGCCGACCGCGCCGTTGGCGCCGAGCGTGACGCCGCCGAGGGCGATGGCGACGCCCATCATGACGAGCGCGGCGGGCAGGGCCGCCACCGTCTCGACCGTGAAGCCCGAGAGCGCATCGACCTCGCCCGAGAGGCGCTTCTTGATGAGGCCGTAGCAGCCGAACGAGACCGCGACCGTGAGGCCGACCCACGGCACCTCGCCGTACGCGACGACCATGACGAGCACGCCCACCGCGCCGACGGCGACCGCGGCCCACTGCAGCGGCCGGAGCCGCTCGCCGAGGAACAGCACGGCGAGCACGACGCTCACGAGCGGGTTGAGGAAGTAGCCGAGGCTCGTCTCGAGCACCCTGTCGCTCAGGATGCCGACCACGAAGGCCGTCCAGTTGGCGAGCACGGTGAGGCCCGCGAGGGACAGGAGGCCCAGGTCGCGGCGGCCGCGCACGACGGCGGCGAGCCGGGCCCAGCCCCGGGTGATCGTGACGAGCGCGACGGCGACGACGACGGAGGCGAGGAGCCGCCAGCCGATGAGCTCGAAGCCGTCGATGCCGCGCATGAGCTGCACGTAGATCGGCACGACGCCCCAGAAGGCGTAGGCGAAGAGCGCGTAGCCGATCCCGGCCCGGGTCCGATCCGGCTCCCCCATCGTCGCTCCTCACGTGCGTGCGGGCCTGCCGCGGCTCCGGGTGGAACCGCGACGGCGGCGCCCCCGATCGGGGGCGCCGCCGCGTCAGCTGCTGCTGGCTGTCAGCGCTCGACGATCGCGAGCACGTCGCGCGCCGAGAGGACGAGGAGCTCGTCGCCGCCGAACTTCACCTCGGTGCCGCCGTACTTCGAGTAGAGCACGCGGTCGCCGACGGCCACGTCGACGGGGACGCGGTTGCCGTTGTCGTCGAAGCGGCCGGGGCCCACGGCCACGACCTCGCCCTCCTGGGGCTTCTCCTTGGCGGTGTCAGGGATGACGAGGCCGCTGGCGGTCGTCGTCTCGGCCTCGACCTGACGGATGACGATGCGGTCCTCGAGCGGCTTGATGGAAACCGACACGGTTGCCTCTTTCTTGTCAGACTGTGGGGCGCGTCCGGACGGGCCGGACACCAGAGCGAGCCTACGCCGCGCGCTGGCACTCGGTCAACATGAGTGCCAGCCGTTCGCCCGCGGCGGAGCCGCCGCCGCCCCGCCGCCCTGCTTGGATGGTGCGATGGACGTCGACGAGCTGCGCCTGCTGCTGAGCCGCGAGGGCCTCGCGCTCCTGGACCGGGTCGAGGACGGCCTCGGCGCCGGCGGCGACGTCGTGCGCGAGGTCGCGCGGCTGCGCTCCGAGGGCCACGACCCCCGCCTCGTGGCGGCGGTGCTCACCCAGGCCCGGCTGCGCCGACGAGCCGCGGCGCGCTTCGGCGAGTTCGCGCGCGCGATGCTCTTCACGGAGGCCGGGCTCGAGCAGGCCACGCGACTGCGCGTCGCCGCGCACCACGCCGGGCGCATGCGCGACGCGGGGATCGCCTCCGTCGCCGACCTCGGCTGCGGCATCGGCGCCGACGCCCTCGCCTTCGCGACGCTCGGCCTCGAGGTGACGGCCGTCGAGCGCGACGAGGCGACGGCCGCGGTCGCCGCGTACAACCTCGCAGCATGGCGGGCGCGCGTCGTGCACGGCGACGCGCTGGAGACCCCCGTCGACGCGGAGGCCCTCTGGTTCGATCCGGCCCGTCGCGACGGCGCGACCCGGCTCTCCGACCCCGCCGACTGGTCGCCCTCGCTCGAGGCCGTCTTCGCGCGCGCCGCCGAGCGGCCCGCGGGCGTGAAGCTCGCGCCGGGCATCGATCGGGCGCTGCTGCCCGCGGGCGCCGAGCACCAGTGGGTCACCGACGCCGGCGAGACCGTGGAGGCCGTGGTGTGGACGGGCGCGCTCGCGCGCCCCGGCGTCGCTCGCAGCGCGCTCGTGCTCGGCGACCAGGGCGCCGCGGAGCTCGCGGGCGAGCCGCAGCACCCCGAGCAGGGGCCGCTCGGCACGTGGCTCTACGAACCCGCGGGCGCCGTGATCCGCGCCGAGCTCATCGGCGCGCTCGCCGAGCGGCTCGGCGCGCACGGCATCAGCGAGGGCATCGCCTACCTCAGCGGCGACGAGCACGTGGCGACGCCGCTCGCGCAGGCCTTCCGGGTGCTCGAGACGATGCCGCTCGACGAGCGGCGGATCGCGCAGCGACTGCGCGAGCTCGGCATCGGCGAGCTCGAGATCAAGAAGCGCGGCGCCGACCTCGACCCCGCGGCCCTGCGCAAGCGGCTCAAGCTGCGCGGCGAGGGGCGGGCGACCCTCATCGCCACCCGCGTCGGCGGCCGCCACCGCGCGATCCTCGCCGAGCGCCCCTAGGCGCCGGGCGGAGACGAGAGAGCCCGCGACGGATGCCGCGGGCTCCAACGCTCGTCGTGGGTCAGATCTGGCCGAGCGCGATGAAGTAGGGGATCCAGTTCACCAGCAGGATCACGATGACGATGATCGAGATCACGACCGCCAGCACGCCCGCGAGCGCAGCGATCAGGGGCCACGGCTTGCCCTGCGGGTTCTTGCGCATCGCGATGAAGCCCAGGATGGCGCCGACGATGCCGCCGAGCAGGCCGATGCCGCTGAAGAGCGAGCCGATGAGGCTGAGGCCCGAGACGATGAGCGCCGCGATCGTCAGGCCCGAGAGCTTCTTGGCACCCGCGGGCGCCGCGCCGTAGGACTGCGCGCCGTAGCCCGACTGGTCGCCGTAGGCGGGCTGGCCGGAGTAGGCCGGCTGGCCGTAGGACTGCTCGGCGGGCGCGGCCGCGGACGGCTGCTGGCCGTAGCCGGACTGCCCGTAGCCCTGCTGCTGGCCGTAGCCGGGCGCGCTCGCCGAGGCGCCGTAGGCGGGCGCGGCCTCGTAGCCGCCCTGCGCGGGCTGGCCGTAGGACTGCTGCCCGTAGGCGGGCGCGCTCGACTGCTGGCCGTAGGGCTGCTGGCCGTACGAGGGCGCGGACTGGCCGTACGTGGGCGCTGCGTCCTGGCCCTGCTGGCCGTACGAGGGCGCGGGCTGGCCGTACGCGGCAGCCGGCTCCTGGCCCTGCTGGCCGTAGGACGGCGCGGCCTGGCCGTACGCGGGCGCCGCGTCCTGCTGCTGCTGCTCGCCGTACGACGGGGTCGCGGGCTGACCGTAGGAGGGCGCCGCATCCTGGGCGGGCTGGCCGTAGGACGGCGCCGCATCCTGCGTGGGCTGGCCGTAGGACGGCGCCGCGTCGTGCGCGGACTGGCCGTGCGACGGCGCCGCATCCTGCGACGGCTGGCCGGAGGCGGGCGCTGCGTCCTGCGCCTGGCCGAAGGACGGCGCCTGCTCGGGCTGCTGCCCGAAGTCTGCGGCGGGCTGCGACTCGCCGTCGTGGCCGTCCGGACGGCGGAAGCGGTCGTCGGACTGGGTGTGCTGGTCGCTCACGGGAACCTCCTAGGCGCGCGGATGGCTGAGCAACCGTACCGCGCGGCGAACGCCGCTTGCCTGGGTGCCCGCCGAGCGTCGTCGGCCCGTCGCGCAGGGGGCGTCGGCCGTGAGGACTAGGGCGCGAGCACCGGCGCGAAGGACTCGATCGCCGAGGCGAACGACGTGATCGCGATCACGACCATCGCGATCGTCGCGACGAGCGTCGCCGCCCCGAGCACGATGCCCCACACCGCGAGCAGCCGGCCGTCGTCGCCGGAGCGCCGGATGCGCGCGAGCCCCATCGGCCCGAGCACCAGCGCGCCCACGCTGCCGAGCACGGGCAGCACCGTCACGCCCGCGACGGCCGCGAGGATCGCGAGCAGGGCGAGGAGGTCGGTGCGGGGTCCGGGGTGCGTCGGCGACGACCAGGCCGCGGCCTGCGGCGCGTGCTGCGGCACGGGCGGCGTCGGGGCGCCCGCCTGCGGCGCCCACGAGGGCGCGGGCTGCCATGCCGGCGGCGCCGACGGCGCGGCCTGCTGCCCGCCCTGGTGCTCGCCCGGCTGCCACGTCGCGCTCATCCGCTCCCCCTCCGTCGACGCCCCCATCCTGCCGGAGGCGCCTGTGCCCGCCCTCAGCGGACGACCTGCACCACGCTCGCGTCGAGCGTGGACTCCGCCGCGAAGCCGAGCTCGCTCGGGGCGTCGCCGCGGGCGACGAGCATCGCGCCGACCGCGGCGATCATCGCGCCGTTGTCGGTGCAGAGCTCGAGCGGCGGGATGCGCAGCAGCACCCCGGCGGCCGCGCAGCGCTCGGCCGCGACCTCGCGCAGCCTCCGGTTGGCGACGACGCCGCCGCCGAGGAGCAGGCGCGGGATGCCGTGCTCGGCGCACGCGTCGAGCGCCTTCGCCACGAGCACGTCGACGACGGCCTCGCGGAAGCTCGCCGCCACGTCGGCCGTCGCGAGCGGCTCCCCTGCCGCCTCGGCGCGCTCGACGTGGCGGGCGACGGCGGTCTTCAGGCCCGAGAACGAGAAGTCGAAGCGGTGCCGCTCGCGGTCCTTCGGCGCGGTGAGGCCGCGCGGCAGCCGGATCGCGGTCGGGTCGCCGCCGACGGCCGCCGCGTCGATCGACGGCCCGCCCGGGTACGCGAGGCCCAGGAGCCTGGCGGTCTTGTCGAAGGCCTCGCCCGCGGCGTCGTCGATCGTCTCGCCGAGCAGCTCGACGTCGCCCGCGAGGTCGCGCACGAGCAGCAGCGAGGTGTGCCCGCCCGACACGAGCAGCGCGATCGTCGGCAGCGCGAGCGGCTCGCCCGAGAGCACGTCGGCGGCGACGTGGCCGACGAGGTGGTTGACGCCGTAGAGCGGCAGCGCGCGGGCGGTCGCGAGCCCCTTGGCCGCGCCGATGCCGACCATGAGCGCGCCCGCGAGGCCGGGGCCCGCGGTGACGGCGATCGCGTCGAGGTCGTCGAGGCCGAGGCCCGCGTCGTCGAGCGCCTGCCGGATCGTCGGCTCCATCGCCTCGAGGTGGGCGCGCGCGGCGATCTCGGGCACGACGCCGCCGAAGCGCGCGTGCAGGCCCATCGACGAGGCGATGCGGTTCGCGAGCAGCTCGGTGCCCCGCACGATGCCCACGCCCGTCTCGTCGCAGCTCGTCTCGATGCCGAGCACCACCGGCGGCCTGCTCATCGCGCCTCCCGCTTCATCACCACGGCGTCCACGTCCTCCGGCTGGTAGTAGCGCGGCCGGATGCCGATCTCGCGGAAGCCGACCGACTCGTAGAGGCGCCGCGCCACGTCGTTGTCGATGCGCACGTCGAGGAAGAGCTCGCGCACGCCCCGGCGGGCGGCCTCGGCCAGCAGCTCCTCGAGGATCGCGCGCCCCACGCCCCGGCCGCGCGCCTCGTCGGCGACGGCGATGGTCTGCACGTCGCCCTCGACGCCCACGGCCCGCAGGCCCGCGTAGCCGAGGGTGCGGTCGTGCTCGTCGACGGCGACGACGTAGCGCCCCCACTCGCTCGCGACCTCCTGCGCCATGGTCGAGCGCTCCCAGGCGCTCGGGCCGAAGGAGGCCTGCTCGATGCGCATGATGTCGTCGAGGTCGGCCCGGTCGGCGGTGCGGATCCTCATCGGCCCTCCCCCGCCGCGGCGCCGGGCGCCGTGGGCTGGCTCACGCGCTTGGGGCCCGCGGAGGGCACGGCGTCGGCCTCGCGCAGGTACAGCGCCTGCGCGACCGGCGCGGCGCCGCGCGCGGCCGCGCGCGCGAGCAGCGCCGCATCGATCGCGTCCGCGTCGATGCGCTCCACCCCTCGCGCGCGACGGGCACGGCGTCGGCGGGCGCGAGGTGCGGCCCGTCGAGCACGACGGCGCCCTCGACGACGCTCCAGGCGCGCTCGCGGCGGCGCACGTCGGTCGTCACCTGGGCCGGCCCTTCGGCGACGCCGAGGTGGCTCGCGATGCCGCGGCACTCGACGCCGAGGCCGAGCGCGACCGCGCGCGCCGCGACGATGCCGACGCGGAGGCCCGTGAAGGCGCCGGGCCCCATGCCGGCGACGACGAGCCGGATGCGCTCGCGGCGGCCCTCGAGCGCGCGCTCGAGCATCGGTCCGAGCAGCTCGGCGTGGCGCCGCCCCTCGTGGGCGTGCTCGACGAAGACGACCTCCTCGCCGTCCAGCACGGCCACGGAGGTGCCGAGGGCGGTGTCGACGGCCAGGATCACGATGCGCCTCCGGGGTGCTGGTCGAGCGGCGGGCGCGAGGTGGCGAGCCGCTGCAGGCGCGCGGCGTCCCATGCGGGGCCGCGACCGCTCAGGCGGACGGTGCGCGGGGCGTCGCCGTCCTCGTCCTCGGCGTCGGGCCCGCCCGCGGCGCCGCGATCGATCTCGACGAGCAGGCGGCTCTCGAGCGCGTGCTCGAGCGGCAGCCCCCACTCCGCGACCGTGATGGCGCCCTCGAGGTCGAGGTCGAGGTCGTCGAGCTCCGCCTCGTCGCCGAGCCGGTAGGCGTCGACGTGCTGGAGGTCGGGGCCGGCCTCGGTGCGGTGCGTGCGGGCGATGACGAAGGTCGGGCTCTGCACGGTGCCGCGGGCGCCGAGGGCGCGGCCGATGCCGCGGGTGAGCGTGGTCTTGCCCGCGCCGAGCGGGCCGACGAGCAGCACGGCGTCGCCCGCGACGAGCGCGGCGCCGATCCGTTCGCCGAGCGCCTCCATGGCCTCCGCGTCCGGCACCTCCCCCGCGAGCTCGACCGCGACGCGCGGGCCGATCATGGCCGAGAGCTCCGGCGCGTCGGCGTGCGCGATCGACGCCTCGTCGCCGATCCGCGCCGTGCCCTCGCCGAGGTCGAGCACGACCTGGTCCATCGCGACCCGGCCCCGGATGGGGTGCGCGGTCCCCGCGAGCGCCACCGGCCGCCCGCTCGCCGAGCGCGGGATCCCGTCGGCGTAGCCGAACGCGACGAGCGCGAGGGTCGTCGGGGCGGCGGTCGTGTACGTGCCGCCGTAGGAGACGCCATGCCCGGACTCCACGCGCTTCACGCCCACGACCTCGCCGACGAGCCGCCGCGGCGCGCCGTCGAGGCCCAGCTCGAGCACGCGTCGCGGGGCGACCGCCGCGGGCCGGGCGAGGACGCCCGCGCCGCGCGCGGCGGCCCCCATGCGCGTGACGACCTCGTAGCCAATCGTGCCCGCCGCGGCCGCCCACGCGTCGACGCTCGGCTCGCCACGCGCCGGGTCGCCCCACAGCACGGCTTCGCCCGCGAGCGGCGCGAGCGAGCGGTCGAGGGGCAGCGCGCGGAGGCGCCCGGGGCCGACCTCGACGACGTGCGCGCGGCGCCGCCCGTCCACGACGAGCGGCGCGCCCGCCGCGGGCAGCAGCCCGTCGTCGAGGCCCGCCTCGGCGACGCCGTCGGCGAGGTCGACGACGACGCGCATCGCGGGGCGCAGGCCCAGCGCCTCGGCGCCGCGACCCTCGCTCGGGCCCTCGGGGTCGACGCCGTACGCGGCCATGCCGATGCGCACCATGTCGAGCCGCGCCTCCGGCAGCGCGAGCGCGCCCGCGGAGTTCGCGACGTGCCGCAGCTCGACCTCGAGCGGCGACGCCTCCAGCGCACCGAGCAGGTCGGCGAGCTGCGCGCGGTCGGCCTCGCGGCTCGTGCCCGCGAGGTGCGACATCGCGCCGCGGATGCGAGCTCCCGCCGCTGCGAGGCTCGGCCGCGCGGGCGAGCACGGCCGGGCGGTCGCCGCGCGCGACGCCGTTGCGGCCGAGGCCCGTGTCGAGCTTGAGGTGGATCGTCGCCCCCGCCGCCGCGGCCGCCTCGAGCTGGACGAGCGAGCTCACCGCCACCTCGATGCCGCGGTCGGCGGCGATCCGGAGGTCGGCGCCCGGCCCGTGCAGCCACGCGAGCATCGGCGCCTCGATGCCGGCGTCGCGGAGCGCGACGGCCTCGGCGAGGTCGACGACGCCGAGCATCGCGGCACCGCCCTCGAGCATCGCGCGCGCCGCGAGCACCGCGCCGTGGCCGTAGCCCTCGGCCTTCACGACGCCGCACACGGGCACGCCGAGGCGCTCGCGCAGCAGCGCGACGTTCGCGGCGATGGCCGCGGGATCGACCTCGACGCGCATCACGACTCCGCGATCACGGTCGCCGTGGCGATGCCGGCGTCGTGGCTCATCGACAC
Organism: Agrococcus sp. SL85; assembly: GCF_026625845.1. NCBI lineage: Bacteria > Bacillati > Actinomycetota > Actinomycetes > Micrococcales > Microbacteriaceae > Agrococcus > Agrococcus sp. SL85. Next base: position 497,459 of record NZ_CP113066.1, read on the forward strand.
GTGCACGCGGACGGCGCCGATCGCGGCCGCGCGCTCGGCCGCGGTGCCGCGGAGGTCGAGGATGGGCTCGCCCTCCGGCCCCGCGACGACCGCGAGGTCGACCCAGCGCATCCCCGCTGCCGCGCCGAGCGCCTTCCGCGCGGCCTCCTTCGCGGCGAATCGGGCCGCGAGCGAGCGGACGGGCCGCTCGCGGCCGTCGACGACGAGCTCGTCGGGCGCGAAGAGCCGCGCCTTCAGGCGCGGCGTGCGCGAGACGGCGCGCTCGAAGCGCGCGAGATCGACCACGTCGACCCCGAGCCCCACGATCATCGCCGGCCCCCGCTCACGCGCCGACCACCGGGATCACTCGACCGTGACCGACTTGGCGAGGTTGCGCGGCTGGTCCACGTCGAGGCCCTTGGCGGTCGCGAGCTCGAGCGCGAAGATGTGCAGCGGCACGACCTGCAGCACCGGCTCCAGCATGGGCAGCGTGAGCGGCACGCGCAGCACGATGTCGGCGTACGGCAGGACGGCGGCGTCGCCGGCCTCCGCCACCGCGATGACGCGGGCGCCGCGCGCACGGATCTCCTGGATGTTCGAGACGATCTTCGCGTGCAGCAGCGGCTCGTTGCGCGGGCTCGGCACCACGACGAACACCACCTGACCGGGCTCGATGAGCGCGATCGGGCCGTGCTTCAGCTCTCCGCCCGCGAAGCCCTCCGCGTGGATGTAGCTGATCTCCTTGAGCTTCAGCGCGCCCTCCATCGCCACCGGGTAGCCCACGTGGCGGCCGAGGAACAGCACCGAGCGCGTGTCGCTCATCCAGTGCGCGAGCTCATGGATCTCGCCCTGCTCCGCGAGCACCTGGCGCAGCTCGTCGGGCAGCTCGCGCAGCTCCTTGACGACGTGCGCGATCGCCGCGTCGTCGAGCGTGCCGCGCACCTTGGCGAGGTAGAGGCCGAAGAGCAGCTGGCCGATGACCTGCGCGAGGAAGGCCTTCGTCGAGGCGACCGCGACCTCCGGACCCGCGTGCGTGTAGAGCACGGCGTCCGACTCTCGCGGGATCGTCGAGCCCTGCGTGTTGCAGATCGAGAGCGTGCGGGCGCCCTGCGCCTTCGCGTGCTGCACCGCCATCTTCGTGTCCATGGTCTCGCCCGACTGCGAGATGGAGATGACGAGCGTGCGCGGCGTGAGCACCGGGTCGCGGTACCGGAACTCGTGCGCGAGGTCGACCTCGACGGGGATGCGGCCCCAGGTCTCGATCGCGTACTTGCCGACCATGCCGGAGTATGCGGCCGTGCCGCACGCGACGATCACGATGCGGTCGAGGTCGCGGAGCACGTCGTCGTCGAGCTCGCCGAGCTCGCCCAGCTCGACCGTCTCGTCGACGAGGCGGCCGCGCAGCGTGTTCTCGACGGCCTCGGGGCCCTCGGAGACCTCCTTCGCCATGAACGACGACCAGCCGCCCTTCTCGGCGGCGGTCGCGTCCCAGTCGACCTCGAAGCGCTTCGGCTCGACGACGGCGCCCGAGAAGTCGACGACCGAGACGCCCTCGTCGGTGATCGTCGCGATCTGGTCGTTGTCGAGCGCCGCTGCGCTCGCCGTGTACTTCACGAACGCGGAGACGTCGGAGCCCAGGAACTGCTCGCCGTCGCCGAAGCCGACGAGCAGCGGCGAGTTGTGCGCGGCGCCGACCACGACGCCCGGCTGCTCCTCGTGCACCGCGAGCAGCGTGAACTGGCCCTCGAGCCGGCCGACGACGCGCAGCATCGCGGCCGTGAGGTCGCCGGTCTCGCGGAAGGCGCGGCCGAGCAGCTTCGCGGCGGCCTCGGTGTCGGTCTCGCTCGCGAAGGCCTCGCCCTGCGCCTCGAGCTCGGCGCGGAGCTCGGCGAAGTTCTCGATGATGCCGTTGTGGATGAGGGCGAGCCTGCCCTCGTCGCCCAGGTGCGGGTGCGCGTTGCCGTCGGTGGGCGCGCCGTGCGTCGCCCAGCGCGTGTGGCCGATGCCCGTGCCCGACGTCGAGATCGGGGTGCTCTCGAGGCTCTCGCGCAGCACCGCGAGCTTGCCGCCGCGCTTGCGCAGGTCGACGCCCTCGGCGCCGAGCACCGCGACGCCCGCGCTGTCGTAGCCGCGGTACTCCAGCCGGCTCAGGCCCTCGAGGAGCACCTCGACGCTGTTCCGCTCACCGGCATAGCCCACGATTCCGCACATGGGCCCGATCCTACCGTCGCGCGGACTCGGGGTCCGCCTCGCGCCGCTAGGCTCGCGAGCGATGTCCCACCCCATCCACTCGCCCTTCGTGGAGATCGAGCGTGCCGACTGGGCGCGCCTGGCCCCGCGGACCCCGAACCCCCTCACGGAGGAGGAGGTGCGGCGGCTGCGCGGCACGGGCGACCGGCTCGAGCTGCGCGAGGTCGCCGAGGTGTACCTGCCGCTGTCGCGGCTCGTGAGCCTGTACCAGGAATCCGCCCAGCGCCTGCATCGCGACACCACGTCGTTCCTCGGCGCGAGCGCGCAGCCGACGCCCTTCGTCATCGCGGTCGCGGGCTCGGTCGCGGTGGGCAAGTCGACCACGGCGCGCCTGCTCAAGGAGCTGCTGCGCCGCTGGGAGGGCTCGCCCCAGGTCGACCTCATCACCACCGACGGCTTCCTCCACCCCAACCGCGTGCTCGAGCAGCGCGGCCTCATGGGCCGCAAGGGCTTCCCCGAGTCGTACGACCGGCGGGCGCTGCTCGGCTTCGTCGCGAAGGTGAAGTCGGGCGAGGCGGAGGTGCGCGCCCCCGTGTACTCGCACCTCACCTACGACATCGTGCCGGGCGAGGAGGTCGTGGTCCGCCGCCCCGACATCCTCATCATCGAGGGCCTCAACGTGCTGCAGCCGCCGCCGTCCCGCGCGCACCTCGCGGTCTCGGACCTCTTCGACTTCTCGATCTACGTCGACGCCCGCACGAGCGCGATCCGCGAGTGGTACGTCGACCGCTTCTTCGCGCTGAAGGCGGGCGCGTTCCAGGATCCGCAGTCGTACTTCCACCGCTTCGCCGACCTCACGCCCTCGCAGGCGCGCGCCTACGCGACCGAGGTGTGGGACACCATCAACGGCCCCAACCTCACGCAGCACATCCTGCCGACGCGCTCGCGCGCCGACCTCGTGCTGCGGAAGGCCGAGGACCACACGATCCGCTCGGTGCTGCTCCGGAAGGTCTAGCGGCCGCCCTCGAGCTCGGGCGCCTCCGGCGCCTGCTCGAGCGGATGGATGGGCGAGGGCGTGGGCGTGTGCCGCGGCTGCCGCGCCTGGCCGAGCTTCACGAGCACGACGCCGCCGACGATCGCGACGGCGCCCGCCGCCTGCACGCCCGTCGGCAGCAGCGCGAGCAGCAGGGCTGTCCAGAGGATGCCGAACATGGGCTCGGCATAGCCGACGAAGCTCGCGAGCGTCGCGCCGAGGCGCCGCGCGCCGAGGATGCCGAGCACGTACGCGGCGGCCGTGGCCACGAGCACGAGCAGGCCGATGGCCGCCCACACGGGCACGGACGCGCCCGCGAGCTCGACGGGACCGCTGCTCGCCGCGAACGGCAGGGCCCCCGTGGCCGAGGCGATGCCGAGCGCGACCGCGCCCACCCCGAGCCCGAGGCCCGCGAGGGCGACGGGCGGCGCGCTCGGTCGCCGTCGAGGAGGCCGCCGTCCAGTAGGCGGCGTTGCCGACGGCCGCGCCGAGCGCGAGCAGCACCCCGAGCGGGTGCAGCGCGTCGCCGCCGCCGATGCCGGAGACGAGCGCCAGGCCGACGACGGCGACGCCCGCGCCGAGGAGCGTCAGCCGCGCGGGCGCCCGCCGCGTGGTCGCCCACGTCAGGCCGACGAGGAGCACGGGGCCCAGGAACTCGATGAGCAGCGCGAGGGCCGGCGAGATGAAGGCGACGGCGCTGAAGAAGGCGAGCTGGCACAGCGCCACCGCCATGAGGCCGAGCACGAGCACCTCCCGCCACGAGCGCAGCACCGCGCCCCAGCGCCCCCGGAGCAGCCAGAGGGTCGGGCCGGCGAGCGCGAGCGCGCCGCCCGCGATGCGCACGAGCGTCACCGCGCCGGCGCTCCACCCCGCCTCGAGCAGGGAGGCGGCGATGATGCCGGAGACGCCGAACGAGGCGGCGCTCGCGAGGGCGAGCGCGAGGCCGGCGGATCGGCGGTGCTGCATGGGCGGGCCCGGTTCGGTGCAGGGAGTACGATCATGCTCTCGGCGAGCACGTGTCACGGCCGTCGAGCCAGACAGTCGTGATCCTAGTCCGGAGGACCGCCGGTGACGCTCCCCTACCCGCACGAGGTCGTCCGCACGCTCGAGTTCATCGCGGCCCTCTGCAACGGCCGCCGGGCCGGGGAGCTCGAGAGCGCCGCGAGCCTGCGACGGCTGTGCGCCGAGTGGGGCTTCCCCGGCGCGAGCGGCGCCTCGCGCGCCGACGCGGCGGCGACGTGGGGCCGCATCCCCCTCATCGAGGCGATGTGGGACGCCGAGCGCGACACCGCGGCCGCGATGGCCAACCGCGTCTTCCGCGAGTCCGACGCGCGCCCCCACCTCGTGCGCCACGACGGGCTGGACTGGCACCTCCACGGGCTCTTCGCGGGCGCGCCGCTCGCCGACGCCATCGCCGTCGACACCGCGATGGCCTTCGTCGACCTCGTGCGCGCCGACGACACGGCCCGCTGCAAGCGCTGCGGGGACGACCGCTGCGAGCGCATGTTCTTCGACCGCTCGCGCAACCGCTCGCGGCGCTTCTGCTCGACGACCTGCCAGTCGCGCACGAACGTCGCGGCCTTCCGCTCCCGCACAACCGCCGCCTGAGCGGCCGCGGCGAGGGCGCCGGCCCGTTCGCCATCCTCAGCGATCCGTGGCACCCTTGACGCTCATGTCCGAGACGACGACGGCCGACGCGCCCGGCAGCACCAAGCTCAAGCGCGGCATCACCACGATCCTCCTGTTCTTCTTCATCGTCGGCGACACCCTGGGCGCCGGCATCTACACGCTCGTGGGCACCATGGCCGGCGACGTCGGAGGCGCCCTGTGGGTGCCCCTCGGCCTCGCCCTCGTGCTCGCCCTGCTCACGGCGGGCACCTACGCGGAGCTCATCACGAAGTACCCGCACGCGGGCGGCGCCGCCCGCTTCGCGGAGCGCGCCTTCGACAAGCCCTTCGTGACCTTCCTCATCGGCTTCCTCATGCTCTCCTCGGGCATCACGACCTCCGCCGCGCTCGCGAACGCCTTCGCGGGCGACTACCTGCAGGAGCTCGTGCCCGGGATCTCCCCCATCCCGGTGACGCTCGTCTTCATCGCGCTCCTCATCGCGGTGAACCTGCGCGGCGTGCGGGAGTCGCTCATCGCCAACGTCGGCGCGACGCTCATCGAGATGACGGGCCTCATCATCATCATCGCCGTCGCGGCGATCGTCATCGGCGGCGGCGGGGGCGACCTCTCGCGCCTCACGACCTTCTCGCCCGACGTGCCGCCGCTCACGGGCGCCTTCGCGGCCACCATCACGGCCTTCTTCTCGTTCCTCGGCTTCGAGGCCGCGGCGAACATGGCCGAGGAGGTCAAGGACCCGAGCCGCTCGTACCCGCGCGCGCTCTTCGGCGCCATCCTCACGGCCGCGGTCGTCTACATGCTCATCGCGCTCGGCGCCGCCGCGGTCGTGCCGACCGAGCAGCTCGCCACCTCGGAGGGCCCGCTGCTCGAGGTCATCCAGGCCTCGGGCCTCGCCTTCCCGGGCTGGCTCTTCGCGATCATCGCGCTCGTCGCGATCGGCAACGGCGCGCTGCTGTTCATGGTGATGGCCTCGCGCGCCACCTACGGGCTCGCCGAGGCGAAGCTGCTGCCGCGCGCCTTCGGCGCCGTGCTCTCGGTGCGCCGCACGCCGTGGGTCGCGATCCTCGTCGTCGGCGCCGTGACGATGGTCATGTCGTTCATCGGCGACGTCGGCACCCTCGCCGACACGACCGTGCTGCTGCTCGTGCTCGTGTTCATCTCGGCGAACGTCTCGGTGCTCGTGCTGAAGAAGGACCACGTGGCGCACAAGCACTTCTCGGTGCCGCGCATCGTGCCCGTGCTCGCGCTCGTCGCGAGCATCGGCCTCCTCACGCAGCAGACCGCGCAGACCTGGCTCATCAGCGCCGGCTACGTCGTGGTCGGCTCGATCCTCTTCCTCATCGCCCGGCTCGCGCGCCGTCGCGCGATCCAGCGGGGCACGAACGAGCCCACGCGCGCGATCCCGCTCGAGTAGCGGCAGCCGCCGCAGACGCCGGAGGCCCGGCCCCCTCGAGGGGCCGGGCCTCCGGCATGCAGCGCGGCGGTCAGGCCGAGACCGCGAGCTCCTGCCGCACGAGCGCGGCGAGCTCGTCGGCGATCGCCTGGGCCACGTGGCGCTCGTGCGCCTCGACCATGACGCGCACCATCTTCTCGGTGCCCGAGGGGCGCAGCAGCACGCGCCCGTCGGAGCCGAGCTCGGCCTCCGCGCGCGCGACCGCGTCGGCGATCGGGCGGTTGCCGCGCAGCCCCAGGCGGTCGACGCCCGAGACGTTGACGAGCACCTGCGGGTAGACCTCCATGACCGAGGCGAGCTCGGCGAGCGAGCTGCCCGAGCGCACCATCTCGGCCGCGATCTGGAGGCCCGTGAGCACCCCGTCGCCCGTCGTCGCGTGCCTGCTGAAGATCACGTGGCCCGACTGCTCACCGCCGAGCGCGAGCCCGTACTCGCCGAGCGCCTCGAGCACGTAGCGGTCGCCGACGGCCGTCTGCACGAGCTGGATGCCGTGCGCGTCCATCGCGACCTTGAGGCCGAGGTTCGACATGACGGTCGCGACGAGCGTGTCGTCGGTGAGGAGGCCCCGGCGCTTCGCGGAGAGCGCGAGGATCGCCATGATCTGGTCGCCGTCGACGACCCGGCCGTCGGCGTCGATCGCGAGGCAGCGGTCGGCGTCGCCGTCGTGGGCGATGCCGAGGTCGGCGCCGCTCGCGACGACGAGCTCGCGGATCTGCTCGAGGTGGGTCGAGCCGACCTCGCGGTTGATGTTCATGCCGTCGGGGTCGTTGCCCATGACGGTGACGCGCGCACCGGCGTCGGCGAAGGCCTGCGGCGAGACGCCGGCGGCCGCGCCGTTCGCGCAGTCGAGCACGACGTGCAGTCCCGCCAGGCTCACGTCGAGCGTGCCGAGCAGGTGGATGAGGTAGCGGTCCTCGGCGTCGGCGAAGCGGTGGATGGTGCCGACCTCGGCGCCGATGGGCCGCAGCGGCGCGCCCGCGAGGGCCGCCTCGATCTCGTCCTCGACGGCGTCGGGCAGCTTGCGGCCGCCGCGCGCGAAGAACTTGATGCCGTTGTCGGGGGCGGGGTTGTGGGAGGCCGAGACCATCACGCCGAAGTCGGCGTCGATGTCGGCGACGAGGTACGCGGCCGCGGGCGTCGGGATGACGCCCGCGTCGAGCACGTCGACGCCGCTCGAGGCGAGCCCGGCGGAGACCGCCGCCACGATGAACTCGCCCGAGATGCGGGGATCCCGCGCCACGACCGCGACAGGGCGCCGCGACTCGCGCCGGGCTGGACGCCCGAGCACGAGTGCGGCGCCCTGTGCGAGCGCCAGCGCCGACTCCGCGGTGATGTCGAGGCCTGCGAGGCCCCTGACGCCATCCGTGCCGAAGAGGCGCGACACGATCAGCGCTTCGAGTACTGCGGCGCCTTGCGAGCCTTCTTGAGACCGGCCTTCTTGCGCTCGATGACGCGGGCGTCGCGCGAGAGGAAGCCCGCCTTCTTGAGCTCGGGGCGGTTGTTCTCCGCGTCGATCTCGTTGAGGGCGCGGGCGATGCCGAGGCGCAGCGCGCCGGCCTGGCCCGAGGGGCCGCCGCCGGAGATGCGCGCGATCACGTCGTACGAGCCGTTCAGCTCGAGGAGCGTGAAGGGGTCGTTGATGAGCTGCTGGTGCAGCTTGTTCGGGAAGTAGTCCTCGAGCGTGCGGCCGTTCACGGTGAACGAGCCGGTGCCGGGGATGAGGCGCACGCGGGCGATGGCCTGCTTGCGGCGGCCCACGGCAGCGCCGGGGATGTTGACGACGCGCGGGGCCTTGGGAGCCTCGGCGGCGGGCGTCTCGGTCGAGAAGCTCTCGGGAGCCTCGATGGAGTCTGCGATCTTCGCCATGTCTGTGGTCTCCTCGCGCCCTACTGGGCGACCTGGTCGAACGTGTAGGGGGTCGGCTGCTGCGCGGCGTGGGGGTGCTCGGCGCCTGCGTACACCTTGAGCTTCTTGATCTGCGCGCGGCCGAGCGAGTTCTTCGGCAGCATGCCGCGGATCGCCTTCTCGACGGTGCGGACCGGCCAGCGGTCGAGCATCTCGGCGTAGCCGGTGGCCTTGAGGCCGCCCGGGTAGCCCGAGTGGCGGTAGGCGACCTTCTTGGCGAGCTTCTGGCCCGTGAGCGCGACCTTGTCGGCGTTCACGATGATGACGAAGTCGCCCATGTCCATGTGGGGGGCGAACGTCGGCTTGTGCTTGCCGCGGAGGATCGCGGCGGCGTGGCTGGCCAGGCGGCCGAGGACCACGTCGGTGGCGTCGATGACGACCCAGTCGTGCTGGACGTCGCTCGCCTTGGGCGAGTAGGTGCGAGTCATGTGTGCCTCACTGTCGAATGGATGTCCGTGAATCCCGCTCCGAGGTGTTCCGCGCAGGGCGGGGAACGATCCGGTGGAGGGCTCATTCGGGTGCCGCTGGCAGCGCGCACCAAGGATCGAGCATACTCGCGCGGCGATGCGGGGGTCAAGCAGGCGACGCGCCGCCCGCGAGGGTGGGCGCGCCGCTCGGATCGGCCCTAGCGGTCGATCGCGGGGTCGTAGGCCTCGGTCTCCTCGTGCCAGACGACCTCCACGGCCTCCTGCGTCGTGGCGGGGGCGTCGTCGTCGAGGGCCTCCCCCTCGACGGCCTCGTCCGCGTCGATCGCGATGGACGCCAGGTCGTCCTCGGCGGGCGCCTCGGCGGTGAAGGCGTCCTGCACGACCTCGCGGTCCTCGGCGGCGACGGTCGCTGCGCCGGCTGCAGCGGCGGCCGCGGCGGCGCCGGCAGCGGCGCGGCCGTCCGCCTCGTCGCCGGCGCCCGACCACGTGCGCGGGTCGGCCGCGTCGGCGATCCGCATGAGCGACTGCACCTCGGCCATGAAGCCCGTGAGCTGCTGCTGCTGCCAGCGCAGGCTCCGCGCACGGTCCTCCGCGTCGCGCAGCACGTCCTTCGTGTGGCCGGTGACGGCGTCGACGATCGCCTGCGAGCGGGAGCGCGCCTCCTCGAGCATCGCCGCGGCGCGCGCCTTCGCGCTCGCCTCGACCTGGGCGGCCTGCGCCCGCGAGAGCTGCTCGTAGGCCTCCGACTGCTCGGCGACGTGGCTCGCGTGCGCGAGCGCCGAGGCGACCTTCTCGTTCGCGTCGGCCGTCACGCGCTCCGCGTGGGCGACCGCCTGGTTGTGCAGCCGCAGGAACTCCTGCTGCGCGTCGTCCTGGCGGCGCGTGAGCGCGGCGTCGAGCTCGACGCGGCGGGCCTTGGCCTCCCGCACGATGCGGTCGGCGTCGAGCTTCAGGTCGTCGGTCTCCCGCGTGGCCTGCGCGCGCAGCGCCGCTGCCGCGCGCTCGGCCTCGCCCAGCAGCACCTGCGCCTCGCGGTCCGCCTGCGACACCTTCTCGCCGAGCGAGCCGAGCTCGGTCTCGATGCGCGCGCGGTGCGCCGTCTGCTCCGTCTCGGAGCGGCGGCGGACGAGCTCGGCCTCGTGCTGCGCTTCCTGCAGCACGCGCGCGGCCTCGTCCTTCGCGTCCTTGCGGATGCGGTCGCGCTCGGCGTTGGCGTCGTCGAGGATGCGCTGCGAGGTGCTCGTCGCGTTCGTCACGAGCGTCGACGCCTGGTCCTCGGCGACGCGCAGGATCTCCGAGAAGCGCACGCGCGTCTGGCGCCCCTCGTCGCCGTCGTCGCTCGCTGCGTCGGCCGGCTCCGTGCCGTCGCCGTCGAGCGTCTGCACCTGCTGCGCGAGGCGCAGCATGCGCGACTCCGCCTGGTCGGCGCGGGCGACCGCGGCGTCGAGGTCCTCGGTGAGGTGCTGGATGCGCGCCTCGGCGTCGAACGAGGAGGTGTCCTTGGCGCTCCGCGCCTCGTCGAGCGCCGCGCGCAGCTGCGCGAGCGACTCGTCCACCTGGGCGCGGTCGTACCCGCGGAACGCCTGATCGAACTCCGGCGCCTGCTCCGACATGTCTGCTCCTGATCCCGCCGGTCCGTGCGCCGGCGGCACCATCCTCGCAAACTCCCGCGCGACGCGCGCACGCGGGCGGCGCGCGCCTGGGAGGATGGAGCACCATGGCATCGCACGGCATCGTCTTCGACCTCGACGGCACCCTCACCGACTCGCAGCCCGGCCTCGTCGCGAGCCTGCGCCACATGCACGACGCGGTCGGCTGGGCGCAGCCGAGCGACGAGGAGCTGCTGCGCTGGCTGGGGCCGCCGCTCGTCACCGTGCTGCAGGAGGCGGGCCACGCCCCCGCGGATGTGGATCGCGCGATCGCCGCCTTCCGCGTCGCCATGGCCGACGGCGGCCTCGTCGACTCCACGCTCTACCCCGGCGTCGAGGCCCTGCTCGCCGAGCTCGCGGAGGCCGGCAGCCCGCTCGCGGTCGCGACCCACAAGATGCAGCTCGACGCCGACGCCGTCATCGACCACTACGGCCTGCGCCCGCGCTTCCGCGGCGTGCACGGCCGGGTCGCCGGCGAGGCCGGGCACTCGAAGGCCGAGGTCATCGCGCGCGCGATCGCCTCGATCGGCCTGCCTCCGGAGCGCATCGTCATGGTCGGCGACCGCGTCAACGACATCGCCTCGGCGCGCGAGCTCGGCGTCCGCACCATCGGCGTCGCCTACGGCTACGGCGGCCACGACGAGCTCGCGGCCGCGGGCGCCGACAGGATCGTCGACACCGTCGACGAGCTGCGCGCGGCGCTCGCCGAGGCCCTCGCCGCCTAGTCCTCGACGTCGTCGGCGCTGCGCAGCGCCCTCGCGCGCGCCGCCTGCGCCGCGAGTCCCTCGTCGGGCGGATAGCCCACCGAGACGAGCGTGAGCCCGTGCGGGGGCATGAGGCCCGTGCGCGCCGAGCGCGAGCGCTCGTCGAGGAGCGCCGCCGCCTCCGCGAGCCCCATGCGTCCCTCCCCCACGCGCACGCACGCCGACACGATCGCGCGCACCATCGAGTGGCAGAAGGCGTCGGCCGTGAGCGAGGCCGTGAGCAGCGGCCCGTCCTGCGTCCAGGCGAGCTCTCGGAGCTCGCGGATCGTCGTCGCGCCCTCGCGCGGCTTGCAGAACGCGGCGAAGTCGCGCAGGCCCACGAGCGCCTCGGCCGCCCGCCGCATCGCGTCGACGTCGAGCGGCCCGGGCACGTGCGCGGCCGTGCGGCGCTCGAGCGGATCCGCGGGGCCCGTGACGATCCGGTAGCGGTACGAGCGCGAGACGGCCGAGAAGCGCGCGTCGAAGCCGCGGGGCGCGAGCGCGACGGCGCGCACGACGAGGTCGCCCTCGGGCGCGGCGAGGCGCGAGATCCGGTGCGCGAGCCGCGGCACGACCTCGAGGCCCTCGGGCACGTCGACGTGCGTCACCTGGCCGCTCGCGTGCACGCCCGCGTCGGTGCGTCCCGCGACGACGATCCGCACGGGCTCGCGCACGATCGTCGCGAGCGCGCGCTCGAGCTCGCCCTGGCACGTGCGCAGCCCGGGCTGCACCGCCCAGCCCGAGAAGCCGCCGCCGTCGTACGCGAGGTCGAGGCGGAGGCGGGGCACGACCCCACGATACGTGGCGGGGAGCCGCGAGTCGGTAGCGTCGGAGCATGCACGCGCGCGATCAGACACCGATGCAGCAGCCCATCGAGGACTACGCGATGATCGGCGACCGGACGACCGCCGCGCTCGTCGGCCGCGACGGCTCGATTGACTGGCTCTGCCTGCCGCGCTTCGACTCCCCCGCGTGCTTCGCCGCCATCCTCGGCACCCCCGAGCACGGCCGCTGGCGCATCGCCCCCGTCGGCCCCGCGGAGACCACCCGCCGCTACGTGCCGGGGAGCCTCGTGCTCGAGACCGAGCACCGCACCCCCACGGGCGTCGTGCGCGTCACCGACGCGATGCCCACGGGCGGCGGCGTCGCCGACGTGCTGCGGATCGTCGAGGGCGTCGAGGGCGAGGTCGTGCTCGAGCAGGAGCTCGTCGTGCGCTTCCACTACGGCCGCTCGGCGCCCTGGGTGCAGCGCCTCGAGGTCGACGGCGAGGAGGTGCTCTCGATGGTCGCCGGCCCCGACCGGCTCGTGCTCCGCGCCGATCCGCTGCCGACCGCCGACGGCCACGCGCACCGCTCGCGCTTCGCCGTGCGGGCGGGCGAGCGCCGCGTGCTCGACCTGCGCTGGCAGCGCTCGTGGCGGCCCTTCGGCGTCGCCGTCGACGAGCGCCGAGCGCTCGCCGAGACCGTCGAGCGCTCGCGCTCCTGGCTCTCGGCCCTCGCCTACGAGGGGCCGTACCGCGAGGCCGTCGAGACGAGCGTGCTCGTGCTGCGCGGCATGACCGACGAGGCCACCGGCGGCATCATCGCCGCTCCCACCACCTCGCTGCCCGAGGACCCGGGCGGCGAGCGCAACTGGGACTACCGCTTCACGTGGCTGCGCGACGCCTCCCTCACCGTCGACGCGCTCGTCGCGGTCGGCCTCCACGAGAAGGTCGACCACTGGCGCGACTGGCTGCTGCGCGCGATCGCGGGCGACCCCGAGGACATGCAGATCATGTACCGCGTCGACGGCGGCCGCGACCTGCCCGAGCGCGAGCTCGCACACCTGCCCGGCTACGCGGGCTCGACGCCCGTGCGCATCGGCAACGGCGCCGTCGGCCAGCGCCAGCACGACGTGCTCGGCCAGGTGATGCTGACGCTCGCGAAGCTGCGCGCGATCGGCCACGACGACGCGCACGACGCGTGGCACATGCAGCGCGCGCTGCTCCACGACCTCGAGCTGCACTGGCAGGAGCCCGACCAGGGCCTGTGGGAGATGCGGGGCGAGCCGCAGCGCTTCACCCACTCGCTCGCGATGATGTGGGCGGCCTTCGACCGCGGCATCCGCGCGATCGAGGAGGACGGGCTCGACGGCGACCCGACGCGCTGGAAGGAGATCCGCGCGGCCCTCCACGAGGAGGTCATGGGCGCGGGCTTCTCGGAGGCCACGGGCTCGTTCCGCCAGCACGCGGGCACCGACGAGGTCGACGCCTCGCTGCTCCAGCTGCCGACGATCGGCATCGTCGCGGCCGACGACCCGCGCTTCCTCGGCACGATCGCCCGCATCGAGCAGGACCTCGTGCGGCACGGGATCCCGCTGCGCTACCGCACCACGGGCCTCGACGGCCTCTCGGGCGACGAGCACCCCTTCGTGCTCTGCGGCTTCTGGCTCGTGACCGCCTACGCGCAGGCAGGGCGGATCGACGACGCGCACGCGCTCATGGCATCGCTCGTGGCGCTCCGCAACGACGTGGGCCTGCTCGCCGAGGAGGTCGACCCCGAGACCGGCAGGCACTGGGGCAACCACCCCCAGGCGTTCTCGCACCTGGGCCTCGTGCTGGCCGCGACCGCCATCGCCGAGGCGGAGGCCGCGGCAGGGCGCTAGCGCTCCGTCCGCGGCCCGGCACGACGAAGGGCCCCGCTCGCGCGGGGCCCTTCGTCGTGGGTGGGAGACCTTACTTGGTCTCCTCGGCCTTCTCGTCGGCAGCCGTCTCGGCCTCGGTCGACTCGGCCTCGGCGGCCTCCGTCTCCTCGGCGGGCGCCTCGGTCGTCTCGGCCTCGGCCTCCTCGGCCTTCGCCTCCTCGGCCTTGGCCTCGGCGGCCTCCTGGTCGGCGGCGGCCGACTGCGTGGCAGCGGCGGCCTTCGACTTCGACGCCTTCTTCTGCACCGGCTCGAGCACGAGCTCGATCTGCGCCATGGGGGCGTTGTCGCCCTTGCGGAAGCCGAGCTTCGTGATGCGCGTGTAGCCGCCCTCGCGCTCCGCGACGAGCGGGGCGATCTCGGTGAACAGCTCGTGCACGACGCCCTTGTCGCCGATCACGGCGAGCACGCGGCGACGCGCGTGCAGGTCGCCGCGCTTCGCGAACGTGATGAGGCGCTCGGCGATCGGGCGGAGGCGCTTGGCCTTCGTCTCGGTCGTCTTGATCGACTTGTGCGTGAACAGCGCGGCCGCGAGGTTCGCGAGCAGCAGGCGCTCGTGCGCAGGACCGCCTCCGAGGCGGGGACCCTTGGTGGGCTTGGGCATGGTTCGTTATCCCTCTTGGTTCTTCAGGTCGGCCCGCGTCAGCGAGCGTCCTCGTCGTATCCGCTGTAGAAGTGCGCGCCGTCGAAGCCGGGCACCGCGTCCTTGAGCGAGAGGCCGAGCTCGGTGAGCTTGTCCTTCACCTCGTCGACCGACTTCTGGCCGAAGTTGCGGATGTTCATGAGCTGCGTCTCGCTCAGCGCCACGAGCTCGGACACCGTGTTGATGCCCTCGCGCTTGAGGCAGTTGTACGAGCGGACCGACAGGTCGAGCTCCTCGATCGGCGTGGCGAGCTCGCCCGAGCCGATGGCCTCGGCGGGCGCCTGGCCGATCTCGATGCCCTCGGCCTCGGCGTTCAGGTCGCGCGTCAGGCCGAAGAGCTCGACGAGCGTGCGGCCGGCCGACGCGATGGCGTCGCGCGGCGAGATCGCCGGCTTCGTCTCGACGTCGACGACGAGCGAGTCGAAGTCGGTGCGCTCACCGGCGCGCGTCGCCTCGACGCGGTAGGTGACCTTGAGGACCGGCGAGTAGATCGAGTCGACCGGGATGACGCCGGCCTCGGCGAACTCGTCGCGGTTCTGCGCCGCAGAGACGTAGCCGCGGCCGCGCTCGATCGTCAGCTCGAGCTGGAGCTTCGCCGAGTCGTTCAGCGTCGCGAGCACGAGCTCGGGGTTGTGGATCTCGACGCCCGCGGGCGCCGTGATGTCGGCGGCCGTGACCTGGCCCGCGCCCTGGCGCGAGAGGTAGGCGACGACGGGCTCGTCGTGCTCGCTCGAGACGACGAGCTGCTTGACGTTGAGGATGATCTCGGTGACATCCTCCTTCACGCCGGCGATCGTCGAGAACTCGTGGAGCACGCCGTCGAGGCGGACGCTCGTGACCGAGGCGCCCGGGATCGACGACAGGAGGGTGCGGCGGAGGGAGTTGCCGAGGGTGTAGCCGAAGCCGGGCTCGAGCGGCTCGATCGTGAACCGCGAGCGGTGCTCGGCGATCGACTCCTCGGTGACAGTGGGGCGCTGGGCGATCAGCACGTGTCGGTTCCTTTCGGTCGCGAGTCCGCTATATGACTCGCGTGTTCGGTGACGGCGGAATGCCGGGCAGGCGCGGGTGCGCCTGCCCGGCAGGAGCGACTAGTTGCGGCGGGGCTTCGGCGGACGGACGCCGTTGTGCGCCTGCGGCGTCACGTCGTGGATCGCACCGATCTCGAGGCCGGCGGCCTGGAGCGAGCGGATCGCCGTCTCGCGGCCCGAACCGGCGCCCTTCACGAACACGTCGACCTTCTTCATGCCGTGGTCCTGCGCCTGGCGCGCGGCCGACTCGGCGGCGAGCTGCGCGGCGTAGGGGGTCGACTTGCGCGAGCCCTTCATGCCGATCGCACCGCCCGACGCCTGCGAGATGACGGCGCCGGTGGTGTCGGTGATCGACACGATCGTGTTGTTGAACGTCGACTTGATGTGGGCGTGGCCCGCAGCGATGTTCTTCTTGTCCTTCTTGCGCGGCTTGCGGACCGCGGACTTGGGAGCTGCCATTGTTCTCTACCTCTTCCCGCGGCCTAGCGGCCGGCCTTCTTCTTGCCGGCGACGGTCTGCTTCTTGCCCTTGCGGGTGCGCGCGTTGGTCTTCGTGCGCTGGCCGCGGACGGGGAGGCCGCGGCGGTGGCGGATGCCCTCGTACGAGCCGATCTCGACCTTGCGGCGGATGTCGGCCGCGACCTCGCGGCGGAGGTCGCCCTCCACCTTGAACTCGCCCTCGATGTGGTCGCGGAGCGCGACGAGCTGGTCGTCGGTCAGGTCCTTGACGCGGATGTTGCGGTCGATGCCCGTGGCCTCGAGCGTCGCGACCGAGCGGGTGCGGCCGACGCCGAAGATGTACGTCAGCGCGATCTCCACGCGCTTCTCGCGCGGGATGTCGACACCTGCGATGCGTGCCATCGTGTGTCTCCTTCAGGAGTGTGAGAGGTGTGGAGCAGCGGAGGTGCCTGGGCCTCTCCCCAAGGTGTCGCCCCCGAGGGGGCTCTGACCGCTGCTGGTGGTGTGTTCAGTTGTGCGCGTGGTGCGAGCGACGCGGACGCCGCCCCTCGCGGGGCGGCATCGCGATCAGCCCTGCCGCTGCTTGTGGCGGGGGTTCTCGCAGATGACCATCACGCGACCGTGCCGGCGGATGACCTTGCACTTGTCGCAGATGGGCTTGACGCTGGGGTTGACCTTCATGTTGTTCCTCGCTGGCCTCGTGCTCGCGCGGTCGCGCGGGCCGTTCCTTGCCCAGCAGCCGTCACTTGTAGCGGTAGACGATCCGGCCGCGGCTGAGGTCGTAGGGGCTGAGCTCCACGATCACGCGGTCCTCCGGGAGGATGCGGATGTAGTTCTGCCGCATCTTCCCCGAGATGTGCGCGAGCACCACGTGGCCGTTCGACAGCTCCACGCGGAACATCGCGTTGGGGAGCGCCTCGACCACCGAGCCCTCGATCTCGATGACGCCGTCTTTCTTGGCCATAGCCTCTTCTGCTTGATTGGCGGATGCTGGTCGTGCGAATGGCGTGCGCATACGGGCGCACGACACCAACGGTCAAGACTACGCGGGTCGTGGATGATCGCGCAAGCCGGGCGTGTCGTCGCCCGGGACGGGCGTCGGCGCTGGGGTCGCGGCGGAGGTCCGAAAGGACCTCCGCCCTCAGCTCCACCGCGCAGGCGTGTCGTGCCGCGCTGCGGTGCAGCGCTCGCCGCCCCGCTACTCGGCCGACTGCGCCCCCACCCGGTGCACCACGATCGAGCCCCAGAGCATCGCGCGGTCCCGGCGGGCGCGCTTCGCGGCCTCGTCGTCCATCGTCGTGGCGAAGGAGCGCGCGATGACAGCGCCGCCGGGCACGATCGCGCGCACCGCGGCCTTCCGCAGGTCGCGCACCCAGCGCTCGTCCGCGCCGTCGGAGACGTTCGAGAGCGACACGGCGTCGTAGGCGCCCTCGGGCGCGCGCTCGAGGTGCTCGAGGAGCGGCTCCGCCGACCACCGCACGGCCGCGGGATCGACGGCCGCGAGCTCGTGCCCGGGCAGGTCCTCGCCCGCGAGCAGCCGCCAGGCCCACGGGTTCGTCGCCGGCGGATGCTTGCGGAGCGCGCGCGCCACGCGGCCGCGGACCGCGTCGTCGAAGTGCGCGGGGATCGAGGTCGCGAAGTCCCGCTGCACGAGCGCCGTGATCGCGCCTGCGGGGCCGAGGACCGTGCGCAGGATCGAGGCGAGCGTGCGGTTGTCGAGCCTCGCCTTCCAGTGCTCGGCCGCGCGGATCGGATCCTGCTCGAGGAGGAACTGGTGCACGCGGCGCCGTCCCCACGCGGGGCTGGCGGCGCGGACCATGCCGCGCCCGAGGTCGAGCAGTCGCTCCGCCGCACCAGGCTCGAACGGCCCGCCGGCGACGCGCCGACGCGCGTACTCGAGCTGCTCGAGGTTCGCGCCGATCGCCGTCACCTCGTGCCCGGCCGCGGCGAGCGCCGCGACCACCTCGCCCGCGCCCGCCGAGACGAGCACGCGGCTGCCGGGCGCGAGCGCCTCGAGCTCGACCGCCGCGTCCTCCCAGTCCCAGCCGTGCAGCAGGCGCTGCCGGGGGTTGGCGCTCGCCCGGCCGGTGCTGCGCGCACGCCTCCCGCCGCGCGTCAGCACGGGGGCTCCGGGGCTCGGCGGGCGATCATGCGCCCGATGATGCCCGAGCGAGGTGCCGGGAGGCTGGACGCGCTCAGGCGCGCGCGGCCTCGACCTGCGCCACGAGCAGCGGCTGCAGGGGGTGGCCGGCCTCGATGCCGCTCACCTCGGCGACGAACGCAGCGGGCTCGAGCTCTACGAGCAGCCGCTGCAGCTCGAGCGCCTGCTCGTCGCCCTCGGCGTCGAAGCGCAGCGCCGTGCCGTAGGCGGCGACGAGGCCGTCGGCCGCCTCGCCGCGCTCGAGCAGCTCGGCGGCGGGCTGCACGAAGCGCTCGCGTCGCGAGAGCTTCCGCAGCGGCTGCCTGCCGATGCGCTCGCACGTGTCCGGCAGCGCCGGGTTCTCGAAGCGCGCGATCGCTCGAGCGACGTAGGCGGCGTGCCCCTCGGGGTCGAAGCCGAACTTCGCCACGAGCAGCCCCGCGGTGTCGGCGAGCGCGGCGTCGACGGCCGCGCGCACCTCGGGCACCGCGAGGGCCTCGGCGATCGTGCCGACCCCGCGCATCCAGCCCTGGTAGGCGGTGGTCGCGTGGCCGGTGTTCACCGTGAAGAGCTTGCGCTCGATGAACGGCGCGAGGTCGCGCACGAAGTGCGCGTCGGGGATGACCGGCTCGTCGCCCGCGAAGGGCGTGCGGTCGATCGACCACTCGAAGAAGTCCTCGACGACCACGTCGAGCCCGCTCGGGTCCTGCGGCGGGATGATGCGGTCGACCGCCGTGTTCGCGAACACGGCGCGGTCGGCGAGCGTCGGTGCGCCCTCGAGCACGAGGTCGCGCAGCGTGTCGGTCGCGCCGATCGCGTTCTCGCACGCCATGACCGCGACCGGCGATCCGGAGCGGAGCTCGAGGCCCGCCCGGATCACCGGTGCGATGAACCGCATCGCGTTCGGCCCGACGGCGCACGTGACGACGTCGGCGTCGGCGACGGCCTGCGCGGCCGCCGCCGGGTCGGCGCTCGAGTCGATGCCCGTGAACCCCGTGACCGTGTGCACCCTCGCCTCGGGGCCCACCTCGCGCACCTCGTAGGAGTCGGCCGAGCGCAGCAGCTCGATGAGCTGCGCGTTCACGTCGACGAACGTCACCTCGTAGCCGGCGCGGTGCAGGATGAGGCCGACGAAGCCCCGCCCGATGTTGCCGGCGCCGAAGTGGACGGCCCGCATCAGTCGTTGACGTCCCCGAGGAGGGCGAGGATCGCCTCGGCGTCGGGCGCCGCGACGAGCTTCGCCACCTCGTCCTCGTCGGCGAAGACGATGGCGATCTTCGAGAGGATCTCGAGGTGGCCGCCGTCCTTCCCCGCGATGCCGATCACGAACCGCACCTCGTTGCCGTCCCAGTCGAGGGGCGTCTCGTAGCGGGCCACGGACAGCGCCGAGTCGAGGATCGAATCCTTCGCCTCGTTGGTGCCGTGCGGGATCGCCAGCAGGTTGCCCATGTAGGTCGACACGCTCGCCTCGCGCTCGCGCATCGAGTCGGCGTACTCGGGGGTCACCGCCCCGGCGGCGACGAGGGCATCGGCGGCCTCCTGGATCGCCTCGTCCTTCGTCGTCGCCCGCGGGTCGGTCGTGATCTGCTCGATGGTCAGGACGGGCATCAGGCCTGCGCCTCCTTGCTGGCCGCGACCTGCGCCACGACCTCGTCGTACTTCGGGCTGTTCATGAAGTTCTCGACCGACACGTGGATCGCGTCGGGCGTGCGCTGCTTCGCTCGGTCGGTGAGGTCGCGGTGCGTCACGATGAGGTCGGCCGTCGTCGGCTGGAGGTTGGCGATCGCGATGTTCGTGACCTCGACCCCCTCGATGCCGGCCTTCTTGATCTTGCTGCGCAGCACGCTCGCGCCCATGGCGCTCGAGCCCATGCCCGCGTCGCACGCGAACACGATGCGGTCGATCGGGCCCGCGGCGACCGCGGTGGCCGTCCCTCCGGCGCCGCCCGCCGCGGCCAGGTTCGACAGGTGCGCCGACTCCTTGCCCTTGTTGGCGGTCGTCTGCGCGACGGCCGCACCGAGCGCGTCCTCGCCCGCGGCCTCGCGCTCGAGGTCGCGCCGGCGGCTCGCGCGCAGGATGACCGCGGCGACCGCGAAGGTCACGGCCGCGGCGATGACCACCGAGAGCAGGACGCCGACGAGGTTGCCGCCGCCCACGAGGCCCGCCTGCACGCCCACGGCGATGATGCTGCCGGGGGCCGCGGGGCCCGCGAGGCCCGTGCCGAGCAGCATGTTCGTAGCCACGCCCGAGGCGCCGCCCGCGATGAGCGCGACGATGAGCACGGGCTTCATGAGCGCGTACGGGAAGTACACCTCGTGGATGCCGCCGAGGAAGTGGATGATCGCGGCGCCCGGGGCGGTCGCGCGCGCGGCCCCGACGCCGAAGACCGAGAACGCGAGCAGCAGCCCGAGGCCGGGGCCCGGGTTCGCCTCGAGGAGGAAGAGGATCGACTTGCCGTCGACCGCCACCTCGCTCGTGCCGAGCGGCGTGAGCACGCCGTGGTTGATCGCGTTGTTGAGGAAGAAGACCTTCGCGGGCTCGATGAGGAACGAGGCGAGCCACAGCAGGCCCGTGTCGACGAGCCAGCCGACCGCCCCGCCGACGACCGACATGATCCAGTTGACGACCGGGGCGACGACGTAGAAGCCGAACAGGCCCATGACGAAGGCGACGATACCCGCCGAGAACATGTTGACGAGCATCTCGAAGCCCGCCTTGACCTTGCCGTCCCAGAGCTTGTCGAGCTGCCGCATGACCCAGGCCGCGAGCGGGCCGAGGATCATCGCGCCGATGAACATGTGCACCTCGCCGAGCTCGCCCGCGCCCTCGGCGGGCGGGTTCGCCTCGTTGAAGGCGGCGATGAGCACGTCGGAGCCCGCGATCGCGCCCATGACGGCGAACGAGCCGACGACGGCGCCGCGCGTGCCGTGGACCATGCGACCGCCGGTGCCCGCGATGAGGATCGGCAGCAGGTAGTGGATCGTCGGGCCGACGATCTGCGCGAGGTCGGCGTTGGGCAGCGGGCCCACGTCGATGAACAGGGCCGTGACGATGCCCCACGCGATGAGCGCGGGGATGTTGGGCATGATCATGCCCGAGAGGAAGGTGCCGAACTTCTGGACGGCGACGCGGGCTCCGCTGCCCTGCGCCGGTGCTGTGGTGGTCATGCGGTGCCTCGTTCCTGGGTGGTGAGGGACCCGGCGCTCAGGCGTCGTGATCGGTGGCGAGGAGCTGCTCGAGCTCGTCGAGGATCGCCTCGTCGTCGGAGGCGATGGTCACCTGGTCGCCCTGCGAGACGCCGAGCGAGATGACCGAGAGGATGCTCGCAGCGGGCACCTGCTTGTCGCCCTTGGCGACGGTGACGGGGCTCGCGGCCCGTGCGGCGGCCTGCGCGAAGAGGGCTGCGGGACGGGCATGCAGCCCGTGCGAGGACTGGACGGTGACGGTGCGCTCTGCCATGGTGCTCCTTCGCTCGGAGAGGCCCGACGGGCCCCCGATTCGTGCGTCACGCTACCAAAGCCGAGCCCTGCTCGGAACGGGTCGCGCGTCCGTGTCGGGGGACGGCGCAGCGGTCGCCGACGGCGCGGCCCGTGGCCCGATCCGGCAGCGGACGCTCGGGCGGCGGCCGGCGGCTCAGCGGTCGGCGATGGGCGCGGGCACCACGCCGAACGGCGCGAGCTCCGCGGCGCCGCCGTCGAGCGCCGTGAGCACCCAGATGCCGTCGGAGTGCACCGCCACCGAGTGCTCCCACTGGCAGGCGTCGGCGCCGTCGGCGCTGCGGACGGTCCAGCCGTCCGCGTCGACCGCGGTCTCGATGCCGCGCTCGTGGATGATCGGCTCGATCGCGACGCACAGGCCCGGCTTGACCGCGGGGCCCATGACGCGCGTGCGGTAGTTGAACACCGGCGGATCCTCGTGCATCCGCTTGCCGATGCCGTGGCCGATGTAGTCCTCGGAGATGCCGTAGTCGGAGTGCGCCTCGACGTGGTCCTCGATCGCGGCGCCGACCTCGCCCAGCTGGCGGGCGCCGGCGAGCGCGGCGATGCCCGCCCACAGCGCGCCGCGCGTGACCGCGCTCAGGCGCTCGCGCGACTCGGCGAGCGCGCCCGTCGCCGGAGCGCCGTCCTCGGCGGGCACGACGACCGAGATCGCGGCGTCGCCGTTCGCGCCGCCGAGCATCGCGCCGCAGTCGATCGTGACGAGGTCGCCCGTGCGCAGCGGCGTCGCATCGGGGATGCCGTGGACGACGACGTCGTTGACGTTCGCGCAGATCGTGTGCTCGTAGCCGGGCTCGAGCTGGAAGTTGGGCACCGCGCCGTGCTCGCGGATGACCGCCTCGGCGATCGCGTCGAGCCCGAGCGTCGTCGCGCCCGGTCGGATCGCGGCCCGCACGGCCTCGAGCGCGAGCGCCGTGATGCGCCCGGGCTCCCGCATCGCCGCGAGCTCGCGGCGCGACTTGTAGGGGCCGCGGCCGCGCATCAGGCCGTGACGCCGCGCGCCGACAGGCCCGCGAGGATGCGCTCCGTGACCTCGTCGACCGAGCCGATGCCGTCGACCTCGACCACGAGGCCGCGCTCGGCGAAGGTCGCGACGAGCGGCGCGGTCTCGCGCTCGTAGACCTCGAGGCGGTGGCGGATGACCTCCTCGGTGTCGTCGCTGCGGCCCTGCTCGGCCGCGCGGGCCGACAGGCGCCGCACGACCTCGTCGGTGTCGGCGACGAGCCGGACGACCGCGTGGAGCTCCTCGCCGCGGCGCGCGTTCACGCCGTCGAGGTACGCGACCTGGCCCGCGGTGCGCGGGTAGCCGTCGAGCAGGTAGCCGGCCTCCGCGTCCGCCTGCGCGAGGCGGTCGTCGACGAGCTCGTTCGTGAGCTCGTCCGGCACGTACTCCCCCGCGTCGAGGATCGCCGTGACGCGCTGGCCGAGCTCCGTCTGCTCCTTGATGTTCTGGCGGAAGATGTCGCCGGTCGAGACGGCGGGGACGCCGAGCGCCTCCGCGATGCGAGCGGCCTGCGTGCCCTTGCCCGCACCGGGCGGGCCGACGATGAGGAGGTTCGGCATCTAGCGGATGAGCCCTTCGTAGTGGCGCTGCTGCAGCTGCGCGTCGATCTGCCGCACGGTCTCGAGGCCGACGCCGACGATGATGAGGATCGAGGCGCCGCCGAACGGGAAGTTCTGGTTCGCACCGACCGTCGACAGCGCGAGCAGCGGGATGAGCGCGACGATGCCGAGGTAGATGGAGCCGGGGAACGTGATGCGCGTGAGCACGTAGTCGAGGTACTCGGCCGTCGGGCGCCCCGCGCGGATGCCGGGGATGAAGCCGCCGTACTTCTTCATGTTGTCGGCGACGTCCTCCGGGTTGAAGGTGATCGCGACGTAGAAGTACGTGAAGCCGACGATGAGCAGGAAGAAGACCGCCATGTAGAGCGGGTGGTCGCCCGTGGTGAAGTTCGCCTGCACCCACAGCACCCAGTCGGCGGGCGGCGAGCCGTCGGAGGGCATGTTGAACTGCGCGACGAGCGCGGGGAGGTACAGCAGCGACGAGGCGAAGATGACGGGCACGACGCCGGCCATGTTGACCTTGATCGGGATGTACGTCGACTGCCCGCCGTACATGCGGCGGCCCACCATGCGCTTGGCGTACTGCACCGGGATGCGGCGCTGCGACTGCTCGACGAAGACGACGAGGCCCATGATCAGGACGCCCACGAGCAGCACCATGATGAAGGTGTTCGGGCCCTGCGTCTCGAAGATGACGCCGAGCGCGCCCGGGAAGGTCGCGGCGATCGACGTGAAGATCAGGAGCGACATGCCGTTGCCGACGCCGCGCTCGGTGATGAGCTCGCCGAGCCACATGATGAGGCCCGTGCCGGCGGTCATCGTGATGACCATGAGCAGGATCGCCCACCAGGCGTCGTCGGTGAGCAGGTTCTGGCACTGCGGGAGCGCGGGGCCGCCCGTGGCCGAGAACAGCGCGCCCGAGCGGGCGACCGTGATGAGCGTGGTCGACTGCAGCACGCCGAGCGCGATCGTGAGGTAGCGCGTGTACTGCGTGAGCTTCGCCTGCCCCGACTGGCCCTCCTTGTAGAGCGCCTCGAAGTGGGGGATGACGACGCGGAGCAGCTGCACGATGATCGACGCGGTGATGTAGGGCATGATGCCCAGCGCGAAGATGCTCAGCTGCAGCAGGGCGCCGCCGGAGAAGAGGTTGACGAGCTGGTAGAGGCCCGTCGTGGTCTGGTTGGCCGCGATGCACGCCTGCACGTTGCCGTAGTCGACGAACGGCGCAGGGATGAACGACCCGAGCCGGAACACCGCCACGATGGCGAGCGTGAAGAGGATCTTCCGACGCAGGTCGCGCGTCTTGAAGATGCGTGCGATGGCACTGAACACGTGCAGCCTTCCGAGAATGGCAGTAGGGGCGGCCCGCGCACGGACCGCCCCTCAGCCTACTTACTTGACCGAGCCGCCTGCGGCCACGATCTTCTGCTCCGCGGCAGCCGACACCTTGTCGACGGCGACCGTGAGCTTCACGGTGAGCTCGCCGCCGGCGAGCACCTTGACGAGCTCGTTCTTGCGGACGGCGCCCTTCGCGACCAGATCGGCCACGGTGACCTCGCCGCCAGCGGGGTAGAGCTCCTGGAGCGCGCCCACGTTGACGACCTGGTACTCGGTGCGGAACGGGTTCTTGAAGCCGCGCAGCTTGGGAGCGCGCATGACGCTGTTCAGCTGGCCGCCCTCGAACCCGGGCTTCACGGAGTAGCGGGCCTTCGTGCCCTTGGTGCCTCGACCGGCCGTCTTGCCCTTCGACGCCTCACCGCGACCGACGCGCGTGCGCGCGGTCTTCGCGCCCGGGGCGGGACGCAGGTGGTGCACCTTGAGCGACGGCAGCTCGGCCGACTCGTTCTTGTCAGTCATTCTCGATCTCCTCGACCTTCACGAGGTGGCGGACCGTGTTCACGTAGCCGCGGTTCTGCTGCGTGTCCTCGCGCACGACCGACTGGCCGATGCGCTTGAGGCCGAGCGAACGGAGCGTCTCGCGCTGGTACTGCTTCTCGCTGATCGTCGACTTCGTCTGCGTGATCTTCAGCTTGCTCACTTGGCCGCCGCCTTCGCGATCTCAGCCTCGTGCTTGGCGAACTCCGCCTCGGCGCGGAGCAGGCGCTCCGGCACGACGCGGTCCACGTCGAGGCCGCGACGGGCGGCGACGGCGCGGGGCTCCTCGAGCTGGCGCAGCGCCTCCACCGTCGCGTGGACGATGTTGATGGAGTTCGACGAGCCGAGCGACTTGCTCAGCACGTCGTGGATGCCGGCGCACTCGAGGACGGCACGCACCGGGCCGCCCGCGATGACGCCGGTACCGGCGGCAGCGGGACGGAGCAGCACGACGCCTGCGGCGGCCTCGCCCTGCACCGGGTGCGGGATCGTCTTGGCGATGCGGGGGACGCGGAAGAAGTTCTTCTTCGCCTCCTCGACGCCCTTCGAGATGGCCGTCGGGACCTCGCGCGCCTTGCCGTAGCCGACGCCGACCATGCCGTCGCCGTCGCCCACGACGACGAGCGCCGTGAAGCTGAAGCGGCGGCCGCCCTTGACGACCTTCGAGACGCGGTTGATCGTCACGACGCGCTCGAGGAACTGGTTCTCGGTGCGGTCGTCACGACGGCCGCGCTCGTTGCGCGTGCCGCGGTCGCGGCTGCCGCGACGCTGCTCGCGCGGCTCGTCGCGGTGGTCGGCCTGCTGGCCGGCCCCGGCCGGAGCCGCCGCCTGCGTGGTGTCGGTCACCTGCGTGTCCTTGTTCTCTTCGCTCACAGTCCCAGACCTGCCTCTCGTGCGCCGTCCGCGATCGCGGCGACGCGACCGGCGTAGCGGTTGCCGCCGCGGTCGAACACGACCGTCTCGACGCCCGCGGCCTTGGCGCGCTCGGCGACGAGCTCGCCGACGCGCTTGGCCTTGGCCGACTTGTCGCCGTCGAACGCGCGGAGGTCCGCCTCCATGGTCGAGGCCGACGCGAGGGTGTGGCCCTGCGCGTCGTCGACGATCTGCACGAACACGTGGCGCGCCGAGCGGGTGACCACCAGGCGGGGCACCGACGCGCTGCCGACGATCTTCTTGCGGAGGCGTGCGTGGCGACGGCCGCGGGCAGCCGACTTGCTCTTGCCTCGGGTTCCGATGCCCATCACTTACCAGCCTTTCCAGCCTTGCGGCGGATCTGCTCGCCCGCGTAGCGGACGCCCTTGCCCTTGTAGGGCTCGGGCTTGCGCAGCTTGCGGAGGTTCGCAGCCACCTCGCCGACGGCCTGCTTCGAGATGCCGGTGACGGTGACCTTATTGTTGCCCTCGACCGTGAAGCTGATGCCCGCGGGCGGCTCGACGGCGATCGGGTGCGAGTAGCCGAGCGCGAACTCGATGCCCGTGCCCTTGGCGGCGACGCGGTAGCCCGTGCCGACGACCTCGAGCTGCTTCGAGTAGCCCTCGGTGACGCCGACGATGTCGTTGGCGATGAGGGTGCGCGTCAGGCCGTGCAGCGAGCGCGACTCGCGCTCGTCGTCGGGACGCGAGACCTGCACCTGGCCGTCGGCGACCTCGACCTGGATCGGCTTCGCGATCCGGACCTGCAGCTCGCCCTTCGGGCCCTTGACGGTCACGACGTCGTCGTTGACCGAGATGTCGACACCGCTGGGGATGTCGATGGGGAGTCGTCCGATTCGAGACATCTTCAGATCACCACACGTAGGCGAGGACTTCCCCGCCGACGCCCTTCTGCTCGGCCTCACGGTCCGTGAGGAGGCCCGAGCTCGTGGACAGGATCGCGACGCCGAGGCCGCCGTGGACCTGGGGGATCTCGGTCGACTTCGCGTACACGCGGAGGCCGGGCTTCGAGACGCGCTTGATGCCGGAGATCGAGCGCTCGCGGTTGGGGCCGTACTTGAGGGCGAGGGTGAGCGTCTTGCCGACGCGCGCGTCCTCCACCTTCCACGCCGTGATGAAGCCCTCGCGCTCGAGGATCTCGGCGATGTTGGCCTTCAGGTTCGACGACGGCAGCTGGACCTCGTCGTGCAGCGCCGTGTTGGCGTTGCGCAGACGGGTCAGCATGTCGGCGACCGGGTCGGTCATCGTCATGATGGGTTCTCCGTTCTGGTTTCGCCGCCCGTTCCGCGGACGGCGACCTGGAATGTCAGCTCGGTGCCGGCGGCACCGATGGGGGTCAGGACTGGAAGGGGAAGCCGAGCGCCTTGAGCAGCGCGCGACCCTCGTCGTCCGTCTTCGCGGTCGTGACGACCGTGATGTCGAAGCCGCGGACGCGGTCGATCTTGTCCTGGTCGATCTCGTGGAACACCGACTGCTCCGTGAGGCCGAACGTGTAGTTGCCGTTGCCGTCGAACTGCTTCGGGCTCAGGCCGCGGAAGTCGCGGATGCGGGGCAGCGCGAGCGTCAGCAGGCGGTCGAGGAACTCCCACATGCGGTCGCCGCGCAGCGTCACGTGGGCGCCGATCGGCATGCCCTCGCGCAGCTTGAACTGGGCGATCGACTTGCGGGCCAGCGTGACCATCGGCTTCTGGCCGGTGATCTGCGTGAGGTCCTTGATGGCGCCCTCGATGACCTTCGAGTCGCGCGCGGCCTCGCCGACGCCGGTGTTGACGACGATCTTGACCAGGCCCGGCACCTGCATGACGTTCTCGAACGCGAACTCCTCGCGGAGCTGCGCCACGATCGTCTCGCGGTACTGCTGCTTCAGCCGGGGCAGGCGCACAGCGGTGTCAGTCATTGCTCTTGATCTCCTTGCCCGACTTCGTCGCGACGCGGACCTTCGTCGTGGTCGAGACGCCGTTCTTCTCGGTCGTCGTGACCTCGCGGCGGACGCGCGTGGGCTTCTTGCTCTCGGGGTCGACGAGCGCGACGTTCGAGATGTGGATCGAGGCCTCGTGGGTCTCGATGCCGCCCGTGCGGGTGCCGCGGCTCGTCTGGCCGACCTTGATGTGCTTCGTGACGAGGTTCACGCCCTCGACGATGACGCGGTCGCGGTCCGTGAGGACCTCGAGCACGCGGCCCGTCTTGCCGCGGTCGCCGCCGCGCGACTGGCGCGCGCCTGCGATGACGACGACGAGGTCGCCCTTCTTGATGCTGGCCATGGGTCAGATCACCTCCGGTGCGAGCGACACGATCTTCATGAACCGCTTGTCGCGGAGCTCGCGGCCGACCGGGCCGAAGATGCGCGTGCCGCGGGGGTCGCCGTCGTTCTTCAGGATGACGGCGGCGTTCTCGTCGAACTTGATGTACGAGCCGTCGGGACGACGGGTCGACTTCACGGTGCGGACGATGACGGCCTTGACCACATCGCCCTTCTTGACGGCGCCGCCGGGGATGGCGTCCTTGACCGTGGCCACGATGGTGTCGCCGAGGCCGGCGTAACGACGGCCGGAGCCGCCGAGCACGCGGATGGTCAGGAGCTGCTTGGCGCCGGTGTTGTCGGCGACCTTGACGCGGGATTCCTGCTGGATCATCTTGGATCTCCTTCGAGGCCGAGGCCTACTTGGCCTTCTCGAGGATCTCGACGAGGCGCCAGCGCTTGGTGGCGCTCGTCGGGCGCGTCTCGGCGATCAGCACGCGGTCGCCGATGCCGGCTGCGTTCTGCTCGTCGTGCGCCTTGACCTTCGACGACTGGCGGATGACCTTGCCGTAGAGGGGGTGCTTGACGCGGTCCTCGACCTCGACGACGACGGTCTTGTCCATCTTGTCGGAGACGACGTAGCCGATGCGGGACTTGCGGTACCCGCGCTGCACGGCGTCCGTGTTCTGCTCGGTGGCCATCAGTTCTCCTCGGCCTTCTCGGCCTCGTCGGCCTTCTTGGACTTCTTCTTGGCCGCGGGCTTCTCGACGGGCGCCGGCGAGGCGCTGATGCCGAGCTCGCGCTCGCGGATCACGGTGTAGAGGCGCGCGATGTCGCGCTTCACGGCGCGCAGGCGGCCGTGCGACTCCAGCTGACCGGTGGCCGACTGGAAGCGCAGGTTGAACA
This sequence comes from Agrococcus sp. SL85, assembly GCF_026625845.1. Lineage (NCBI taxonomy): Bacteria > Bacillati > Actinomycetota > Actinomycetes > Micrococcales > Microbacteriaceae > Agrococcus > Agrococcus sp. SL85. The sequence continues at coordinate 526,426 of NZ_CP113066.1, forward strand.
GCTCCTCCTTGGCCCGCTTCAGCTCGACGACGAGACGCTCGTCGTCCATGGTGGCGAGCTCACCGGGCAGGAGCTCCTTGGAACCGATCGCCATTATGCGTCAGCCTCCTCGCGCTTGATGATGCGTGCCTTGAGCGGCAGCTTGTGGATGGCGCGCTGCATGGCCTCGCGCGCGAGCTCCTCGTTCACGCCGGCGACCTCGAAGAGGACGCGACCCGGCTTGACGTTGGCGACCCACCACTCGGGCGAGCCCTTGCCGGAGCCCATGCGGGTCTCAGCGGGCTTCTTGGTGAGCGGACGGTCGGGGTAGATGTTGATCCACACCTTGCCGCCACGCTTGATGTGGCGGGTCATGGCGATACGAGCGGCCTCGATCTGGCGGTTCGTGACGTACGCAGGCGTGAGCGCCTGGATGCCGAACTCGCCGAAGTTGACCTTCGTGCCGCCAGTGGCCTGGCCGCTGCGCTTCGGGTGGTGCTGCTTGCGGTGCTTGACTCGACGGGGGATGAGCATTACGCCTTGCCTCCTGCTGCGGCCGCGTCGTCGCGACGGGGACCCCGACGCTCGCGCTGCGGCTTCTGGTTCGCCTGCTCGCGGGCAAGCTCGCGGTTGGTGAGCTCGCCGTTGTAGATCCAGACCTTCACGCCGATGCGGCCGAACGTCGTCTTGGCCTCGTAGAAGCCGTAGTCGATGTTCGAGCGGAGCGTGTGCAGGGGCACGCGGCCCTCGCGGTAGGACTCGCTGCGGCTCATCTCGGCGCCGCCGAGACGGCCCGAGACCTGGATCTTCACGCCCTTGGCGCCGGCGCGCTGCGCCGACTGGAGGCCCTTGCGCATGGCACGGCGGAACGCCACGCGAGCGCTGAGCTGCTCCGCGATGCCCTGGGCGACGAGCTGGGCCGAGCCCTCGGGGTTCTTGACCTCGAGGATGTTCAGCTGGATCTGCTTGCCCGTGAGCTTCTCGAGGTCGCCGCGGATGCGCTCGGCCTCGGCGCCGCGGCGGCCGATCACGATGCCCGGACGGGCGGTGTGGATGTCGACGCGGACGCGGTCGCGGGTGCGCTCGATCTCGATGCGGGCGACGCCGGCGCGGTCGAGGCTCGTCGTGAGCATCCGGCGGATGCGGACGTCCTCGGCGACGTAGTCGGCGTAGCGCTGCCCGGGCTTGGTCGACTCGGCGAACCAGCGCGACACGTGGTCGGTGGTGATGCCGAGGCGGAAGCCGTACGGGTTGACCTTCTGTCCCATTACTTCTCGTCCTCCGTGGTCGGCGTCGCGAGCACGACGGTGATGTGGCTGGTCCGCTTGTTGATGCGGAACGCACGACCCTGCGCGCGCGGCTGGAACCGCTTGAGCGTGGTGCCCTCGTCGACGAAGATGCGCGACACGTAGAGGTCGCTGTCGTCGAGGAACTCGTTCGTCGCGTCGGCCTTGACCCGGGCGTTCGCCATCGCCGAGGCGACGAGCTTGTAGACCGGCTCCGAGGCGCCCTGCGGGGCGAACTTGAGGATCGCGAGGGCCTCCTCGGCCTGCTTGCCGCGGATCATGTCGACGACGCGGCGGGCCTTCTGAGGGGTCACGCGGATGTGACGAACGCGAGCGATCGACTCAACCATTGCCTTCTCCTTCTTCCGTCACCGCGCTTAGCGGCGACGGCCCTTCTTGTCGTCCTTCACGTGACCGCGGAAGGTGCGGGTGGGCGCGAACTCGCCCAGCTTGTGGCCGACCATCGTCTCGGTGACGAAGACCGGGATGTGCTTGCGGCCGTCGTGCACGGCGATCGTGTGGCCGAGCATGGCCGGGACGATCATCGAGCGGCGCGACCACGTCTTGATGACGTTCTTGCTGCCGGCCTCGTTCTGGCGAACCACCTTGGTGAGGAGGTGGTCGTCGACGAACGGACCCTTCTTGAGGCTGCGGGGCATCGGACTCTCCTACTAGCGCTTCTTCTTGCCGGTCGGGCGGCGGCGGACGATGAGCTTGTCGCTCGGCTTGTTCGGCCGGCGGGTGCGGCCCTCGGCCTGGCCCCAGGGGGAGACGGGGTGGCGGCCACCGCTCGTCTTGCCCTCGCCACCACCGTGCGGGTGGTCGACCGGGTTCATCGCGACACCGCGGACCGTCGGGCGGACGCCCAGCCAGCGCTTGCGGCCGGCCTTGCCCCAGTTGATGTTCGACTGCTCGGCGTTGCCGACCTCGCCGACCGTCGCGCGGCAGCGCGCGTCGACGTTGCGGATCTCGCCCGACGGCAGGCGGAGCTGCGCGTAGGGGCCGTCCTTCGCGACGAGGCGCACCGAGGCGCCCGCCGAGCGGGCCAGCTTCGCGCCACCGCCCGGGCGGAGCTCGATCGCGTGCACGACCGTACCCGTCGGGATGTTGCGGAGCGGGAGGTTGTTGCCCGGCTTGATGTCGGCGCCGGCGCCCGACTCCACCACGTCGCCCTGCTTGAGCTTGTTGGGCGCGATGATGTAGCGCTTCGTGCCGTCCTCGAAGTGCAGGAGCGCGATGCGCGCCGTGCGGTTCGGGTCGTACTCGATGTGGGCGACGCGAGCGTTCACGCCGTCCTTGTCGTTGCGCTTGAAGTCGATGACGCGGTACTGGCGCTTGTGACCGCCACCGATGTGGCGGGTCGTGATGCGACCGGTGTTGTTGCGGCCACCCGTCTTGGGGAGCGGGCGGAGCAGCGACTTCTCGGGCGTCGAGCGCGTGATCTCAGCGAAGTCGGCGACCGACGAGCCACGACGACCGGGGGTCGTCGGCTTGTACTTGCGAATAGCCATGATGCGTTTCCTTCAGTCCTCAGCCGACAGCCGTGAAGATGTCGATCGAGCCCGACTTCAGCTTCACGATCGCGCGCTTGGTGTCCTTGCGCTTGCCGATGCCGAAGCGAGTGCGACGGGTCTTGCCGTTGCGGTTGAGCGTGTTGACGCGAGCCACCTTGACGCCGAAGATCTTCTCGATCGCGAGCTTGATCTCGGTCTTCGAGGCGCGCGTGTCGACCTCGAACGTGTAGCTGCCCATGTCGATGAGCGCGTAGCTCTTCTCCGACACGATCGGGCGGATGATGATGTCGCGAGGGTCCTTGTTGATGCCGCTCATCACTGGTCCTTGTCTGCCTTGGTGCCGGTCTTCGCGGCGACGAACGCCTCGTAGGCGGCCTTCGAGAACACGATGTCGTCGCTCACGAGCACGTCGTAGGCGTTGAGCTGGTCCCACGTGATGACGTGGACCTGCGGGAGGTTGCGCACCGAGAGGAACGCGGTCTCCTCGACGCGGTCGAGGACCACGAGGACGTTCTTCGCGATGCCGAGCGTGCCGAGCAGCTCGACGGCGGTGCGCGTCTTGGGCGTCTCGCCCGAGACGAGCGACTCGACGACGTGCAGGCGGCCGCCGCGGGCGCGGTCGGACAGCGAGCCGAGGAGCGCCGCAGCGATCATCTTCTTGGGGGTGCGCTGCGAGTAGTCGCGCGGCACGGGCCCGTGGACGATGCCACCGCCGGTGTGCTCGGGGGCGCGGATCGAGCCCTGGCGGCTGCGACCGGTGCCCTTCTGCTTGAAGGGCTTGCGGCCCGAGCCGGAGACCTCGCCGCGACCCTTGGTCTTGTGCGTGCCCTGGCGCGCCGCGGCGAGCTGGGCGACGACGACCTGGTGGATCAGCGGCACGTTGGTCTGGACGTCGAAGAGGCTGGCGGGCAGCTCGACCGAGCCGGCCTGCTTGCCGTCGGCGTCGTGGATGGCGACCTGGGTGGTCATGCTCAGGCTCCCTTCACAGCGGTGCGGACGAACACGAGTCGGCCGCGGGCACCGGGGACGGCGCCCTTGACGAGGATGAGGCCCTGCTCGACGTCGACCGAGTGGACCGTGAGGTTGAGCACCGAAACGCGCGCGCCACCCATGCGGCCGGCCATGCGCATGCCGCGGAAGACGCGGCTGGGCGTGGCCGAGGCGCCGATGGAGCCCGGCTTGCGGTGGTTGCGGTGCGCACCGTGCGACGCGGAGACGCCCGCGAAGTTGTGGCGCTTCATGACACCGGCGAAGCCCTTGCCCTTGGAGGTGCCGACGACGTCGACCTTCTGACCCGGGGCGAACAGGTCGACCGCGAGCTCCTGGCCGAGCTCGTACTCGGCGGCGTTGGCGGTGCGGACCTCGGTGAGGTGGCGGCGGGGCGTGACGCCGGCGGCGTCGAAGTGGCCCGCGGCGGGCTTGTTGACCTTGCGCGGGTCGATCTGGCCGGCGGCGATCTGGATGGCTGCGTAGCCGTCCTTCTCAGCGGTGCGGATCTGCGTGACCACGTTCGGCGTGATCTCGAGCACCGTGACGGGGACGAGCTTGTTCTGCTCGTCCCAGACCTGGGTCATCCCGAGCTTCGTGCCGAGCAGGCCGCGAGTCGTCGTGATCTTCGACATGGCGTTCCTTAGAGCTTGATCTCGATGTTGACGTCAGCGGGCAGGTCGAGGCGCATGAGCGAGTCGACGGCCTTGGGCGTCGGGTCGATGATGTCGATGAGTCGCTTGTGCGTGCGCTTCTCGAAGTGCTCGCGGCTGTCCTTGTACTTGTGAGGGGAACGGATCACCACGACCACGTTCTTCTCGGTCGGCAGCGGCACCGGGCCCACCACCGTCGCGCCCGCACGGGTCACGGTGTCGACGATCTTGCGCGCCGACGAGTCGATGACCTCGTGGTCGTACGACTTCAGTCGGATGCGGATCTTCTGTCCCGCCATGGCTGACTCCATCTCCTGTCGACGCAGCCGGGGGTCCGGCTGCTCGCAACGCACTCTCGAGTGCACCGCTGTTCTTCTGTCAATGCCCCGGAGGGCGCGCACCTCGGCAGGGCGCGGACGTGCCGCGCTCGGCTTCGGTGAAGTTCGTGTCAAGCTGCCCGCGGCCCAGGACCGTGATCGTCCTGTGCACTGCCAGAGCAGTGAGCGGCGCGCAGGGCGCCGCGTTTGCAACCTGACGATTCTCGCACGCGTCCGCATGCCCGTGCAACCCGGGCGTGTCGCGCCGGCTGCCCAGTGCTGGCGCGGCGATCGGGATGCCGACGGCGGCTCGGGAGCGATGCCGCGCCCTGGGTATCGTCGCACGCATGAGCCTCCCCCTCGACCCCAGCTGGCCGCGCGCCGGCGCCTGGCCCGCGCTCGACGAGGTCGAGGGCGACCTCGACGCCGTGCTGCTCGGCATCGGCACCCACGCGACCTCGATCAGCGCCACCGCCGCGCACACGACGCCGCCCGCCGTCCGCGAGGCGCTGCGGCGCTCCTCCCCTTCGCCGCGGGCGCGCGCGGGCTCGACGGGCTGCTGGTCGCCGACGCGGGCGACGCCGCCGACCCGGACGGCGACGAGGAGGGCGCCGCCGCGCTCGTCGCCCGCGCCGCCGGGCGCGCGCGGCTCGTGCTCGCGATCGGGGGCGACAACGCGTGCACGGTGCCCGCGGCGCTCGGCGCCTGGGGCGACGCGATCGGCACCGCGGGGCTCATCACGATCGACGCGCACCACGACCTGCGCGACGGCCGCAGCAACGGCTCGCCCGTGCGGCGGCTGCTCGAGGCGGGCCTCGACGGCACACGCGTGGTGCAGATCGGCATCCAGGACTTCGCGAACTCGCGCGCCTATGCCGAGCGCGCCGCCGAGGCCGGGATCACGGTGATCCCGCGCGACGCGTGCGAGGAGGCCCCGATGGCGGCGATCGCCGAGCGCGCGATCGCCATCGCCGGCGCGGCGGGCGGGCCGATCCACGTCGACGTCGACGTCGACGCGTGCGACCGCGCGGCGGCGCCCGGCTGCCCCGCCTCGGTGCCGGGCGGCCTGAGCGCCTGGCAGGCTGCGCGCGCTCGTGCGCGCCCTCGCGGCGGCGCCCGGCGTCCGCTCGCTCGACCTCGCCGAGGTCGACGCCTCGGCCGACGCGCCGGACGGCCGCACCGTGCGCCTCGCGGCGCTGTGCGTGCTCGAGGCCCTCGCGGGCCTCGCCTCGCGCAGCGCCTGAGCGCGGCTCAGAGCCCGCGCATCGTGAACGAGGCGGCGAGCAGTCGCCGCGCCGGCGGCGCCGCGAGCGCCCGCACGACCGCGATGCGCGCCGCGAACCGGGCCTCGCTCGCCGGGGCGCCCATCGCCATGTTCCAGGAGGCGCGGCGCATCGCCCTGCGGGCGCTCGCGCGGCGCGCCCGCGCATAGGCGGCGAGGGGCGCCGTGCGCCCGGTCGCGAGCACCTCGGCGATCGCGGCCTCGAGCGCGAGCGCGTCGAGCCAGCCGAGGCTCATGCCCTGGCCGCCGATGGGGCTCACCTCGTGCGCAGCGTCGCCCATGAGCGCGACGCGGCCGCAGGCGAAGCGGTCGGCGAGCCGCTGCCGGGCGACGAACGCGCTCACGGGCGCGTCGTCGGCGAGCGGCGGCGCCGCGCCCAGCCGCGCCGCGATCGTCGCCCGGAGCGCCTGCGCGTCCATCCCCGCCCCCGGGCCCTCGAGCCGCGCGACCCACCGGCGCGCGCCGCCGGGCAGCGGGAACGACTCGACGATGCCCTCGGGGTGGAGGTGCAGCATCGCGGCGTCGGCGCGCCCCGTCGCGTCCGGCCCGTCGGCCATCGCGTGGTGCGCCTCGCCGGGCACCGCGGTGCTGCCGATGCCGAGCATCCCCCGCATCGGCCCGTGCACCCCGTCGGCCGCGACGACGCAGCGGGCCTCGACCGCGGCGCCCTCTGCGACCGCGAGCGCAACGGCGCCACCCGCCTCGGACGCGCCGACCACCTCCGCGCCGAGGCGGAGCGCATCGGGCGCGAGCGCGGCGAGCCGCTCGCGCAGCATCGCCTCGGTGCGGTGCTGCGGGAGGGCGCGGATGGGGCTGCGGTCGAAGCGCACGGTGCCGAGGTCGATGCCGGGCGCGAGCGCGAGGCCCTCGCGGATCGCGATCGACTCGTCGCGCACCCGGCCGCCCACGCCGGCGCGGTCGAGCGCGCGCAGGCCCGGCGGGTGGATGCCGATCGCGCGCGAGCCGCCCGCGGGCGCGGCGCGGCGCTCGAGCACCACGACGTCGAGCGCGCGCTGCGCGAGCAGGCAGCCGAGCAGGAGCCCGGCGGAGCCGCCGCCGACGATCGCGACGTCGTGCCCGCTCATGGCGCGTGCACGAGCTCGAGGCGCGAGGGCGCGGCGCGCCGCACGCGCCAGCCGGCGGGGGCGGCCGCGGCGAGCTCGGCCGCCGTCCAGCTGCGGCGGATCGAGGCGAGGCCGTCGGCGCGGATGAAGGAGCCGCGCAGCAGCGTCGGCTCGAGCGGGAGGGTCGCGAGCGCGAAGCCGAGGTAGCCGAGCCGGGAGCGCTCGATGTCGCGGTGGACGGCCGCGCCGCCGGGCAGCAGGAGCCGCTCGCTCTCGGCGAGGAGCGCACCGAGCTCCCGCGCCGCGAGGTGGTGCAGCACGTGGTTCGAGACGACGAGGTCGAACCGCTCCCCCGCCGCGACGAGGTCGCCCGATCGCGCCTCGCGCAGCGTCACGCCGGGCACGGGATCGAGCGCCCTCGCCCAGGCGATCGCCCGCGGCTCCGGATCGATCGCGACGACCTCGATCGCGATGCCGTCGCGCGCCGCGGCGCGGGCGAGCCGGCGGGGCAGGTCGGCCCCGCCCGTGCCGACGTCGAGCACCCGCACGGGCCGGCGCGCCCGCACCCGCGGCAGCACCCAGCGGCGGTAGAGGTCGCCGGGCGCCGAGACCGCGGCGTTGACGAGCCCGAAGCGGGCGTAGGTGCGCGCGAGCGCCTCGGGGTCGCAGGCGGGGTCGTCCATGCGCTCGCGCAGCCGCGCGTCGCGCTCGCCGAGCCACGCCGTCACCGCTCAGCCCCGCACGGTCAGCAGACCGGACTCGACGGTGAGGCCCGGGCCGAAGGCCATCGCGGCCACCCGGTCGCCATCGGCGGCGCCCGGGTCCCGCAGGATGCGGTCGAGCACGAAGAGCACGGTCGCGCTCGACATGTTGCCGAAGTCGCGGAGCGTCGCGCGCGCGGGCACGAGCTGCGCCTCCGTGAGCCGCAGCGTCGCCTCGACCTTGTCGAGGATGCTGCGTCCGCCGGGGTGGATCGCCCAGTGCGCGATCGCCTCGCCCGCGCGCTCCTCCTCGAGCGCCGCCGCGAGGGGAGCCTCCGCGGCGAGCAGCGGCGCGATGGCGCCCGTGACGTGCTCGCCGATGAGCGAGGGCACCGCGTTCGAGAGCACCATCTCGAAGCCGTGGTCGCCGATCCGCCACGCCATCGCACCCTCGCCCGTCGGGGTGGTGCGCGTCGCGAAGCCGTCGAGCTGCAGCGCGCGCTCGCCCGCCGCGGGCTCGCGGGAGGTCACGATCGCGGCGCCCGCGCCGTCGCCGAAGAGCGAGGTGGCGACGATGGTGTCGGGGTCGTTCGAGGTGCGCAGGTGCAGGGTGCAGAGCTCGACGCTCACGACGAGCACCACGGCCTCGGGGTCCGCCTGGCAGAGCTGCGCCGCGAGCCGCAGCGCCGGCATCGACGCGTAGCAGCCCATGAAGCCCAGGTGGTAGCGCTGCACGCCCGGCCGCAGCCCCAGGTCGCGCGCGAGCACGAAGTCGGGCCCGGGCGCGTAGAAGCCCGTGCAGGAGACGGTGATGACGTGGGTGACGTCCTCGCGCTCCACCGAGCCCGCGGCGGCGATCGCGGCGCCGCCAGCCTCGACGTAGAGGCGGCTCGCGTGCTCCGCGTAGCGGTCGTTGCGCAGGCGCGTGCCGGGATCGAGCAGCAGCCCGCTCCCGCGGTCGAAGAACGCGGGCTCGTCCACCGGCTCGCTGCGCAGGTCGAGCTCGTCGAGCACCGTGTAGCGGCGCTCGATGCCCGATGCGCCGAACGAGGTGCCCACGATCCGCTGCGACAGCCGCGAGAGGCCGGGCTGCGCGCCGAAGACCTCCGCGACCTCGCCCTGGAGCAGCTCGGTCGGCGGCACCGCCGTGGACAGGCCCTGCAGCGTCACCGTCATGGAGCGACCGTAGAGGGGGACACTGCGCGTCAGCCTTGCGCCGGCTGGACGCGGCCGCGTCAGCGCACCCGCGCGCCCGCCCTCCACACCGCCGCGGTGAGCGGGACGCCCGGGCGGTAGGCGAGGTGCGCGGCGGACGGGGCCTCCAGCAGGTGAAGGTCGGCGCGCGCGCCGGGGCGGATGCGGCCGAGCGGTGCGAGCGCGCGGCCGTCGCGGGCGACGGCCTCCGCGTCGCGGCCGAGCGCGATCGCGCCGCCGAGCGTCGCGGCCCGCACGGCCTCCTCGACCGTGAGGCCCATCTGCAGCACGGCCGTGGCGACGCAGAACGCGATCGAGGTCGTGTAGGAGGTGCCGGGGTTGCAGTTCGAGGCGATCGCGACGACCGCGCCCGCGTCGAGCAGCCGCCGCGCGGGCGCGAGCGGCATGCGGGTGGAGAGGTCGCACGCGGGCAGCATCGTGGCGACGGTGCCGCGAGCGCCACCCGTCCACGAGGACGCCAGCAGCGCGACCTCCTCGTCGTCGAGGAATGCGACGTGGTCGACGCTCCGTGCGCCGAGCTCCACCGCCAGGCGGACGCCCGGGCCCGGCCCCAGCTGGTTGCCGTGGACGTGCAGCGCGAGGCCCCGCGCGACGCCGGCCTCGAGCACGCGACGGGACTGCGCCTCGTCGAAGGCGCCGCGCTCGCAGAAGACGTCGATCGCGTCGACGAGCGGCGCGACGGCGTCGAGCATGGGGCCCGCGACGTGCTCGACGTAGGCGTCGGCCTCCCAGCCCTCCGGCACGAGGTGGGCGCCGAGGAACGTCACGACCTCGGCGCGCGTGCGCGCGACGCGAGCCGCCCGCACCTCGTCGTCGATCGTGAGGCCGTAGCCGGTCTTCGCCTCGAGCGCCGTCGTGCCGCCCGCGAGCGCCTCGTCGGCGAGCCGGTCGAGGGTCGCGGCGAGCTCGGCGTCGCTCGCCGCGCGGGTGGCGGCGACCGTGACGGCGATGCCACCCGCGGCGTAGGCCTGCCCGGCCATCCGCGCCTCGAACTCCGCCGAGCGGTCCCCCGCGAACACCGGGTGCGTGTGGCTGTCGACCCAGCCGGGCAGCAGCGCGCGGCCGCCGGCGTCGAACCGCTCGTCGGCGGCGGGCGCCGCGGACGACGGCCCGACCCACGCGATCCGCTCCCCCTCGACCACGACGGCCGCGTCGGCGAGGCGGCCGAGCGCGTCGTCGTTCGTCGTCAGCTCGCCGATGCGGTCGATGAGGAGCGCCACGCTCACGCCTCCCGCATGGGCACGCGCACCTCGTGCTCCTCGGCGAAGCCGATCGCCTCGTCGTAGCCGGCGTCGACGTGGCGGAGGACGCCCATCGTCGGGTCGTTCGTGAGCACGCGCTCGAGCTTCTCGGCCGCGAGCGGCGTGCCGTCGGCGACCGTCACCTGGCCCGCGTGGATCGATCGGCCGATGCCGACGCCGCCGCCGTGGTGGATCGACACCCAGCTCGCGCCCGAGGAGGTCGAGACGAGGGCGTTGAGCAGCGGCCAGTCGGCGATCGCGTCGGAGCCGTCCTTCATGGCCTCGGTCTCGCGGTACGGGCTCGCGACCGAGCCCGAGTCGAGGTGGTCGCGGCCGATGACGACGGGCGCCGAGAGCTCGCCGTTCGCGACCATCTCGTTGAAGCGCAGCCCCGCGCGGTGCCGCTCGCCGGCGCCGAGCCAGCAGATGCGCGCGGGAAGGCCCTGGAAGTGCACGCGCTCCTGCGCCATGCGGATCCAGCGGTGCAGGTGCGCGTCGTCGGGGAAGAGCTCGAGGATCGCCTCGTCGGTGCGGCGGATGTCCTCCGGGTCGCCCGAGAGCGCCGCCCAGCGGAACGGGCCCTTGCCCTCGCAGAAGAGCGGGCGGATGTAGGCGGGCACGAAGCCGGGGAACGCGAAGGCGTCGGCGAAGCCGCCGAGCACGGCCTCCGCCCGGATCGAGTTGCCGTAGTCGAAGACCTCGGCGCCGGCGGCCTGGAAGCCGACCATCGCCTCGACGTGGCGCGCCATCGAGGCGCGCGAGCGAGCGGTGAAGCCCTCCGGGTCGCGCTCCCGCTCCGCCTGCCAGTCGTCGAAGGCGACCCCGGCGGGGAGGTAGGCGAGCGGGTCGTGCGCGCTCGTCTGGTCGGTGACGACGTCGATGGGCGCGCCCATCGCGAGCAGCTGCGGCACGACCTCGGCGGCGTTGCCGTGGATGCCGATCGACAGGCCGCGGCGCGCGTCGCGCGCCTCGACCGCGATCGCGAGCGCGTGCTCGATCGAGTCGGCGAGCACGTCGAGGTAGCGGTGCTCGATCCGGCGGTCGATGCGCGAGCGGTCGACCTCGACGCAGATGGCGACGCCGTCCTGCATCGTGACGGCGAGCGGCTGCGCGCCGCCCATGCCGCCGAGGCCCGCGGTGAGCGTGATCGTGCCGGCGAGGCTCTCGCGGCCGAGCGCGCGGGCGACCGCGCCGAAGGTCTCGTAGGTGCCCTGCAGGATGCCCTGCGTGCCGATGTAGATCCACGAGCCGGCCGTCATCTGGCCGTACATCGTGAGCCCCTCGGCCTCGAGCCTCCGGAACTCGGGCCACGTCGCCCAGTCGCCCACGAGGTTCGAGTTGGCGATGAGCACGCGCGGCGCCCACTCGCTCGTGCGCAGCACGCCCACGGGGCGGCCCGACTGCACGAGCAGCGTCTCGTCGGCCTCGAGCCGCGCGAGCTCGCGGACGATCGCGTCGTACGAGCGCCAGTCGCGCGCGGCGCGGCCGGTGCCGCCGTAGACGACGAGCTCGTCGGGGTGCTCGGCGACCTCGGGGTCGAGGTTGTTCTGCAGCATCCGCAGCACCGCCTCCTGCTGCCACCCCTTCGTGTGCAGCTCGGTGCCGCGGTGCGCGCGGACCGGACGTGCGCCCTCCATCATGCGTTCCCTCCGTCGTGGTGGATGCCGGCGGCAGCGAGCAGCGCGCCGGACGCGACGAGCGCGCGGGTGCGCTCGATGTCGTGGGCGAGGAAGCGGTCGGGCCCGATGCCCGGCACCTCCTCGCGGATGGCCGCGATCGCGGCGCCCGTGCGCTCGCCCGCGCCCGTCTCCCGCAGCTCGATGCCGCGCGCGGCCGTCATGACCTCGATCGAGAGCACGCGCTCGAGGCCGTCGATCGCGCGGCGCAGCTTGCGCGCGGCGCCCCAGCCCATCGACACGTGGTCCTCCTGCATCGCGCTCGACGGGATCGAGTCGACCGATGCCGGCACGGCGAGGCGCTTGAGCTCGGAGACGATCGCGGCCTGCGTGTACTGGGCGATCATGAGCCCGGAGTCGACGCCCGGGTCGTGCGCGAGGAAGGGCGGGAGGCCGTAGGAGCGGGCGGGGTCGAGGAAGCGGTCGGTGCGGCGCTCGCTCATGGAGGCGACGTCGGCGACCGCGATGGCGAGGAAGTCGAGCACGGCCGCGACGGGCGCGCCGTGGAAGTTGCCGTTCGAGACGACGCGGCCGTCGGGCAGCACGACGGGGTTGTCGATCGCGGACGCGAGCTCGACCGCTCCGACGCGCTCGGCGTGCGCGGCCGTGTCGCGCGCGGCGCCGTGCACCTGCGGCGCGCAGCGCAGCGAGTAGGCGTCCTGCACGCGCGTGTCCTCGGGCCCCTTGTGGCTCGCGACGATCGGGCTGCCGGCGAGCAGGGCCGCGATCTGCGCGGCGCTCGCGGCCTGGCCCGCGTGCGGGCGGAGGGCCATGAGCTCGGCGGCGAAGGGCGCGTCGGTGCCGAGGAGGCCCTCGACGCTCATCGCGGCAGCGAGGTCGGCGGTGTCGAGCAGGCGGTCGAGGTCGGCGAGCGCCATGCAGAGCATCGCGAGCATGCCGTCGGTGCCGTTGATGAGGGCGAGGCCCTCCTTCTCGGCGAGCACGACGGGCTCGAGCCCCGCGCGGCGGAGCGCCTCGGCCGCGTCGAGCAGCTCGCCGCCCAGGCGCACGGGGCCCTCGCCCATCGCCGCGAGCGCCACGTGCGAGAGCGGCGCGAGGTCGCCGGAGCAGCCGAGCGAGCCGTGCTCGCCGACAACGGGCACGACGTCGGCGTTCAGCATGGCGGCGTAGAGCTCGACCGTGGCCCGGCGGGCGCCGGTGCGGCCGGTCGCGAGCGTCTGGAGGCGCAGCAGCATCAGGCCGCGCACGACCTCCGCCTCGACCTCGTCGCCGGAGGAGGCCGCGTGCGAGCGGATGAGCGACTGCTGCAGCCGCGTGCGGTCCGCGGGCGCGATCGCGGTGTTCGCGAGCGCCCCGAAGCCGGTGGAGATGCCGTAGTGCGGTCGCACGTCGCTCGCGAGCGCGTCGATGACGGCGCGCGAGGCGTCGACGCGCTCGAGCGCGGCGGGGCTGAGGCGGACACGGGCGCGGTGGCGCGCGACCTGGACGACCTGGTGTCGGTCGAGCGGCGCGTCGCCGAGGACGATCTCCTGCATGCCCCTCATCCCACCGGCTCGAGACTGCTGGCGCATCGCCTCCCGCGCCAGTAGCGTCTGAGATCTCAGACACAACCGCCGAGCGGTCGCGTGCGGCGGTTCGCGCGCAGCCCGGGCCGCCACACGCGACCGCTCGGCGCGGGGCCCAGGCGGGAGCGACCGCTCGACGAGCGGACGGAGCGGGGGCGAGCGGTCGGAGGGATGGAGGGGCGCATGGGGATGCCGCGGATGCCGGCGGCGCGGAGCGCGCTGCGCGTGCTCGTGCTGCTCGCCGAGCAGGCGGGACCCGTGCGCGCCGCGACGATCGCCCGCGAGCTCGGGATGCCGCGCTCGAGCGCCTACCAGCTGCTGCAGGTCATGCGGGACGAGGGCTTCCTCGTGCACTACCCCGAGCTCGGCGCGTGGGGCCCGAGCGCGCGCGTCGAACGGATCGGCTCGCGCGTCGCGGCCGCGACGCGCCTCGAGCGCCTCGCCCAGCCCGTGCTCGACCGGCTCGTCGCGGAGGCGCCGCTGCCCGCCACCGGCCACCTCGCCGTGCTCGCGGGGCGCGACGTCGCCTATGCCGGCCGCGGCGCGGGACCCCGCTCCCCCGTGACGGTCTCGCGCGTGGGCGTGCGCCTGCCCGCCGTGCGCACCGCCACGGGCCGCGCCCTGCTCGCGGCGCTCGGCGACGACCAGGTGCGCGCCCTCATCCCGCACGACCGCGACCTCGCGGGCGAGCGGCCCGCCACCCGGCAGGCGCTCACGACGCTGCTCGCCGGCGTGCGCCGCCGGGGCTGGGCGATCGAGGAGGGCGAGGTCGATCCGGCCTACGGCTCGGTCGCGGCCGCCGCCTTCGACGCTGCCGGGGCGCCGGCGGCATCGGTGGGCGTCACCTTCCGGCTCGCCGACGCGGGCCCCGCGGACGGGCCGGCGTGGGCGGCGCTCGGCGAGGGATGCGCCGGCGCGGCCCGCGAGCTCGGGCGCCGGCTCGGCCGGGATCGGAGCGAGCGCTGACGCGCGAGCGCCGCGCCGCGCGGCGACGGGCGCTCGCGCGCGGCGCCGATGCACGAGCACGATCGGCCGACAGGCGATCCCGCCGAGCGCGACGGGCGATCCCGCGCGCGGCCGCCGGGCGCTACCGCGCCGAGGCCGCCAGCGCCGCGCGGCGCCCGACGCGCTCTGCGCGCCCCGCCACGAGCGAGAGCAGCAGCGAGACGACCACGACGACGAGCGCGGCGGCTGTGAGCGCCGGCCAGCCGGCGGCCTCGAACGGCAGCCCGAGCGCCCAACCGCCGACGGCCGAGCCGACGTAGAAGCCGATCGTGTACACGGCGCCCGCCTGGGAGCGGGCAGTCGCGCTCGAGCGCGCCCCCACCTGGGACGCGGCGGTCGCGTGGGCGACGAAGAAGCCGAGCGTCACGAGCACGAGGCCCGCGATCACGAGCGGCAGCGGCGGCAGCGCCATGGTCGCGAGGCCGACGAGCATCGTGGCGTGGCCCGCGAGCATCGTGGTCCGGGCGCCGATGCGGCGCGCGATCCCGCTCGACGCGCGCGAGCCGACCGTGCCCGCCGCGTAGGCGACGAAGATGAGCGAGGCGACGGCGGGCGCGAGCGCGTAGGGCGGCGCCTCGAGCCGGAAGGCGAGGTAGTTGTAGACGCCCACCTGCACGCCGACGAGCAGGAGCGCCTGCACGTACAGCGGCCACAGGCCCGGCCCGCGCAGCGCCTCGGCCATGCGGCGCCGGCGCGGCCCCGGCGCGACCGCGGGCCCGGCGCCGCGGCCGCGGATCGCGACCAGGAAGACGACGATCGCGACGGCGCCGAGCGCCACGACCACGAGCACGGCGCCCCGCCACCCGATCCAGGGGGCGAGGGGGCCGACGACGAGCCGGCCCGCGGCGCCGCCCACGGAGGTGCCGGCGATGTACGCGGCGGCGACGGCGGCGGCGGCCCTGCCGCTCAGCCGCTCGTAGGCGACGGCGACGCTCAGGGCCGGCACGGCGCCGAGCGCGGCGCCGCCGAGGCAGCGGAGCACGAGCAGCCAGCCGGCGTCCGGCGCGACGACGACGGCCGCCGCGAGGACGATCGAGCCGATCGCGGCGATGCGCATCATGGCGAGCTTGCCGAAGCGGTCGGCCGCGAAGGCCCACGGGATCACCGAGGCCGCGAGGCCGCCCGTCGCGAGCGAGACGGTGAGCGCCGCCTCGGCCGGGCTCGCGCCGAGCTCGCGCGCGACCTGCGGCAGCGCGCCCTGGATCGCGTACAGCTGCGTGAACGTGGCGAGGCCGAGCGCGAGCAGGGCGACCGTGAGGCGGCGGGGCGAGATCGCGACCGTCGGGCGCTGCACCCCGGGGCCGAGGGCGGCGGGGACGACGGTGGCGGGCACGTGCCCGAGCGTAGGGCGCGCGTGAGCGCATGACCAATGCCCGACAATGTGCATCCCATACGCTCTGCACATGCATCCTGATCCCCGTGACACCCGCCTGCTGCGCGACCTGCCCGCGCTCGTCGCCGTGCGGCGCACGGGCAGCGTGACGGCCGCCGCGGACGAGCTCGGCGTGCCGCAGCCGAGCGCCACGCGGGCGCTGCAGCGCATCGGCGCAGCGGTCGGGGCGCCCGTCGTGCGCCGCGAGGGGCGCGGGGTGGTGCTCACGCCCGCGGGATCGGCGCTCGCCGACGCGGGCGAGGCCGCCCTGCAGGCGATCGGCGACGCGCTCGCCGCGATCGCCCGCGGCGGCTCGATCGGCGACCGCGAGCTGGGCATCGCCTTCCAGACGATGCTCGGCGAGCGGCTCGTGCCGGAGGCGATCCGGCGGTTCCGCGCACGATGGCCCGAGGTGCGGCTGCGGCTCGAGCACGGCTCCCGCGCCCGCTGCGTCGAGGCCTTGGAGCAGAACCGCGCCGACATCGCGGTCGTCGCGGCCCCGCCGGCATCGGCGGGCGAGGTCACGATGCTCTACGCGGAGCCGCTCGTCGCCGTCGCGGCGCCCGACCACCCGCTCGCGGCCATGCACGAGGTCACGGTCGAGGCCCTCCGCGGCTGGCCGCAGATCATGCTCGCGCCGGGCTACGGCATCCACGACGCCGTCGAGGCGCTCTTCGCGGCCGACGGCGGGGCCGTGCCCGCGCCGACGCTGGTCGTGGGCGAGTACCGCGCGGCTCGCGGCCTCGCCGCGGCGGGCCTCGGCGTGGCCGTGCTGCCCCCGAGCCCGACGCGGATCGACGACGGGGTCCGGGAGGTGCCCGTGCGGCATCCGCTCGCGCGTCGCGAGATCGGCGCGGTCGTCGCCGACGAGCAGGATCCCGCCGTGCAGGAGCTGCTGCGGGCGCTGCTCGAGGCCGCGGCGCGGCGCTCCCCCGCGCCGTAGCGGCTACTCGGGCTCGACCTCCTCGTGCGGGCCCGGATCGCCGGGTCGCGCCCCCTCGTCGTGGCGCGGGGCGAGGTGCTCGCGCTCGTGCTCGAGCTCCTCGATGTGCGCGCGGGTCTCGGCCATCACGACCTCGCCCTCGGCGACCGCGCGCGCGAACGAGCGCCCCGTCGCGTCGTCGACGAAGGCGGCCTGACCCTCGCCGGGATGCGCCTCGCCGTCGTCGTGCGGGGCGTGCCGGGCGCTGCCGGCTCGGTCGTCGTGGTCGGGCATCGCGCACCTCCGTCGACGGCGGCGCCGTCGCCGCCGCTCGGCCCCAGTCGAGCACACCCGCGGGGCGCGCACCAGGGGGCGATCCGCGTCAGCGGACGGCGAGCCACCAGACGCCGACGATCGCCTGCGCGAGCGCGAGCACGAGGGCGGTGCCGATGAGGACGGCGTGCACGCGCAGGAATCGCGTCGGCCGGCCGGCGCCGTCGCGCGCCCGCGGGTCGGCCGCGACGCGGCGCCAGAACGGCGGCCACACGATGGCCGCGAAGGCGGCGCCGACGAGCAGCAGGACGCCCGCGGCGAGGCCGAGCGCCTCAGGCATCGGCCCGGCCCAGCACCTCGGCGAGCGTCGGTGCGGCGAGGTCCTTCGCGCTGATCTGCGCGCGGTCCTCCACGTCGACGGGTACGGGCCACGCGATGCCGAGGGCGGGGTCGAGCGGCGTGAGCGCCACGCCCGCCATGGCCGGCGTCCACTCCTCGGTGAAGCAGTAGACGTACTGCGTCGGCGTCGCGCCCGTCGACTGGAAGCCGTTGCACACGCCCTCGGGCACCAGGATCTGGGTGCCGGGCTCGAGCGCCGCCTGGAAGACGGCGCCCTCGGTCGGCGAGCCGGCGCGGGCGTCGACCCACGCACCCCAGGCGGTGCCGTGCGCGATGGCGATGAGCTTCACCATCGATTCCCCGTGCATGCCCCGGATCGCGCCGGGCATCGTCTCGGTCACGTTGACCTGCCGGAACGCGGGCAGCGGGAGCCCCGCGGCCTCGAACGCGGAGGCGCGGTAGAACTCGCGCACCGTGCCGCGCTCCTCGCGCACCTGCTTCATGCGGATGAGCGCGAGGCCGTCGATCGTGGTCGCCTGGACGTCGAAGTCGATGATCTCCACCACCCCTCCAGCCTAGGCGGGCGGCGGGTGCCGCCGGGCGCCCCGGCTGCCCCAGCGGCGTCGGCTATCGTGCGCGTGGAGGTGCCGATGAGGATCCATGCCCGCGCGGCCGCGGCGCTGCTGGCGATGGTCGTCGCCACGACGCTCGCAGGGTGCGTCGTGCTGCCGCCGTCCGCGCCGCCCGCGCCCGCGACCTCCAGCGCCGCGCCGGCCCCCACGCCGAGCGCCTCGCCCTCGCCGAGCGCCGCGCCCTCGTCGGAGCCGTCCGCGGAGGCCGACGGCGACGGCATGCCCGTGCTGGACGCGCACGGATGCTCGACCGAGATGGTCGCGGCGCTCCTCGACACCCTCGCGACCCTGCACGTGCGCGAGGGCTTCCTGCACCCGGAGGTCCTCGAGGGCACCGACGTCGCGTGCGCGCTGACCCGCCCTGCGGAGGAGGGCGAGGACTTCGCGACCTTCTCGGTCGCCGTCGTGGCTGCCGGCGATGGCGTGCTCGACCGCATCGACGCCGCGATCCTCGCGACCGGGCTCGAGCCCGACCCCATCGTCTGGGGCATCTACCAGACGGGCGACGGCACGCCCGTGGCCTTCCTCGACCCGATGCCCGAGTGGGCGAGCGTCATCGCCGAGATGACGCCCGCGCCTGCGGGCGCCGAGGACTGGGTGGTGGTCCTGTGGTACGAGCCGGTCGCATGACCCGCCGCGGTCCGCTCCTCGCCGTCATGGCCGCCGCCGCGCTCGCGCTCGCCGGCTGCGCCGTGCCCCTCCCCTTCGCGGCCCCGACCGCTGCACCTCCCGCCAGCGCGGAGCCGGCGCCCACCGCGGCGGCCTCGCCCAGCCCCGGCGACGCCGCCGCGGACCCGGACCGACCGCTCGCGGTCGTGGACGGGGCCTGCACCGAGCTGCTGCTCGACGAGGTCGCCTCCGATCCCGACGAGCCCTTCGAGGACGGGTTCACGAGGCCCGAGCTGCTCGAGGGGCTCGAGATCGGCTGCTCGGGCACCCAGGCGACGCCCGCCAACGAGTACACCGCGACCTTCTCGTTCGCGCTCGTGCGCGCCGAGGAGGGGACGATCGAGACGCTCGACGAGCGCATCCTCGCCACGAGCGGCTACGTGCGGGGCGATCCCGCGCTGCCCTACTACGTCGACGAGGGGCAGGCCGCGTGGGTCTACCTGTACTCGGGGATGGTCTGGGAGCAGCTCGAGGGCGCCGGGCCCTTCGACGACGCCGAGGCCTGGGTGCTGCTGCGCTGGCACGAGCCTCGCTGACGCGCGCCGCGCGATGCCGGAGCGCTCGGCGGGCTACGCGGCCGGATCGTCCTGCCGCGACGCCGCGATGCGGACCAGCCGCCGCAGCACCGACTCGTCGACCCGGTCGAGCCGCTTGACGTAGACGCAGCCGGCCCCCTCCGTGTACTCCCCGAGGCTCGGCAGGAGGGCCGCGCCCTCCGGCAGGTCCTTGAGGCCGTACAGCGAGATCGCGCCCTTGCGCGGCGAGAAGCCCGTCTTCGGCCACTCGCCCCGGCGCTTCGGGTCTGACGGGCTCACGTACCGGTAGCTGCCGTAGCCGACGATCGACGGGCCCCAGAGCACCGCCTCCTCCCCGGTCTCCTCGCGGAAGATCTCGTCGAGCCGACGCCCCTCCTCCACGCGCCGAGGCGGCTGCGCGGCGTCGAGGAAGTCGGCGACGGATGCGGCGGTGGGCTGGGTCTTCTGCTCGGCCATGCCGCCATCATCCGCCTGCAGCGCGCGGCCGTCCAGCGGCTTCGATCCGCGGTCGCACCGCGTCCGCGAGCGCGCGGGGCCACCACGGCTCGTGCGCGAAGAGGTCGGCGGCGAGCGCCACGAACGCGGACGCCGCACTCGCATCGCCCCGTGCGAGCTCGCGGTCGAGCGCGGCAGCGATCGCAGGGCGGTGCTGCTCGACGCGGCGCCACGGGTCCAGCGCATCAGGCGCCCCCTCGAGGGCCAGCAGCGCGAGCAGGGCGCCGGCCGCGTCGCCCAGGTGACGGCGGCCGACGAGGCGCTCGCCGCGCGCCGCACGGCCCGCGCCGACGAGGGCCGCGCGGAGCAGGGCGGAGGCGATCGAGGCGGGGTCGCGCCGCGGCGGCGCGAGCGTCGGCGCCATCCGCGCCTCGAGGTCGCCCAGTCGATCGACCGCGACGCGGAGCGCCCCGCTGCGGCTGAGCGCCAGCTCGTCGGGCGCGAACACCGCGTACTCGAGCAGGTGGCCGTCGTCCAGCACGGCCCACGCGCCGTGCGCGGTGTCCTGCTCGTGGAGCACGATCGCTCCCTGCGGGACGGGGAGCCACGCGGCGCTCGCCCGCAGCGCCGGGGCGACCGCCGGCTCGGCGATCACGAAGAAGTCGTGGTCGCTCCAGCCGTCGGGCTCGTGGGTCGTGCCCGCCGCGCTGCCGACGAGCAGCAGGCCGAGCACGCCAGGAGCGTCGGACGCCCATGCCACGAGGCGATCCGTCAGCCCGTCGAACGCCGCGCGATCCATGCGAGGAGCCTAGGGCGGGCACCTGGCCCCGGGCACGCAGAAGGGCCCCGCCGGAGCGGGGCCCTTCCAGTGAGTCCAGAGGACTTACTTGATGATCTTCGTGACCGTGCCGGCGCCGACCGTGCGGCCGCCCTCGCGGATGGCGAAGCCGAGGCCCTCCTCCATGGCGATCGGCTGGATCAGCTCGACCGTCATGTCGGTGGTGTCGCCCGGCATGACCATCTCGGTGCCCTCGGGCAGCGAGATGACGCCCGTCACGTCCGTCGTGCGGAAGTAGAACTGCGGACGGTAGTTCGTGAAGAACGGGTTGTGGCGGCCGCCCTCGTCCTTGGACAGGATGTACGCCGTGCCCTCGAAGTTGGTGTGCGGCGTGACCGAACCCGGCTTGACGACGACCTGGCCGCGCTCCACGTCCTCGCGCTTGGTGCCACGGAGGAGGAGGCCGCAGTTCTCGCCGGCCCAGGCCTCGTCGAGCTGCTTGTGGAACATCTCGATGCCCGTGACGGTGGTCTTCTGGGTCGGACGGATGCCGACGATCTCGACCTCCGAGTTGATGCCCAGCGTGCCGCGCTCGGCGCGGCCCGTGACGACCGTGCCACGGCCGGTGATCGTGAAGACGTCCTCGATCGGCATGAGGAACGGCTTGTCCTTGTCGCGCACGGGGTCCGGGATCGACTCGTCGACGGCCTCCATGAGCTCGAGGACGGCGTTGACCCACTTCTCGTCGCCCTCGAGAGCCTTGAGGCCCGAGACGCGGACGACCGGCGCGTTGTCGCCGTCGAAGTCCTGCGACGAGAGGAGCTCGCGGACCTCGAGCTCGACGAGCTCCAGGATCTCCTCGTCGTCGACCATGTCCGACTTGTTGAGCGCGACGAGCAGGTAGGGCACGCCGACCTGCTTGGCGAGCAGCACGTGCTCGCGCGTCTGGGCCATGGGGCCGTCGGTCGCGGCGACCACGAGGATCGCGCCGTCCATCTGGGCGGCACCCGTGATCATGTTCTTGATGTAGTCGGCGTGACCCGGCGCGTCGACGTGCGCGTAGTGGCGCTTCGGCGTCTCGTACTCGACGTGCGAGATGTTGATCGTGATGCCGCGCTGACGCTCCTCGGGAGCGGAGTCGATCGAGGCGAAGTCGCGCTGCACGTTGGTCGCCGACGGGTACTTGTCGGCGAGGACCTTGGAGATCGCCGCCGTGAGCGTCGTCTTGCCGTGGTCGACGTGACCGATCGTTCCGATGTTGACGTGCGGCTTGGTCCGCTCGAACTTGGCCTTAGCCACTATGTCCTCCTAGGACTTCTCATGCGTGCACCGCCGCGTCCGCGGCAGAGCGTTCGGGGTGGTGTTGACTTATGGTACTTGGGCCCGCGGTCCAGGGAAAACCGAGCCCGTGGGGGCGGGGATGCGGGGCGACGGCCAGGCCGTCGCCCCGACGATCACTCGCCCTTGCTCTTCTGGACGATCTCGTCCGAGACGGCCTTCGGCACCTCGGCGTAGGTCGAGAACTCCATCGAGTAGACGGCGCGGCCGGACGTCTTCGACCGCAGGTCGCCGACGTAGCCGAACATCTCCGACAGCGGGACGAGGGCCTTGACGACCTTCACGCCCTGGGCGTCCTCCATCGACTGGATCTGCCCGCGGCGCGAGTTGAGGTCGCCGATGACGTCGCCCATGTACTCCTCGGGCGTGCGCACCTCGACCGCCATGAGCGGCTCGAGGAGCGTCGGCTGCGCCTTGCGGGCCGCCTCCTTGTACGCCATCGAGCCGGCGATCTTGAACGCCATCTCCGACGAGTCGACGTCGTGCGCCGCACCGTCGAGGAGCGAGGCCTTCACGCCGACCGTCGGGAAGCCGGCGAGCACGCCGACCTGCATGGCGTCCTGGATGCCCGCGTCGACCGAGGGGATGTACTCACGGGGCACGCGACCGCCGGTGACGGCGTTCACGAACTCGTAGGTCTCCTCCGACGTGATCTCCATCGGCTCGAGCTTGATCTGGATCTTGGCGAACTGGCCCGATCCACCCGTCTGCTTCTTGTGGGTGTAGTCGAACTTCTCGATCGTGCCCTTGAGCGTCTCGCGGTAGGCCACCTGGGGCTTGCCCACGTTGGCCTCGACCTTGAACTCGCGCTTCATGCGGTCGACGAGGATGTCGAGGTGCAGCTCGCCCATGCCCTTGATGACCGTCTGGCCGGTCTCCGGGTTGTTCTCGGTGCGGAAGGTCGGGTCCTCCTCGGCCAGCTTCTGGATGGCCGTGGAGAGCTTCTCCTGGTCCGCCTTCGTCTTCGGCTCGATCGCGACCTCGATGACCGGGGCCGGGAACGTCATCGACTCGAGGATGACGGGGCTGGCCGGGTCGGAGAGGGTGTCGCCCGTGGTGGTGTCCTTGAGGCCGATCACCGCGTAGATGTGACCCGCGGTCACCTCGTCGACGGGGATCTCCTTGTTGGCGGCCATCTGGAAGATCTTGCCGATGCGCTCCTTCTTGCCCTTCGTCGAGTTGACGATGGCGGCGCCCGAGTCGGCGTGACCGGAGTACACGCGGACGTAGGTGAGGCGGCCGAAGAAGGGGTGGACGGCGACCTTGAACGCCAGGGCCGAGAACGGCTCCTCGCGGTCGGCGTGGCGCTCGATCTCCTTCTCCGGGTCCTTCGCGTCGTGGCCGGGGATGGCCGGGACGTCGAGGGGGCTCGGGAGGTAGTCGACGACCGCGTCGAGCATCGGCTGCACGCCGCGGTTCTTGAACGCCGAGCCGCAGAGCACCGGGTAGACCTCGCTCGCGAGCGTGAGCTTGCGGATGGCGCCCTTGATCTCGTCGATCGAGAGCTCCTCGCCCTCGAAGAACTTCTCCATGAGCGCGTCGTCGGTCTCGGCGACGGTCTCGAGGAGCATCGTGCGGTACTCCTCCGCCTTCTCCTTGAGGTCGGCCGGGATCTCCTCGACCGTCCACTCGGCGCCCATCTTCACGTCGCCCTTGGCGTCGCCGCGCCAGGTCTTCGCGTTCATCTCGACCAGGTCGACCACGCCCTCGAACGACGACTCGGCGCCGATCGGGAGCTGGAGGACGAGCGGCTTCGCGCCCAGGCGGTTGATGATGGTGTCGACCGTGAAGTAGAAGTCGGCGCCCAGCTTGTCCATCTTGTTGACGAAGCAGATGCGGGGGACGTCGTACTTGTCGGCCTGGCGCCAGACGGTCTCGGACTGGGGCTCCACGCCCTCCTTGCCGTCGAAGACGGCGACGGCGCCGTCCAGCACGCGCAGCGAGCGCTCGACCTCGACCGTGAAGTCGACGTGGCCGGGCGTGTCGATGATGTTGATCTGGGTGCCCTTCCAGGCAGCCGTGATCGCCGCGGACGTGATGGTGATGCCGCGCTCCTGCTCCTGCTCCATCCAGTCCATCGTCGAGGCGCCGTCGTGCGTCTCGCCGATCTTGTGGTTGACGCCCGTGTAGAACAGGATGCGCTCGGTGGTGGTGGTCTTGCCGGCATCGATGTGCGCCATGATGCCGAAGTTGCGCACCTTGGTCAGGTCCTTCTGGGCCTCTTGAGCCACTGGGTTCCTCCGAAGTGATGGATGGGGAGAGGGAAGTGTGGGGTGGGCGCGCCCCGCGTCGCCGCGGGGCGCGCCCGGGCTGTCACCAGCGGTAGTGCGCGAAGGCCTTGTTCGACTCGGCCATCTTGTGCGTGTCCTCGCGACGCTTCACGGCGGCGCCGAGGCCGTTCGAGGCGTCGAGGATCTCGTTCATGAGGCGCTCGGTCATGGTCTTCTCGCGACGCGCCTTGGCGTAGGAGACGAGCCAGCGCAGCGCGAGCGTGTTCGCGCGGTGCGGCTTGACCTCGACGGGGACCTGGTAGGTCGAGCCGCCGACGCGGCGCGACTTGACCTCGAGGGTCGGGCGGATGTTGTCGAGCGCCTTCTTGAGCACCACGACCGCGTCCTGGCCCGACTTCGTGCCGACGCCGGCGAGCGCGCCGTAGACGATGCGCTCGGCGAGGCCCTTCTTGCCGTCGAGGAGGATCTTGTTGACGAGCTGCGAGACGATCGGAGCGCCGTAGACGGGGTCAGCAACGACCGGGCGCTTGGGAGCGGGACCCTTGCGAGGCATTACTTCTTCTCCATCTTCGCGCCGTAGCGGCTGCGAGCCTGCTTGCGGTTCTTCACGGCCTGGGTGTCGAGCGCGCCGCGCACGATCTTGTAGCGCACGCCGGGGAGGTCCTTCACACGACCGCCGCGGACGAGCACCATCGAGTGCTCCTGGAGGTTGTGGCCCTCGCCGGGGATGTAGGCCGTGACCTCGGTGCCGTTCGAGAGCTTCACGCGGGCGACCTTGCGGAGCGCCGAGTTCGGCTTCTTGGGGGTGGTGGTGTAGACGCGGGTGCAGACGCCGCGCTGCTGCGGGTTGGCCTTGAGCGCGGGCGCCTTGGTCTTCGAGACCTTCGGCGACCGGCCCTTGCGGACCAGCTGCTGGATGGTGGGCACGTTGCTTCCTCCTGCTGCACGGTGACAGCGTTCGATGTGGTTCGCCGGGGGTCCGGCTCCATCGGTGCATCCGCCGCGCGCTCGCGCGCTCCCTCGCGGGGGCGGATATGCCGTGGGGGTCCGCGGGATGCCCCGCTCGCCCTATGTGCGGCCGCGACCCCGCGCATGGCGCAGGGCGCGCATGTGCGCACACCCGGCCAATGCTACGCCGGGTGACGTGCGACGGTCAAGGCCAGCGAGCCGCCGCTGCCGCGTGGTTCAGCGCGCGGCGCCGGGCTCGACCGCGGCCGAGCCAGTGGCGCCGACGACCACGGAGGCCAGGAAGTCGAGGTGCGCGGTGCCGAGCGGCGCGGCGACGAGCCTCGCCGCGTCGTCCTCGGGCAGCGCGGCAGTGGTCACGAGCGCGCGCAGCGCCGCCGCGCGGTCGGCCTCGAGCGCCGCGGCCGCCGCGCGCGGCACCTCCCGCTGCGCGAGCGCGATGCGCTGCTCCGCGGCGCGGCGCGCGCTGGCGGTGCGCTCGGCGATGCTGCTCCGCAGCGCCGCGGGAGCGCCGTCGGCGCGAGCCCGGGCGGCGGGGTCGGCCGCCCGCACGAGCGCGCAGCGGAGCGCCGCCGCGATGCCGAGCGCAGCGACCGCCCCGGCGAGCGCGGCGCCGAGCTGCAGGCCCGCGACGAGCAGGATCACGGCGACGATCGCGGCGATGGCCGCCACGAGCTCGACGACGATGGTCTGCGCCCGCGACGGCGGCGCCGAGCGGCGGGCGCGCAGCGCCTCGGGCGAGACGAGCAGCACCGCCACGGCGAGCATCCCCACCGACCAGGGCCAGGTCTCGGCGGCCGGGGCCTGGCCGCGGGCCAGGTGGAAGGCGAGGCCTCCGCCCGCTGCGAGCGCAGCAGCACCCAGGCGCAGCTTCGTGCCGCCGCCCGCGTAGCCGATGCCCAGCGCCTCGCGCTGCTCGGCCGCCGCCTCGCCGGCGACGCCGTGCGCCTCGCGCTGGAAGGCGGCGCCGGCCTCGCGCAGCGCCTCGCCGAGCGGGGGTGCGCCTCTGCCGCGACCGCGAGCTCGATCTCGGACGCGCGCGACGGCCCGAGGCCGGGCTTCGCCGTGCGCGCGAGCTCGCTCGCGGCGCTCACCGCGCGACGTCCATGCTCGCGACGAGCGCATCGCCGCGCCCGATGAGCGCGGCGGTGGTGAGCGGCGGCGCGGGCTCGCACGCGAAGATCGCGACGCCGCCGTCGAGCGCGACCGCGAGCGACCACGCCGTCGCCCGCGTGCCGTCGTCGAACGCGTACGGCAGCGACCACAGCGCGCGCACCGCGCGCCTGCCACCGAGCTCGTAGTGCTCGACGACGGGCTCGGTGTACGTCTCCTCCATCGGCTGCACGAGCGCCTCGAGGCCCTCGCCGTCCGGGGTCTCGGAGGTGCCGACGAAGCCGTGCACGAGGGCGGGGGCCGAGAGCCCGGGCTCCTGCAGGAGCAGCTCGAACTGCGAGGCGGGCATGCGCAGCTCGAGCGCCGCCCGCACCTGGTCCTCCGAGGCGCCCAGGCCCACCGCGTGCGCGATCGCCGCCGCGTCGACCTCCTCGGACGACGGCAGGGCGGGCAGGACGGTCCACAGGCCCTCGTCGACGACGAGGCCGACCTCGGTCACGCTGCCCACCGGAACGTCGCGAGCATCGCGTCGGCGAGCACGAGCAGCTGCCGCACGACCTGCTCGGGCAGCTCGGCGCCGTTCGCCGCGACGACGACCACCACGCTGAGCAGCATCCCCTGGCGGCGGCCCGTGCCCGGCACCGCGACGAGGCCGTTGCGCGTCAGCGTCTGCACGCGCGAGCCCTCGACCGTCGCGGTCGTCCCTTGCGTCCAGGCGAGCACCGGGCTGCCCTCGGCGAGCGGGGCGGCGCCGCGCTCCTGCACGAGCTCGCCCACGTAGGCGTCGAGGCTCGCGCCCGCCGGCGGCCGCAGCCGAGCGGCGACCATCGACATGGGCGTCATCGCCTCGGGGTCGTCGGTCTCCTGCAGGTACATGCGCACCACCTCGCGGCCGCCGCCGCTGCTGAGCGCGGCGCGCAGCTGCGAGCGCAACTGCGCGTCGAGGTCCGGCCGGCCGTGGCGCTTGAGGACGGCGGTGGCGCGCTCGTGCAGCGCGGCGATCGACGCCTCGTCGGCGTCGACGCTGCGCCAGCCGGGCGGCAGCAGCAGCGCGAACTCGGGCCAGGCAGGAGCCTGCGGCAGGGTCTCGGACGACGCGGTCATGCGACCACGCTACCGACCGGCACCTCAGCCGCCGACCGCATCGGAGACGGTGTCGAGGGTCGGGTAGACCGAGCCGAACATCGCGTCGGCCATGCCGCCGAGGCCCTCCGCCAGGTTCCCGGGCACCTGGCCCGGCTGGAAGCCGCCGAGCCGGCGCACGACGTCGCCGTAGGAGCCGGGCAGCTGCCACGGCGTGTGGCGCAGCTGCATGATCGCCTGCGTGCCGAGCGTCGCCTGGCGGAGCTCCGGGATGACGCGGTTGCCCATGCCCGACCACGCCTGCGCGGCGGCCGCGCGCGTCGAGCGGAGGTTCTGCGCGCCGCGGATGAAGTCGTCGCCGAAGTGCGCGAGCACCGCGGAGGCGCGCGAGCCCCGGCTCGCGCCGCTGATCACCGGGCCGAGCTTGGCGAGCTTCCCGAACGGCACGATGCTCAGCGCCGCGAAGGCGACGTCGGTGCCGGTCTTCCTGCCCTCGACCGCGAGGACGATCGTGCCGAGCAGCGCGACGACGCCCACGACGAGCGCGATCGCCGCGACGATCGGACCGCCGATGACGAGCGCGACCACGACGAGCGCCACGCCCACCCAGCCGAGGATCGTGACGAAGGTGTCGAGCGCGCCGACGAAGTCGTCCCAGGTCGAGTCGCGGACCCCGTCCTCGTTGGCGTCCTCGAGGCCCTGGCGCGCGGCGTCGTAGGCGGCGTCCCAGGCCTCGTAGGGGCCGTCGTAGCGGTTCGCGGCCTGCTCCCACTCGGTGACGGCCTGGTCGAAGGTCGACTGCTTCGAGGACTCCTGGTCCTCCTCCGCGCCCTCGAGGTCCCAGGACGCGCTGCGGACCGCCTCCCAGAGCGCCTCGCAGTCGGCGATCACGGGCCGGACGGCGGTCTGCGCGTCGTCGAGCGCCTCGCCGTAGGCCTTGACCGCCGCGCCCGAGGGGCTGTAGCGGATGCCGGCGGTCTTGAGGTCGGCGTAGACGTCGTCCGCGTCCTTGCGCAGCTCCTCGATCGATTGGCCGGCGCCGACCGTGCCGTCGGCGAGGTGCTTCAGCGTGTTCGCCGCCTGCTGCATCTGATCGCCCAGGCTCTCCATGGCGCGGCCGCGAGCGATGATCGTCGCGGCCTCGCCCGCGATGTCGCGGATCTCGTGGCCGCCGACCGGCGTCGGCGGCATGCCGCCCCGGTAGAAGGAGCTGTTCTCGGTCATCCGTCGTTCCCGTCCTGCACCTCGGACGCGGTCGCGAGCTCCACGTCGAGGTCCTCCCATGCCGTGCGCGTGTCGTCGACCCGCTCCTTCAGCCGCTCGAGCTTGGCCTTGAGCGTGTCGCGCTTGTCGTCCCAGGCCTCCTCGAACTCCTGCGCCTGGTCGCGCAGCCCGCCGCGCCCGAGCGGCGTGCCGATCGCGGCCTCCAGGGCCTCGCTCCTGCCCGTGGCGTCGTCGAACTCGGCGACGATGTCGCCGAGCGCGGTCGACAGCGTCTCCATGCTCCGCAGCGGGATGTCGATGTCGTCGTAGGCCATGGGGTTCCTCTCGCGTGACCTGAGCGTGGCGCGAGGACCCGACCCAACGGCCGGGTCCTCGCGGGATCAGCCGTGGGTCAGCTGCCGGCCATCTGCTCGTCGAGCGACTGGATCGCCTGCATCATGCCGCGCAGGGCCTCGCCCATGTCGGAGATGCCCTCGATCGCCGTCTCCAGGCCCGAGGTCAGCTCCTCGTAGCCCTCACCGAACTTGCCCGACGCGTGCTGCGTCTTGAAGTCCTCGCCCAGCAGCGTGTCCACCGCCGACTTGAGGTCCTTGAGGACACCGGCGATGTCCTCCTTGCCCGTGTCCAGCTTGCCCGCAGTGGACTCCATCTCGGCATAGGAAGCACCGAAGTCGCTCATCGTCCGTCCCTTTCGACGTGGTCGCGCGGCCCGGTCGGACCCGCTGCGCTCCACGGTAGGGGCGCGGCGCTGGGGAGTCGATGGGGAGTACTCCCCATCGGACTGGGAATCCGCTGGGGAGCGCTCAGGCCCCGGGCCCGACGCCTGCGACGCCCCATGCCTCGAAGGAGCCCTGCGGCGCGGACGCGCGGAACGGGCCCTCGGGCCCCTCGACCTCGAGCGACGCGACGAGCGCGTGCGCGAGCGGCAGGACCTCCGCGGCGAGCGGGGGGAGCGTCGGCTCGAGCGAGGCGCGCACGAGCGCGACCCCGTCGCTCCAGACGAGGTCGACGCCCACGAGCGGCACGGGGCCGCCGGCCTCCGGCGCTTCGATGCTCGTGCGCCGCACGATGCGGAGGCCCGGCCCGAGCAGCGGATGCTCGACGGGCGATGCCGCGCCCTCGTGCTCCTCGGGCGCCCCCTCGGCGGCCCCGAGCTGCACGTGGAGGATCGCGGTGCGCAGCTCGCGCTCGGGCCACAGCTGGAAGCACAGCGCGTCGTCGGGCGCCCGGCTCGCGAGCGCGTGCTCGAGCGCCGCGGGCACGAGCACCCCGTGCTCGGGCCGCCAGCGGGCGCCCCAGTCCGCGCGCAGGCTCGCCCGCCGCCGCCGCGACCCACGCACGGGCCCGCTCCCCCTCGAGCGCCGGCACCTCGAGCCATCCGGGCTCCTCGGAGCGCATCGCGACGCGCCAGCCGCGGCCCTCCCCCGCCTCGTGCACGGCGCTCAGAAGCCCATCCAGCGCAGCGCCGGGAAGCGATCGGCGAGGCCCTCGGTGCCCGCCGCCTGCGTGCCGTAGTTCGCGACCTTGATCGCGTTGCCCAGGTAGGAGTGGCCGAAGTCGACTCCGACCGCGAGCCGGGTGGTCCAGTCGGTGCCGGGCTCGAGCACGTTCGAGAGCATCGCGAAGTCGTCGACGCCCTTGCCGGTGAGCAGGCGCGTCATCGTGCCGCCCAGGCCGTTGCTGTTGAGCTGCAGGAAGGCGCTGGCCCCGGCGCGGAAGCCCTGCGCGCCGCCGCCGGCAAACCGCGACGCCATCGACAGCGTCCGCAGCTGCCCGACGGCGGCCGAGTAGGTCGAGGGCTTGAACGCGCCGCCCGCGACGTCGCCGAGCACGCTCACGACGCCCGACCTGCCCTGCGCGAGCTTGCCGAGGGAGCCGAACGGGATGACCCCGACGATCGCGAGCGCGAGGTCGAGGCCCGAGGCGTCGTCGCGGCAGAACTGGTAGACGGTGAGCACGAGGGTGGCGATCGCGACGATCGCGCCCAGCGCGGCGAGGATGGGGCCGCCGATGACGAGCCCGACCACGGCGAGCACGAGGCCCACCACCTGCAGCACCTTCAGCGCACCCGCCACGAACCCGTCCAGGTCGTCCCAGAACGAGTCCTCGATCTTCCCCGCCACCGCATCGCCGACATCCGCCGCCGCAGCCTCGAACGCCGACTCCCACGAGTCGTAGTCCGCATCGAAGCGCCGCGCCTCGTCCTCCCACGCCTCGTACGCCAGCCGCTTCGCCTCGTCCTCGTCGGCCTGCTGCTGCGCCTCCTCGCTGCCCGCCTCCGGCTCGAACCAGCCACCCGTCCCCCGCGGCTCCACCGAGCCCGGCAGCGACCGGAACGTCTCCCACAGCCCCTCGCACAGCGCCACATGCCCCGCGATCGCCGACTGATCCTCCGACAGCGCCACCCCGTACCGACGCACCACCGGACCCGTCGGCGTGTACAGCTGCCCCGCCTCCGCCAGCGTCCCGTGCACATCGCCCACGCCCTCGCGCAGCTTCGCAGCAGCCTTCCCCTGCAGACCGTCCGTGCCCTCCGCCAGACCCTCCAGGATCGTCGCCGAGTCCGACATCATCCGACCCAGCGCCTCGATCTCCTCACCACGCCGGATGATCGTCTGCGGATCCCCCTCGACCACCACGATCCCGCGACCCTTCGGCGACGGATCCATCCACGACATGGCACGCTCCTCAGCACTCGCTCCGACCTGTGCCCTCACGCTATTGGGGCTCGCAGGACCCCGCGATGGGGAGGAGTCCCCACCGCGCTGGGAGTGCGCTGGATCGGGCGACGCGGGGCGCGCAGGGCTCAGCGGCGCGGCTGCGACATCCGGATCGCGAGCATGCCGAGCTCCGCGCCCTTCGCCCAGTCGGCGTCGCGCGCGCTCACCAGACCGCTGCGCGCGAGCTCGTCGATCGCGGCGCGCAGCTCTGCGGCCGCCCGCTGGCGCTCGGCCTCGTCGAGCCCGGCGATGGCGGCGCGCGCCACGGCACGGGGGCCCGAGCGCGGGCCGTCGGCGCGCATCGCGCCGCGCCCCGGCGCCGCTTCCGCGGCCGGCACGGGCACGAGCGCGATCGCGAGGCCCGCGAGGCCCGCGAGGAGCACCGGCAGCATCCACAGCCACACGTGCTCGACGGCGGGCTGGACGCCGACGGCGATCGCGACCGTGAGGAGCGCCATGACGAGCGCGAAGGCCCCGACGCCGCGGAGGAAGCGATCACCGCGCCGGCGGCGGAGGATGGCGACCGCAGCGGGCACGAGCGCGAGGTCGGCGAAGAGGAAGAGCAGCGAGCTCACGGGGACCGCGGACTCGTAGTCGACGGGCGCGGCGGCCGAGATGCGTGAGGGCACGAGGATCGCCATCGCGACGAGCGGCGAGGCGATCGCCGCCATGCCGAGCCAGGGCAGCAGCATCGTGAGGCGATCGCGGGCCGACCGTCCGCCGCGGACGCGGATGCTCGGGTCGAGGCCGCGGAGCACGGCAGGGTGCTCGCGGAACGCGTCGAGCTCGAGCTGCTTCCAGCGCACCGACTCGCCGGGCCCGAGCGCGCGGGCCCGCTCGAGCGGCGTCATGCGCGTCATGCGCCCGCCTCCGCGTGCCACTGCTCCTGTGCGGCGATGCGCTCGACGCGCGCCGCCTCCGGGAGCGCCTCGAGCCGCGCGCCCCGCCACTCGGCGCCGTCGATGCGCAGCGAGCGCGCGAGGAGGCGCAGGTCGTGCAGCAGCTGCGTCGCGAGGGCCGGCAGCGTCGGCTCGGCGACGACGCCGATCCAGCGGCGGCCGTCGCAGAAGGCGTGCGCGACGAGGCCGAGTCGCGCGACACCCGCGACATCGCTCGCGATCGCGCCGCGGACCTCGATGCCGCGGCCGAGGTCGACGTGGTCGACGAGGTCGATCGCGGGCTCGCCGAGGAAGGGCACCGAGCCGACGATCGACGGCGCGGCCTCGCCCTCGGCGAGCTCGCGCGCCACGACGTGCACGACGACGTTGGCGACGGTCGTCGCGGGCCACCACTGCAGGGTCCAGGCGTCGTCGGCGGAGCGCAGGGCGAGCGCGTGCTCGAGCATGCCGCGGTACGCGCCCGCCTCGAAGCCGTCGTGGTGCTGGAGCAGCGCGAGCGAGGCGTCGACCCACGCATCGGCCGGGCGCCCGAGGGGCGGCAGCACGAGCCACCGCTCCGGGTCGGGTCCGATGGTCACCGTCGGCGCGGCCGTCGCCGCGCGCTCCGTCCCCGAGGTCAGCACCCGCTCACCCTAGCCACGACGGGCCGGGCGTCAGCGGTGCGGCGCCCACGGCACGCGCACGTCGAGGCCCTCGATCGCGTTGTGGAGCGCGCCGTCGCCGAAGATCTCCGCCGCGCCGTCCGGCACCCCGAACAGGTTCTTCACGTGGCCGTCGCCCCAGACGCCGCCCAGGATGCCCGGCGCGTCGGTCTGGCCCGTGTACCCGAACAGCCGCGCAAGGCCGTCCGCGACGTTCGCACCGCCCTGCGAGAGGCCCTGGAGCGCACCGCGGCCGCCGCGGCCGAGCGAGCCGAGCAGCCCCATGCCGTCGGCCATGCCACGGCTGAAGCCCCGCGTGAGGCCGCCCGCGAAGTGCGCACCGCTGCTCGCGATCGCCGTCCGCCCCGCCGACGAGAAGATGCCGCCCGCCATGTCGCTGAAGAAGGGGCCGACGCCCTTGCCGAGCGAGCCGAAGGGGATGACCCCGACGATCGCGAAGATCATGTCGCCGAGCGTGGCATCGCCGCGGAAGAACGCGTAGGTCGTGAGCGCGAGCGTCGCGATCGCGACGACCGCGGCGATCGCCGCGAGGATCGGTCCGCCGATGATGATGCAGGCGACGGCGAGCACGAGGCCCACCACCTGCAGCACCTTCAGCGCACCCGCCACGAACCCGTCCAGGTCGTCCCAGAACGAGTCCTCGATCTTCCCCGCCACCGCATCGCCGACATCCGCCGCCGCAGCCTCGAACGCCGACTCCCACGAGTCGTAGTCCGCATCGAAGCGCCGCGCCTCGTCCTCCCACGCCTCGTACGCCAGCCGCTTCGCCTCGTCCTCGTCGGCCTGCTGCTGCGCCTCCTCGCTGCCCGCCTCCGGCTCGAACCAGCCACCCGTCCCCCGCGGCTCCACCGAGCCCGGCAGCGACCGGAACGTCTCCCACAGCCCCTCGCACAGCGCCACATGCCCCGCGATCGCCGACTGATCCTCCGACAGCGCCACCCCGTACCGACGCACCACCGGACCCGTCGGCGTGTACAGCTGCCCCGCCTCCGCCAGCGTCCCGTGCACATCGCCCACGCCCTCGCGCAGCTTCGCAGCAGCCTTCCCCTGCAGACCGTCCGTGCCCTCCGCCAGACCCTCCAGGATCGTCGCCGAGTCCGACATCATCCGACCCAGCGCCTCGATCTCCTCACCACGCCGGATGATCGTCTGCGGATCCCCCTCGACCACCACGATCCTGCGACCCTTCGGCGACGGATCCATCCACGACATGGCGCTCAGCCCTGCTCGCTCATGGACGCGGCCGTCTCGGTGTCCCAGTCGGTGAAGCCGTCGATGACGCCCTGCACGTGCTCCTGCACGCTCTTCATGCCGTCGCGCAGCTCGTCGCGCTTGTCGTCCCAGCGATCCTCGAAGTCCTCGACGGCCTCGCGCAGGTCGTTGCGGCCGTAGGGGTCGCCGATGGCGCCCTCGAGCTGGTCGGCGCGGTCCTCCGCGGCGTCGAACTCGGCGATGATCTGCTTGAGGTAGTCGTTGAGCGTGCCGAGGTCCTCGAACTTGATCAGGACGTCCATCGCGGGTGCCTCCTCAGGCTGGGGTGTCTGGCATCACGGTAGGCGAGCGATGCTCGACGCGCGATGGGGAGGACTCCCCACCCGCCTCAGCGGTCCCAGCGCAGCGTCGCGACGCAGCCGTCGAAGAGGCGCTGCATGAGCACGAGCGCCGGGTCGTCGGCCGGGAACTCCGCGCCGCGGGTGATGACCGCGGTGAGCTGCAGCGCGCGCGAGCCCCGCGAGCCGGGGACGGGCGTGAGGTAGACGACCGTCGTCTGCACCGCGCGCTCCGT
The DNA here is from genome assembly GCF_026625845.1 of Agrococcus sp. SL85. NCBI lineage: Bacteria > Bacillati > Actinomycetota > Actinomycetes > Micrococcales > Microbacteriaceae > Agrococcus > Agrococcus sp. SL85. The sequence goes on from NZ_CP113066.1 coordinate 560,850, forward strand.
GCCGACCCGCGTCGTCGCCTCGCGCTGGAAGCGCACGAACCTGCGGTCGCCGTGCAGATCGGTCGCGCCCTCTCGGATCCGCTGCGCCATCTCCTCCGCGAGCGTCGCGCCCGGCTGGGGCGTGCGGATCGACGCGATGAGCGAGGCCGGGAGGAACGCGCTGTCGGGCGCGCCCGCCTCGGGGCCGAAGTGCGCGATCGCGCCGATCCGGCGCATGGCCTCGAACGACTCCTGCAGCTGCGCGCGCAGCTGCCCGTAGAGGTCGGGGCGGTGCGCCTCCATCAGGCGCGCCCTCGCCGCGTCCAGCATCGCCCGCTCGGTCTCGGGCGAGACGTCGCGCCGCACCCAGCCCTCCGGCAGGACGAGCTCGAACTCGGGGTCGGCGGGCGCGCCGAGCGCCTCGCGCAGCGACGGGGCGGAGGTGGGGTCGGTCACGGGTCGATCCTAGGAGCGGAGGCTGGCAGGGCACCGGGGCTGCGGCCCGCGCGCAGGAGGGGCCCGACCGCCGTGGTCGGGCCCCTCCTGGGACGGGGTGCGGTCAGCTGCCGGCCATCTGCTCGTCGAGCGACTGGATCGCCTGCATCATGCCGCGCAGGGCCTCGCCCATGTCGGAGATGCCCTCGATCGCCGTCTCCAGGCCCGAGGTCAGCTCCTCGTAGCCCTCACCGAACTTGCCCGACGCGTGCTGCGTCTTGAAGTCCTCGCCCAGCAGCGTGTCCACCGCCGACTTGAGGTCCTTGAGGACACCGGCGATGTCCTCCTTGCCCGTGTCCAGCTTGCCCGCAGTGGACTCCATCTCGGCATAGGAAGCACCGAAGTCGCTCATGGTCCCGTTCCCTTCGTTCCTGGATCGTGGCCCACCCGGACCACCTGCCACCACCGTACGGACGGGCGCCTGCGCGGTCGATGGGGAGGAGTCCCCATGCCGCTAGGCGTCGCCCGGCACCGCCTGCAGCGTCTCCTCCTGCACGCCCGCCGCCGCGACGGGCGGCGCCGCGGCCGCGGCCGCCGGCGCCGGCGCGGGGCGCTCGGGCACGAGCGGCAGCTGCATCGTGACGGCGCGGCCGTTCTGCACGAAGATGCCGCGGCCCTCCGGGAAGTCGGCGCGCTTGACCTTGGGGAAGGGCACCTTGAAGACCGAGTCGCCGTCGTAGGCGTCGGGCTTCAGGACGATGCCCTTGCGGCCCGCCTTGAAGTCGCCGATGAAGCCGTAGCCGCCCGTGACCTGCGTGACGTCGGCGTCGCCGAGCAGCAGGTGGTCGCTGCGGTTGATGGCCTGGAAGAGCTCCTTCATGGCCCGCTCCGCGTCGGAGTCGGCGAACTGCGGCACGTTCTCGACCACCACGAGGATGCGGCCCGGCACCGTCTCGTCGGCGACGATCTCCGCGAGCTCCTTCGCGAGCTCCTTCGCCGCCTCGGGGCGCGTGGCGCTGCGCACCCACGGCCGGAAGTCGTGCAGCACCGAGCGCCTGCCGGCGAAGTGGAAGAGCCGGACCTCGGGATCGAAGCGCTCCACCGCCACGACGAGCGCTTTGAGCGCGTTCGTCTTGCCGGACTGGGGCGGGCCCGCGACGATGAAGGTGCCGATCGGGTCGAAGTCGCGCGGCGCGAGGGTGTCCTCGGCGACGCCGATGACGGGGAAGTCGTCGACGCGGTCGGGCAGCGCCTCGAGCGAGAGGCGCGTCGGCAGCGCGCCGATCTCCTCGACGTCGCGCGCGCCCTGCGCACGCAGCGCCTCGGCGAGCTGCCCCATGAGCTTCGTCTGCTCGGCGACGTTGGGCGAGCCGCCCAGCACCGCCACCTGCAGCTCGAGGCCGTCGACGATCGCCCGGCCGGGCGCCGAGGCGTCGTCGAGCACGTCCTTCGGCGCGCCCACGAGCGTGTACGCCGACTCGTCCGAGAGGCGCAGCACCACGCGCCGCGAGATGTTCGAGCTGACCGCGGTGGGCACGGCGCCCGAGCGGTCGGCCGTCGCGATCGCGTGGATGCCGAGCGGCCTGCCCTCGCCGAGGATCCGCATGAACACCTGGTAGAACGGCGCCCGCGCGCTCGTGACCTCCCAGTCGGCCTTGAACTGGGGGAAGTTGTCGAGCAGCAGGAAGATGCGCGATGCGTCCGGGTCGACGAGCTCGCGGTACTCCGTGAGGCTCGCGGCGCTCGCCGCCGCGAAGGCCTTGCCGCGGCGGTCGAGCTCGCGGCCGAGCGAGCGCAGCAGGCGCTGCACGCGCTCGGCGTCGTCGCCCGCGATGATCGAGCCGACGTGCGGCAGCACCTCGAGCGGCTTCAGCGCGCCGCTCGCGAAGTCGAGGCCGTAGACCTCGGCGCGGCCGAGCTCCGGGCGCATGCCCGCCGCGGTCGCGATCGACTTGAGGAGCGTCGACTTGCCCGAGCCCGAGGTGCCGTAGACGAGCATCGAGCCGTCGCGGTCGGGGTGCAGGTAGATCGGGTCCTGGCGCTGGCGCTCCGGGATGTCGGCCTTGCCGAGCACGATGCGGCCGTCGCCCTCGATGGGCAGGTCGCGGAGGTCGACGGCCGTCTCGAGGTCGTCGAGCCACGGGCGCCGGGGCGCGGGGATGCGGGCCTGCTGCGAGGCCGCGATGAGGGTGCGCACCACGCGCTTCTGGTCGTTGGGGCCCAGGTCCTCGTCGTGCGCGTCGGACTCGGGCGCTGCCTCCGGCTCCCAGCGCTGCAGCGAGCCGAAGCGCAGCTCGGCCACCTTCACGTCGGCGACCTGCACCTCGTCGGTCGTCCAGCCTCCCGCGTAGGCCGACTGGAAGGGCACGAGCCTGCCGGGCCCGGTCTTCGCGATGCCGCGGCCGGGGATGGAGGGCGGGAAGGATGCCGCGACGGGGTCGTCGACGACGTCCTTCGAGTCGGACTCGTCGGCCATGCGGAGCGCGACGCGGAGGTTGGTGTTGGCGCGCAGGTTGTCCTTGATGACGCCCGCGGGGCGCTGCGTCGCCATGATGAGGTGGATGCCGAGCGAGCGGCCGCGCTGGGCGATGTCGACGACGCCGTCGACGAACTCCGGCACCTCGCCCGCGAGCGCCGCGAACTCGTCGATGACGAGCACGAGCGCGGGCGGGGTCTCCGGGTCCTGCCGCTTCTCGAGCTCGAGCAGGTCCTTCGCCTTCTTGCGGTTGAAGAGGTGCTCGCGGTGGTGCAGCTCGGCGCGGAGGCTCGTGAGCGCGCGCCGCACGAGGTGCGGGCTGAGGTCGGTCACGAGGCCCACGCAGTGCGGCAGCTCGACGCAGTCGGCGAAGGCCGAGCCGCCCTTGTAGTCGACGAAGAGGAAGGTCACGCGGTCGGGGCTGTGCGCGGCCGCCATGCCGAGCACCCACGCCTGCAGGAACTCCGACTTGCCCGCGCCCGTCGTGCCGCCGACGAGCGCGTGGGGGCCCTGCGTGCGCAGGTCGAGCGTCATGGCGTCGGTCGCGCCCTGGCCCATGATCGCCCGCAGCGTGCCGGCCTTCTTCAGGCGCGGCTTCTGGCCGCCGGAGCGGTCGATGATCGTGTTGTTCTGGCGCCAGCGGTCGATGACCGCGTTCGGGTCCTCGGCGAGCTCGGGGCCCACGAGCGAGAGGAACATGACGGAGTCGGGGATGTCGGAGGAGTCGGTGACGACGATGCTCGCGTCGACGACCGGCGCGAGGCGCTTCGCGAACATCTGCATGTACTCGCCCGAGACGCCCTCGACGCGCACGCCCTCGTAGTCGGCGCCCGAGCGCACCGTGCCGACGCGCGCGGCCTCGAGGCCGCCCGACACGTCGACGTAGGAGCGGCACACCGCCGGCAGCGACTCCACGGTCGGCGCCACGAAGACGCCGTGCACGCCCACGGCGGCGCCCCGCTCGAGGATCTGCGTGAGCCGGGGGCGGTCGACGGGCGCGTCGTTCGTGACGACGATGACGACCGAGGTCTGGATGCTCGTGACCGCGTCCTTCGCGGCGCGCTCGACGTCGGTGCCGTACCGCATCGGGTCCCAGTCCTCGTCGTAGGGCGTCTTGCGGTCGGGCGAGGCCGACTTCGAGCGGCCCATGACGAGCTCCTCGAGCCCGTTGAGGAGCGCGGCGCCCGCGGTCGCGGAGTCGGCGAGCGGCATGTCCTTGAACGGGCTCGTCTCGCTCGTGGTGTGGGGCAGCCACTTCATCCACTCGAGCTCGCCCGTCCAGTCGGCGTCGCAGAGCGCGACCGTGACGACCTCGTTCGGCGCGTGCAGGCCGTAGAGCTGCAGCGCCAGGCCGCGCAGCGCGTCGGCCGCGAGCGACTTCGGGCCCGCGATGCCGATCGAGCCGACCGACTCGAAGGACTCCACGATGGGCACGTCGTCGACGTAGCGGTAGCGCTCGCGCAGCCGCTCGACGCGGTCGAGGTACTCGGGGAGGCCGTCCTGCTGCTCCTCCTCCTTGATGCTGTTGCGCGAGAGCGCCCGACAGGTGCCCAGGCGCACCGCGAGGAAGTTCCAGTGCTCGGGCCGGCGGGTCCAGAGCATGGGGCCCAGGCGCATCGCGTGCTCGAAGACCTCGGCGACGGGCGGCACCTCCATGCCGCGCACCGCCTCCTCCTTCGGCTTCTCGCGGTAGAGCTCCTCCTCGAGCTGCTCGAACTTCTGCTCGAACATCTGCACCTCGAACTTCTGGCGCTGCCCGTTCTGCGTCTTCATGTTGATGAAGTTGCCGAGCAGCATCATCGGCGTCATCGCCGCGACGAGCAGGGAGCGAGGGTTCTCGGTGAGGGCGTACATCGCGGCCGCGAGCAGGATCGGCGCGACGAGCATGGGCCACGGGAAGAGCCGCTGGATCATCTCGCGCGGGATGCGCGGGCCGTCGAAGGCGGTGCCCGGGTAGCGGGCCTCGACGCGCGGCGAGCGGTTGAACAGCAGCGCGCCGCCCCGCTCGAGCACCGGGTCGGGCCCGGAGGCGTCGAAGGCGCCCGCGAGCGAGACCTGCAGCTCGCTGTCGCCGATCGTGAAGGTCGCGCCGGGGGTCACGCGCAGGCGCGAGACGAGCCCGCCGTCGACGAGCACGCCGTTCGCGGAGTTGAGGTCGACGACCTCGACGTGGGCGCCGACCTCGATGCGCGCGTGGCGCTTCGAGACGAGCGGATCGGCGAGGACGATCGCGTTCGACGCGTCGCGACCGATCGTCGCGTGACCGCGGCCGAGCTGGAACTCCTGCCCGCGGAGGGGTCCGCCGACGACGCGGAGGACCGCGACGGCGTCGAGCGCGCTGCCCGCCGGCCCGCCGTGGCGCGCGCCGCCCTCGCCGAGGCTCTCGACCCGCGCGTGGAAGCCGGAGCCGATCGGCGCCTCGCCGATGAGGGCGTCGGGCTGCAGCCGCACGAGGCTCTGCTCGGTCGGCGGCGCGACCGCGAGGGTGAGCGTCTCGCGCTCGCCCACGACGATGGAGCGCGTCGGGTCGGCGAGCGCGATCTGCCGCGCGACGTCCTCGACCGTGGCCGTGGAGTCGGCCGTGATCACGACGTCGGTCGGGTCGGCGGCGGGCCGGTGCAGGGTCAGCTTGACCTTCATGCGGTGGGCTCCTGATCGGTGGCGTCGTCGGCGGCGCGCAGCGCCGGGTCGTCGAGGAGGGCGAGGTCGGCGCGCGTGACGAGCTGCGACGAGACGGCGTACTCGACGAGCCGCGCGCGGCGGTTGCTCGCGAGCTTGCCGACGCCGCCGCGCAGGCCCTGCACGCCCATCCGGTCGAGCTTGTCGCAGACGTTGTCGAGCTTGCGGTTGAAGCGGCTCATCGTCCACCCGAGCCGCTCGGCCGCGGCCGCCGAGGAGGGCAGCTCGCTCACGCCCACGCCGTCGCGGCGCAGCATCGGCTCGGCGAGCGCGACGATGAGGAGCTTCTGCAGCTGCGTGAGGCCCACGGGCATCACGGTCGTCTCGCCCGAGCTGCGGCGGCGGTGCTCCACCGACATCGCGAATGAGGGGTCGTCGCAGTGCACGCCGAGCTCGTAGGTCGTGGGCCCTGCCGTGAAGACGATCGAGCACTCCTCGAACACGATCGGCAGGCGCGCGCCCGGCGAGAGGAACGACTGCACGGCGCCGCCGGCGCTCGACACGGTGGCCGAGAGGCGCGAGCCGACGTTCGAGAGCCACCAGAGGCCGTCGACGAAGCGCACGTCGAGGAACGCGCGGTGCAGGTACTGGTTGTCGTCGACGGTGAGGTCGCCCTCGCGGCCGATGACGAAGGGCCGCGAGGGGTCGAGCCGCGCCCACTCCCCCGCGAACTCGACCTGCAGCACCGGAGCCTGGTCAGCCATCGACGCACCCCTCCGCATCGTTCGAGTCGCGGCCGTCGGAGCGCACGAGCCGCACGAGGATGCACGTCTCGCCGTCGGGGTCCGCGTCGACCACCACCTGCGGCGCGCTCGTGCTCGAGGAGGTCGGGTCGCCGACCGAGGGCTCGTAGCGGTACAGGAAGGTGTCGCCCTCCTGCGGCTGCGCGTTGGTCCACGTGAAGGTCACCGTGCCGCCGCTCACCTCGCCCTCGACGGCGATCGGGGCGGGCGGGCGCTGCGCGAGGGGCGGCGCCGCGACGGTCTGCGAGGGGTTCGCCGACGGGGGTGCCCCGCCGCCGCCCGCGAGCGCGAGCGCCGCGATGCCGCCGCCGAGCGCGAGCACCGCGACGCCCGCGGCGATGCCGACCGCGGTGCGGCGTCGGCTGCGCGGCTGCTCGGGCTGCGCCGGAGCGGCGGGAGCGCCCGGCGCAGCAGCCTGCGCCTGCGCCGCGGGCCGCGGCCTGCGCACGGTCGCGTCGGGCACCGCGGCCACGGCCGCGGGCATCGCGCTCGGCGGGGCCTCGCCCGCGTGCGGGTCGATCGAGACGACGCCTCGGATCCGGGTGGCGCCGCCGTCCTCCTCGGCCACCTCCTCGGCGTCGAGCCCGTCGTCGAGCACGTCGAGGGGCGTGACGGGCAGGGCCATCTCGGCCTCGACCTGCTGCAGCGCCCGCCCGAAGGCCATGGCGCTCGCATGGCGCCGGCCGGGATCCGGGTCCATGGCCGCGGCGAGCACCGCCTCGAGCCGCGCGGGCACGTCGGAGCGCGCGAGCGGCGAGAGCTCGCCGCGCTGGATGCGGTCGATGAGGTCGACGCTCGTGTTCGAGCCTCCGGGCATCTCGAAGGGCGTGCGGCCCGCGAGCAGCGTCGAGAGCGTCGCCGCGAGCGAGAAGACGTCGGAGGCGGGGCTCGAGCGGGGCGGGTCGAGGAAGGCCTCGGGCGGCGACCACGGGATCGACATGCCGCTCGCGTCGTCGGTGCCGCCCGAGCTCGTCGCGATGCCGAAGTCGGTGAGCGCCGGCCGGTTGTAGGCCGTGACGAGGATGTTCGCGGGCTTGATGTCGCGGTGCAGGATGCCGGCGCGGTGGGCGGTCTCGACGGCGCCCGCGATCTGCACGCCGAGCGAGAGGACCTCCGGCACCGCGAAGCGCTCGCGCCGGTACCGGACGCCGAGGTTCGGGCGCGAGCAGTACTCCATCGCGAGGAACGGCCGCCCGTCGGGCGCGACGGCGGCGCCGTAGATCGTCACGATCGAGGGGTGCGTCGAGAGCTGCGCCATGACGTTCGCCTCGTGGCGGAAGTTGTCGATGAGCTCGCGGTTCACCGCGTCCGGCAGCAGCACCTTCACGGCGACGTGCCGCGAGGGCAGCTGCTGCTGGTAGAGGAAGACGTCGGCGAAGCCGCCGGAGCCCAGCAGCGAGACGTAGTCGTAGCCGGGCAGCTCCGGCGGGGCGGACGGCGCGCGCTTCGGGCTCACGGCGCCGACTCGATCGTCACGACGACGCCGTCGCCCAGGTCGAGGCGGTCGCCGAGCTGCAGGATCGTCGAGGCCTCGGGGCGCAGGCGCTGCGGCGCGGCGCCCTCGCGCAGCAGCAGCGTGCCGTTCGTCGACGAGAGGTCGACGGCCACGAGGTTCCAGTCCTCGACCCGCAGCTCGAGGTGGCTCCGCGAGATGTCCTCGCTGGGGCTCTCGACCGTGACGAGGCGCGGCACGCGGCCGTCCTCGACGCGGCGCGAGCGCGGGCGGCGGCCGAGCACGACGCCGCGGCCCAGCGGGATGCGGTCGCCGGAGGGCAGCACGGCCACGGCGATCTCGGGCCGGCGGCGCTGCGCAGCGGAGGCGTCGTCGATGGCGGTGCCGCACGTGGTGCACACGGTGGTGCCGGGCGCGTTGACGTGGCCCTCCGCGCAGAGCGTCGAGAGCACGAGCGGTCCCGTGGCGGGCGCGGCGACGTCGATGCCGCCGGAGCGGGGCGCGCGGTCGCCGAGGAGCGCGCGCGCCTGCGCGGCCGTGACGGTCATGCCGTCGTGGTCGCCGGCCGCGTCGGGTGCGGCCGCGGACGCGAGCGGCGCGGGCTCGGGAGCGGGCGCGGGCTCCGACGCGGCGGACGCCGGCGCCTCGGGCGCGACCGCAGGCGGCGACGCGGGCCGGACGGCGGCCGCCGGCCGGATGAACCCGGGGACGGAGTCGATGAGGCCCGACAGCGGTCCCGAGTGCTCGGTCAGGGGCTCGGGCGGCGTCGCGGAGGCCGGCGCCGCGGCGTCCTGCAGAGTCCTGGCCTCCCGCAGGTGCGGCGGGAGGGGCTGGATGCCCGTCACCGGCACGTCGTCGAACGGCACGTCGGCGTGCTCGGCCTCGACCGCATCCGGTGCCGCGGGCTCCGGCTGGGCGGGCTCCGGCTCGGCCGGGCGGAGCGCCTCGGCGTCGGCCTGGGCGAGCGGCTGCGGCTCGGGCTCCGCCACGGGCTGAGGCTCGGGCTCGGACTCCGTCACGGGCTCCGTCACGGGCTCGGGCTCCGCATCCGACGCCGTCTCCGGCTCGGGCTCGGGCGTCGTCGCGACTCGCGGCGGCTGGGTCTGCCCGAAGGCGCCGACCGCGTGCTCCTCGACCGGCTCGGGAGTCGGCTCGGGCGCGGCCGGCGCGGGCGCGACGCGCACGGCGGCCACGCGGACGACGCCGCCCTCGAAGGGCAGGCGGGCGCCCTCGAGGGCGGCGAGCCCGCCCGCGGCGACGATCGCGTCCGCCGCAGCGACGTCCTCAGCCCAGTCGCCGCCGAAGCGGTCGGGCATCGGCGAGCCGTCGGCCGTCGCCGGCACGCCGTGCCGGCGGAGCACCGTGCGGGCGCCGTCGGCGTCGAGCAGCGCGAGCAGCGCGGTGGGCTCGGCCTCGAGGAGCGCGCGGAGCCCCGCGGCATCGCGCACGGCTGCCGCCTCGGCGTGCAGCGCGGCGGCCCGCCCGGGCACGAGGTCGCGCTCGCAGACGAGCACGACCGCCCCTGCGGCGACGCACCAGGCCTCGCCGGGGGCGTACTCGATCCGGGCGCTCATCGTGCCTCCCTCGGGATGGTGTCGTCGATCGTCTGCGCGTGCGTGTCGAAGAGCTCGGCCTCGTCGAGCGCGACGGCATCGACGTCGACGACGACGACCGAGACGTTGTCGGGGGCGCCCGCGTCGAGCGCGCGGCGCAGCAGCAGCGCCGCCGCGGCCGCGGGCGAGGCGAGGTCGCCGAGGATCTCGGCGAGCTCGACGTCGTCGACCTCGCCGCTCAGCCCGTCGGAGCAGACGAGCAGCCGCTGGCCGCGCTCCGCGGGCCGCAGCCACGCGTCGGCGGGACGGCTGTCGCCGGCGCCGAGCGCGCGGGTGATGACGTTGCGGTGCGGGTGGCGGCGCGCGTCGACGCGGCGCAGCGCCCCCGACTCCACGAGCTCCTGCACGACCGAGTGGTCGACCGTCACCTGCTCGAGCTCGCCGTCGGCGTAGACGTAGGTGCGCGAGTCGCCCACGTTGAGCACGAACCAGTGCGCGACGCCGTCGACGTCGACGAGCACGGCGCCCGAGAGCGTCGTGCCGCCCACCGGCTCCCCCGTCGCCTGCGTGCGCACGTCCTCGAACGCGCGCTCGACGGCGCCCTCGACGCTCGTGACGTCCGAGAGCGTCCGGCCCTTGAGGCTGCGGAAAGCCTCGATCGCGAGCGCCGAGGCGACGTCGCCCGAGGCGTGCCCGCCCATGCCGTCCGCGACGAGGAAGACGGGGAACGAAGCGAAGACGGAGTCCTCGTTCACGGTGCGGCGTCGGCCCGGATGCGTCGCCGCGGCCCAGCGGAGCGAGATCGAGGGGTGGCTGAAGCGGTACTCGCCGATCGTGCTCATGCGCCGCCGCCCTCGAGGACGACGGTGCGGTCGCCGAACCGCACGACGTCGCCCGGCACGAGCGCGAAGGGCCGTCCGGGCTCGAGCGCGTGCTCCGCGCCCGCCCGCACGACGCTCGAGCCGTTCGTCGAGGCGCGGTCGACGGCCGCGAGCGGCGCGACGGCGATGAGCAGGTGCGTCTTCGACACCGAGCGGGTGTCGTCGGCGATCGGCAGGAGGTGCTCGACGACCTCGCCGGGCGAGGGCGAGGGGTTGCGGCCGATGAGGGCCGCGCCCGTGATGGCGAAGCGCTCACCGCTGTCGAAGGCGAGCACCGCTGCCGCGGCGCGCGCGGAGGGCCGAGCGCGGGTGGCCTCGAGGTCGTCGTCCTCGACCACCTCGACGCGGCGGATCGTGCGGTCGTCGACCTCGGCGGCCGGCGCCGGCGCAGCGGGCGCGGCCGCGACGGGCGCGGGCTGCGCGGCAGCGGCCTCGTGGTCGACCTCGACGACGGTCTCGTCGGCGATCGGGCTCGCGGGCGCCCAGGCGGGGGCCTCCTGCGCGTCCGCGCGCGAGGCCTGCGGGCGCGGCGGCTGCCAGCGCGCGTCGCCGCCCGGCGCGCCGGCCGGGGCGGCCGGGCGCCCGGGCACGCTGTCGACGATGCCGCCCGAGAGCGGCGCCGAGGCGGGGCCCGCGGGTGTCGGCGGCGCGTCGTGCCCTGCGGTGCCGCTCAGCTCGCCCGGGCGGTAGCCGCCGAGGCGCGCGCCGCCCGCGGGCATGCCGGGCACGGTGTGCGCGGGGGCCGGCTCCGACGGCTGGGACGACAGGCCCACGGGCTGCTGCGCGCCCGTCGGCTGCGGCCGCGCGGCGCCCACGACGCCCGAGCCTGATGCGCGCCCCCGGCCGGTACGCGGCGGCGGCCGAGTCGGCGGGCGTCGCGAGGGACGGCAGCTGCGAGCGCTCCGCCTCCGGCTCGGCGGCGACCGTCTTCCGCGCGATGCGCATGCGCTTCTCGTGGTAGGGGTCGAGCCCCTCGCGCACGTCGACGAACCAGGTGCCGGCGGCGTGGTCGAGCCAGCCGCGGCCGCGCTTCTCGCGGTCGAGCAGCGGCGAGGCGAGGAAGAGCGCCGGGCCGATGACGGGCACGAGGAACGAGGCCCACAGCACGAGCCCTCGGAGGACCGCGGCGCCGATGCCCGGCTTCGCGAGCGTCTTCACGTTCACGGAGCGCAGGCCCATGATCGCCTTGCCGAGCGTGACGCCCTTGCGGCCGTGGAGCACGAGCTGCACGATCACGAAGGCCAGCGTCAGCACCGACGAGACGACGGTCGCGACGACCATCCACACGAGGTCGGGGTGGCTCGCGAGCCCCCAGGGCTGCAGCGAGCCCGTGGCGACCTTGAGGAGCGTCGGCAGCGCGACGATCCAGTAGGGGAGCTGGAGGAGCGCCCAGATGCCGAACTCGATGAGCGAGGCGACCGCGCGGCGCCCGGCGGGCGCGCGGCGGAGCCCGAGCGCCGCGGCGTACTCGGGGTCGGGCCGGCCGTCCTCGTCGAGCCCCTCGACCGTCCGCCTGCCCTCGTCGATCTCCCAGATCACGGCTTCCTCCGCATGCGTGTCATCGCCGCCTCCGCTCGTGCCTGCGTCGCAGGAACGAGCGCAGCGACAGCCTCGCGAGCAGCCTGCGCCTGCGGGATGCCTCGGAACGCATCCCGCTCACGCTGCGCTCGACGTCGCGCCAGAACGCGTCGACGTCCTCGCGCTCGGGCTCGCCCGGGCCGAAGACGCCCGCGTCGACGAACTCGCCGATCTCGGTCGCTCGCGATCGAGGGTAGCGATCCTCCACGGCGCCGGCGACCTCGCGACGCGTCACGCCCGCGGGGATCGGCAGGCCGAGGTCGACGGCCTCGTCGACCACCTCGTGCCACCCGCCGGAGAGCCGGTCGCTCTCGCGCTCCGCGCCGAAGCGGCGCTTCCGGCGCGCAGCCTTCACCGCGCCCACCACCAGGAACGGGGCGAGCATGAGCAGCACGAGCAGCAGGATCGAGCCGGCGATCCAGAGCCAGACGACCCACGCGGCGTCCTCGATCTCCTCGTCGTCCTCCTGCCCCTCGTCGGCGACCGTGTCGGGCGAGAGCTCGGCGGGCTCCTCGGGCGGCTGGGGCGGCTGCAGCACCTGCGGCTTGGGCTCGGGCTGCGGCTCGGGCTCGGGCTGGATGTCCTGGTTCTCCTCGGGCGGGGTGGGGTCGAAGCGCACCCACCCGTAGCCCTCGAAGGGGATCTCGACCCACGCGTGCATGTCGCCGCCCGTGAGCTCGACCGGCTCGTCGCCGCCGCGGAAGCCGTCGTCCGGGTAGAGCCCCATGACGACGCGCGAGGGCACGTTGATGCGCTGCAGGGCGAGCGCGAAGGCGGTCGCGTACTGCTCGTCGTCGCCGACGAGCACGTCGCGCTCGAACATCGACTGGATGCGCGAGGCGCCGTGGCCGGCGAGCGAGGGGATCGGGTCGTCCTCGAGGCCGTGGCTGAACGAGCCGCCCTGCAGGATCCGCTGCATCGCCACGATGTTCTCGAGCTTCGTCTGCCCGTTCGAGCCGTGCTCCACGACCCACGCCTGCAGCAGGTCGGGCACGACCGCCGCCTGCGGCACCTGCAGCTCGGTGACCGCGCTGTCCTCGAGCGCCTCGATCGAGGGCTGCTCGGGCACGATCGCGTCGAGCTGGTAGGCGTCGCCGGGCGCGAGGCCGTCGAGCGCGAGGGCGGTGCCGGTCTGCGCGTTGTAGTGCAGCGAGCCCTGGAGGTCCTCGGCGCGCGGCCCCTCGAAGGCGAGCGACTGCAGGAAGCCGACGTCGGGCACCCAGATGCCCGAGTAGTCGCCGACCTCGACGCGCACGCGCTCCTCGGTGCCCGACTGCTGGGTGAGCACCTCGTCGCCGATGCGCGAGAACGTGCCGGAGCCGCTCGTCTGCTGGCTGCCGGCGACGGCGTAGACCGTGCCGTCGTAGTAGTCGAAGGTCGCCAGGCGCAGTCGGCCGTCCTCGGGCATGCCCGAGACCCGCAGCAGCGTCTCGTCCTCGAAGTTCTTGTGCCAGTTGCGGAATCCCGCGAGCGGGCTCGGGTACTCGGCGAGCTCGATGGGCGGCTCGACGACGTCGCGGAGGACCGCGCGGTCGCGCGTCTGCACGGGGATCGAGACGAGCCCGGCGACGAGCAGCGCCGCGGCGACCATCCCGACGGCGCCGAGGGTGCGCTGCCGCTGCGCCTGCCCGCGGTGGCGCGTGTCGTTCGTGACCTCCACCTCGTCGTTGAGGCCAGTGCGCCACGCCTCGCGGCGCCACGAGCACCAGCCGACCATGACGCCGGCGACGACGACGCCGAGCACGATGGGCCAGAAGGCGATCTTCGTGCCGAAGGCGATGCCGACGAGCAGCGCGACGGACGCCGGGATCATCGCGAAGGGCGCGCCGCGACCGAGGCGGAGGGCGAGGACCGTCGCGACCGTCGAGGTGATGAGGGTGGTGAGGAAGGGCACGACGAGCAGGCTCGGGAAGCCCTCGGCGGGCGGCTCGGCCGTCAGCAGGCCCTTCCAGGAGTAGACGACGCCCAGCAGCAGCTCGCGCCAGGCGTCGAGCGTGGGGATGACGCCGCCGATCGTCGCGCGGGGCACGGCGAGCGCGGGCCCGAGCACGACGAGCACGAGCACGACGCCCGCGGCCGTCATGAGCCAGCCGCGGAGCGGCCGCAGCGAGGTCGCGACGCCCACGCCGATGCCGGCGATCGCGCCGCCGAGGCCCGCGACCAGGTAGGCGGTGCCGCCGAAGACGGGGCCGAAGGACAGGGTCGCGACGAGCATGACCGCGAGGATCGCGGCGCAGTCGATCGCGGCCTCGCGCGGGGTGCGCGGCAGCATGCGGCGCGGTCTCGACCTCATTGCAGCGCCACCCCTCGCATGATCCGCGGCAGGTCGCTCACGGAGCCGATCGTCGCGAGCACGACGTCGCCGATGGGCTGGATGCGGGGGCTCGCGCCCTGCACGACGGTGAAGACGATGATGCGCGCCTGCGAGGGCAGGAGCGTGCGGGCCCGCCGCACGAGCGCGGGGTCGACGACGGCCCCCGCGAGGAGCATCACGACGGATGCGCCCGGGTGCGCCTGGCCGATGGTGGCCGAGAGGTCGAGGAAGCGATCGTGCCGCGGCGACCACTCGACGCCCGAGAGGCCGTCGAGGAGGCGCTTGCCGGTCGTCGCAGGCAGCGTGCGGCGCGAGGTCTGCACGACGAGGTCCATCTCGTCGCGCACCGCCTGCAGGCCCACGGAGCCGAGGATCGAGATCGCGGTCTCGAACTCCGCGGGATCCGCGTAGTCCTCGGGGCTCGTCGAGAGGCCGAGGGCGAGCACGCTGCGTCGCGTCTGCTCGAACTGGCGCACCATGAGCTGCCCCGTGCGGGCGGACGACTTCCAGTGGATGTAGCGGCGGTCGTCGCCCGCGACGTAGTCGCGCAGCGCGTGGAAGGCGATGTCGCTGTTCGTGAGGTCGCGGGTCGTGATGCCCTCGAGGTCGCGGATGAGGCCGGGGGCCGTCTCGTCGAGCTGCACCGTCTTGGGGTGCACGAAGAGCTCGACGGGGTCGGTCCACTTCACCTGGCGGCGCAGCAGCCCCACGGGGTCGCCGCGCACGGAGCGCACGGGCCCGACCTGCAGGATCGTGCGACGGCTCGTCGGGATCGCGAAGACGTCCTCGTGCACGTCCCCCGGCCGCATGCGCGGCAGGTGGAACGACGCGAGCGCCTTGCCGACCGGCACCTCGATCGTCGCGGGCAGCAGGGGCTTCGGCGAGGCCGCGTGGATCTCGATGCGTCCGAGCGCGCGCTCGCCCACGACGACGCGCGTGTAGGCGAGGTCGAGCTCGATGCGGTAGCGGTTGCGGCCGAGGATGAACGCGATGCCCGCGAGGAGCAGCAGCGCGCCCGCGATGCCGATGACCACGAGCTCCTTCCACCCCAGGAGCGCCCCGAGCATGAGGGTCGCGACCGTCGCGATCAGCACCGCCCAGCCGAAGCCCGTGATGGGCTCGATCGCCGGCCAGATGCGGTCGCGCACCCAGCGGACAGCGGCGCGCCGCGCTCGGCCGAGCGCGGCATCCGGCCCCACCGTCGCGTCGAGCGCCCGCTGGAGCGGCGTGCGCTCGCGCTCGACGACGCGCCGCAGCCGGGTCGTGCCGGATGCGGTGGTCTCAGCGGCGACGCCGGCGTCGGCGTCGGGATCGGGGGCGGGTGCTGACGTCGCCCGCTCGGGCGCCGTCGTCATGCAGCCTGCTGCCGGTCCTGCGGGGCGGGGATGTCGGCGACCGCGCGGTCGATGATGCGGTCGCCGGTGACGCCCGAGAACTCCGCCTCGGGGTCGAGCACGATGCGGTGCGCCCACACGGGCTGCGCGAGCTCCTTCACGTCGTCGGGCAGCACGTAGGCGCGGCCGCGGCTCGCGGCCCACACCTTCACGGCGCGCATGAGCGCCATCGCACCGCGCACCGAGACGCCCAGGCGCGTGTCCTTCGAGTCGCGCGTGTGCTCCGAGAGCTGCGCGACGTAGTCGAGCACCGCGTCGTCGACGTGGACGGTGGCGGCGAGGTCGACCATCTCGGCGATCGCGGCCGTGGTGATCACGGGCTGCACGCCCGCGGAGGCATTGCGGTTCGAGGCGCCCGCGAGGATGCGGACGGTCTGCTCGCGCCCCGGGTAGCCGATCGAGGTCTTCATGAGGAACCGGTCGAGCTGCGCCTCGGGCAGGCGGTACGTGCCGGCCTGCTCGATGGGGTTCTGGGTCGCGATCACCATGAACGGGCGGCCGACCTCGTAGGGCGTGCCGTCGACGGTGACGCGGGCCTCCTCCATGACCTCGAGCAGCGCCGACTGCGTCTTCGGGCTCGCGCGGTTGATCTCGTCGGCGAGCACGATCGAGGCGAAGATCGGGCCCTTGTGGAACTCGAAGGCCTGCGTCTTCTGGTCGTACACCGTGACGCCCGTGACGTCGGAGGGCAGCAGGTCGGGCGTGAACTGGATGCGGTGGTTCGTGCCCTGCACCGTCGCCGCCATCGACTTCGCGAGCTGCGTCTTGCCGGTGCCGGGGGCGTCCTCGAGCAGCAGGTGGCCCTCGGCGAGCATCGTCGTGAAGGCGAGGCGGATCACGTCCTCCTTGCCGAGCACGGCGGTGCCGACGTTGCCGACGAGTCGCTGGAACGTCTCTGCGAACCAGGTCGCCTGCTCGCGGGTCATGGGGGTGGTCATGCTGCTCCGATCATCCGGGGGGCCAGTTCACGCGCGGGGTCAGGATGTCGACGCCGTTGCCCCACACGCGCATCCAGGCCTGGCCTGCGAAGCCCGAGTAGCACGTGCGGACGTCGCCCGCCTCGCCACCGATCTCGGTGCTCGTCGAGCCGTTGCGGCCGTCGACGCGCAGCTGGCCGCTGTCGACGGGGTTGTTGGCACCGTTGCCGTCGCTGTGGTGGCACGAGAAGTTGTAGACGCCGGGCTCGAAGTCGCTCCAGTTGAACTGGTACCAGTGGCAGCTCTCGCCGTTGGCGCCCTGGCAGCTGCCCGGGTAGGCGACACCGCCGGAGCTCAGCGTGCCGCTCGGGTTCAGGCGCTCGGCGGTGGCCTGCGCGGTCGCCGTGGTGGTCTGCGCGCCGTGGCCCGCCTCGGCCGCGCCCGTCGTCGACTCGACGGTGATGCGCACCGTCTGGCCGCCCTGCGCCGCGACGGTCTGCGAGCCGTTGTTGCCCACGCTCTGCCATGCGCCGTTGTCGATGCGGATGCGCGTCGAGATGTTGCGGCCGTTGCGGCCCGGCGCGCCCCAGCTGACGGTGACCTGGTTCACCTGGCCTGTCGCGTTCGCGCTCGGAGCGCCGATCGCGCCGTAGGGGCGCACCTGGTTGCCCGCCGCGGTCTGCCCGCTGGAGTACTCGACGCCGTCGATCACGGCGTAGGCGCGCACCTGGAACGTATACGGGCCGCCGTTGTTGTCCATGCCCGTGTAGGTGCCGCCGGGGCCGAACGACTGCGCGCCAGCGCCGCCGCCCGTGATCTCGTAGCGCACCTCGTCGGCGCGGAGGCCGTTGCTCGAGCCCGGATCCCACGTGACGACGGAGTTCCCGTCGCCGTCGGTCGCGCGCACGTTCGACGGGGCGTCGGGCGCGGTGAACACGCGGATGGGTGCCGAGGCCTCGGAGGGCTGGCTCGTGCCGGCGCGGTTCGTGGCGGTCACCGTGAACGTCACGTTCTCGCCCGTGGCGCCGAAGCGGAAGCTCGCCGAGGTCGCGCTGCCGGCGACGGTCTGCGCGGGCGAGCCGTTGGAGGGCGTGACGGTGTACGACTCGATCGTCGCGCCGTTGTTGCCGTCGATGCCGTTCTGGCCGGCCGGGTACGCCCACTCGACGCGCACCTGCACCTCGCCGGGGATCGAGCGGTCGGGGGTGGCGGTGGCCCGGCCCACCTGGAACGGCGCGCCGGCGGGGGTCTTGGCCTGCGAGTAGGCCGAGAAGTCGCTCGGCTCGGGCGCGAGGTTCACGGCCTGCACGCGGAACGTGTAGGCGACGCCGTTCGTGAGGCCCGTCCAGGTGTAGCTGGTGCCCTGCACCTGCTGCTGGACGACGCCGCCGGGCGCGGGCGGCGAGATCTCGAGGTTGTACTGCTGGATGGGCGAGCCGTTGTTCACGGGCTCCTCCCACGTCACGCTGAGCTGCGAGTCGCCGTCGGCGACGACGGGCGGGCCAGGCTGCTCGGGGCGCACGTCGGGGCGCGCCTCGTTCGACGCCGCCGAGGGATCGGACTCGCCGACCTCGTTCGTCGCCGTCACCGTGAAGCGGTACGTCACGTTGTTCGTGAGGCCCGTGATGCGGCAGGTCGTCGTCTGGCACGGGAACTCGATCGCGCCGTCGGCCGAGCGCACGGTGTAGCCCGTGATGGGGGCGCCGTTCGAGGCGGGCGGCGCCCAGGTGAGCGTCACCTCGGAGTCGCCGACCGCGTCGACGTTCGGGCGCGGCGGCGCCTCGGGGCGCGCCTTCACGTTGAGCGTGAGCGTGCCGGTGACCTGGCGCTCGGTGCGCTCGGTCGCGTCCTGGATCGTGTACCGCACGGTGAGCACGCCCGAGAAGTCGGTGCCGGGCGTCACGGTGACCTCGCGGTCGGAGTTCGACACCTGCGCGTCGCCCGCGATGACCTCGACCGCCACGATGCGCAGCGGGATGCCCTCTGCCGCGAAGGGGTTGATGTCGTTCTGCACGACGTCGACCGTGAGCGGCACGCTCGCGGTGGCCTCGCCGGTGTCGGGGTTCGCGGTCGCGAGGCTGCGGTTCGTCGCGACGACCTCGACGACGACCGTGCCGGGGGCACGGTTGCCGCTCGGGTCGATCGCGACCACCTGGAACGAGCCGGAGGTGCCCGGCGGCGTCGTCACGTCGGCGCGCGCCGAGACGACCGAGCCGTCGAGGCTCACCTCGACGCCGGCCATCGAGCCGGAGAGCTCGTACTCCATCGCCTCGAGGTCGCCCACGTCGGGGTCGATCGTCGCGTCGCGCAGGTCGAAGGTCGTGGCGTCCTCGCCCGCCTCCGGGCGCAGCACCGCACCCTCGAAGGTGGGCGGCACCGCGCTCGAGGGGATGACCTCGATCGGGATCGTCAGCACCGCGGTGATGCCGTCGGGGTCGTCGGGCCCGTCGCCGTCGGTGACCTCGAAGGTGATCGACGCGGGGCCCACGTAGCCGAGGGGCGAGCGGAACTGCAGCGTCTGCGTGTCCTTGATGAGGCCCGTCTCGTCGTCGTTCACGGCGGTGACGGTCTCGCCCGTCGTGATGCGCGGCGCCTTGCCGCTCGGCACCGTGACGTAGTCGCGCAGCGGGATCTCGCGGAGCTCGCCCGAGGGGATCTGGATCGGCTCGGTCGTGGCGACGTAGGGCGCCTGGTCGCGCACGGGCGGCACGGCGACGAACGCCTCCGCCGTGAGGCCGTCGATGTCGGTGACGCGGTAGGTGACCACCTGGAAGGCCTCGCTCGGCACCACCTGCACCGCGCCCGCCGGCGTCACGGTGCCGGGGCCCGTCACGATCGAGACCTGCAGCTCGCTCGGGTCGCCGTCGCTGTCGAGGTCGTTCTCGAGCACGGGCACGTCGAGCGGCACGTCGAGCTCGACGAGGTCGCGCGGCAGCGGGTCGTCGCGCGCGATCGGCGCGAGCAGCTCGGCCTCCTCGTCGACCGTGACCTGCACCTGACCGGTCGCCCGCGCGCCGCGCGCGTCGACGATCTCGTACGAGAAGTAGGAGATGCCGGGCTCGGAGGGCGAGCGCAGGTCGACCGTCGCGCGCTCGGGGTTCACCGTCGCGTCCGCGAGCTCGTCGGGCAGCTCGAGCCCGTCGGCCACGAGGCTCAGCGGATCCTGGTCGGGGTCGGAGTCGTTCTCGAGCACCGCGATGGCGATCGCGCGGTCGGGCCGCACGGTCACGGCGTCGGTCTGCGCGAACGGCGTCTGGTTGATGTCGGCCGCCTGGGCGATGCCGATGATCGCCGTCGCGGTCGACTCCGAGCCCCAGCGGTCGCGCACGCGGTAGCGGAACTCCACGGTGCCGGAGCTCTCGGGGAAGGCCTCGAAGTCGAAGTAGTCGGGACCGATCTCGGGCAGGATGCGGCCGCCCTCGGGCGCCGTGTCGTAGCCGACGAGCTCCACGCCGTCGCCGTCGGGGTCGATGCCGTCGAGCGGGACCGGGATGCGCACCGTGGATCCCGCGAGCACGCGGGACGTGACGGTGTTCGGCGCCGGCGGCGCGTTCTGCTCGGGGTCCTGCGGCACGATCGTGAGCGCGACGGTCGCGGAGTCGCGGTTGCCGAGCGTGTCGACGACCTCGTACGTCACGGTCGCGCGCGTCGGTGCGTCCTCGGCGAGCGCGTGCACGCGCAGCGTGCCCTCGGAGATGAAGGCGACGCCCACCGCGTCGCTCTCGAAGCTCGTGTCGACGACCTGCTCGACGAGCTCGAACGGAGCGCCGTCGGGCGAGAAGTCGTTCGCGAGCACGTCGATCGTCGCGTAGTCGCCCGCGCGCACCGTCGCCTGGTCGTCGACCGCGACGGGGGCACGGGGCTGCTCGGGCGGCGCCACCGGGACGACCTCGACGGTGCCGGTCTCCGAGAACCGGCCGTTCGAGACCGTGTAGGTGAAGCGGAAGGGATCCTCGATGCCGCGGCTGTCGACGATGCTCACGATGCGGCGGTCGCGCAGCTCGACCGTGACGGGAGCGCCGTTCTCGATCGAGACCTGGGTGACGACGAGCACGCCGCCCGCGGGGTCGACGTCGTTCTGCAGCAGGTCGACGAGCGCCGTGCCGCCCTGCGGCAGCAGCGCGATGTCGCGCACGGCGACGGGCCGCGCCTCGTCGTCGGCGGAGCGGACGTCCACGCGGATGCGGCCGGGCTGCGAGAGCGGGCCGTCGGCCACGAGGTAGCTGAGGTAGTAGCTGCCGACACCGCCGCGCAGCACGCGGACGGTGCCGCTGTTCGGGTCCCAGCTGGTCTCGAGGCCCGGGGCAGGCTCGACCGAGGCGAGGCGCAGCGGCCTGCCCGAGGGCGAGAAGTCGTTGAGGAGCGGGCGGATCGTCGCCTCGCGCCCCTCGACGGTCGTGACGAAGTCGGCGTTCGGGAGCGGGGGCGCCTCGCCGCGCTCCCGGATGTCGACCGTGATCTCGCCCGTGGCCTCGGTGCGGCCGTCCGAGACGGTGACCGTCACCGTCTGGATGCCCACGTCGCCCGTGGCGGTGTAGATGAGGCGGCCGGAGGGGTCGGTGCGGATGGTGTCGCCCGAGTCGGAGACCGCGCCGACGAGGTACATGTCGTCGCCGTCGGGGTCGAACCAGCTGTCGAGCACCTGGTACTCGTACTCGCCGCCCTGCTCGGTCGCGAAGGCGAGCTCCCGCAGGGGCTCGGGCGCCGCGTTGTCGCCCTCGCCGCGCACCGCGAGGGTGACCGCTGCCTGGTCGCGGCCCTCTCGGCCGTCGTGCACCTCGTAGCGGAACGTGAACGAGCCCGAGGCGTCCTCGGGCAGCTGCACCTGCAGCTGCGAGTCGTTGGCGATGGGGGCGACGGTGACGCCCGCGGGCAGCTCGCCGACGACCGTGGCCGTGAGCACGTCGCCGTCGGGGTCGGAGTCGTTCCAGAGGATCGGCAGCACCGTCGAGCGCCCGGGGCGGGCGCCGAAGCGGTCGTCGTTCGCGACCGGCGCGGTGTTCTCCTCGTTGACGGGCGGCGGCTGGTTGGTGAGGAGGTCCTCGGTCGACTCCGAGTCCTCCTCGGAGCTCTGCTCCTCCGACTGGGGCGGCACGAGGTCGTCCCAGTTGTCGACGAGGATGAGCTGGTCGGCGAGGATCCAGGAGCGGCCGTCCTGGTACTGGTTGAGGACCACGTCGTCGCGGTTGACGCGGAAGACGACCGGCGAGCCCGTCATGCCGTCGACCTGCACCTCGAGGTCGGCC
Organism: Agrococcus sp. SL85; assembly: GCF_026625845.1. Taxonomy (NCBI): domain Bacteria; kingdom Bacillati; phylum Actinomycetota; class Actinomycetes; order Micrococcales; family Microbacteriaceae; genus Agrococcus; species Agrococcus sp. SL85. The sequence goes on from NZ_CP113066.1 coordinate 582,498, forward strand.
GCGTCGTCGTCGCAGTCGCGCAGGAACTGCGCGCCGGTCGGCCAGACGCCGTAGACGCAGCCGCCGACCTGCACGGGGCGCACGGCCTCCCCGCCTCCCGGCTGCGCCTGCACCTCCGCGGCGCCGCCGCCGAGCGGCTGGCGCACCAGCGCGTCGGGCGTCGCGAGGATGACGCGATCGGCCGCGTCGCCGGGCAGCTGCACGGCGGCGCCCTCGGGCGCCTCCACCGCGCCGCCGGGCAGCAGCAGGGCGCGCGTCTCGGCGTCGTGCACGACCGCCTCGGCGCCGACGGCGGTGACGACGGGGTCGCGCATGTCGCGCAGCTCGCCGCGGTCGCGGAGCACGGGCTCGCCGAGCACGCCCTCCTCGTCGAGCGCGATGGTGACCTCCTGGCCCTCGCTCGGCGAGACCGCGTGGACGGTGCCGTCGCGGCCGACGGCCGCGGCCGCTCCCTCGCCGAGCTCGACGAGGGGGTCGGTGGTCTCGGGCGAGAAGCCGCCGAGGTCGCCGAAGGGCATCGCCCACAGCGCGCCGCTCGCCGGGTCGAGGATCGCGACGATGCCGCCGTCCATCGAGATCTCGCCCTGCGGCGGCAGCTGCACGCCCGTGCCGGTCGTGACCTGCACGGGGTCGACCGTCAGGGCCGTCGAGGCCTCCTGGTTGTGCAGGAGCACGGCCTGGCCGTCCTGCAGCACGTCGAAGCGCGCGGTGGGCGAGATGAGGCCGGCGTCGAGCTCCTCCGCCTGCACGTTGATGCGGCCGAGCTGCTGGCTCTCCTGGCGCGTGACCCAGACGCCGCCGTCGTTGAGGTCGACATCGGTCGTCGTGAAGCCCTCGTAGGTGAAGGCCAGCACGCCGAGCGCGACGCTCACGGCGGTGACGAGCGCACCTGCGGCGGACGAGCGGCGATGGCGCTTCACCCAGCGGAGCATGACCGCACCCCCTCTCCCCCGACTTCGGTGCGTGCGAGGGTCGCGCGCGCACGCGCACGACCGCCGACGATTCTGCCACGGGCGAACGCCTCATCCCTGAACGCGTGTCCGGTATCTGCCCCATCACTCCTGCTGATGGGCTGACGCGACAAGGGGAGGCCCGCCCGGGCCTCCCCTTGTCGCGCTGCGCGCAGCGCGCGCGGTGCGCGTCAGGCGCGCGTGCGCTCGTACGCCGCGAGGCGCTCCGCGTTCTCGTTCGTGAAGTCGTCCATCGCCTGGCGGTTCCACTCGCGGGCGCGGCGGCCGCGGCGCGAGACGATGCCGCCGAGCCACACCGGCACCTCGCGGGCGATCACGAAGGCGAGCACCGACAGGGGCGCGAGCAGCAGCTGGCCGAGCTCCTGCGCCGTGACGTCGGTGAGCTCGGTCACGGCGCCCCAGCCGCCGCGGGCCTCCATGGCCGCGCCGACGATGTGGGCCGCGTAGGCCAGGATCGCCACCAGGAAGGCGCCGAGCACGTGCGCCCACCACCCGGCGCGGTTCACGAGCAGGGTGACGAGCCAGTAGGCGAGGAAGAACACGACGACGGGCAGGAGGTAGGAGGGGCTCAGCCACAGCGTCTGCAGCGCGTCCGCGAGCACGAACTCGCGGTCGAAGAGATAGCCGACGGCGAGCGCGGCGCCCGCGAGCAACGCTGCGAAGAGCACCGTCGCGAGGATCGCGACCAGGAACCCGACGCCGCGCGCGCCCTTGCGGCGCGGGGGCAGCGGCTCCTCGACGAGCACGATGGGCGTGCCGCCGGCTGCCGCGGCCCTGCCGGTCTCGTCGTCGACGTCGATCGTGGAGGGGCCGCGGTCGTCGCGGACGATGCCGAAGCGCTCGGTGCCGGTCGTGCCGGTGGCGGTCGCATCGGTGCCGATCCGCTCGGTCGCCGCCGTCGGCGCGCCCGCGCCCGCGGGCTGCGCGTCGAGCACGCGCGTGTCGCCCTCCGAGCCCGCGGCAGGCATCGCGCGCGTCGCTGCGTCCTGCTGCTCGATGGCCTGCGTCGGCTCGGGCTCGACGAACTCGCGCTCCTCGCGCCGGCGCGTCGAGGCGGCGGCGACGCCGCCCGCTGCGGCGCCCGCCGCGAGGCCGGCAGCCGCGCCACCGTGGGCGCGGCCGTCGTCGTGCGCGTCGTCGTCGTGCGCGTCGCCGTCGTGCCCGGCGCCGTCGTGCCCGGCGCCCTCGACGGAGCCGTCCTCGCCGTCCGCCCGGCGCCGCAGGCCGAAGGAGGGCCTCCGCGGCTCGACGAGGGCGGGCGGCTCGTCGGCGCCGGCCGCGGCCTCGAGCGAGGAGCCGTCGTCGTCGCGCGCATGCCGGTGCTCGTCGTCGGGGTGCGCGGCGGAGTGCGAGGGACCGCGGAGCGACGAGGGCGCGATCACGGTCGGCTCGATCGCCCCGTCGCGGTCGTCGTGCGCCTCCTGGGAGGCCTGGGCGTCGAGCACCTCGGTGTCCGCGGCGGGCTCGCCCGTCGCGCCGTGGTCGACGAGGGAGCGGTGCGCGTCGGCGTCGGAGGCGGAGGTCGCCGCGACCTCCGCGCGGTCCGGCGTCGCCTCTGCCGACGGCTCCTCGGCCGCAGCGGCGTCAGCAGGCCGCGAGCCCGCCTCGGCGCCGTCCTCGGGACGCGAGCCGAAGAAGCGGTCGCGCCACGACGTGGTGGGCTGCTGCTCGTCGGTCATGGGTGCACCTCCATCGGCGCCGCGATCTGCCGCGCCGTCGGCTGATCCTACGCGCGCGTCCCCCTCACGACGGGCGCGCCACCCCGGGCGCCGACGCATGCGGCGGGGGATGCGCCCGGCATGCGCCCGGGGATGCGACAGGGGCCGCATCCCGGAGGATGCGGCCCCTGTCGTCAGCGCGATCAGACGTACTGACCGGGCTCCTCGCTGCCGTACTCGCCGCCCGTGAAGGCGTCGAAGTCCAGGTACGAGAGGTCGGACTCGTCCACGCCGCCGGCGTCGGCGAACAGGCGGTTCGGGTAGCGCTCCGCCTTCGCCTCCTCCGTGGCCTCGACCGTGACGTCGCGGTAGCGCGACAGGCCGGTGCCCGCGGGGATGAGCTTGCCGATGATGACGTTCTCCTTGAGACCGAGCAGCGGGTCGCGCTTGCCGCCCAGGGCGGCCTCCGTGAGCACCTTCGTCGTCTCCTGGAACGAGGCAGCCGAGAGCCACGACTCCGTCGCGAGCGACGCCTTCGTGATGCCCATGACCTCCTGGCGGGCCGAGGCGGTCTTGCGGCCCTCGGTCAGCGCGGCGCGGTTCAGCTCGTTGTAGCGCGAGCGGTCCACGAGCTCACCGGGCAGCAGGTCCGTCTCGCCGTGGTCGACGACCGTGACCTTGCGCAGCATCTGCCGCACGATGACCTCGATGTGCTTGTCGTGGATCGGCACGCCCTGCGAGCGGTACACGTCCTGGACGCCCGAGACGAGGTGCTTCTGGACCTCGCGGACGCCGCGCACGCGCAGCACCTCCTTGGGGTCGACCGAGCCGACCTGGAGCTGCTGGCCCTGCTCGACCCGGTCGCCGTCGGCGACCTCGAGCGTGGCGCGGCGCAGCACCTGGTAGGTGAACTCCTCGTCGCCGTTGTCGGGCGTGAGCACGATGCGCTTCGACTTCTCGTCCTCCTCGATGCGCACGCGGCCGGCGGCCTCGGCGATCGGGGAGGCGTTCTTCGGGGTGCGGGCCTCGAAGAGCTCCGTCACGCGGGGCAGACCCTGCGTGATGTCGCTCGCGCCGACCGAACCACCCGTGTGGAACGTGCGCATCGTGAGCTGCGTGCCGGGCTCGCCGATCGACTGGGCGGCGATGATGCCCACCGCCTCGCCGATGTCGACGAGCTTGCCGGTCGCGAGCGAGCGGCCGTAGCAGTGGGCGCAGACGCCGACCGCCGACTCGCACGTGAGCACCGAGCGCACCTTGACGGACTCGACGCCCGCCTCGATGAACGCGCGGATCTCGCGGTCGCCGATGTCGGAGCCGCCGGTCGCGAGCACCGTGCCGTCCGCCGCCACGACGTCCGTCGCGAGGTTGCGGGCGTAGACCGCCGACTCGACGTTCTCGTGCAGGGTGAGCTGGCCGTCGATGACCTCCGCGATGGGGGTCTCGAGGCCGCGCTCGGTGCCGCAGTCGTCCTCGCGGATGATGACGTCCTGCGAGACGTCGACGAGACGACGCGTCAGGTAGCCCGAGTCCGCCGTGCGGAGCGCGGTGTCGGCCGAGCCCTTGCGCGCGCCGTGGGTGGCGATGAAGTACTCCGCCACCGTGAGGCCCTCGCGGTACGACGAGATGATGGGACGGGGGATGACCTCGCCCTTCGGGTTCGTCACGAGGCCGCGCATGCCGGTGATGTTGCGGACCTGGATCCAGTTGCCGTTCGCGCCCGCGGTGACCATGCGGTAGATCGAGTTGCCCTCGTCGAACGCCTCCTGCGTCGCCTTCTGCACCTCGTTCGTGGCCTTGGTCCACAGCTCGGTGAGGTCCGAGCGGCGCTCCGCGGCCGTGATGAGGCCCTTCGAGAACTTGTCGTCGACCTTGCGGGCCGAGGCCTCGGCCGCCTGCACGATCTCGTCCTTGCGCGCCGGCGTGATGACGTCGGAGAGCGCGACCGAGATGCCCGAGCGCGTGGCCCAGTGGAAGCCGGCGTCCTTGATCCTGTCGAGCGTCGCCGCGACGACCGTCTTCGGGTAGCCCTCGGCGAGCGCGTTCACGATCTGCGAGATGACCGGCTTGGTCGCGACCTGCTGCACGAACGGGAAGTCCGCGGGCAGGAGCTCGTTGAAGAGCGCGCGGCCGAGCGTGGTCTCGAGCAGCACCGGCTCGCCGGCGACGTGGCCCTCGGGGGCGTCGCCCTCGGGGAGCACGACGTCCTGCAGGCGGATGCGCACCGTGGCGCAGAGGTCGAGCGAGCCCTGGTCCATCGCCATGATCGCCTCGGCGACCGACGAGAACGCGCGGCCCTCGCCCGCGACGCCGGTCTTCACCGACGTCAGGTGGTGGAGGCCCGAGACGATCTCGTGCGTGGGGAGCGTCACCGGACGGCCGTCCGACGGCTTCAGGATGTTGTTCGACGCGAGCATGAGCACGCGGGCCTCGGCCTGCGCCTCGACCGACAGCGGCAGGTGGACCGCCATCTGGTCGCCGTCGAAGTCGGCGTTGAACGCCGAGCAGACGAGCGGGTGCAGCTGGATGGCCTTGCCCTCGACGAGCAGCGGCTCGAAGGCCTGGATGCCGAGGCGGTGCAGGGTGGGCGCGCGGTTCAGCAGCACGGGGCGCTCGCGGATGATCTCCTCGAGCACGTCCCACACCTGCGGCTTCGACCGCTCGACCATGCGCTTCGCGTGCTTGATGTTCTGCGAGTGGCCCAGGTCGATGAGGCGCTTGATGACGAACGGCTTGAACAGCTCGAGCGCCATCTGCTTCGGCAGGCCGCACTGGTGCAGCTGGAGCTGCGGGCCGACGACGATGACCGAGCGGCCCGAGTAGTCGACGCGCTTGCCGAGCAGGTTCTGGCGGAACCGGCCCTGCTTGCCCTTCAGCATGTCCGAGAGCGACTTCAGCGCGCGGTTGCCGGTGCCCGTGACGGGACGGCCTCGGCGGCCGTTGTCGAACAGGGCGTCGACCGCCTCCTGCAGCATGCGCTTCTCGTTGTTCACGATGATCTCGGGAGCACCGAGGTCGAGCAGGCGACGCAGGCGGTTGTTGCGGTTGATGACGCGGCGGTAGAGGTCGTTCAGGTCGGAGGTCGCGAAGCGGCCGCCGTCGAGCTGGACCATCGGGCGCAGCTCCGGCGGGATCACCGGGACGACGTCGAGGACCATCGCGGCCGGGCTGTTGCCCGTCTGCAGGAACGAGTTGACGACCTTGAGGCGCTTGATCGCGCGGATCTTGCGCTGGCCCTTGCCCTCGGCGATCTGCTGGTGCAGCAGGTCGGACTCGGCGGCCAGGTCGAAGGCCTCGAGGCGCAGCTTGATCGCCTCGGCGCCCATGTGGCCGTCGAAGAACTCGCCGTAGAGGTCGACGAGGTCGTGGTAGACCGCGTCCTCCGCCTTGAGGTCGCCGACCTTCAGGGTGCGGAAGTCGTCGAAGACGCGCTCGCTGTGCGCGATCTCGTCGTCGGCGACCTTGCGGATGTGCGCCATCTCGCGCTCGCCCGCGTCCTTCACCTTGCGCTTCTGGTCGGCCTTGGCGCCCTCGGCCTCGAGCTCGGCGACGTCCTTCTCGAGCTGCGCGAGGCGCTCGGCGATGTCGGCGTCGCGACGCTTCTCGATCTCGCTCGTGCGCAGGCGCAGCTCCTGCTCCAGCTGGGGCAGGCGCTCGTGGCGCGCGTCGGCGTCGACCCGGATGACCATGTACGCGGCGAAGTAGATGACCTTCTCGAGGTCCTTCGGCGCCATGTCCAGGAGGTAGCCGAGGCGGCTCGGCACGCCCTTGAAGTACCAGATGTGCGTGACGGGGGCGGCGAGCTCGATGTGGCCCATGCGCTCGCGGCGCACCGACGACTTCGTGACCTCGACGCCGCAGCGCTCGCAGACGATGCCCTTGAAGCGCACGCGCTTGTACTTGCCGCACGCGCACTCCCAGTCGCGCGACGGGCCGAAGATCTGCTCGCCGAACAGGCCGTCCTTCTCCGGCTTCAGGGTGCGGTAGTTGATGGTCTCCGGCTTCTTCACCTCGCCGTAGGACCAGGCGCGGATGTCCTCGGCCGTCGCGAGGCCGATCCGCAGCTCATCGAACGTGGTTGCGTCGATCAATGTGTTCCCTCTTCTGAAGATTCTCTAGCTGCGGCCGGATCAGATCTCGTCGATCGACGAGAGCTCGGGCCGGGAGATGTTGATGCCGAGCTCCTCGGCCGTGCGCAGTGCCTCGTCCTCGTCGTCGCGCAGGGTGACGACGTCGCCGGCGGCGTTGAGCACCTCGACGTTCAGGCAGAGCGACTGCATCTCCTTCATGAGCACCTTGAAGGACTCGGGGATGCCGGGCTCCTGGATGTTCTCGCCCTTGACGATCGCCTCGTACACCTTCACGCGGCCGACGATGTCGTCCGACTTGATGGTGAGGAGCTCCTGGAGCGTGTACGCCGCGCCATAGGCCTCGAGCGCCCACACCTCCATCTCGCCGAAGCGCTGGCCGCCGAACTGGGCCTTACCACCCAGGGGCTGCTGCGTGATCATCGAGTAGGGGCCCGTCGAGCGCGCGTGGATCTTGTCGTCGACGAGGTGGTGGAGCTTCAGGATGTACATGTAGCCGACCGAGATCGGGTACGGGTACGGCTCTCCCGAGCGGCCGTCGAAGAGGTTCGCCTTGCCCGTGCCGTCGATGAGGCGGTCGCCGTCGCGCGTCGGCAGCGTCGAGTCGAGCAGGCCGATGATGGCCTCCTCGGTGGCGCCGTCGAACACGGGGGTCGCGACCTTCGTGTCGGCGGGCGCCTCGAGCGTGCGCGGGTCGAGGCCCTCGGCCCACTCCGGCGTGCCCTCGACCTTCCAGCCCGTCTTCGCGATCCAGCCGAGGTGCGTCTCGAGCACCTGGCCGAAGTTCATGCGCTTCGGGATGCCGAGCGGGTTCAGGACGATGTCGACGGGCGTGCCGTCGGCGAGGAAGGGCATGTCCTCCTCGGGCAGGATCTTCGCGATGACGCCCTTGTTGCCGTGGCGGCCCGCGAGCTTGTCGCCCTCGGTGATCTTGCGCTTCTGCGCGATGTAGACCACGACCTTCTCGTGGACGCCCGAGCCGAGCTCGTCGTCGCCGTCCTCCGCGCGGAACTGCTTCACCGCGATGACGGTGCCCTGCTCGCCGTGGGGGACCTTGAGCGACGTGTCGCGCACCTCGCGGCTCTTCTCGTTGAAGATCGCGCGGAGCAGGCGCTCCTCGGCCGAGAGCTCGGTCTCGCCCTTGGGCGTGACCTTGCCGACGAGGATGTCGCCGGGGACGACCTCAGCACCGATGCGGATGATGCCGCGCTCGTCGAGGTCGGCGAGCAGGTCCTGGCCGACGTTGGGGAGGTCGCGGGTGATCTCCTCCTTGCCGAGCTTGGTGTCGCGCGCGTCGATCTCGTACTCCTCGATGTGGATCGACGAGAGCACGTCGTCCTTCACGAGGTTCTGGCTGAGGATCATCGCGTCCTCGTAGTTGTGGCCCTCCCACGGCATGAACGCGACGAGCAGGTTCTTGCCGAGCGCGAGCTCGCCCTGGTCGGTCGCGGGGCCGTCGGCGATGACCTCGCCCGCCTCGATGCGGTCGCCCGCCGAGACGATGACGCGGTGGTTGTACGACGTGCCCTGGTTCGAGCGGTCGAACTTGCGCAGGAAGTACTGCTGCGTGCCGCCCTCGTCGAGCTGGATCGACACGACGTCGGCCGAGACCTCCGCCACGACGCCGGCCTTCTCGGCCGTGATGACGTCGCCCGAGTCGATGGCCGCGAAGCCCTCCATGCCGGTGCCGACGAACGGCGCCTGGCTGCGGACGAGCGGCACCGCCTGGCGCTGCATGTTCGCACCCATGAGGGCGCGGTTCGCGTCGTCGTGCTCGAGGAACGGGATGAGGCTCGTGGCGACCGACACCATCTGGCGCGGCGACACGTCCATGTAGTTGACGGCCGAGGGCGAGACGAGCTCGACCTCCTCGCCCTTCGAGCGCGCCACGACGCGGTCCTCGACGAAGCGGCGCTTCGCGTCGAGGCGGTTGTTGGCGTGCGCGACGACGAAGTCGTCCTCCTCCGAGGCCGTCAGGTAGTCGATGACGTCGCTGACGACGCCGTTCTCGACCCGGCGGTACGGCGTCTCGATGAAGCCGAAGGAGTTGATGCGCGCGAAGGTCGCGAGCGAGCCGATGAGGCCGATGTTCGGGCCCTCAGGGGTCTCGATCGGGCACATGCGGCCGTAGTGCGAGGGGTGCACGTCGCGCACCTCGACGCCCGCGCGCTCGCGGCTCAGGCCGCCGGGGCCGAGCGCCGAGAGGCGGCGCTTGTGGGTCAGGCCCGCGAGCGGGTTGTTCTGGTCCATGAACTGCGAGAGCTGCGAGGTGCCGAAGAACTCCTTGATCGCGGCGCTCACGGGGCGCACGTTGATCAGGGTCTGCGGGGTGATCGCCTCGATGTCCTGCGTGGACATGCGCTCGCGCACGACGCGCTCCATGCGCGCCAGGCCCGTGCGGACCTGGTTCTGGATGAGCTCGCCGACGGCGCGGATGCGGCGGTTGCCGAAGTGGTCGATGTCGTCGACGTCCAGGCGGATGTCGACGGCCTCGCCCTTGCGGATGCCCGGCAGCGTGGTCTCCTCGGCGTGGAGGGCGACCAGGTACTTGATCGTCGCGACGATGTCCTCGACCGAGAGCACCGAGTCGGACATCGGGACGTCGATGCCGAGCTTGCGGTTGATCTTGTAGCGGCCGACCTTCGCGAGGTCGTAGCGCTTCGGGTTGAAGTAGAAGTTGTCGAGGAGCGCGCGGGCGGCCTCAGCAGCGACCTGCTCGCCCGGACGCAGCTTGCGGTAGATGTCGCGGAGGGCGTCCTCCTTCGTCATCGGCGCGTCCTTCTCGAGCGTCGCGAGGATCGACTCGTAGCCGGCGAACTCCTGCGCGATGTCCTCGCTCGTCATGCCGAGCGCCTTGAGGAAGACGGTGACCGACTGCTTGCGCTTGCGGTCGATGCGCACGCCGACGGCGTCGCGCTTGTCGATCTCGAACTCGAGCCAGGCGCCGCGGCTCGGGATGACGCGGGCCGAGTAGACGTCCTTGTCGGAGTTCTTCTCGGGGGTCCGCTCGAAGTAGACGCCGGGGCTGCGCACGAGCTGCGACACGACGACGCGCTCGGTGCCGTTCACGATGAACGTGCCCTTCTCGGTCATGAGCGGGAAGTCGCCCATGAAGACGGTCTGCGACTTGATCTCGCCCGTCTCGTGGTTCATGAACTCGGCCGAGACGTACAGCGGCGCGGCGTAGGTCTTGCCGCGCTCCTTGCACTCGTCGATCGTGTACTTCGGGACGTCGAGCACGGGCTCCGAGAAGGAGAGCTGCATCTTCTCGCTCAGGTCCTCGATGGGCGAGATCTCCTCGAAGATCTCCTCGAGGCCCGACTGCGCCGGGACGTCGTCGCGACCGGCCGTCTGCGCCTCGTCGAGGCGGCTCCGCCAGGCCTCGTCGCCGATGAGCCACTCGAAGCTCTCGGTCTGGAGGGCCAGCAGGTCGGGGACGGTCAGGGTGTCCGTGATGCGCGCGAAACTCAGTCGGCTCGCGTTCCGACCGGACTTGGGGCTCAGTTCAGCCAAGGCAGATACCTCCGGGCCGGGAAGGGTTGCGGGTCTTCCCGGGATCGTGTCGTCGGTGAGAGACTCGTCAACACCCTGGAGCGCCCTGTCCGGGCGCGCGCCGACCGCAATATGAAGGCAGAGGGGATGTCTATGAGCGCAACCGCCTACGTTACGCCCCGTGGCGCCGCGTGTCCAGTCGATCCGGCGTGTCGGCTCGCATCCCGTCCCCGCCCGGTGGTATCCCGCGCCGGCACCCGCTGAGCGGGGCCGCCCGCTGGGCCAGGATGGAGGCATGAGCACCCCCACCCGGCGGCTCGGCTCCGGCATGATCGCCGAGATGCGCCACGCGTCCGACGGCGGCTGGCAGCTCGTGGTCGACGGCACGCCGCAGTCGCACGTCGACCCGGAGCGGCCGCAGCTGCTCGTCTACGAGTACGTGCAGCAGATCGGCCACGTCGTCGACGCGCTGCCGCCCGGACCCCTCACGGCCGTGCACCTCGGGGCCGGCGCGCTCACGATCCCGCGCTACGTCGACGCGACGCGGCCGGGCTCGCGCCAGCAGGTGATCGAGCTCGAGCCCGCGCTCGTCGAGCTCGTGCGGGAGGTCGCTCCGCTCCCCCGCGGCGCGAGCGTGCGGGTGCGGTACGGCGACGCGCGCGAGCAGCTGCCGAGGCTGCCGGGCGGGCTCCGCGGCGCCGTCGACCTCGTGGTCGTCGACGTCTTCTCGGGCTCGCAGACGCCCGCGCACGTGACGACCGTCGAGTTCCACGAGCTCGTGCGGGAGCTGCTCGCGCCGCACGGCGTCGTGGTCGTGAACGTCGCCGACGACCGCACCCTGCAGTTCGTGCGCCGCCAGCTCGCGGCGCTGGCCGAGGTGCACGGCGCCGTCGCCGCGGTCGCCGACCCGGGGATGCTCAAGGGCCGCCGCTTCGGCAACGTCGTCGCCGTCGCGGGCGCCGCGCTGCCCGACGTCGAGGCGATCGGGCGCGCGCTGCGCCGCGACCCGCTGCCGGGCAAGGTCATGCACGGCGCGGAGCCTCACGCGCTTCCTCGGCGGCGCGCTGCCCGCGCGCGACGCCGGCGCGACGCCGAGCCCGGCGCCGAGCCGGGGCATCTTCGGCTGAGCCGCCCGTCCGCGAGGCCCCGACGCGGCGTTGCGCCGCGCGTAGGCCACGCGATGCGGGACGATGCCCTGCATGAGCGAGTCGATCGGCTACGACCAGACCGCGCTCCGCAACGCGGTCGACGTCGCCTCAGCGGCGCGGCGCCTGCGGCAGCTGGGCAGGGAGCGGTCGCTCGCCGCCACCTCCGAGCGCGCCTGGCTGCTCGAGAGCCTCGGCAGGCTCGACGAGGCCCTCGCGGCCGCGACCGAGGCCGTCGTGCTCGCGCGCGCGACAGGCTCCCGGGACCGCGTCGCCGAGGCCCGGCTGCTGCGCGCCTCCGTCGTGCAGACGCGCGGCGACCTCCAGGCCGCGCTGCGCGACTGCACCGCGATCGTCGCCGAGGCGCGGGCGAACGACTGGGTCGAGCTGTGGGCGCACGCGCTGCAGCAGCGCGGCACCGTGCACTTCGCCCTCGGCGGCTGGCACGAGGCGTGCGTCGACTTCACCGTGGCGGTCGAGCTCTGCCGCGAGGCCGAGCTGCCCGCCGAGCAGCTGGAGGCCGCCGAGGTCGCGCTGCTCGTCGCGACCGACCGCGCCCAGACCGAGGCGCTGCGGGCGGGGCGCCCGGAGGCGCGCGCGAGCCACCCGCTCTGGGGCGGCCGCTGAGGCATCGCCGGCAGGTGGCATCCTGGTCGGTCGGAGGGACGTCATGGCGGAGCTGGACCGGGTGCGGCGGTGGGCCGAGGCCCTCATCCGCCTGCACCTCGACGACTCGTGGTCGTTCGGCTTCGACCGCGCAGCGAAGCGCGCGGGCCTTACGGACTTCGGCGCGCGGCGCATCACGGTCTCGCGGCACCTCGCGGAGCGCTGGGACGACGACGAGGTGCACCAGACCCTGCTGCACGAGGTGGCCCACGCGATCGTCGGGCCGGGCGAGGGCCACGGCGCGCGCTGGCTGCGCACCGCCCGCGAGCTCGGCTACGTCGGCGGGCGCACCCACCAGGGCGAGATCGCCGCCGAGCGCGCGGGCTGGGTGGGCCGCTGCCCCGGCGGCCACGAGCACGTGCGCTTCCGCGCCCCGCGCGGCCGCTACGCGTGCCGGCCCTGCTCGAAGGGCGCCGCCCGGGTCGTCGAGGTGCGCTGGGAGCGCCGCGCGGCATGACCACGCGGACGCTCTCGGACGGGCTCGTCGCGAGCCTCGAGCCCGACGCGCACGGCCTCGTGCTCGTCATCGACGGCATCGAGCAGTCGCACCTGGGCGCGCCCGGCGCGCCCCCGCGCCACGCCTCGCACCGCTGGATGCTCGCGGCCGCGCTCGAGGCGCTCGCGAGCACGCACGCGCCGAGCGCGCTGCACCTCGGCGGCGGCGCGCTCGCGCTGCCGCGGGCGATCGCCGACGCCCGGCCCGATGCGCGCCAGCGCGTGGTCGAGCTCGAGCCCGCGCTCGTCGAGCCTCGTGGCGGAGGCCGCCCCGCCGCCCGCCTCGATCGCGGTGGAGGTCGGCGACGGCCGGGCGGCCCTCGAGACCGCCCCCTCCCCCGTCGGCCTCGTCGCGGTCGACGTCTTCGCGGCCGGCCGCGTGCCGCCGCCGTTCACGAGCGTCGAGTGCTTCGCCGCCGCCCGCGCCGCGCTCCTGCCGGGCGGCACGCTCGTCGTGAACTCGGCCGACGGGCCGCCGCTCGCGTTCCTGCGCGCGCAGCTCGCCACCCTGCGCTCGGTGTTCGCCGACGTGGCCGCGATCACGACGGGCTCGACGCTCGCCGGCGCGCGCCACAGCAACGTCGTGCTCGTCGCGAGCGATGCGCCCATCCCCGTCGACGCGATCCGCGAGCGGGTGCGCACCGGCCCGCCGCCGGCGGCGGCCCTCGGCTGGCCCCGGCTCGCGCCGTTCGTCGCCGACACGACGCCCGCGGTCGTCACGGACGCGACGGCCGTCGGCTCGCCCGAGCCGGTGCGCTCGGCCTACCTCGGCGGCTCGTCGCTGCCGGCCTCGCTGCTCGGCTGAGGCTCCCCTGCTCCACGGAGCGAAGGCCCCCGGATGCCCGCGTCGATCGGGCTGACCTGCGGCACCTCGTGGCCGGCCTGCGGCACGTCGTGGCCCGCCGGCAGCGCACCGCCGTCGGCCGCGCCCTCCGCGTCCGCGTCGGGCAGCGGGGCGGAGCCCGCGTACGAGGCGCTGATGCGCCGGTAGGCGGGCGTGAGGAACGCGAGCAGCGACGCCGCGACCATCACGAGGCCCGCGACGAGGAAGACGAGCGCGACGCCGCGCATCTCGCCCGTGCCGAGCAGCGGCTCGAGCGCGGCCGCGCCCTCGTCGGTGCGCGACCACGGCACGATCCAGAACTCGGCGATCGGGGCGATGAGGAAGGCCGTGATCGGTGCCGCGGCCGACTCGAAGGCCATCGCGAAGCCGAACACGCGCCCCTGCCGCTGCAGCGGCACGACGCGCTGGATGACCGTCTGCTCGGCCGCCTCGACCGCGGGCACGAGGCAGAGGTAGAGCCAGATGCCGGCGGCGTAGAGCAGCCACCACTCGCGGATCGTGAAGAGCGCGCCGAGGAGGCCCATGAGCGCCACGACGAGCAGCATCGTGCGCATCGGCCGCCTGCCGAGGCCGAACCTGGCGATCACGAGACCGCCGACGATGAAGCCCGTCGAGGCGACGCCGAAGACGATGCCCCAGGCCTGCACCGAGAACAGCTCGAGTCCGTACGGGTCCATGAGCGCCATGTAGACGCCGCCGATGAGGTTGTTGAAGGTGGAGAAGACGATGAGCGCGAAGAGGCCGCCGACGGCCATGACCGCGCGGATCGAGCCGCGCAGGTCGACCGCGCTCTCGCCCTCCTCGCGCGTCGCGGCCGCGCGATCCTCCGGGAACCGGAGCGTGAGCAGGTGCAGCAGCGTGCCGAGGGTGAGCGCCACGGCGATCGCGATGGTCCAGCCCATGCCGACGAAGCCGATCGCGAAGCCCGAGAGCACGCTCGTGACGATGAAGGCGAGGCCCTGCACCGTGCCCACGAGCCCGTTGGCGTTGGCGTGCTGCGCGTCGGGCACGAGCATCGTGACGGTGGTCGAGAGCGCGATGTTGCGCATGTGCTCGATGACCGCCCCCGCGAGGATGACGACGGTGAACAGCCAGAACCACGGCGCCCCGAGGTCGAGCAGCGACCGCTCCGGCAGCAGCAGGTACATGCCGCCCGCCGACGCGAACGCCGCGAGCGTCAGCGTGCTCGAGAGCAGCATGACCCGCAGCTTGCGGTGGTGGTCGACGATCGTGCCGAAGAGGATGCTGCCGAAGGCGACGAAGAGCATGTAGGCGCCGCCGATGATGCCCGTGGCCAGGATGCTCTCGGTCTCGAGGTAGACCCAGAAGGTCAGCGCGAACCAGAGGAAGCTCGTCGTGAGGTTGGCCGTCGCCGTGTTGATGAGGATGTGCAGGAAGGTGCGCCAGCCGTCGGCGGGCACTGCGGTCGCGCCCGCGACCGCGTCGGAGGGCTGCGCGCCCGGGTGCTCCTGGCTCATGGACGAACCATAGCCACGGCCGGTGACACGGGCCAGGGGTCGGATGCGCGCTCGGGGAGGCCGGCGCGGCGCCGGGCTAGCGGGAGTCGTCGGCAGCGCGCGCCGCGGCCTCCGCGGCCACGAGGCTGTCGGTCGCGCCGCGGAGCGCCGTCGCCGCGGCGCACGCGGCCGCGCACGCGGGGCTGTGGAAGTCGATGCCGACATCGGCGAGCGCGTCGACGACGCGGCCGGCCACGAGCAGGTCGGCCGTCGAGGGCCGCAGCGAGCCGTCGGGCCAGCGGTCGCCCGCCGCGACGATCGCGATCGACGCGCGCTCGCCCCGCCGCTCCTGCTCGTCCATCGCCGCTCGCGCGACCTCCGCCGCGTTCCGCAGGGTCGCGCCCAGCACGAGCGGCGTGCGCGGAGCGCGCGACTCGAGCTCCGCCGCCTCCGGGCCGCGGTCGGCGTCCGCGATCACCAGCACGTCGGCCGTGGCGACGCGCATCGCGGGGACGCCCCACTCGAGGGTCACCTGGTAGCTCGCGCTCATGCCGCCAGCCTAGGCGGGGCGCGGCGCGGCCGCCTGGGCGCCGGATCGCCCGCACCCGGGTCGCGGGGCGCCGCGGCGCCGCGGCGCAGGGTCGCCCGCGCCTCAGCGCAGGGCGCCGAGGTGCGCGAGCGCCGCGCGCACGAGGCTGCCGCGGCCGCCCTCCATCTCCGACAGCACGAGCTCCGACGCCGCGGCCTCCGGGCTCAGCCACGTGAGCTCGAGGGCGTCCTGCCGCGGGTCGCACGAGCCGGTGACGGGCACGATGTAGCAGAGCGAGACGGCGTGCTGCCGGTCGTCGGTGTACAGGCCGCCGCCGGGCAGCGGGAAGTACTCCGCGACCTGGAAGGGCACGGGGCTCGCCGGCAGCTGCGGGAAGGCCATGGGTCCCAGGTCCTTCTCGAGGTGGCGGTAGAGCGCATCCCGGATGCGCTCGCCGCGCATGACGCGGCCCGAGACGATCGTGCGGGTCATCTCGCTCTGCGCGTTCATGCGCAGCAGCAGCCCCACCTCCTCGACCTGGCCCATGCCGTCGAGCCGCACGGGGATCGCCTCGACGTAGAGGATCGGGAGCCGCTCGCGCGCGTCGCGCAGCTCGTCGTCGCTGAGCCAGCCGGGATTGGGATCAGGAGTGCGCACCGCCATGGCCCCATGGTGCCAGGCCCGGGCCGCGAGGCCCCGAGCGCCCCGCCCGCGCTGCGGGGCCGCTGGCGCTGGCGGCGCTGCGGGCGCGGGAGCGGGCGGCGCTACGGGCGCAGGCGCCGGCCGCGGCGGTCGGCCGCGAGCGCCAGCAGGAGCCAGCCGGCCGCGACGACGAGCGCGAGCACGATCGAGGGGATGTCGCCCAGGCGCGCGAACCACGCGACCGGGCTCGCCGGCAGCGACTCGAGGAGCGCCCGCGCCGCGGCGGTCGTGCCGACCGCGAGCAGGCTGCAGCGCCCGAGCGCCGCGAACGGCTCCGCGAAGGCGCCGAGCGCCGAGGTGCCGCCGCGGAGGTCCGTGTCGATCGACGGGTGCATCGCCGCGGCGAGCACCGACGCGAGCGCCGCGACCGCGAGGGTCAGCGGCGGCGTCCACAGCGCCGTCCGCGGCTCGAGCGCCGCCTGGCCCCACACCGTCGGCGTGAAGTGCGCGAGGATCCCCAGCACGCCGAAGAGCGTCGCGGCGAGCAGCGCGTAGCCGACGACGCGGCGGCGCTGCCTGCCCGTCACGCTGCGGGCGCGCAGCAGCCCGTGCACGAGCGCGGCGCCCGCCGCGGCAGGGACGACGAGGCCGAGGCCCGCGACGACCGTCGTGGCGCCGGCGACGAGCGCGGGATCCGCGGACGCGCCGGCCGCATCCGCCACGCCGCCGACGACGAGCGTCGCGGGGCTGCAGTCGTCGCTCGGGCCGCCGCAGAGCGCGGTCGTGAGCCAGAGCGCCGCGGCGCCGATCGCGGTCGTCGCGACGACGGCCCAGACCCACGCGCTCCAGCTCCTCGCGAGCGCCGCGAGCACGCCGAGGCCCGCGACCGCGACGCCGAGCTGCACGAGCGGGCCGGCGACGGCCGTGCGCTCCAGGCCGCCGAGCGCGCCGGAGGCGGAATCCCACGTCGCGCCCGTCGTCGCGCCCGCGAGGAGCGCGGCGGCCGCGGCGGTGGCGAGGCCGAGCGCGACGAGCAGCAGCGCCCGCCGGGCGACGCGCGCGCCCGAGGTCCAGCCGCGGTGCTGCGCCATGGCGAGCGCGCAGCCGAGGATGACGGCGAAGGCGGGCATCGCGATCGCGTCGAGGCCGAGCGCGCCGAAGCCCTGCGAAGCGGGGAACGGGCGCCGCGGCGCCGCGAGCCACGCGACCGTGCCGAGCACGAGCACGCCGCGCGCCGCGTCGAGCGAGACGACGCGGCCGATGCGGGCCCGCGGCGCGCGCCGGGGCGCCCTCGAGCGCCCGCCGCCGCCACGGGATGCGGGCAGCACGCGGGTCGTCGCGGAGGTGCTCGTCACCCTCCGAGGCTACGGTGTGCGGAGCGCCGGGCGGCGCCCGGAAGGAGCCTCCATGCACCCCATCGACGCGGACGCCGTGCTGCGGCGGCCCGCCGCGCCCGGCTCGGCCGGCGACGAGCTGCTGGTCGTGATGCACGGGCTCGGCAGCCACGAGGGCGACCTCTTCGGCCTCGCGCCGCACCTGCCCGGTCGCTTCGAGGTCGCATCGCTCCGCGCCCCGATCCCGTACGGCGGCGGCTTCGCGTGGTTCGGGTTCTCCGCCGTCGACTCGACCGACCACGCGCTCATCGACTCGGCGGCCGAGGGCGTGCTCGCCTGGCTCGACGGGCTCGAGCGGCCGTACGCGCGCATCCACCTGCTCGGCTTCTCGCAGGGCGGCGCGATGGCCGTGCAGCTCGCGCGGCTCGCGCCAGAGCGCTTCGCGTCGATCGCGCACCTCTCGTCGTTCGTGCACGCGGGCGAGCTGCCGGGCGATGCGGAGCTCGCGGCGCGCGAGCCGCGCATCCCCCTGCTCGCGACGATCGGCGAGCTCGACGAGGTGATCCACGCCGACAAGCGCGAGCGCTCGGCGCCGTGGCTCGACGCGCACTTCGCCGTGGAGCGCCGCACCTACCGCCGCGGGCACGCGATCGTGGCCGAGGAGCTCGCCGACGTCGTCGCCTTCCTCGACCGCGCCTGACCCCCCGCTGTTCCGCCTCCGCAGGCTCAGCGGCGCGCGGACGGGATCGTCGCGCCTGCTCGCCGCTGACCCTGCACCAGCGGATCGAGACCGCGCGAGGAGCCTGTGGCGGCCGGGAGGCGGCAGGATGGGTGCCGTGGATCGGTTCCGGCTGGGCGGCGTGCCCGGGGTCACGCCCGCGAAGTGGATGCGGGTGTGGGGCGAGCGCGTGCCCGGCACCCCGATGGAGCTCGTGCAGCTCGAGGAGGCCGAGGCGGTGGCGGCGCTCGTCGCGGGCGAGCTCGACGCGGCGCTCGTGCGGCTGCCCGTCGAGGACGAGCGCCTGCACGTGGTGCCGCTCTACGCCGAGCTCGCCGTGGTCGTCGTGCCGAAGGGCCACCCCGTCGTCGCGTTCGACGATGTCGCGCTCGCCGACCTCGCGGGCGAGGCGCGCGTCGAGCGCGGCGGGATGACCGCAGCGCAGCACCTCGAGGTCGTCGCCTCCGGCGCCGGGATCGCGATCGTGCCGATGTCGGTCGCGCGTGCCCTCGGCGGCCCGGAGACGCGGCACCGCGTCGTCGTCGACGTCGAGCCCACCCGCATCGCGCTCGCCTGGCGGCGCACCGACGACTCCGACCTGCACCAGGAGCTCGCCGCGATCGTGCGCGGCCGCACCGCGCGCTCGTCGCGCGGCGCGGAGCGCGAGGCCGAGGAGCCCGCGACGCCGACCTCGCAGCGACGCCAGCCCGCCAAGGCTCGCGGCCCGCAGCGCGGGCAGAAGCCGGGCAAGGGGCAGCGCCCCGCCGCGGGACGGAAGCCCGGCAAGGGCCGTCGCCGCTAGCTCAGCGGCCGGTCGCCGCCCGCACCTGCTCGACGGCGGCGTCGACGAGCTCCGGGGAGTCGGCCGTGACCGTCACCGCGCCGTCACGTCCCACCGAGATGCGCGCACCCGTGCGCTGCTCGAGCGCCCGCACATGCGAACCGCCGCGGCCGATGAGCGCGCCCACCTCGCCGCGCGGCACCCGGATCGTGCGCGCGACGCTCCACGCCGTCGTCTTCACGACCACGCGGTCCGCCGGGCCCTGCGTCGGCAGCACCCACACCTTCAGCGTGCTGTCGCCGAAGTCGCGCTCCAAGCGGATCGAGCCCTGCCGGTCGTCGCGGGCCTCGCGCTCGGGGCTGCGCACGACGAGCTCCAGGTGCGCCCGCTGCACGCGGCGCTGCGCCATGCGCTGCCGCGCGTGGTCGGTGAGGGCGATCTCGCCGCGGCGCTCCCGGACGGGCGCCTGCGTGCGTCGGCCCGGACCAGCGCCCGCAGACGGGCGACGGACCGCGACGAGGATGCCGAGGATCGCCGCGAGCGCGACGACGCCCAGCACGATGAGCAGGGTCGGGTCCATCGCATCCCTTCCGCCGACACGACGGAAGCCCCGCTCTCGCGGGGCTTCCTGTGGCGGTGACGGTGGGATTTGAACCCACGGTGGAGGGTTACTCCACACAACTTTTCGAGAGTTGCACCTTCGGCCGCTCGGACACGTCACCAAGCGGAGACATTACACGAGGTGCCCACCGAGCCCCAAACCGGGCGCGGCATCCCACGCCCGCCGCCGACAGGTGCTCGCCCGGACGAGCGGTGCCGGTGCACCAGCACCCGTCGTCCGCTGGAGCACCGCTCGGCCCTGCGGACGGGGGCGAGCGGCGGTCAGGCGCCGAGGTCGCGCACATGACGGCGCTCGCTGAGCTCGCCGTCGACCTTCACGCCGCCGTCCGGCAGCCAGCCGTGCTGCTCGTAGAAGCGCTGCGCGCGCTCGTTGCCCTCGAGCACCCACAGGTACGCGCGGGCGTGGCCGTCGGCGCGGAGGCGCCGCTCGGCCTCCATGAGCAGGGCGTGCCCGACGCCGCGCGACCACCGCTCCGAGAGCGCGTAGATGGCGTAGAGCTCGCCCGTCGCGCCGTCGACCTCCTCGCGCGCGGGCCCGATCGCGGCCCAGCCCACGACCTCGCCGTCGGCGACCGCGACGAGCTCGTGCGCCTGCGGGTGCGCGTGCGCCTCGTGCCACAGCTCGGTGCGGCGCTCGGTCTCGCGCTGCACGTCCATCCGATCCAGCATCGCCTGCGGCACGAGCCCCGCATAAGCGGCCCGCCACGTCTCGATGCGCACGCGCGCGATGCCCGCGGCGTCGTCGATCGTCGCCTCGCGCACGTGGGCGGTCATGCGGCCTCCCCCGGGGAGGCGTCGACGACGCAGAAGCGGTTGCCCTCGGGGTCCTCCATGATCACGTAGTCGGCGTCGTCGGGCCGCTTCGGCCAGTGCACGCGCTGGGCGCCGAGCGCCTCGAGCCGCGAGACCTCGCCGCCCTGGTCGTCGGCGTAGAGGTCGAGGTGGACGCGCGGCGGCAGCACCCGCTCGCTCGGCACCGCGTCGAGCGACACGTTGGGACCGTGCCCGGCGCGCGGCCGCAGGAGCGCGAAGCCGTCGTCGAGCGGGAGGCGCGGCTCGTAGTCGAGCGCGGCCGACCAGAAGAGCAGCTGGCGCTCGAGGTCGGAGACCCGGATCACGATGGAGCCGACGGTGAGCATGGCGTCACGCTAGCCGGGAAGCCTGCGGATGCGCCACGAAGCGGGGCGCCCCGCCGCGCGCGTGGGCGGCCGACGGTAGCGTCGCCGGCATGGCCAAGGCTCCCGGTTTCCGCTGCTCCGAGTGCGGGTGGACGACCCTCAAGTGGGTGGGGCGCTGCGGCGAGTGCCAGCAGTGGGGCACCGTCGAGGAGGCGGGCGCGCCCACCGCGCGCGTCTCGGCCGCCGCGGTGCCCGCCTCGCGCGCCGCGCGGCCCATCACCGAGCCTGACCGCGACCGACGCGCCGCGGTGGCCCACGGGCATCGGCGAGTTCGACCGCGTGCTCGGCGGCGGCATCGTGCCGGGCGCTGTTGTGCTGTGCTCGGGCGAGCCGGGCGTGGGCAAGTCGACGCTGCTGCTCGCCGTCGCGGCGACGGCCGCGCGCTCGGGTCGCCGCGTGCTCTACGTCTCGGGCGAGGAGTCGCTCGCGCAGGTGCGGCTGCGCGCAGAGCGCACAGGCGCGCTCGAGCCCGAGCTGTTCCTCGCGAGCGAGACCGACCTCGGCACGATCCTCGGCCAGATCCGCGACGTCGACCCGGAGCTCGTGATCGTCGACTCGGTGCAGACCGTCGCGAGCGCCGACAACGACGGGCTCGCGGGCGGGCCGAGCCAGGTGCGCGACGTCGCCTCGGCGCTCACGCGCGCCGCGAAGGCCGCCGACGTGCCGCTGCTGCTCGTCGGCCACGTCACGAAGGACGGCTCGGTCGCGGGCCCGCGCGTGCTCGAGCACCTCGTCGACGTCGTCGCGCACTTCGACGGCGATCGGCAGACCGCGCTGCGCTTCGTGCGCACCTCGAAGAACCGCTTCGGCCCGACCGACGAGGTGGGCTGCTTCGAGATGACGGGCGACGGCATCCTCGAGGTGCCCGACCCCTCGGGCCTCTTCCTCTCGCGCTCCTCGACCCCGCTGCCCGGCACGTGCGTGACCGTGGCGCTCGAGGGCCGCCGCGCGATCCCCGTGGAGGTGCAGGCGCTCGTCGTGCGGGCCTCGACGGCCCAGCCGCGCCGCGTCGTGAACGGCGTCGACTCCTCGCGCGTGGCGATGGTGCTCGCGGTGCTCGAGCGGCACGCTGGCATGCCGCTCGGGGCCGAGGACGTCTACGTCTCGACCGTCGGCGGCATCAGGCTCACGGAGCCCGGCGCCGACCTCGCCATCGCCCTCGCCATCGCGAGCGCCGCCCGAAACGTCGCCCTGCCGCCGCGGCTCGCGGCGATCGGCGAGATCTCGCTCGCGGGCGAGATCCGGGCGGCGAGCGCCGCGAAGCGCCGGGCCACCGAGGCGAAGCGGCTGGGCTACGCGCGCGTCGTCGACGAGGGGGCCGCGCTCGTGCGGCATGCCGTGCCCGAGACCCTGCGCGCGGGCCGCCGCGAGGCCGCGCCGCAGCGCGAGCCCGCGGGCGTGCCCGACTTCTAGGCCGCGCCTACTGCGCCTTGTCGCCCACCGCGGGCTTCGGCACCTCGAGCATCTCGGTGTCGAGCTCCATGTCGCGGCCGCCGTCCGAGGCGCCCACGGGGATGCGCTCGCCGCGGAAGAACGCGGGCTCCCGGATCGACTGCACGATCATGAGCACCACGCCGATGCCGAGCGTGACGATGCCGAGCACGAACACGAGGCCCACGCCGAACAGCGACGAGCCCGAGCCGTAGTCGGGATCCATCGAGTCGATGAGGGTCGTGAAGAACAGCACCGCGAGCACGAGGCCGCCGACGAGCGGGAAGACGAGCCGCGTGAGCGCCGTGCGCCACGACTCGAACCACGTGCGACGGAAGTACCAGACCGCCGCGAACGCCGTGATGCCGTAGTAGAAGCAGATCATCATGCCGAGCGCCGTGATGGTGTCCCACAGCACGTTCTCGCTGATGAAGCGCATCACGGCGTAGAAGGCGCTCGCCACGATCGCCGAGGCGAGGGTCGCGAAGCCGGGCGACTGGAAGCGGTCGGTGACCGAGCCGAAGCGCTTGGGCAGCGCGCCGTAGTGGCCCATCGCGAGCAGCGTGCGGGCGGGGCTCACGAAGGTCGACTGCAGCGACGACGCCGAGCTCATGAGCACGGCGAGCGAGACGAGCACCGCGAGCGGGCCGAGCACTGGGCCCGCGAGCGCGAAGAACACGTTGTCCTGGATGTCGGGGTTGCCGAGGCCGAACTCGCCCTCGCCGACGCCCGCGTACGCGGTCAGCGCGATCGCGAGCAGCAGGTAGAGCACCACGATGATGACGATCGTGAACGTGGCCGCGAGCCCGGGCGTGCGCGCGGAGCCCTTCGTCTCCTCGTTCATCGTGAGCGTCACGTCCCAGCCCCAGAAGATGAAGATCGAGAGCGACAGGCCCGCGGCGAAGGCCGAGAACGAGCTCACGGCGAAAGGGTTGAACCAGGAGGCGTCGATGGGCGTGGGGTCGAAGGCGCTGCCGTCGGCGACGCGCACAAGCGCGACGACCGCGAAGGCGACGAGCACGACGATCTGGATCGCGACGAGCCAGTACTGCAGGCGCTGCGTGGTGCGCACGTCGCGGTAGGAGATGAACGTCGCACCGGCCATGAAGCTGAGGCACACGAGCACGTTGATCCACGGCTCGGCGGCGAGGTCGGCGATCGAGGGGTCGCCGACGACCTGCGCGATGAGCAGGAAGAGGAAGTCGACGGCGATGCCCGCGAGGTTCGAGAGCACGAGGATCGTCGCGGCGATGAGCCCCCAGCCCGCCATCCAGCCCACCCAGGGGCCGAAGGCGCGCGATGCCCACGTGAACGAGGTGCCCGAGTCGGGCATCGCCGAGTTCAGCTCGCGGTAGCCGAAAGCGACGAGCAGCATCGGGATGAAGCCGACGAGGATGATCGCGGGCACCTGCACGCCGACCTCCGACACCGTGGGCCCGAGGGCCGCGGTGAGCGTGTAGGCGGGCGCGATGCACGAGATGCCGATGACGATGGCGCCGACGAGGCCCACCTGGCCGGCCGAGAGCCCCTTGCCCTGCAGGACATGCGTCTTCTCGCTCATGGGGTCCTTCCTCCTCCCCGGTCGCCCGGGGCCCTCCAGCGGCGCACGGCGTGCGCCGACGAACGATGGGGCCTAGGCCCCGAGCGCCTCGAGCACGTCCGCGGCGGCCTGGCGGCCGGAGCGGATCGCGCCGTCGACGTGCTGGTAGCCGTGGCCGGCGTAGTCGCTGCACGCCCAGTGGATGGGGCCGACCGGCTGCCGCTGGTCGGCGCCGTAGCGGTGGAGGCCGCCGAGGTCGTAGCTCGCGGCGTACGCGCCGCGCGTCCACTCCTCGCTGCCCCAGTCGCTCTCGTAGTAGACGACGGGCTCGAGCGCCTCGGGGCCCAGGTATCGGGCGATCGAGGCGAGGATGCGCGCGCGGCGCTCCTCGTCGCTCCAGCGGAACGCCTCGTCGGCGTGCTCGTCGGAGACGAAGCCCACGAGCGTGCCGCGCGGGTCCTCGTGGTTCGTGTTGTCGTAGAGCTCGTGCACGAGCTCGTCCGGGCCGAAGCCCGTGCCCGAGAGGCCTGCCTCGCGCCAGAAGGGGCGGTCGTAGACCGCGTGCACCTTGATGACGAGGCCGAGCGAGAGGTGCTGGTGCAGCTGGTGCTGGCGGCGGGGCAGCGGCGGCTGCACGTCGATGCGCGTGATGAGGTTCGGCGGCACCGCGACGATCACCTTGCGGCCGCGGGCGACGAGGCCGTCTGCGACGACGACGACGCCAGCGTCCGAGCGCTCGATGCGGCGGACGGGCGCACGGAGGTGCACGGCGTCGCCGAGCGCCTCGGCCATGCGCACGCTCACCATCTGCATGCCGCCCACGACCCGGCGGTCGAGGATCTCGTCCTCGTCGACGAGGTTCGCGAAGCCGTCGGCGCTCGCCGCCATGAGCAGCGCCTGCAGCGCCGAGAAGGCGTGCGAGGGCTTCGTGAGCATGGCGGGGCCGATGAAGAGCGCCGCGAGGTGCGCGGCGGCCGCGTCGTCGGTCTGCTGCCGCAGCCACGCGTCGAAGGGGACGGTGTCGAGCTCGCGGGCGCGGGGATGGTCCCACGGCGCGTCGGGGTCGACCTCGTGCGAGAGCCGGTCGATCTCCTCGACGAGGCGGTCGAGCTCGGCGACGGTGTCGGGGTCGATCGGGAAGTCGCCCTCGTAGTGCACGGCCTCGCCGTCGACGACGTAGACCGACCGGCCGTCGCGGTAGCGCGGGAAGGTCTCGAGGCCGAGCTCGGCGATCGTCTCGTGCAGCACCGTCTGGTGGGGCGAGACCCACTGGCCTCCGAGCTCGAGCATCGCGCCGTCGACGGTGTCGGTCCAGGTGCGGCCGCCGACGCGCTCGCGCGCCTCGAGCACGGCCACGGTGCGGCCCGCGCGCACGAGCGCCGTCGCCGCCGCGAGACCGGACGGGCCGGCTCCGACGATCACGACATCGACGTCGACGTCCACCTGCGACTCCTGCTGGGCCATGCGCACCTCCGGTCAGCGATCCTGCAGAGAACCTACTCCCGGAACGCGCAGGAAAGGCTCAGCGGAGCACGAACGTCGCCCCGCTCTGCGAGGCGTAGCCGCCGACCGAGACGCGCAGCTCGTAGCTCGCGCCGTCGGCGGGCACCTGCTCGCGCTCGGCGGTGCAGGTCTCGGTCGACGAGGCGGTGCGATCCCACTCGATCGGCACGGACGACTGCGGGGTCGCCGGCTCCAGCTGCACGACGTCGTCCTGCACGTCAGCGGCGCAGTCGGTGAAGCGGTAGACCACCTGGTCGCCGGCGCGCACCTCGTACTGCTGCTGCGCCGTGCCCGCGTTGACGGAGCACGCGGCATCGCCCGTGTTCTCGATCGTGAACGAGAGCTGCACGCGCTCGCCGTCGCCGTACTCCTCGCGGTCCGTCGCAGGCGTGAGTCGCACGCTCTCGGCCGCGCAGGGCGCCGTCGGCGCGCCCGTCGGCTGGGGCGTGCCGCCGATGGGGGTGAAGGGCTCTGTGGACGTGGGGCTCGGCTGCGCGTCGGGGGTCGCGGCGGGCGTGCCGCTCGGCGCAGGCGCCGGCTCGGGAGCCGATCCGGCCTCCCAGGGCCGCCAGACCAGCAGCACCACGGCCGCCACGACGAGGATCGCGAGGAGGCCGAGCATCGTGCGCCGGCGGCGCACGGCCGCGCGCCGCTTCGCGCCCGACGGCGCCCTGGATCCCGTGCTCACCGACCCAAGGGTAGGCGCGGGCGGGCTCAGAGCCGCTTCAGCATGCGCGTGTTGCCGAGCGTGTTCGGCTTCACGTGCGCGAGGTCGAGGAACTCGTGCACGCCGCCGTCGATCGAGCGCAGCAGCTCGCTGAAGATCTCGGGGCTCACGACCTGCTCGGCGACCTCGACGTACCCGTGGCGGCCGAAGAACGAGGTCTCGAAGGTGAGGCAGAAGAGCCGCGTGAGGCCGAGGTCGAGCGCCCTCGCCTCGAGCGCCTCGAGCATGCGGTGGCCGACGCCCGCGCCGACCACGCCCTCCGCGACGGCGATCGTGCGCACCTCGCCCAGGTCCTCCCAGAGCACGTGGAGCGCGCCGCAGCCGAGGATCTCACCGTCGCGCTCGGCGACCACGAACTCCTGGACGGCCTCGTAGAGCGTGACGAGCTCCTTGCCGAGCAGGATGCGCTTGGCGACGTAGGGCTCGATGAGCTCGCGCATCGCGCGCACGTCCGAGGTGCGGGCAGGGCGCACGACGACGGGTGCTGCAGTGACGTGCGCGGTCTCGACGGTCATGGCCGTCCAGCCTAACGGCCGTGGCATGGAGCGCGGCGGACGCGGCTCACGCGGGCCGGACCTCGTAGACGAGGCGCGCGAACTGCCCGGCCGCCCGCGCCTCCATGAGGCGCAGCCGGTCGGCGCCCACGCGGCGCGGCAGCAGCGGCGCGCCCCCGGGCAGCGCGGCGGGCGCGACCGAGATCGCGATCCGGTCGAGCGCGCCCGCGTCGAGGAACTGGCCGGCGAGGTCGCCGCCGCCCACGACCCAGACGTCGCCCTCCCCCGCCGCCGCGCGGATCGCGGGCAGCGCCTCGGCCACGTCGCCCCGCACGAACCGGACGTCGGCGCCCGCGGGCACGGGCAGCTCGCGCGTCGTGAAGACGAACACGGGCCGGTCGCCGTGGAACTCGGCCCACCGCGCGGGATGCGCGAGGAGGTCGCTCTCGCGCAGCACCCACTCGTAAGTGCTCGAGCCCTCCACGAGCACCGCGGCCTCCGGCAGCAGCGACGGGTCGGGCTCGGCGCCGCCGGGCACCTCGAACAGCCAGGCGAGCGAATGCGCCTCGTCGGCGAGGTGCCCGGTCATGGTCGTGGCGGTG
This sequence comes from Agrococcus sp. SL85, assembly GCF_026625845.1. Classification (NCBI taxonomy): domain Bacteria; kingdom Bacillati; phylum Actinomycetota; class Actinomycetes; order Micrococcales; family Microbacteriaceae; genus Agrococcus; species Agrococcus sp. SL85. The sequence continues at coordinate 609,414 of NZ_CP113066.1, forward strand.
TCGTAGACGATGCGGCCCATGCGCGGCACGGTACCCGCGGCCGCCGACACCGAGGGCACCGGACGGGATGGGGCCGGGGACGCGGAGCGGGGCCCCGGCCGAAGCCGGGGCCCCACCCCACCGCGCGATCCGCGTCAGCGACGCGGCAGCGTCACCGGCGCTGCAGCGTCACTGGCGCCGCAGGCGGCCGAGCAGCACGAGGCCGAGGCCGAGGAGCATGAGCAGGCCCGCGCCCGCCCACAGCATCGGCGAGACCTGCTGGCCCGTCTCGGGCAGCGCGCCCCCGCCGCCCTGGCCGTCGCCGGGCGCCGGCGCGGTGGCGCTGGGCGTCTCGGTCGGCTCCTCCGTCTCGACGGGGGGCTCGGTCACCGCGGCGGGCTGCACGAGCACCTGGAAGGGGATCTCGGTGCCGGCGTCGGCGACGAGCGTCAGCGTCTGCCAGGCGGCCTCCGTGCCCTCGCCCACGAACGAGGCCGTGACCTCGACGGTGGCGGAGGTCGTGAGGGGCGCACCCGAGTCGTCGCTGTTCACGACGACCTCGGCGGCGCCGACGACCGCGCCCTCGGCGTCGACGACCTCGAGGGTCGTCGAGGCCTCTGCGCCCGTCGAGCGGATGCGGTCGATCTGACCGACCTCGAGCTCGAACGACTCGCCCTCGGCGACGGCGTCGCCCGGCAGGCCCGTGACGTCGACGTGGCGCTGCGCGTAGTCCGGCGCGATGCCGGGGTTGTCGGCGAGGTAGGCGAGCATCGCGTCGAGGTCGACGAGACCCGAGTCGCGCACGTCCGAAGCCGCGCCGAGCGTCCAGAAGTTGTCACCGGGGCCGAAGAGGAACGACGAGCTCGAGACGCGGATCTCCTGGTCGTCGGTCACGGGCACGCCGTCGATGCGGATGTCGCTCACGCGGGCGTCGAACGGCGCCGTGGGGTCGGAGACGTAGGTGACGTTGTCCGAGAGGCCGAGCTGCAGGTACGTTCGGCCCGAGGTCAGCGGGGTGCCGGCCTCGTCGCGCTGCCACTGCTCCTCGAGCACCTGGTCGAGCTGCGCGCCCGTGAGGGTCGCGGTCCAGAGGTTGTTGATGAACGGCAGCACGGTGTTCGCCTCGGCGAGCGTGACGATGCCGTCCTCGGCCTCGCCCTCGCCGGCCGCGAAGAGCAGGCTGTCGCGCACGCCGCCCGGGTTGACGATGCCGATCTCGGCGCCGCCGCGCTCCTCGCTCGCGAGCTGGTCGCGGTACATGTCGGCGACGAACTGCGCCATCGTCGACTCCTCGCCGCGGTTGCCGTTCGACTCGGCGGGCACCGTGAAGGGGCCTGCGATCGTGCCGACCTGCTGCGAGCCGACGATCTCGGCCTCGGCCTCGGCCTCGGCCACGATGTCGCGCACCTCGGCGACGCGCGGGTAGAGCGCCGCGTAGCCGTCGATGACCGCCGCGGCGTCGCCGCCCTCGGGCACCGAGAGGCGCTCGTGGTTCACGACGTCCTCCTGCTGCACCTGCACGTCGCCCGAGGCGCGGTCGACGGTGAGCACGACCTGGCCGACGACGTCCGAGTACTGGTCGGACTGCACGATCGGGCGCAGCTCGCCGTCGACGCCGGGGACCGGCGCGAACCACGAGTACGTCTGGTGCGTGTGCGCGTTGAACACCACGTCGACGTCGGCGGTGAGCTCCTGCGCGAGGTCGCCGAAGAAGCCGTCCGAGGCGGCCTGCGGGGCGAGCGCCGCCTCCTGCTCGGCCTGCGGGGCGTTCAGCGCGGCGCCCACGCCGGCGCCGTCGTGGAACTCCGCGACGATCACGTCGGCGGCGTCCGCCGCCTCGAGCTCGGCGACGACCTCGTTCACCGCGGCGACCGGGTCCGAGAACGCGACGCCCTCGATGCCGCCGCGGTCGACGAGCGACGGCGTCTCCTGCGTGACGGCGCCGACGACGGCGACGGTCACGCCGTCGACCTCGAAGGTCTCGTAGGCGGGCGCGATCGGTGCGCCGTCGAGCGTGACGTTGGCCGCGAGGTAGGGGAAGTCGGCGAGCGCGTCGACGCGACCCGTGAGGTCGTCGACGCCGCGGTCGAACTCGTGGTTGCCGACGGCCGCGGCGTCGAGGTCGAGCGCGTTCAGCACCTCGATCGCAGGCGCGTCGTCCTGCGAGGCAGAGGTGAAGTTGGAGGCGCCGATGTTGTCGCCGCCCGAGAGCACCAGCGTGCTCGCGGGGTAGTCGGCGCGCAGCTCCTCGATCGTCGCGGCGAAGAGCGGCGTCGTCTCGCCGTCGATCCGGCCGTGGAAGTCGTTGAAGTGCAGCAGGTTGACGACCGCGGTGGTGGCGGGGTCGACGACGATGGGGGCGGCGACGGCGGCGGTGGGGCCGACGAGCAGTCCCGCTCCGACGGCGCAGGCGGCCGTGGCGGCCAGCGTGCGCTGCTTCGCGTGCGTGTTCACAGGTTCTCCGATGCAGGTGAGGGACGGCGCGCGAGGCGCACCGCTCTCGACCCTACGGATGGCCCATGCATCCGTCGACCCCCGTCGATCACGATTCGGTGAACGATCGGTGACGGGAGGCCTCCACAGGCCCGGACATGCCATGAGGGCCCCCGCAGGGGCCCTCATGCACGGCCCGAACATGCGACGAGGGCCCCCGCAGGGGCCCTCGTGCACGGCTCGGGATCAGGCGTCCGCGGCCTCGAGCTCGCGCGGCTCCGGGGCGTCGTGCGTGAAGACGAACGCGTCGTCGACGAAGTCGACCAGCACGTGCTCGCCCGCACCCAGCTCGCCGTGCAGGATCTTCTCGCTCAGCACGTCCTCGACCTCGTGCTGCACCGCGCGGCGCAGCGGCCGCGCGCCGAGCGCCGGGTCGTAGCCGACGTGGATGAGGCGCTTCTTGGCCGCCTCCGTCAGCTCGATCGTCATGTCGCGGTCGAGCATGCGCTCCGAGAGGCGCTTGACGAAGAGGTCGACGATCTGCAGCAGCTCCTCGCCCGAGAGCTGCGGGAACACGATCGTCTCGTCGACGCGGTTCAGGAACTCCGGCTTGAAGTTGCGCTTCAGCTCCTCGCGGACCTTCGCGCGCATGCGCTCGTAGTCGCCCTCGGTCGAGCCCTCCATCACGAAGCCGACGGGGCCTCCGGCGATGTCCTTCGTGCCGAGGTTCGTCGTCATGATGATGACGGTGTTCTTGAAGTCGACCACGCGGCCCTGGCCGTCGGTGAGGCGGCCCTCCTCCAGGATCTGGAGCAGCGAGTTGAAGATGTCGGGGTGCGCCTTCTCGATCTCGTCGAAGAGCACGACCGAGAACGGCTTCCGCCGCACCTTCTCGGTGAGCTGGCCACCCTCCTCGAAGCCGACGAACCCGGGAGGGGCGCCGAAGAGGCGGGAGACGGTGTGCTTCTCGCTGAACTCCGACATGTCGAGCGAGATCAGCGCGTCCTCGTCGTCGAAGAGGAACTCCGCGAGCGCCTTGGCGAGCTCGGTCTTGCCGACGCCCGTGGGTCCGGCGAAGATGAACGACCCCGAGGGGCGCTTCGGGTCCTTGAGGCCCGCGCGCTGACGACGGATCGTCTTCGCGAGCACGGCGATCGCCTCGTCCTGGCCGATGACGCGCTGGTGCAGCGCCTTCTCCATGAAGATGAGGCGGGCCGACTCCTCCTCGGTGAGCTTGAACACCGGGATGCCGGTCGCGTTCGCGAGCACCTCGGCGATCACGCCCTCGTCGAGCACGCCCGTGGGGCCGCCGTTGCCGGAGCGCCACTGCTTCTCGGTGCGGAGGCGCTCGCCGAGCAGCTCCTTCTCCTCGTCGCGCAGGCGCGCCGCGGCCTCGAAGTCCTGGCCCTCGATCGCGGCCTCCTTGCGGACGCGCACGTCGGCGATCTTCTCGTCGAACTCGCGGAGCTCCGGCGGGGCCGAGAGGATCGAGAGGCGCAGGCGCGCGCCGCCCTCGTCGATCAGGTCGATGGCCTTGTCGGGCAGGAAGCGGTCCTGCACGTAGCGGTCGGCGAGGTTCGCGGCCGCCACGAGGGCGCCGTCGGTGATCGTGACCTTGTGGTGCGACTCGTAGCGGTCGCGCAGTCCCTTGAGGATGTTGATCGTGTGGGCGACCGAGGGCTCGTTCACCTGGATCGGCTGGAAGCGGCGCTCGAGCGCGGCGTCCTTCTCGAAGTGCTTGCGGTACTCGTCGAGCGTCGTGGCGCCGATCGTCTGCAGCTCGCCGCGCGCGAGCAGCGGCTTCAGGATGTTGGCGGCGTCGATCGCGCCCTCTGCGGCGCCCGCGCCGACGAGCGTGTGGATCTCGTCGATGAAGGTGATGATGTCGCCGCGCGTGCGGATCTCCTTCGTCACCTTCTTGAGGCGCTCCTCGAAGTCGCCGCGGTAGCGGCTGCCCGCGATGAGCGAGCCGAGGTCGAGCGTGTAGACCTGCTTGTCCTTGAGCGTCTCGGGCACCTCGCCCTTGACGATCGCCTGCGCGAGGCCCTCGACGACGGCGGTCTTGCCGACGCCGGGCTCGCCGATGAGGACGGGGTTGTTCTTCGAGCGGCGCGACAGGATCTGCATGACGCGCTCGATCTCCTTCTCGCGCCCGATGACCGGGTCGAGCTTGCCGTCGCGCGCCGCCTGCGTGAGGTTGCGGCCGAACTGGTCGAGGATCTGCGAGCCCTTGGCGTCGGCCTGCTGCGTCTGCTCGCCGCCGACCGCCGTGGCCTCCTTGCCCTGGTAGCCCGCGAGCAGCTGGTTGACCGTCTGGCGCACGCGGTTGAGGTCGGCGCCCAGCTTCACGAGCACCTGCGCGGCGACGCCCTCGCCCTCGCGGATGAGGCCGAGCAGCACGTGCTCGGTGCCGATGTAGTTGTGGCCGAGCTGCAGCGCCTCGCGGAGGCTGAGCTCCAGCACCTTCTTCGCGCGCGGCGTGAACGGGATGTGCGACGTCGTCTGCTGGCTCCCGGTGCCGATCATGTCCTGCACCTGGGCGCGCACGGCGTCGAGCGAGATGCCGAGCTGCTCGAGCGCCTTGGCGGCGACGCCGTCGCCCTCGTGGATGAGGCCGAGCAGGATGTGCTCGGTGCCGATGTAGTTGTGGTTGAGGAGCTTCGCCTCCTCCTGCGCGAGCACAACGACTCGACGGGCGCGGTCCGTGAACCTCTCGAACATCGCTGCCTCCCTTCCTTGTCTGCGAGCGTAGCCCCGGGCTCGGAGGGCCCGCGCGCGTGTTCGCTGTCGGCGCGACGCGCGTCGTCACGGCGGACGGCCAGCGGATGCAGGGCTGCGGCGGCTAGCGTCGGAGGACGCACTCGAGGGACGGAGCGGGATGAGCTGGAGCGGGCCGCAGGACGCGCAGGGACGGCCGGGGGCAGCCATGCCGCCGCAGGGCGCCGTGCCCGACGGCGCCCTGCCCGACGGAGCCGTGCCGCCGCCGTGGGCGCCCCCGCAGCAGCCTGCCCCGCAGCCCTGGGGCGCACCCGCCTCGGTCCAGCAGCACTGGGGCGCGCCTACGCCTGCGCCCGCGACGCAGTCGTGGGGCGCGCCCGCGCCGGCGCAGCAGCCGGCCTGGCAGCAGCCCGCCCCGTGGGGCGCCGCCCCCTTCCCTGCCGCTCCCCCGCCCAAGAAGCCCGCGCTCCTGCCCGCGGCCCTGCCCGTGGGCGATCGCGCCTACGCCGAGGCCCTCGTGCCGCTCGAGCGTCGCGCGGGCCGCTGGGGCCTCGCGTGGGCGATCGCGCTCGGCTTCTTCCTCGGCGGCCAGGTGGTCGGCGCGGCGCTCATGCTGCCGGCGCTGCTCGGCGCGATCGTCTCCCTGCCGCTCTCGGCCATGCAGGATCCGCAGGCGGTCACCGACGCCGTCTTCGAGGCCATCGGCACGCCCTTCGGCATGCTCGGCGTGAACATCGGCTGGGCCGCGATGATCCCGGGCGCGATCGTCGCCGCCGCCGCGTTCGGCAAGGGCGCCGCGGGCTACGTCTCGAGCGTCGCCGGCACGTGGCGCTGGAGCGCCGTGGGCCGCTCCGCGCTCGTGGTCGTCCCGATCTTCGCCGTCTACATCGGCCTGACGCTCGCGCTCGACGGCACCGTCGAGTGGACCTGGGACCCGAACTGGGGACTCGTGGCGGTCGTGCTGCTCACGACCCCGCTGCAGGCCACGGGCGAGGAGTTCGCGTTCCGCGGCTTCCTCACCCAGATGCTCGGCGGCTGGGTGCGGCAGCGCTGGGTGCCGCTCGCGATCGTGGGCTCGCTCGGCATCGTGGTGCTCGGCTTCCTGGGGCTGCAGGGCGGCGCGAACGCCTCGATGCTCGTCGCCGTGCTCGTCGCGACCGCCGCGGCCGGCATCGGCCCCTGGGTCGCCGCGGGGCGACCGCTCGCGACCGCCGTCTGGATCGGCATCAGCACGGGCCTGCTCTTCGGCTCGCTGCACGGCCACGACGCCTTCTCGGCCACGCTGCAGCTCTCGCTCGTGGGCTTCGCCTGCTCGATGCTCACGCACCGCACGGGCGGGCTGGAGGCGGCCTCCGTGCTCCACACGGCCAACAACGTGTTCATCATGGTGCCGCTGGCGCTCACGGGGCAGTCGGCGTTCTCGGCGCAGCCGGTCGCGGGCGAGGACTGGCTCTCGCTCGGGATCGCGGCGGCGGCGCTGGGCCTCGCCTACCTCGCGGTGCACCTGACGATGCCGCGCGCGCAGCGCCGCACCGTCGGCGCGCCCGGCGCAGAGCCTGCTCGTGCCGCAGCAGCGGCTCGCGCCGCCCGTGGCAGCCGCGACCTCCTGACGCCCGCTACGCGTCGTCGCGGGGCGGCGCGGGCGAGGGCTGCGGGGAGGGCTCGGGGCGCCGCGCCGGGCCCTCGCGCGGCGGCAGGCCCGCCTTGGCGCGCTCCTCGGCCTCGAGCGCCTCGTACTCGCGACGCGCGGTGCGGTCGCCGCGGATGATGAAGCGCAGCACCATCCAGAAGACGATGCCGAGCACGATCGTCGGCACGAGCGAGAAGATCGCGTTGCCCCACCAGCTCTCCGGCATGCCTCCAGGCTACCGGTGCCGCCCGAGGGCCGCGGATGCGCTCCGGCGCCCGCCGCGGAGGACGGGCGCCGGAGCGCGCACGGTCAGGGCGCGAGGAGGGCGCGCACGCGCTCGCTGCCGATCGCGAGCAGCAGCGTCGGGATCCGCGGACCGGTCTCGCGGCCCACGAGCAGGCGGTACAGCAGCGCGAAGAACGCGCGCTGCGCGCCCGAGAGCTCCTTGTCGCCCTTGACGATCGCATCGGGCTCGAGCCCGCGCTGCACCTTCGCGACGCCGTAGACCTGGTTCGTGAGGCCGTCGAGCGTCCACGCCTCGTCGATCGCGGGCAGGCCGCCGCCGCCCTCGAGCAGCAGGTGCAGCGCCTCGCGCTCGGTCTCGGTGAGCGCGGCGAGCCCCTCGGCGTCGGGCGCGTCGCGCACCGTCGTGTGCTCCTCGGCCGGCATGTGCGTGGCGACCCACGCCTCCACCTTCGCCAGGCGCGGCTGCAGGGGCTCGAGGCCGTCGAGGGGCTCGTCGTCGAGGCCGCGGAGGATGCGGAGCACCTGCGCCTCGTCGCCGAACGTGATGTCGACCACGGAGGCGAGCGTGCGGTACGCGACGCGGCGGGGCGTCTGCTCGAGCCGCTCGCCGGCGGTGCCGAGCGCGCGCTCGAGCGCCGCGAGGTCGCCGGGCTGCGCGCTGCCGGCGTCGACCTTCCGCGCGAGCGCGTCCCACTCGTCGTAGGTGCGCTGCAGCTCGGAGCCGAAGGCGACGTCGAACGACTGGTTCATGCGGCGGCGGGCGTAGAGCCAGCGCAGCACCGGGCCCTCCATGACGCGCAGGGCGTCGAGGGTGTCGGGGGCGCCGCCGCGCGACGACGACATCTTGGCGACGCCGCCGAAGCCGACGAAGGCGTACATGGGGCCGAGCGGACGCTCCCAGCCGAAGACCGGCGCGAGCTGCAGGCCCACCTGGAACGAGGATCCCGGGGACTGGTGGTCGACCCCCGAGGGCTCGAACACGACGCGCTCGAAGGCCCAGCGCATCGGCCAGTCGACCTTCCAGACCAGCTTGCCCGAGCGGAACTCGCGCAGCAGCACCGTCTCGCGGTGCCCGCAGGTGCACGAGTACGTCATCTCGGTCGAGTCGTCGTCGTACGCCTCGATCGTCGTGAGGTCCGTGCCGCAGGCCGTGCAGTAGGGCTTGTAGGGGTAGTACTCGCCGCCGCCGGAGCCGTCGTCCTCGCTCGCCGCGCCGGAGCCGGCGTCGAGCGCCCGCTGCAGCTCCTCGTCCTCGTCCTTCGCGGCGGGGAGGGTGCGGTACTGCGCGAGGATCGCGTCGATCTCGGCGCGGTGGCGCATCGCGTGCAGGATCTGCTCGGTGTAGGCGCCCGCGCGGTACTGCTCGGTCTGGCTGATGCCGCGGTAGCGGATGCCGAGGGCGGCGAAGCCCTCCTCGGCGCGGGCGCGGAAGTGCGCGGCCCAGGAGTCGTGGGGGCTGCCGGGAGGGGCGGGCACGCTCGTGAGCGGCTTGCCGATGTGCTGCGCCCAGCGCTCGTCGACGCCCTCGATGCCGGCCGGCACCTTGCGGAAGCGGTCGTAGTCGTCCCAGCTGATGATGTGCTCGGCGTCGACCCCGCGGCGGCGCAGCTCGTCGGCGACGAGGTGCGGCGTCATGACCTCGCGGAAGTTGCCGAGGTGGATGACGCCCGAGGGCGACAGGCCGGAGGCGGCGATCGGCTTCGTGCCGCGGCGCTCGGCCTCGGCGATCACGTCGTCCGCGATGCGCGAGACCCAGTCGGCGCGCTCGTGCTCTGGCTGCGTCTGCTCGGCTTCCGTCACGGGATCCGATCCTACCGAGCGCGCAGCCCCTCCCCGGTGCCGGGTGTGGTCGCTTCGCGCCCGCCCGCGGCCCGCGGGAGGGCGCGAAGCGACCGCACCTCCGGCCGAGCCTCCGCCCGGAGGGGAGGACGCGGGGTCAGGGGATGGTGAACCGGGCGTTGTCGATGAGGCGGACGTCGCCCACGCGCGCCGCCACGAGCACCTGCGCCGGGCCGTGGTGGTGCTCGCCCGCGCCGAGGAAGGTGCGCGGGTCGACGATCGAGACGTAGTCGAGGCGCACGCCGCTCTCTCCCTGCAGCACGCCCTGCGCCGCCGCGAGCATCGCCTCCGTGCCGCGGTCGGCGGCAGCCCCGGCGGCCTCGAGCGCCCGCGGGAGCGCGAGCGCGTCCTGCCGGTCGGAGCCGTGCAGGAAGCGGTTGCGGCTCGACATCGCGAGCCCGTCGGCCTCGCGCACCGTCGGCACCCCCACGACCTCGACGGGCAGGTCGAGGTCGCGCACCATGCGCCGCACGAGGAAGAGCTGCTGCGCGTCCTTCTCGCCGAACGCCGCGACGTCCGGCTGCACGATCGAGAGCAGCTTCGCGACGACCGTGAGCACGCCGTCGAAGTGGCCTGGGCGGCTGCGGCCCTCGAGCACCATGCCGAGGCCGCCCGCCGAGACGGTCGTCGCCGACCGCCCGCCGTCCGGGTACATCTCGTCGACCGAGGGCATGAAGACCGCCTCGACGCCGAGCGCCTCGAGCCGCTCGGTGTCGGCCTCGGGCGTGCGCGGGTAGCGGCCGAGGTCCTCGTGCGGCCCGAACTGCATCGGGTTGACGAAGACGGAGGCGATCACGGCGTCCGCATGCGCGAGCGCGGTCTCGACGAGCGAGACGTGGCCCTCGTGCAGGGCGCCCATCGTGGGCACCAGCCCGATGCGGCGGCCCTCGGCGCGGGCGCTGCGCACGTGCGCGCGCACGGCGTCGATCGTCGTCAGGGTCTGGATGGGCATGCCGGCTCCTCGCTCGTCGTCCCCAGCGTAGGGCCGGCGCGAGCCGCCGCCCGCCGCGCCTCAGCCGTGGACGGGAGGCTCGATGGGCGGGTCGGGATGCTTCGCGAGCGCCGTCTCCACCGCGCTCCGCACCACGCCGCCGAGCACGCGCGCGGGCCGCTCGACGCCGATCTCGGCGAGCCTGCCGCAGCGCCTGCGCGACGACGCCCGCCGCGAACTCCCCCGCGGCGGCGACGGCCTCGGCGTAGGCGGCGCGGTCCGCCTCCGCCACGACGATCGGCTCCGCGCCCATCTCGACCGCGAGCGCCTGGCCGATCGGCAGCACGGGCCCGGGGGCGGTCACGGCGACCGTGGCCTCCACGAGGCGCGCGAGGTCGATCGAGGTGCCCGAGAACGACATCGCAGGGTGCAGGGCGAGCGGGATCGCCCCGCGCTCCACCGCCGGTCGCAGCACGTCGACGCCGTGCTCGGCCGCCGTGTGCACGACGAGCTGCCCGGGCTGCCACGCGCCCGTGGCCGCGAGCCCTGCGACGAGGCCCGGGAGCGCCTCGGTGGGCACGGCCAGGAGCACGAGCTCCGCGCGCTCCACGATCGTCGGGGCGTCGAGCACGGGCACGCCCGGCAGGATCGCCTCCGCGCGCTCGACGGCGTCGTCGCCCGAGGCGTCGATGCCGACGATCGCGTGGCCAGCCCCGGCGAGGGCGGCGCCGAGCACCGGGCCGACGCGCCCGGCGCCGATGATGCCGACGCCGAGCCTGCCGGGTCTCACGCCGGGCCGTCCTCGGGCCGCGGTCCGGAGGGCGGCGTCGGCGGCCGCCAGGCCGGCTGCTGCGGAGGCCGCTGGGCATGCGCGGCCCGCTGCGCCGACGGGTCCTGCGGCGGCATCCAGCCCTGCGGCGAGGCGCTCGGCGCGCCATGCGGCGCGCTGCTCGGCGGCTGCTGCCCGTGCGGCGGCATCCAGCCCTGCGGCTGCTGGGCCGGCGGCGCCCAGCCCTGCGGCTGCTGGGCCGGCGGCGCCCAGCCCTGCGGCGCCCAGCCCTGCGGCGCGGGGCCCTGCGGCTGCTGCGCCGGCGGCGCCCAGCCCTGCGGCGGCCCCTGGTTCGGCATCCCGGGCCGCATCGGCGCGGGGGCGGCACGAGGCCGTCCTGCACCGCGGGCGCCTGCTCGAGCACCGCGTGGCGCGAGAGCGCCGCGGCCCACGACTCGGAGCCGTCGCGGTCGATCGCCGCCTTGACCGTGCGCATCGCGTGGTCGAACAGCAGCCCCGCGTCGCGCTGGTCGATCGCGCCGATCGACGGCGAGAGCACCGAGCCCGGCACGTGCAGCTGCACGCGGCCGAGGCGCGCGAGGCCGTAGATCGGCCCCTGCGTCACGGCGACCGACTGCACGCGCGCCTGCGGCACGAGCTGCAGCGAGCGCCAGATGCGGCCCGTGCGCAGCAGGAAGGCCGCCTCGTGCACGTGGAAGCCGTTGCGCCGCACCGAGAACCACCGGAACCACCGGGCGCGGGGCGGCGAGACGACGAACGCGTCGGGCGCCTGGCCCGTGAGGCCCATGTCGACGAGCGGCGATCGCGCGAGCTCCGGCAGCACGAGCCCGATGACCGCCCGCACGTCGCGCAGGTCGCCCACGGGCAGCAGGAAGCTCGCGGCCTGGCCGCCCTGCCCGTTGGCTCCGGAGCCGTCGGAGGCCTGCTTGCCCGCGCGCGTGAACGTGACCTGCCACCAGCCGAAGGGCCGCCACAGCAGCGGCTGCTTCACCTGCAGCCCGAAGATGCGGCCGGGCGGCAGGATCTCGGTCGTGGTCGAGGCGAGGCCGTAGGCGAGGCGGATGCCGTCGGGCGTCGCGGCGATCGAGTAGCGCAGCTTCGACGAGAGCGCGCGGATGCCCGCGGTGAAGAAGCCGATCGCGGCGGGCAGCAGCGCGAAGATCGCCCAGAACTGCGCGAAGCCGACGACGAGCACGAGCACGCCGACGGTGTAGACGACGGCGCCCACGATCCAGCCGTCGAGCAGCGACGACGCGATGACCCTGCCGATGCCGATGCGCACGAGCGAGCCGGGCGCGAGGTGCGCGATCTCGGCGTCGGGGCGCAGGATGTCGCCGACGATGCCGCCGCTGGCGCCGCGCTCGGCGGCGAGCCTCGCCGCGTCCTCCGCGGAGCGCCCGGAGGCGCGGTTCAGGATCTCGTAGCGGAGCTCGTCGGCGATCGCGGCGTGCAGGTAGTCGAGGTCGACGTTCGAGTCGGCGCCCGCCTGCTGGATCTCGAACCTGCAGGCGCCGAGGAGCCTGGCGAACCAGGGCTTCCGCACGTTGATGCCCTGGATGCGGTTGAGCGGCGCGCGCCGGTGCTTGCGGAACAGGATGCCCTGCTGCACCTCGACCTGGTCGCCCGTGATGCGGAAGCGGTGCACGCGCCACGAGAGCCACGACAGCAGCACGCCGACGACCACGAGGACCGCGGTGCCGACGAGCACCCACAGCAGCTGCGCGATGACGAAGTCGCCGAACTCGTCCTCCACCGCGCCCTCCGACCACTCCGCGGGCACGACGAGGGCGATGAGCCGGTCGCGGAAGATCGAGATGACGACGCCGATGACGATCACGAACGAGAGGCCGCCGCGCAGGAGCGGCGTCGCGGGATGCAGGCGGTGCCACTCGCCGTCGACGAGCGTGGCGGCGCGGGCGCGGGCGTCGGGGGCTGCGGCGCTCGGCGCGGGAGGCATGGCGTGGCCGCCGGGGGGCGGCCACGCCTGCCCCTGCGTCGGCCCGGGCGGGCCGCCGTGCTGGGGATCGCTCACAGGCCCGCTCGCCGCGACTCGGAGACCGCCACCAGACGGTCGCGCAGCTCCTCGGCGGTCGTGCCCGGCATGCCGGGGATGACGATGGCGCTCGAGGCGGCGGCCGTCACGAACTTCAGGGAGCGCAGGCCGAACATCCGCTCGACCGGGCCCTGCGTGATGTCGACGACCTGCATGCGCCCGTAGGGCACGGCGACGAAGCGCCGGAAGAGCATGCCGCGGCGCACGAGCAGGTCGTCGGGCCGCTCGAGGTAGCCGATCGTGCGCGTGCGCAGGAACGCGAAGACGACGCCCAGGACGGTCAGCACCACGGCGCCCGCGAGCGGCAGCCACGCCCACAGCGGCATCTCGCCGTCGGTCGCGAACCAGAGCGGCACCGTCGCGCCCACCCCGACCACCGCCCATGTGACGACGGTCGCGATCGACTCGACGAAGGCGTAGCGCATGCTCACGCGCTGCCATGCTCCGGTGACGTCCAGGCGCTCGGCCACGGCTCCTCCAACCTCCCCCGGCGACGCTCGTCGCGCGGCCGCCGGCGCGCTCCGCCGGCTCCTCCCCAGGCTAGCCGCGGGGGCTGTGCGGCCCGTCTGGGATACTGCCCGGGTGACGGCAGACATCGGGACGGGCAAGCAGCGGCACATCGGGCGTTGGATCGCCGTCAGCATCGTGGGCGTCATCGTCCTCGCCCTGCTGGCCGCGATCGGGTGGTACTTCCTGCGCATCGCGCCCTCGGTCGAGCAGACGGAGAGCATCGAGACCGCCTTCCCCGAGGAGAGCCTGCGCCCCACGGAGGACCCGGAGGCGGGCGATGCCGTGAACATCCTGCTGCTCGGCAGCGACTCGCGCGCCCAGGACGGCTCGCTGCTCACCGACCTCGGCGACCGGGCCGACACGATCCTCGTCGCCCACATCCCGCCGGACCGCGGCACGGTGCAGATCATGTCGATCATGCGCGACTCCTGGGTCGAGGTGCCCGGGCACGGGATGTCGAAGGTGAACGCGGCGCTGTCGCTCGGCGGCGTGCCGCTCATGGTGCAGACGGTCGAGTCGATCATCGAGCAGCGCATCGACCACATCGCCGTCATCGACTTCGACGGCTTCGAGAACCTCACGACCGCGCTCGGCGGCGTCACGCTCACGAACGACATCGCGTTCTCGTACTACGGCTACGACTACCCCGCGGGCGAGATCACGGTCGAGGGCGAGGAGGCCCTCATCTACGTGCGCGCGCGCTACCCGTTCTCGGACGGCGACTACCAGCGCGTCTACAACCAGCGCGCGTTCCTGCGCGGCGTCTTCCAGCAGCTCATGACGCGCGAGAACCTGACCAACCCCGACCGCGTCGCGGACATCTTCGCCGCGGTCGCGCCCTACGTGGCCACGAGCGACACCTTCACGCTGCCCGTGGTGCTGGGCCTCGCGCCGTCGATCGCGCAGCTCGACGGCTCCGACATCCGCACCTTCACGATGCCGACCCTCGGCACGGGCATGGAGGGCAGCCAGTCGGTCGTCTACGTGAACTGGGACGGCGTCGAGCAGATCCGCGCCGCCTTCGCCGAGGAGTCGATGGACGCCTTCGAGCCCGCGCCGGAGCGCTAGGCCGAACCCGCGCCGGAGCGCCGGCCGGCCCCGGCTCAGCCGGTGCTCGGCGTGGGCGCGGCGCCGCGGGCGCGCGCCTCGTCCTCGTCGTCGGGCGGCAGCACGCACCAGTGCTCGGCGAGCAGGCCGGCCACGAGCTGCAGCAGGGCGCCGCCGCCCACGACCGCGAGCGCGAGCACCGCATCGCCCGCCACGACCGCGCGCGAGGCGAAGAAGCCGAGCGCGCCGAGCGCGGCGCCGAGCAGCAGCGCACCCACGATCGAGGACGCCTTCGCGAGGCCCAGGACGCCGGTGGCGTGGCGGTGGTCGATGCGCCGTCGCCCGCGCGCCGCCTGTCGCACCGGCCACGCGACGAGCAGCAGCACGGCCGCGAGCAGCGCGAGCGCGGGGCCGAGCGTGAGCGGCGGGACGATCGCGGCTCGGCCGCTCATGACGAGCGAGGCCTCGAGCACCCACAGCAGGCCGCCGCCGATGAGCGCGGCAGCCACGAGGGCCGTGGCCGTCGTGCGCCTCACGGCAGCCGCCAGGCGTCGCCGTCGGCGTAGTCGGCGAGCTCCGCGATCGCGCCGCGGCCGGGGATGGTGGCGTGGGGCTCGACCTCGAGCCAGGGCTGCAGCACGAACTGCCGCTCGTGCGCCCTGGGGTGCGGCAGGATGAGGGCGTCGTCCGCGCGCTCCAGCTGCCCGATCGCGACGATGTCGATGTCGATCGTGCGGCTGCCGTAGCGCTCCTCGCGCACGCGGCCGAGGGCGTCCTCGATCGCGTGCACCGCGTCGAGCAGGTCGAGGGCGTCGAGCACCGTGCCGACCACCACGACGATGTTCGCGTAGTCGGGCGAGAGGCCCTCGCCGTCGGGATGCCACGACGGCGACTCCCAGGTGCTCGAGCGCTCGAGCACCCGGACGCCGTCGATCGCGTCGAGCGCGCGGACGGCGCGGTCGAGCGTGCCGACGCGGTCGCCCAGGTTCGAGCCGAGCGAGAGCACCGCGCGGTGCTCGGCGAGCAGCCTCACAGCACCACCCAGTCCGAGCGCTCCCGGCTGCGGTGGACGGTCACGGCCACGTCGCCGAAGGGCACGGCGATGGGCGCCTGCGGCTTGTGCACCGTCACCGTCGCGTGCTCGACGCGGCCGTCCACGAGGCACAGCGCCGCGAGGCGGTCGGCGAGCGTCTCGATGAGGTCGACGGGGTCGCGGCCGACGTCGGCGACGATCCGCTCGGCGAGCTCGCCGTAGTGGACCGTCGCGTGCACGTCGTCCCTGTCGATGGCATCGCCCAGGTCGAGCACGAGCTGCACGTCGACGACGAACTCCTGGCCGTCGCGGCGCTCCTCGGGCAGGACCCCGTGGTGCCCGCGGGCCCGCACGCCCGTCAGGGAGATCGCGCCGCTGCGCGGCTGCGGCCGGAGCGCGGGATCCGGCGCCGCCTCCGCGGTCGCCACGAGGGCGCGCAGCGCCGAGACGGTCGAGGCGACGTCGTGCACCCGCACGGCCGCCGCGCCGCGCTGCGCCGCGAGCACGGCGGTCGCCGCCGTCGCGGCGTCGCGCTCCTCGGGCCGCGCACCCTCCGGCAGCAGGGTGCCGAGGAAGCGCTTGCGGCTCGTGCCGATGAGGAGCGGCAGGCCGATGCGGCCGACCGCGCCGAGGCCCGCGAGCAGGCGCCAGTTGTCCTCAGGCTCCTTCGAGAACCCGAAGCCGGGGTCGAGCATGATGCGCTCGCGCGGCACGCCCGCATCGACGGCCGCGGCGAGCCGGGCGCGCAGGTGCGCCGCGACCTCCGCGACGACGTCGCCGTAGCGGGTGTCCTGGGTCACGTCGAGGCCGCGCGAGTGCATGAGCACGAGGCGCGCGCCGCCCTCGGCCACCGCGCCCAGGAGCGCCGGGTCGTGCTCGCCGGCGGTGACGTCGTTGATGATCTCGGCGCCCGCCTCGATCGCCGCGCGCGCCGTCGCCGCGTGGACGGTGTCGACCGAGACGCGGATGCCCTCGCGCACGAGCTCGCGCACGACGGGCAGGATGCGGGCCTGCTCCTCCTCGGGCGTCACGGGGGTCGCGCCCGGCCTGGTCGACTCGCCGCCGACGTCGATGACGTCGGCGCCCTGCGCGCGCATCCGCCGCGCGTGCGCGATGGCCGCGCCGGCGTCGACGTAGCGACCGCCGTCGCTGAAGGAGTCGGGGGTGACGTTGAGGATGCCCCAGACCTCGATGCCGTGCCCGCTCATCGCCGCTCCCCGATGAGCGCCATGATCTCGGCGCGCTCGATGGGCTCGGCGAGCGTGCCGCGGCTCGCGACCGTCACCGTGGACGACTTCGCCTGCCGCGCGCCGCGCGCGGCGACGCAGCCGTGGGCGGCCTCCACCACCACGAGCACGCCACGCGGCTCGAGGCCCGCGACGAGCGCGTCGGCGATCTCGTCGGTGAGCCGCTCCTGGATCTGCGGCCGCGAGGCGACGGTCTCGACGACGCGCGGGATGCGGCCGAGTCCGACGATGCGGTCGCTCGGCAGGTAGGCGACGTGCGCGACGCCCGTGAAGGGCAGCAGGTGGTGCTCGCACATCGAGCGGAACTCGATGTCGCGCAGCAGCACGAGCTCGCCCGTCTCGCCCGCGAGGCCCTCCGAGTCGAGGTGCAGCGCCGGATCGGCGCCGACGCCCGCGAAGTACTCCTCGTAGGCGGCGGCGACCCGGCGCGGCGTGTCGGCGAGGCCGGGGCGCGCGGGATCGTCGCCGATCGCGGCGAGCAGCTCCCGGACCGCCGCTTCGACGCGCTGCCGGTCGATCGCCATCAGGCCTCGGCGGGCGTCTCGGTGTCGGGCTCGACCGCCTCGTCGACGTGCTGCGACACGGGCAGCTCGATGGGCGGCCGCGTGCTCACGGGGCGGTCGGTGCTCGAGAGCCACTGCGGGCGCTCGGGGAGCTTCCGCACCTCGGCGAAGATCTCGGCGAGGCGCACGTGGTCGAGCGTCTCCCGCTCGAGCAGCTCGGCGGCGAGGGCGTCGAGCACGTCGCGGTTGTCGTTGAGCACCGTCCACGCCTCGGTGTGCGCCTGCTCGATGAGCGCGCGCACCTCGCGGTCGACGGCCTCCGACAGCGACGGCGAGTAGTCGCGGCTCGAGCCCATGTCTCGGCCGAAGAAGGCCTCGCCCTGCGCCTGGCCGAGCTTCACGGCGCCGATCGCCGAGGTCATGCCGTACTCGGTGACCATCTTGCGGGCGATGCCCGTGGCCTTCTCGATGTCGTTGCCCGCGCCCGTCGTGGGGTCGTGGAAGACGATCTCCTCGGCGACGCGGCCGCCCATCGCGTAGGTCAGCTGGTCGAGGAGCTCGTTGCGCGTCACGGAGTACTTGTCGTTGACCGGCATCACCATCGTGTAGCCGAGCGCCCTGCCGCGCGGCAGGATCGTCACCTTCGTGACCGGGTCGGAGTGGCGCATCGCCGCCGCCGCGAGCGCGTGGCCGCCCTCGTGGTAGGCCGTGATGAGGCGCTCCTTGTCGTTCATGATGCGGGTGCGCCGCTGCGGGCCGGCCATGACGCGGTCGACGGCCTCGTCGAGGTTCTCGTCGGTGATCTGCGTGCGGTTCTGGCGCGCGGTGAGGAGCGCGGCCTCGTTGAGCACGTTGGCGAGGTCGGCACCCGTGAAGCCGGGCGTCTTCCGCGCGAGCACCTCGAGGTCGACGCCGGGCGCGATGGGCTTGCCCTTCGCGTGCACCGACAGGATCGTCTCGCGGCCCTTCATGTCGGGCGCGTCGACGCCGATCTGGCGGTCGAAGCGGCCCGGGCGCAGGAGCGCGGGGTCGAGGATGTCGGGGCGGTTCGTCGCGGCGATGAGGATGATGTTCGTCTTCACGTCGAAGCCGTCCATCTCGACGAGCAGCTGGTTGAGCGTCTGCTCGCGCTCGTCGTGCCCGCCGCCGAGGCCCGCGCCGCGCTGGCGGCCGACCGCGTCGATCTCGTCGACGAAGATGATCGCCGGTGCGTTCTGCTTCGCCTGCTCGAAGAGGTCGCGCACGCGGCTGGCGCCGACGCCCACGAACATCTCGACGAAGTCGGAGCCCGAGATCGAGTAGAAGGGCACGCCCGCCTCGCCCGCGACGGCGCGCGCGAGGAGCGTCTTGCCCGTGCCGGGAGGGCCGTACAGCAGCACGCCCTTCGGGATGCGCGCGCCGACCGCCTGGAACTTCGACGGGTCCTGCAGGAACTCCTTGATCTCCTGCAGCTCCTCGACGGCCTCGTCGGCGCCCGCGACGTCGGCGAACTTCACCTGCGGCATGTCCTTCGAGACCATCTGGGCCTTCGACTTGCCGAACTGCATGACGCCGCGGTTGCCGCCGGCCATGCGGGTCATGAAGAAGTAGAAGAGCGCGCCCAGCAGCAGCACCGGCAGCAGGATGCCCAGCAGCGACAGGAACCAGTTGCCCTGCGGCACCTCGTCGACGTAGCCCTCGGAGGGGTCGGCCGCCGTGATCGCCTCGACGACGTCGGCGCCGCGGGGCTGCACGTAGTAGAACTGCACCTGCTGGCCGTACTCGGCGTCGGGCTCGCTGAGGATCAGGTCGACGCGCTGCTCGCCGTCGACGATGCGCGCCTGCTGCACCTTGCCGTCGGCGATCAGCTGCATGCCGACGTCGGTCTGCACCGGCCGGAACTGCGGCGTCATGAAGAAGCTGAAGGCCACGCCGACGATCAGCAGCGCGAGCACGATCCACGGGATCGGGCCCTTGAGGAACTTCTTGAAGCTCATGACGTCCTTCGGGGTCGGGATGCACTCAGGCTAGCCGCCGCCCGGCGGCGCTTCGCCGCTGTTCGCTGAGGGCGCGGGAGCCTGTGGATGCGCCCAGGACGGGCGCTAGGAGACGACCTCGAACGACATGAGGATCGCGCGGATGATGCGGAACTCCTCGGTGCCGAGGTAGGCCTGGGCCGCCTCGAGCGAGCCGACTGCCCAGGGCGCGCCGGGTCCGGACCCCGTCACGATCGTCTCGGAGCCGAAGCTCCAGTCGCCCGCGCCGGTGCCGATGTCGTGCACGATCGGGCAGCGCGGGCTCGCCGCCTCGGCCGTCGGCAGCAGGCCCACGCTCACGATCCACTGGCCGTCGAGCTGCAGCGCGGCCGCGCCGAACGACGCGTCGCCCGCGCCCGCGACCTCGACCGCGTCGCGCTCGAGCGGCACGGTGCGCCAGGAGACGGCCGTGCCCGAGCCGTCGAGGCAGCGGCCGTCGCCGGTGTCGGGGCCCTGCACGAGGCCCAGCTGGCGCTCGCCGTCGCCCCGCAGGATCGCGAGGCCGCCGTCGGCCTCCTGCGTGCTCCAGTCGGCCGGGATGCGGAAGGTGACGGCGCCGTCGCCCGCGGGGATCTGCTGCCAGCCGCTCGTGTCGACGCCCGCGATCTCGGCGGGCAGCTGCGACTCGACATCGGGCGCCTCCGGGGTCGGCGTCGCGACGGGCGTGGGCGGCGGCGCGGTGATGCCGGTCGGCAGGCTCGGCTGCGGCGTGCTGTCGGGCGCACCCGTGCAGGCCGCGAGCGCGGCGGCCGCCACGGCGATCGCCACGACGGCGAGCGAGCGGGCAGGACGTTCCACCCCTCCATCATGCCGCCAGCGCGGCCCTGTCGCTGTGCGGCCGCCGCGAACGGCCGCACAGCGCGCCTCACGGCGCGACGGTCGGGCGCGGCCCCCAGGCGATCTGCAGGCTCGCCATGACCTCGACGATCGTCGCGGACTCCTCGCCGTCCAGCCACGCCTCGGCCGCGGCTTCGCTCTCGAACGCGATCGCGGTGTCGGGGTAGCCACCCTCGGCCGCGCTGTCGGCGACGGCGGAGAGCAGCCCGACGCCTCCGCCCGTGGGGAAGGGGCCGCCGTACCCGCACGTGTCGGCCGGGTCGCCCTGGTTCTCGAGCGCGAGCTCGACGACGCCGCGGCCGCTCTCGACGTACTGGTCGCCCTGCTGCACGATCTCGGGATCGACGTCGCCGTGGACGGCGAGCTCGATCTCGCGGCCGATGCCGTCGCGCATCGCGGCGAGGCCGGCCTCGTCGTACGGCGCGACGGGCACCGACAGCAGCGGCTCGACGAGGTCGTCGCCCGGGCATTCGACGGCGTCGTTGCCGTAGTGCTCGCGGTACCAGAGCACCTGCGACCCCTCGGCGTCGAGGATCACGAGCTCGTTGAGCCAGCCGGGACCCCTGTTGTACATCTCCGACGCCTCGCCGAGCGCGCTGCGGTCATCCACGCTCCACCCGGCGGGGACCCGGAGCGAGATCGCGCCGTCCTGCGTCGTGAACGACTGCCAGCCGTCGGCGGGCCCGGTCGGCGAGCCCGTCGGCTCGGCGGTCGCCTCGGCTGTCGGTGCCTGCGTCGACGGCGCGGGCGAGCTCGGGGCGTCCCCGCCCGGCTGCGCGCAGGCGCTGAGGGCGAGCGCGGCGACGGCGACGATCGCGGCGGAGGTGGCGGTGCGGTGCATGGGTTCCTCTCTCGAGGCCCGGTGGCCCCTTCACCACGTCATGTCCACCCAGCTCGCCGAGGTCACGCCCGGACGGTCACGATCCGGTCACGGCCTGCGTCGCGGCCGTCGTCGTCACTCGTAGACGTGGGGCGCGAGCACGCCGATGCCGCGCATGTTGCGGTACTGCTCGGCGTAGTCGAGGCCGTAGCCGATGACGAACTCGTTGGGGATGTCGAAGCCGCAGTACTTCACGTCGACCTGCACCTTGAGCGCCTCGGGCTTGCGGAGCATGGTGCAGATCTCGACCGATGCGGCGCCGCGCGACTCGAGGTTGCCCTTGAGCCACGAGAGCGTCAGGCCGGAGTCGATGATGTCCTCGACGATGAGCACGTGGCGGCCCGTGAGGTCGGTGTCGAGGTCCTTGAGGATGCGGACGACGCCCGAGGAGACCGTGCCGGACCCGTACGACGAGACCGCCATCCAGTCCATCTCGAGGTGGCGGTTGAGGGCTCGCGAGAGGTCGGCCATCACCATGACCGCGCCGCGGAGCACGCCGACGAGCAGCAGGTCGAGGCCCTCGTAGTCGTCCTCGATCTGGCGCGCGAGCTCGTCGAGCTTCGCGTGCAGCTCCTCCTCGGTGATGAGGGTCTTCGCGAGGTCGGCCTCGACGTGGTGGAAGTCCATGTGCGCTCCTGGCGGTGGCGGATCGGCGGCGGTGCGACCAACCTACCGGCGACGCAGCGGGGCGCGCGCGGTGCTCCGCGCACGCCCCGGCGTCCTGCCCGGCGTCAGCCCTCGGGGAGGACGGGAGCCGGGATGCCCGTGAGGTCGAGCGTCGCGATGATGTCGAGCAGCAGCGCAGCCTCGGCGCTCTCGAGCCAGGCGATCGCCTCCTCCTCGGACGCCATGTCGCGGCGGGTGGAGAAGTCGATGAGTCGCTCGCCGTCGATGACGGTGGCGGTCGGCGGCTGGTCGCCGCCGGCGACGTGCGACAGCGCGACGTGCGCCCAGGTGTCGCCGGTGTCGTTGCCGTCCCACCATGCGCTGGCGCTGTGCTCGAGCACGGACCGGTCGTCGCGGTCGACGGCTGCCAGCTCGTCCTCGGAGAGCGTCGCCACGCGCTCGGTCGAGACGATGCCGAACCTCGCGACGGCGCCCGCGCCATCCCCGGGGCCGTCCCAGTAGCTGAGCCGCACCGACCCGTCGGGGTCGCGGATCGCGATGCCGTTCACCCAGTGGGTCTCGCCGTCGTACTCCTGCTCCTCGCCGTCGACCTCGGCGCTCCAGCCGGGCGGGATGCGGAACGACGCGGTGCCGTTCGGCGTCTCGATGCGCTGCCAGACGGCCTGGGGATCGGTCTCGGTAGGCGTCGGGGCGGCGCTCGACTCGGAGGTCGGCGCGGGTGCCTGCGAGGTCGGCGCCGTCGTGGGCGCCTCGGTCGGATCGGCCGCGGGCTGCGCGCATCCGGCGAGCAGGACGACGGCGGCGACGGCCGTGACGATGGGGAGCGCGCGCATCAGCGGACCTCGAACGAGCGCAGGATCTCGAGGATCGTGCGGTACTCGTCCGTCTCCATGTAGGCGCGGGCGTCGTCGAGCGAGTCGATCGACCAGAGCGGGTCGTCGTCGGTCGAGCCCATCTGGAAGTGCGTGCCGAAGCCGACGCCGCCGTCGGAGCTGCCGGCGACGAAGTAGGTCGTGCAGGCCTCCTCGTACTCGAGGCGCTCGGCATCGGTGATGCCGATGCCCATGATCCAGCGGTCGGTCTCGGTGCCGATCGCGACCGTCGCGATCACCGATCCCCCACCGTCCAGCGCGGCGGCCTCGGACGGCTCCTGGGCCAGCACCTCGAACGGGAAGACGATGCCGCCGCAGGCGCCGCCGATGTCGACGAAGTCGGCGAGCGCGAGCAGCTGCTGCCCGTTCGGCGCGGTGAGCGTCGCCGAATCCATGGTCCGCTCGTACGGATCCTGCACGTCGTCGCGATCGGCGTCGGGCGCGAAGAGCTCCGCGTCGCTCTCGAGCGTCCAGTCGGCGGGATACCGGAAGGACGCATCGCTGTCGGTGGTCTCGTACGTGAGCCAGTCACTGGTGTCGATGGCGGTGGGGTCCTCGGTGGCCGTGGGCTCGGTGGTGGGCTCGGGCGCCTGCGAGGTGGGCGCGGTCGTGGGCGCCTCGGTCGGCTCGGCGGCGGGTTGAGCGCAGCCGGCGAGCGCCAGGACGGCGACTGCGGCGGCGGCGAGCGGGACGAGTGCGGCTGGGGCGTGCATGGTTCCTCGGTCGTCGTGGTGGGTTCGGGGGCGTTCGGCCGGACGCGAAGGGCGCGGCGCGGGCATCAGGAGCGCACCGTCGCGGAGCGGAGGACCTCGACGATCGTGCGGTGCTCGCCGGTCTCCATGGAGGCGCGGGCCTCGGCCTCGCTGCGGAAGAGCGGCACGTCGCCGGCCGCATCGTCCGCGATCTGCAGGGTGATGAACGAGTACGGCAGGCCCGCCGGGTAGATCACGAGGATCTGGGGCTCGCACGCCTCCGCGGCGTCGAGCTCGGAGATGCCGACATGGAGGCCGCCGAGGTCATGGCGGTCGACGAAGACGGTCACGACCCGGCCGCCTGCGCAGCGAGGCCGGGTGCGGGCTGCTCGTCGAGCACGGTGCGGGTGGGCGATTGGTCGCACGGCGCGACGTCGGTCGCGTACTGGCCGTTCACCACTGCGGCGTAGGTGAGCATCGGGGTGCCGGAGCCGTCGACGACGATGCCGCGGTAGTCCTCCGGACCGTCCATGCCCTCCTCGGGCTCGAAGCTCCAGGCGGCGGGCATGCGCCACGTGACATCGCCCAGGCCGAGCTCCACCGTCTCCCAACCCTCGGTCGGGTCGGACGTCGCCTCGGCGCCGACTCGTCGGCGGGCCCGGCGCAGGCCGCGAGCGCAGCGATGAGCGGCGGCGCTGCTGTTCGGAGCCTGCGGCGTGCGTGCATGGGATGCCTCTCGTGACGGGATGCGGCTGCATCGGTGCATCCCGTCATGTCCGGCTCCGGGTCGGGGTCACAGCCTCCGGGTCACGGTTCGATCACGATTCGCCGGTCCCAGCCAAGCGCCCGGAGCACCCGCGAGCATGACGGATCGCCGAGCATCGGATCACGATTCCGCAACGGGGCCGACGCGAAGCCGACCCTGGAGCCTCAGGCGGCGACGAAGACGAGCCTGCGGCCCTCGCGCGCGACGCGGATGCCCGGCAGGTGGATCGGCCCCTGTCCGTGCCAGTCGGTCACGAGGCGCGAGACCTCGAGCGTCTGCTGCCGCGTGAGCGCCACGTGGAACTCGCTCTGCACCGCGAGGCGGATGATGCGCTGGCGCAGCGCCGGCGGGTTCGACTCGAGCCCGCCCACGTCGAGCGAGAGGCCGCCCTCCGCGTGCTCGACGAGGTCGACCACCTGCTCCTGCGCGAAGTGCGCGAGGGCCTCGGCGTCCTCGCGCAGCGTGTCGGCGGTGCGGGTGAGCGCGAGCGCGACACCGCCGCCGAGCACCTCGTCGAGCATCGGCAGCACCCGGTGCCGCACCCGCGCGCGCAGGAATCGCTCGTCGTCGTTGTGCGGATCGCTCCAGACCTCGAGGCCGAGGTCGCGGCACGACTGGTGCGTCGTGGCGCGGCGCACCTGCAGGAGCGGCCGCCGCAGGAAGCCGATGCGCGGATGCATGCCCCACAGGCTCTCGGGCCCCGAACCGCGGGCGAGCCCGATGAGCACCGTCTCGGCCTGGTCGTCGAGCGTGTGGCCGAGCAGCACTGCCGCGGCGCCCTCCTGCTTGCGCACCTGGAGGAGCGCCGCGTAGCGCGCCTGCCGCGCGGCGGCCTCGGGGCTGCCGTCGGGCGCGACCTGCACGGGCACGACCCGCACCGGCTCGAGCGCGAGCGCGCGCGCCTGCTCGGCGGCGCGCTCCGCGGCGTCGGCGCTGCCGGGCTGGAGGCCGTGGTCGACGACGACCGCGCCGGCGCGCACGCCGGAGCGCTGCGCCTCGAACGCGGTGGCGGCGGCGAGCGCGAGGGAGTCGGGGCCGCCGGAGAGGGCGACGAGCACGAGCGCGCCCTCGGGCAGGTCGTCGATCGCCTCCCGCACCGCGCGCCGCACGTCGGCGACGGCCGGCGTCAGGCGGGGACGGCGGTCGCTGGCGGGCATGAAGTAACCTTATGCCGATTCCTCACGCCCACGAGAAGGAGCCGATCTTGGCCGCCTACGACGTCGTCATCGAGATCCCCAAGGGGAGCCGCAACAAGTACGAGGTCGACCACGAGACCGGCCGCGTCTTCCTCGACCGCGTGCTGTTCACGACGTTCGTCTACCCCACCGACTACGGCTACTTCGACGAGACCCTCGGCCTCGACGGCGACCCGGTCGACGCGCTCGTGCTGCTCGAGTACCCGGTGCCGCCGGGCGTGTTCGTGAAGGTCCGCCCCGTCGGCCAGCTCAACATGGAGGACGACGGCGGCATCGACACGAAGGTCGTCTGCGTGCTCGAGAAGGACCCGCGCTGGGCGCACATCCAGGACATCGACGACGTGCCGCAGCAGATCCGCGACGAGATCGAGCACTTCTTCCTGCACTACAAGGACCTCGAGCCCGGCAAGTGGGCCAAGCTCGGCGGCTGGGAGGGCAAGGAGGCCGCGGAGGCCACCGTCGCCGCCGGCAAGGCCGCGTACGTGCCCGCCGGCCACTGACGCCGCACCACGACGACGACGGAGGGGGCGCACCGCGAGGTGCGCCCCCTCCGTCGTCGTCCGCTAGGCGCGGCGGCGTCGCGGCCTCGCCAGCCACGCGCCGCTGAGCAGCAGGAGCGCGGCGAGGGCGAGCAGCGCCGCATCGGGCCCGGCGCCCGTGCGCGGCAGGTCGCCGCCGCCCGGCGTCGGCGCGGGCGCGGGCGCCGCGAGCACCGCCTCGAAGGCGTGCCGCGCGCGCTCGGACTCGTTGCCCGCGGCATCGACCTGCCAGGCCTCGACCACGTGCGGGCCCGCCGCGATCGCATCCGAGAGCACCAGCTCCCACTCGCACCCCGGTGCGTCGAGCAGGCCGAGGTCGCCCGGCGCGTCGACGCAGGCGGGCACGCCCGCCTCGCCCACGACCTCGCCGTCGATCGCCACCACGACCGTGCTGCCGGGCTCGCCCGTGCCGCTGATGACGGGCAGCGTGCCCGTCGTGCCGCCGTCGACGGGCGACGTGATCGTCGGCGCCTCGGGCACGACGGTGTCGACCACGATCGCGACGGGGGCGGAGGGCGCGGAGCCCGTGCCCTCGCCGTCCGACTGCACCGCGTCGATCACGTGCGGGCCGTCCGGCAGCGCCTCCGGCAGCTCGAGCTCCCAGGTGCCGTCGTCGCCGACGATCGCGCTGCCGACGGGCTCGCCGTCGACCCGGACCACGACGGTCGCGCCGGGCGTGCCGGTGCCGGTCACCGTGGGCGTGGGATCGCTCGTGCTCGTGCCGTCGGCGGGCGCCGTGATCGTCGGCGCCGGCAGGGCCTCTGGTCCGGCGACCTCGAAGGCGACGCCCGCAGTCGGCGAGGCGTTGCCCGCCGCATCGGTCTGCGTCGCCTCGACCGCGTGCGGGCCGTCGGCGAGCGGCTCGTCGACGGGCAGCGCCCACGACCCGTCCTCGGCCACCTCGGTCTCGCCGAGCACCTCGCCGTCGAGCACGACCTCGACCGCGGCGCCGGGCTCGCCCGTGCCCTCGATGGCGGGCGTGCGGTCGTCGATCGTCGTGCCGTCCCCGGGGGCGGTGATGACGGGCGCGGCGGGCGTGGTCGCGTCGACCTCGAACCGCACCGAGTCGGCGCCCGAGGCGTTGCCGGCGGGGTCGGCCTGCACGGCGACGGCCTCGTGCGCGCCGTCGGCCAGCGGGGTCGTGACGGGCACCGCCCAGGCGCCGTCCGGTCCCACCTCGGCCTCGCCGATCGGGGCGCCGTCGACGCGGACCGCGACGGTCGCCCCCGCCTCGCCCGTGCCCGAGACCTCGGGCGTGGGGTCGGCGATGAGCGCGCCCTCCTCCGGCGCGAGGATCGTCGGCGCCGCGGGCGCCGTCACGTCGACCTCGAAGGCCCGCTCGGCGGAGCCCGAGACGTTGCCCGCGGCGTCCGCCTGCGTCGCCTCGGCCAGGTGGCCGCCCTCCGCCAGCGCGGTCGTGACCGGCACGGCCCAGCTGCCGGCGGCGTCGACGATCGCCGTGCCGATCGCCTCGCCGTCGAGCCGCACCTCGACCCGGGCACCGGGCTCGCCGGTGCCGGAGATCGGGGGCGTGGTGTCGGCGAGCACGGCGCCCTCCGCCGGCGACACGATGGTCGGCGCGGCGGGCGCGACGGTGTCGACCTCGAAGGCGCTCCGGTCGCTGCCGCTCGCGGTGCCGCCCTCGACCGTCTGGATGGCCTCGGCGAGGTGCTCGCCGTCGGCGAGCGGCGCGACGACGGGCACCGACCAGGTGCCGTCCTCCGCGACGACCGACTCGCCCACCGGCTCGCCGTCGATCGCGAGGGCGACCGTGGCGCCGGCCTCGCCCGTGCCCGAGACCAGCGGCGTGGCGTCGGCGAGCACGGCCCCCTCGGCGGGCTCGAGGATGACCGGCGCGGCCGGGGCGGCGCGATCGATCACGAAGGTGCTCCCGGCGGCCTCCGAGGTGTTCCCCGCGGCATCCGACTGCACGGCTGCCGCCGTGTGCGTGCCGTCGGCGAGCGGCTCCGCGACCGCGATCGACCACGTGCCGTCGAGCGCGACCTCGACCGTGCCGAGCTCGGCGCCGTCGAGCGTCACCGAGAGCGTGGCTCGGGGCTCGCCCGTGCCGGCGATCACCGGGGTCGCGTCGCCCGTCGTGGAGCCGTCGGCGGGGGTGTCGATGACGGGCGCGGCCGGGGCGACGGTGTCGACCAGGAAGGTCGAGGCGTCGGGAGGAGAGCCGTTGCCGGCCGCATCCTCCTGGGTCGCGACCGCGGTGCGCTCGCCGTCCTCGAGCGGCGAGGCCAGCTCGAGGCTCCAGCCGCCGCCGCCGTCGACGGGCGCGCTGCCCACCGGGGTCCCGTCGATCGAGACGGCGACGGTCGCGCCAGGCTCGCCGGTGCCGCCGATCGTCGGCGTCGCATCGTTCGTCGAGGAGCCGTCGGCCGGGCGCTCGATGACGGGGGCGGCGGGTGCGGTCGCGTCGACCGCGAAGGCCACGGCATCGGCGGCCGAGGCGTTGCCCGCGGCGTCGGTCTGCACGGCCTCCACCACGTGCTCGCCGTCGGCGAGCGGCGTGGTCGTGGGCAGCGTCCAGCTGCCGTCGTCGTCGACGAGCGCGTCGCCGGCGGGGACGCCGTCGATCGTCACCGAGACGGTGGCGCCCGCCTCGCCCGTGCCGCGCACGGTCGGCGTCGCGTCGGCGAGCAGCGCGCCCTCGACGGGCGCGAGGATGACGGGTGCGTCGGGTGCGACCGTGTCGACGACCACGACGACCTCTGCGGCCTCCGACGCATTGCCGGCGAGGTCCTCCTGCGTCGCGCCGATCGTGCGCTCGCCGTCGGCGAGCGGTGCAGCGAGCGGCAGCGTCCACGCGCCCTCGCCGTCCACGGGCGCGGTGCCCACGGGGCTGCCGTCGACGAGCACGGCGACCGTCGCGCCGGGCTCGCCGGTGCCGCGCACCGTGGGCCGCGGGTCGGCGAGGACGACGCCGTCGACGGGCGCCTCGATGCTCGGCGCCTCGGGTGCCGTGAGGTCGATCAGGATCGTCGCCGAGTCGGCCTCCGAGCCGTTGCCTGCGGCATCGGTCTGCGTCGCGCCGATCACGTGCTCGCCCTCGGCGAGCGGTGCGGGGAGCGGCAGCGTCCAGGTGCCGTCGGGCTCCACGGGCGCCGTGCCCACCTCGACGCCGTCGACGGTCACGGTGACCGTCGACCCGGGCTCCCCGGCGCCGCCGACGGTGGGCTGCGCGTCGGCGAGCACGGCGCCGTCGGCGGGGGTCTCGATCACGGGAGCGTCGGGAGCCGTCAGGTCGACCTCGAAGGTCGACGACGCGGCGCCCGACGCGTTGCCCGCGGGATCCGTCTGCGTCGCGGTCGCGGTGCGCTCGCCCTCGGCGAGGGGCGTCACGAGCGGCAGCGCCCAGGTGCCGTCGTCGAGCACGGTCGCGACGCCCGCCTCGGCGCCGTCGACCGACACCGCCACGACGGCGCGGAGCTCGCCCGTCCCAGTGACGGTCGGGGTGGCGTCCCCGATGGTCGAGCCGTCGGCGGGTGCCTCGATCACGGGCGCGTCGGGCGCAGTGAGGTCGACCGTGAAGCTGGAGGTCGCGGCCTCGGACGCGTTGCCCGAGGGGTCGGCCTGCGTGGCCTCGGCGGTGTGCTCTCCCTCGTCGAGCGGCGTCGTGACCGGCACGGCCCAGCTGCCGTCGCCGAGCACGGGCGCGGAGCCGACGACGGCTCCGTCCACGGTCACCTGGACGGTGGCGCCGGGCTCGCCGGAGCCGGAGACCGTCGGGGTGGGGGATCCGATGGTGGAGCCGTCGGCGGGCACCTCGATGACCGGCGCCTCGGGCGCCGTCAGGTCGATCTCGAACGCGATCGCGTCTGCCTCGGAGACGTTGCCGGCCGGGTCGCTCTGCGTCGCCTCGACGACGTGCTCGGCCTCGGCGAGCTCATCGACGAGCTGCAGCGACCACCGGCCGTCGCCGTCGACCGGCGCGGTGCCGGCCTCGACGCCGTCGACCTCGACGGTCACGGTGGATCCCGCGGCGCCGGAGCCGGAGACGACCGGGGTGGTGTCGCCCGTGACGCTGCCGTCGACGGGCGCCTCGATGCTCGGTGCGGCATCGGCCGTGCGGTCGACCTCGAAGGCGATCGCGTCCGCGTCCGAGACGTTGCCCGCCGGGTCGGCCTGGCTCGCCTCGACGAGGTGCTCGCCCTCGGCGAGCTCGTCCACGAGCTGCAGCGACCAGTCGCCCGCGCCGTCGACCGGCGCGGTGCCGACCTCGGTGCCGTCCACGAACACCGTCGCCGTCGCGCCGGGCTCGCCCGTGCCCGTCACGAGCGGCGTCGCGTCGTTCGTGACGGAACCGTCCGCGGGGGCCTCGATGACGGGTGCCTCCGGCGCGGTCAGATCGACCTCGAAGGCCACCGAGGCGGCCTCGGAGGCGTTGCTGGCCGGGTCGGTCTGCGTCGCCTCGACGAGGCGCTCGCCCTCCACGAGCCCGTCCACGAGCTGCAGCGACCACGCGCCCGCGTCGTCGACCGGCGCGGTGCCGACCTCGGCGCCGTCCACCGCGACGGTCACGATCGCGCCCGGCTCACCCGAGCCCGTCACGAGCGGCGTCGCGTCGTTCGTGACGGAACCGTCCGCGGGGGCCTCGATGACGGGTGCCTCCGGCGCGGTCAGATCGACCTCGAAGGCCACCGCGGCGGCCTCGGAGGCGTTGCCGGCCGGGTCGGTCTGCGTCGCCTCGACGAGGCGCTCGCCCTCCACGAGCTCCTCCGCGAGCTGCAGCGACCACGCGCCCGCGTCGTCGACCGGCGCGGTGCCGACCTCGGCGCCGTCCACCGCGACGGTCACGATCGCGCCCGGCTCACCCGAGCCCGTCACGAGCGGCGTCGTGTCGTTCGTGACGGAGCCGTCCGCGGGCGCCTCGATGACGGGCGCCTCCGGCGCGGTCAGATCGACCTCGACGGTCACCGAGGCGGCCTCGGACGCGTTGCCCGCCGGGTCGGTCTGCGTCGCCTCGACGAGGCGCTCGCCCTCCGCCAGCGCGTCCACGAGCTGCAGCGACCACGCGCCCGCGTCGTCGACCGGCGCGGTGCCGACCTCGGCGCCGTCCACCACCACGAGCACCGTCGCGCCGGGCTCGCCCGTGCCCGAGACCTCAGGCGTCGTCTCGTTCGTCACCGAGCCGTCGACCGGGGCCTCGATCACCGGAGCGCCGGGGGGCGTGAGGTCGATCTCGACGACGACCGAGGCGGCCTCGGAGGCGTTGCTCGCCGGGTCGGCCTGCGTCGCATCGATCGTGCGCTCTCCCTCCACCAGCGCGTCGACGAGCTGCAGCGACCAGTCGCCCACCTCGTCGACCGGGGCGGTGCCCACCTCGGCGCCGTCCACCACCACGAGCACCGTCGCGCCGGGCTCGCCCGTGCCCGTCACGAGCGGCGTCGTGTCGTTGGTGACCGTCCCGTCCGCGGGCGTCTCGATCACCGGGGCCTCGGGGTCCGTGAGGTCGATCTCGACCGTCGCCGAAGCAGGCCCCGAGCCGTTGCCCGCGACGTCGGTCTGCGTCGCCTCGATCGTGCGCTCGCCCTCCGCCAGCGCGTCGACGAGCTGCAGCGACCACTCGCCCGCCTCGTCGACCGGCGCGGTGCCCGCCTCGGCGCCGTCCACCAGCACGGTCACGGTCGCGCCGGGCTCGCCCGTGCCCGCGACGAGCGGCGTCGTGTCGTTCGTCACCGAGCCGTCGACGGGTGCGTCGATCGCCGGTGCCGCAGGAGCGGTCAGGTCGACCTCGACGGTCACCGACGCGGCCTCCGACGCGTTCCCGGCGCCATCGGTCTGGGTCGCCGAGACGACGCGCTCGCCCTCCGCGAGCGGCGCGATGGGCGTGAGGGTCCAGTCGCCGAGGCCGTCGACCGGCGCGAGCCCGGCCGGCTCGCCGTCGATCTCGACCGCCACGACGGCACCCGCCTCGCCCGTGCCGCGGATCTCGGGCGTCGGGTCGTTCGTCACGGAGCCGTCGACGGGCGCCGTGATGACCGGCGGCTCCGGCGCGCCCGTGTCGACCACGACGTCGACGCGGTCGGATCCGGAGGCGTTGCCCGCGGCGTCGCGCTGCACGGCTGCGATGGTGTGCTCGCCGTCTGCGAGCGGCGCGGGCAGCGCCAGGCTCCAGGTGCCGTCGTCGAGCACGGTGGTCGAGTCGACCTCGGTGCCGTCGGCCGAGAGCGAGAGCGTGGCCCCGGCCTCTCCCGTGCCCGAGACGGTCGGCTGCGGGTCGCCCAGCAGCGCGCCGTCGGTCGGCACCAGGATCTCAGGTGCGTCGGGGGCCGCGGTGTCGATCGTGACCACCACCTCGGCCTCGCCGGACGCGTTGCCCGCGGCGTCGGTCTGCGATGCCGCGATCGTGCGGTCGCCGTCGGCGAGCGATGCGATGGGGGTGAGGCTCCACGTGCCGTCCTCGTCGACCGGCGCGAGGCCGATCGGCGCGCCGTCGACCTCGACCGCGACCGTGGCGCCGGGCTCGCCGGTGCCGGTGATCGTGGGGATGCTGTCGGCGAGCACCGAGCCGTCGGCGGGCTCGACGATCACGGGCGCCTCGGGGGCCTGCGTGTCGACGGTCACCGTGATGCCGTCGGCGGCCGAGGCGTTGCCCGCGGCATCCACCTGCACGGCCTCGATCAGACGCACGCCGTCGGCCAGCGGGGTCGAGGGCTCGAGCGACCACGAGCCGTCCGGCAGGACGGTCGTCGTGCCCGCCTCGACGCCGTCGACCGTCACCGCGATGCTCGCGTCGGCCTCGCCCGTGCCGCTGATCTCGGGCTGCGGGTCGGCGAGCACGTCGCCGTCCTGGGGCGCGAGGATCGCGGGCGCCCCGGGCGCGACGGTGTCGACGACGAACGAGACCGTTGCTGCGTCGGAGACGTTGCCCGCCTCGTCGGCCTGCGTCGCCGACACGATGTGGCCGCCCTCGGCGAGCGGGGCCGCGAGCGCGAGCTCCCACGCTCCGTCCCCGTCGACGAGGGCCGTGCCGACGCCATCGCCGTCGATCGCGACCTCGACGGCGGCGCCGGCCTCGCCGGCGCCCGAGATGGTCGGGGTCGCGGTCGGCACCGTGCTGCCGTCGGCCGGCGACTCGATCGCGGGGGGTGCAGGTGCGACGACGTCGACGACGAAGGCGCTCTCGGCCGGCGCGGATGCGTTGCCGGCCTCGTCGGTCTGGATCGCGACGACCGTGCGCTCGCCCGGGGCGAGGGCCGGCACGACCTCCACCGACCAGCTGCCGTCGGCGTCGACGGTGCCGCTGCCGACGGCGGTGCCGTCGATGGCGACGTCGACGACGGCGCCCGCCTCGCCCGTGCCGGAGACCGTGGGCGTCGTGTCGTTCGTGCGCGAGCCGTCCGCAGGCTCGAGGATCACGGGCGCCGCGGGGGCGGTGACGTCGACGGCGAAGGTGCTGGTGGCCGCGCCCGAGGCGTTCCCCGCGGGATCGGCCTGGGAGGCGCTGACGATGTGGTCGCCCTCGTCGAGCGCGTCGGCGAGCTCGAGGCTCCATCCGCCGCCCGGCGAGACTGCCGCCGTGCCCACCGCCGCGCCGTCGATCGCGACGTCGACGGTCGCTCCCGGCTCGCCCGTGCCGGACACCGTGGGCGACGTGTCGGACGTCCGCGAGCCGTCCGCCGGCTCGACGATGCTCGGCGCGTCGGGGGCCGTGAGGTCGACCTCGAAGGCGTTCGAGGCGGCCTCGGAGGCGTTGCCCGCCGCGTCGTCCTGGGTCGCCGAGACGACGTGGGCGCCCTCGGCGAGGGCATCGACGGTCGGCAGCGTCCAGGAGCCGCCCTCGACCACCACGGTGCCGATCGCGGCACCGTCCATGCGCACCTCGACCGTCGCGCCGTCCTCGCCCGTGCCGGAGACCGTCGGCGTCGTGTCGTTCGTCGTCGAGCCGTCGGCGGGGGCGACGATCTCCGGCGCCTCGGGCGCGGTGCGGTCCACCTCGAAGGCGTTCGTCGCCGCGTCGGAGACGTTGCCGAGCGCGTCCGTGGCGGTCGCGGAGACGGCGTGCGCTCCCTCGGCGAGGGCATCGACCGTCTGGAGCGACCACGCACCGGACGACTCGGCCTCGACGGTGCCGATCGCGGCGCCGTCGATCGAGACCGTCACGGTCGAGCCGGCCTCCGCGGTGCCGCGGATGGGCGGCGTGGCGTCGGTCGTGGCGGAGCCGTCGGCGGGCTCCTCGACGACGGGCGGGGCGGGTGCCGTGGCATCGATCGAGAAGCCGCTGGACGCGGGCGCCGAGGCGTTGCCCGCAGGGTCGGTCTGGATCGCGGTCACGGTGTGCGCGCCGTCGGAGAGGGCGCTCGGCTGCGGCAGGCTCCACGCGCCGCCGACCACGGGCGCCGAGCCGATGGCGACGCCGTCGACCTCGACGGCGACGGTCGCGCCGGTCTCGCCGGTGCCCGCGAAGGTGGGCGTCGCGTCGGCGATCGTCGAGCCGTCGGCGGGCTCGACGATCACGGGCGGCGCGGGCGGGGCCGTGTCGATGGTGAACGACACGAGGCCGCTCTGCGTCGACGTGCCGGCGATCGTCTGCGTGGCGCGCGCGTTGTGCGCGCCGTCGCCGAGCGCGGCGGGCGCGTCGAGGGCCCAGGTGCCGGCGCCGGTGACGGTCGTCGAGCCGACGGGAGTGCCGTCGACGGCGACCGACATCGTCGCGCCGGGCTCGCCGAGGCCCGCGATCGTCGGGGTGGCGTCGGCGAGCACCGCGCCGTCGGCCGGCGCCTGGATGACGGGCGCGTCGATGCACAGCTTGCGCCGCCGGCACGGCGGGCACGGTCGCGCTCGCGCTGAGCGGGAGCACGCCGATGGTCGCGGTCGCCAGCGGCGGCAGGGGCGCGACCGCCAGCACCGAGAGCTGCACGTCGAGCAGCGAGACCGACGCGGTGGCGCTCGTGCCGTTCGCCGCGGCGCTCGCCGTCGGCAGCGGCATCGCGATGCGCACGGAGGTGCCCGCGACCGTCGTCGTGAAGGCCGTGCCGCCGGGCACGAGGCTCGTGGCGACGCCGCCGACGGTGACGGTGACCGCGGGGAAGGCATAGGCGGTGGTCGCAGGGCCGGGGGTGCCGGGCGCGGTCGCGCTGAGCGTCGCGGTGCCGTCGACCCGCACCTGCACGAGGTCGTTGACGAGGCTGAGGCCGGCGATGCTCCCGGAGGACGAGCTCACCATGCCGCCGGCGCCGAGCGTCGTGCTCGTCGCCACCTGCGAGGCGCCGAGCCCGAGCGCGTCGACGGTCAGGAGGCCGACGTCGGCGGAGGCGAGGCTCGTCACGGAGGTCGCCCGCTGGCCGTCGGCGGAGCAGGCCTCCTGCGTGCGCGCCTGCACGGTGCTGTCGATCGTGCTCGTGCTGAGCTGGAGCACCCCGGCGGCGTTCACCCCGAGGGCGAGCAGCGAGTCGACGCTCGGCGAGGTGTTGTCCGGCGGCGCCGACTGCTGGTTGCTGTCGACCGTCACGGGGAGGCCGACGACCGGGGCGGCGATGTTGCTGCCGCGTGCGCTCGCCGCGGTGGAGCCGAACGCGGCGTCCGCGTGGCCCACCCTCGCGCCCGCGAGGTTCAGCGCCGCGGCGCTCACGCCGATGTTCAGGATGTCGGCGCCGGCAGCGCTGGAGATGCCGCCCGGCTGCACGGCGGCCGCGGCCTGCGGCGGCGCCGGGAGGGCGACGATGCCCGCCGCGACGACGAGGCTGGCGGTGACGAGTGCGGCGAGGCGCGACCGGCGCATGAGGACTCCTGCGTGACCTGGAGGGGCTGCCGGCCGAGGCCGGGCAGCCAGCGCGCCTCGGGGACGCGCTCGGGCACACCATAGGCAGACGAGCGTCCAAGACACTCGCACAGAACAGAGTTCCAAGCGGACTATGCGTCCGCTTTCAGTCGTCGCTCAGCCTCGAGGATCGGCGGCGATCACCGACCGACGGCCCCCGCGCACCAGAGGGGCCCGGGCGCGATCGCGCCCGGGCCCCTCGTCCATACCGATGTCAGCGCAGGCCCACGCCCCTGCCGCCGAGGAACGACTCCGGGTTCACGAGCGAGCCGCCCACGCGGATCTGGAAGTGCAGGTGGCAGCCGGTCGCATGGCCGGTGGCGCCCTCATAGCCGACGACCTGGCCCGCGGCGACCCGCTGCCCGGGCGCCACCGAGGCGGGACGGATCATGTGGTAGTACTCCGTCTGCACACCGCCGCCGTGGCTGATGTAGAGCATGTTGGCGCCGTAGACGTCGCGCGCGCGCAGCGTGACCGTGCCCGCCGCGGCAGCGTAGATGGGCGTGCCGCAGCCCGCAGCGATGTCGATGCCGCCGTGCAGCTTGTAGCCGAGCGAGCCCACCGGATCCCAGCGCCAGCCGTAGCCGGAGGTGAAGCGGCCGTAGTGCGGCGTCTGCCAGCCGCTCGAGCTGGGCGGCTGCACGGGCACGGAGCCACCGCCGCCACCGCCGCCGCCGTTGTTGCCGGCGTTCTGCGCTGCCTCCTCGGCCGCGCGCCGAGCCTCTTCGATCGCGCGCTGGCGGGCGGCCTCGCGCTCGCGGGCCTCGCGCTCGCGCCGCAGCCGCTCCTGCTCGGCCAGCCAGGCGCGGTGCCGCTGCCCGGCCTGGTAGTCGTCCTCGGTCGCCTGACGGTTCTCGACGAGCACGGCGAGCTGCGCGTTGAGCTCGACCCTGTGCTCCTGCTCCCTCACCACCGCGGCCTCAGCAGCGGCACTCGCCTCGACAGCGGCCTGGTAGGCGGCATCGGCCGCCTCCTTGAGGCCGAGCAGCGCCTCGCGCGCCACCTCGGCCTGCGCCTGCAGCGACTGCGCGGTGTTCGCATCCTGCTGCGCCTGCTGGTACAGCGAGTCGGCCGTGCCGGCCGCTCGATCCATGACGTCGAGCCGGTAGAGCCAGGTGTCCGCCGAGCCCGGGTTCGCGAACAGCTCGGCGCTCATGTCGCCCGTGCCGCCCGAGCGCGCCAAGCCTGCGCCGCGAGCGCCCGGCGGCGCGCTCGGACTCGACGGCGCGCGATGCGGCCTCGTCGGCCTGGTCCTGGAGCCGCTGCGCCACCGCGACCGCCTCGTCGTAGCGGCGCTGCGCCTCGACGGCCTCCGCCGCGCGCTGGTCGGCGACCGCGCGGGCATCCGCGAGCTCGGTCTCGAGCTGCCCGATCAGGGCTCGGATCGCGACGATCTGGCGACCCTTCGCCGCCTCGTCGCCCCGAGCGGCCTCCACCTCCGACCACGTCGGGAAGCCGTACTCGTCGACGGCCTCCGCGGCAGGCGCACCGGGGGCGACGATGCCGAGCACGAGGCCGGCGAGCGCCGCCGTGGCGGCGCAGGCCATCCGCAGGCGCCGCGACGGCCGCAGCCGCGCTCCGCTGGCAGCCTGCATGGTCGACTGACGCATCTCGCTCCTCGTGACGGACCGCCGCACCTGATCGTGCGACGGTCGGGCGATCCGGACCACGGTAGCAAGGTTCATGCTCGACCTGAAGGTTCTGAGGAAGTCGTAGGCGTGCTGGCGTGTCGCCGAGGCGGCGCTGAGGTTCGCGCCTCGCGCCGCCCCTCGGACGCGCGCGACGCGCCGAGAGGAGGCGCCGATCGCACTCGATTTGTCGGATGGCTCGAGCGTGTTGTAGCGTTACTCCTCGGTAGTCATGTGCTCCGGCGCATGGCCCCATCGTTTAGTGGCCTAGGACACCGCCCTTTCACGGCGGCAGCACGGGTTCGAATCCCGTTGGGGTCACTTCTCGGAGGGGTTACCAGCAAGGCCCTGTAGCGCAGTTTGGTTAGCGCGCCGCCCTGTCACGGCGGAGGTCGCGGGTTCAAGTCCCGTCAGGGTCGCCATTGCACTGGCCCGCTCGCGAGAGCGGGCCTTGTGCAAGCGGCGGCGAAGGCCGCCTGGCTCTGTAGCTCAGTTGGTAGAGCGCACGACTGAAAATCGTGAGGTCACGGGATCGACGCCCGTCGGAGCCACCACCGAAGCCCCCGCAGCCGCGGGGGCTTCGTCGTCGCGGGACGCCGGCTGGGCGGGTTCAGCGCGCAAGGGGCGAGACCGGGTTCGGTTCGCGCCGCCGCGCCTCGCGCAGCCTCGCGAACGATCCGACCAGGCCCTTCGTCGCGATGCCGCTCAGGACGTCCACGAGCAGCAGCGCGGCCGTGCCGAGCACGATGAAGCCGAGCAGGACGAGGACGATCTCCATGGGGCGCCCCTTCCGCGGTGCCAGCGTCTCCAGCGTACGCGCGCGGCCCCCGATGCGGACTGCGGATCCGCTGTGGATCGCCTACGGCGTCCGCTCCCCCGCGCGGTCGGCGGCGGCGATCAGCGTCGTCATGAGGCCGTGCAGCTGCTCGAGGTGCGTCGCGTCGAGCCCGAGGCGCTCGGCCATCGTCGTGGGCACCGAGAGCGCGCGCTCGCGGAGCGCCGCCCCCTGCGCGGAGAGGCCCACGTCGAGCGTGCGCGCGTCGTCGGCGCGGCGCTCGCGCGTCACGAGGCCCGCCGCCTCGAGCCGTTGCAGCAGCGGCGACAGCGTGGCCGGCTCGAGCCGCAGGGAGGCGCTGAGCTCGCGCAGCGACACCGGCGCCCCGCCCCAGAGCGCGAGCATCACGAGGTACTGCGGATGCGAGAGCCCGAGCGGCTCGAGCACCGGCCGATAGGCCTGCACGACGACTCGCGAGGCGACCGACAGCGCGAAGCAGACCTGCCGCTCGAGCGCGAGCGGGTCCTCCGGGGCGACGTCCGGTTGCGAGGAGGGCATGCTGCGAGCGTAGGCGGCGGCGCTCGGATGGCTGGCGGAGGACACCCGGCCAGCCTATGCTTAGGGCCCTAAGCATCTGTCGCACGAGCGAGGGATGCCCGATCCAGGAGGCCACATGCCCGACCGCCGAGCCCGCACGGAGCACCCCCGCGACCCGCAGAGCTTCACGCGCGGCGACCGCCGGGCGATCACGATCGTCGTCTCGATCGGCCTCGCGATCACCGTCGGCCTCCTCGGCCTCTTCGTCGCAGTGATCGTGCTGCCCGCGCTGTGAGCGGCTAGCTGCGCGGGTCGATCATCGTCATGCCGGCGAGCGTCGAGCGATCCATCGCGGGCAGGAGCGCAGCGGCAGCCTCGAGGCCGACGGTGCGGCGGATGAGCCGCTGCGGCTCGAGCGCGCCCGAGGCGACGAGCGCGAGCATCCCCGGGTAGTCGATCGCGGCCATGCCGTGGCTGCCGAGGAGGTCGAGCTCCCACGCGATCGCGCGATCCATGGGGATCCGCGGATGCCCCTCCGCCGCGGGCAGCAGGCCGACCTGCACGTGCCGGCCGCGGCGGCGGAGGCTGCGGATGGCGTCTGCGGCGGTCCGCTCGCTGCCGACCGCGTCCACCGCCACGTGCGCGCCGCCGACGAGCGCCTCGACCTCGGCGGGCACGTCGCGGCCGTCGGCGAGGATCGCGTGCTCGGCGCCGAGCTCGACCGCGAGCGCGAGCGCCTCCGGGTTGCGGTCGACGGCGATGGGGCGGGCGCCGAGTGCCTTCGCGATCATCACGGCGCTGAGGCCGACGCCGCCCGCGCCCACCACGACCACCGACTCCCCCGCCCGCACCCGGGCGCGTGCGACGAGCGCGCGGTAGGCGGTGGCGAAGCGGCAGCCGAGGCTCGCGGCCGTCGCGGCGTCGACGCCCTCGGGGATCGCCACGAGGTTCGTGTCGGCAGCGTGGAGCGCGACGCGCTCGGCGAAGGATCCCCAGTGCGTGAAGCCCGGCTGCTGCTGCGCGGGGCACACCTGCGCGTCACCCGCCAGGCAGTGCTCGCAGCGCCCGCAGCCGCACACGAACGGCACGGTGACGCGGTCGCCGGCCCGCCAGCGCACCACGCCCTCCCCCACCTCGACGACCGTGCCGGCGAGCTCGTGGCCCGGCACGTGCGGCCACGCGATGTCCTCGTGCCCGGCCCAGGCGTGCCAGTCGCTGCGGCAGAGGCCCGTCGCCTCGACCGCGACGACGACGCCGCCGACGGGCGCCACGGGCGCGGGGACGTCGCGGACGGCCGGGACGCCGCGCACGGCGTCGATCAGGAGGGCGCGCATGGAGCCATCCTCCCAGCGCCGGAGGCGGTCAGCCGCGCGCGCCGATCGCCCGGTAGATGGCGCCGTCGAACCGCGCCTGCTCCGGCACGGCGAGCGCCGCGAGGAGCAGGCGGCGGGAGCTGAGCACCGGCGCCGGGATCGTCGCGAGGTCGTACTCTGCGTAGCCGGTCGCCGCCCACTTGCTCATGCGATGCTCCCAGTGGAACAGGTCGTAGAAGTCGTGGCCGCGCATCGCGGGCTCCGAGAAGCCGGTGCGCGCCATCCACGCCGCCATCGCCTCATGCAGGACGGGGTCGTCGCCGAACGCGGAGCCGGCGAACTTCCGAGCCAGCAGTCCTGGCGACAGCGTGCGGTCCGAGCGCTCCTTGGTCATGCCCGTGACGATCGCCCCGCCCACGCCGAAGATCGTGGCCGCCCGCGCGGGCGCTCCGACGTAGAGGGCTCCGGCGAGCGCCGCGTAGCGGCGCCACACGGGGAACGTGCGCGCGTGGAGCCGGTGCATGGGCCCGTCGGCCGAGAGGGGCCGCACGTCGAGCGTCAGGTGCCGCAGGCCCGCGGCCGCGGCGAGCCGGCTCGCGACCTCGAGGTCGGAGCGCGTGCTCTTGGCCGGCTGATGGAACGGATGATAGGTCAGCGCGAGCGCCCGGGCGCGCCGGAGGTCGATGAGGCCTGCCTCGAGCACCGCCCTCGAGTCGACGCCCGCCGTGAGCGCCAGCACCGTCGTCGGCGCGATCGAGGCCCAGTTGCGCACCTGCTGGGCGAGCTCGGCGCGGAAGGCCTCGGCGGCGTCCGCCACCGGCAGCTCGACCCGGTCGGAGAGCGGGAAGCAGCGGCGATGCTCGACCGATGCGCCGTCGACCGCGAGCGCGCCGTTGGCGAACAGCTGGCCGACCCCGTCGTGCTCGGTGATGAGACCCGGCAGCCATCGCCCGAAGGGCGCGGCGTGGTCGGGGTGGAGGAGCGCCCAGCGCGCCTGTGCGGACGGGAGCCCGCCGACCGCCTCCGCGAGCAGCGCCGAGTGCGACCCCAGCTGCACGCCGTCCGGACCCCGGTGCCAGTAGACGCTGCGGGAGGCGAGCGGGTCGCCGTGCACGTCGAGGCGCTCGCCGTGGCGCACGATCACCACGAAGCGGCCCGACAGCCACACCACCGCCTCGTCGACCTGCTGCCGGCTCCGAGACGCATCCGGCAGCGTCGCCGCGCGCAGCAGCCGCCGCGCGATGCGGTCGCGGCCCTGCGGCCCGCGGTCGTCGAACGCCTGGCCGAGGATGACGACCGTCACGTCGCCCGCGTCGGCTCGGCGGAGCTCCAGCTCGGGGTCGAGGAGCAGCCGCCACGGGCCCACGGAGGTCGAGGCCCAGCGATCGACCGGCGGCTCCGCGCTGCCGCGCGTGAGCAGCCACCCCTTCGCGAACGGGTTCGTGTAGCCCCACAGCTTGTAGGCCGGGCGCAGCCGGTGCTGCTCGGCATCCAGCTCGCGCAGCGCGCGGAGGCGCTGGCGTTCGGGGCGGCCTCGCGGACCCTCCGGCATCGTCGTGCTCCTCGTCGCGGCGGTGCGGCCCGTAGCGCTCGACGGGCGGGTGCTCGGAGCCTAGCTCACCACGACGCGCGGCCCGTCAGCCGATGCCGAGGAGGCGACGGAGGCTCGCGGCGTCCTCGTTGGCACCGAAGGCCGGGTGGCCCGGCTGCAGGTGCAGGCCGGCTTCGAGCGAGTCGAGCACGACGGGATCGAAGCCGAACTCGTCGACGAGGCGCGCGACGAGCGCGACGTCGGCGGGGTCGTCGCCCGCGACGGCGATCGCGCGGCGATCCACGTGCCCGCGCGAGCGCGGGTGGTCGGCGAGGTCGTGGTAGCCCATGTGGTTGAAGGCCTTGACCACCCGCGACTCCGGCAGGCGGGCCTGCACGATGCCGCTCGTGGGGCGGGCGGGGTCGTCGAGCTCGGGCCGCACCCCGTCGGTCTCCCACCAGTAGTTCATGGCATCGATGACGACCTTGCCCGCGAGCGCGTCGACCGGCAGGCGCTCGTGCTCGCCGAGCGGCAGCGCGAGGATCACGACCTCGCTCGCCGCCGCGACCTCGGCCGCCGTCAGCGGCTCGGCGCCGGGGGCGAGGTGCTGGGCGATGAGGCGGATGCGCGCTGCGCTGCCGGACCCGGCGATGAGGGTGCGGTGCCCCGCCCGCAGCGCGTGCCGGGCGAGCACGGTGCCGAGCTTGCCGACCCCGAGGATGCCGATCGTGAGCGTGCGGAGCTCCCGCTCCGCCTCCGCCGTCCCGGCCGCCTGCTGCTGCACCATGCTCCCCCTCGCGTCTCCAGGTGCAACCAGCCTGGTGGAGCGCGCATTCCTGCGCACCGGAGGGCGTCACGGGGCGTCACCGGCGCGCTCCCAGCCCTCGGCCCTACGGTGCCGCCATGCGGGTGGCGTGGGAGGACGGCGAGGTCGTGCAGGACGGCGAGGCCGTGGCGCGCACCGCGCCCGGCTTCTGGGCCCCCACGGCCGGGTTCGACGTGCTCGGCACGCGGTGGACGCTGCGGCGCGAGGGCGCCGCCTATGTCGCCGCGCGCGAGGACGACGACCGCCTCCGCCTCGACGCGCGCGGCGGCCTCGGCGCTCGCCGCACGCTCGCGACGCCCGACGCCGTGCTCGAGCTCGTGCGC
Source organism: Agrococcus sp. SL85 (assembly GCF_026625845.1). Classification (NCBI taxonomy): domain Bacteria; kingdom Bacillati; phylum Actinomycetota; class Actinomycetes; order Micrococcales; family Microbacteriaceae; genus Agrococcus; species Agrococcus sp. SL85. Next base: position 651,502 of record NZ_CP113066.1, read on the forward strand.
ACCTCGAGCCTGTTCGGCGCGCTGTGCTTCGACCTCGAAGGACCGCGGGGGCGGATCGGCAGCATCGCGCCCGAAGGTCCGTGGCGGTACCGCCCGGCGCTCGAGGCCCGGCTGCCCGTCGACCCGGCGCTCGCGACCTTCGTGCTGTGGAGCGCGGCGCAGCTCGATGCGCGTCGGCCGACGCGCGTGCTCTCCGGCGCACCCGCCACGGGCGCGCACGGCTGACGCGCGACGGCCCGCTTCGGCGCAGCCGACGCCGCCCGTCGGCGCTGCGACCGTGCGCCGCGCATCTCAGTCGCTCGAATCGACCACCGGCTCGGCATCGGCCTCGGGCTCCGGCACGCGATGGAAGCGCCGTCCGGTGACTCGCTGGAGCTCGATGCGCAGGAACTCGCGCTTGACGGTGGGGATGAGCGGCTGCAGCGGCAGCGCGGCGGCGGACGCGAGCTCGCCCTCGTGCTCGAGGTGCCGTGCGCGGCCGCGCCCGACCACGCTCCACACCTCGCGCTCGCCGCGATGGTCGATCTCGAGCACGACCTCGTCGGCGATGAGCGCGCCCGCGAGCTTCGTGCCCGGCGCCGTGCGGATCGTGACCTCGCGCCCGCTCGCGTGGTAGTTCACGGGGAAGACCTCGAGCGCGTCGCCGACGCGGAACGCGATGCGCCCCATGTCGAACGCCGCGAGCAGCTTGAGGCACTCCGCCTCGCTGATGTCGTGCACCGGGCTGTCGTCCATGCCCCATGGTCGCACCGCTCGGCCTCGACGGCCAGAGCCGGCGCCGAGACCCGACCTATTCGTCGCCGGCGGCGAGGCGCGCGGCGAGGCCCGCCTCGTCGGCGAGCCTCGGCTCGGTGCGCAGCGCCGGCAGGATGCCGGCCTTGTCGGCGTAGAAGGCGCGGATGCGATCCATGTCGGCCGGCACGTCGCCCGTCAGCCGCATCGTGGGCCCGAGCCCCGTCGTGCGGGTGGTGCGATCGACGTAGCCGAGCGTGACGGGCAGCCCCGAGCGCAGCGCGATCCGGTAGAAGCCCGAGCGCCAGCCCTTCGAGCGCCGCGTGCCGTCGGGGGTCACGACGATCGCGGCGCGCGGGTCGGAGCGCGCGAGCTCGACGACCCGGTCGACGAGCCCCGCGGGGTCGTCGCGGTCGACGGGGATGCCGCCGAGCGCGCGCATGATGCCGCCGAACGGCGCGCGGAAGAGCTCGCGCTTGCCGAGCCAGCGCACGTGGAGCCGGAGGTCCCACGCGATGCCGAGCATGAGCACGAAGTCGCGGTTCGAGGTGTGCGGCGCGCCGATGAGGATGCGCGGCCCCTCGTAGGGCGGCTGCTCGCGCACGAGCCGCCACGGGCTGAGCGCCCAGTGCAGCTGCGCGATCGCGTGCCGCACGGGCATCCCGGAGCGGCGCGCGGCGCCGCCGCGCTCGCTCGCGGCGCTCATCGCCTCGCGGCCAGCATCGGGCAGTCGAAGGGGTCGCGGGCCGCGAGGCCCACGCGGTTCAGGTGTCGCACGACGGAAGCGTACGCGCCCGCGAGGCTCGTCTCGGTGTAGGGGATGCCGTGCGTGCGGCAGTGCGCGCGCACGATCCTGCTCGCGGCGCGCAGGTGCGGCCTGGCCATGTTGGGGAAGAGGTGGTGCTCGACCTGGTAGTTCAGGCCGCCCATGAGCGCGCTGGTGCCCCAGCCGCGGATGTTGCGGGAGGTGCGCACCTGCTTCGTGAAGAAGTCGAGCCGGGCGTCGCGGCCGACGGTGGGCATGCCCTTGTGGTTGGGGGCGAACGAGGCGCCCATGCCGATCCCGAAGACGGCCAGCTGCACGCCCAGGAACGCGAGCGCCATCCACCACGGCATCACGAGGAGCAGGAACGCGCCGAGCAGCGCGAAGCGGGCGGCGATCATGCCGAGCTCGACCCACCGGCCCTCGACGGGGCGGCGCTCGAGCAGCGTCCGGATCGAGACGACGTGCAGGTTGAGGCCCTCGAGGGTGAGCAGCGGGAAGAAGAGCCAGCCCTGGCGGCGCACGATCCAGCGGAGCGCGCCTCGCGACCGCTTGGCGTCCGAAGGCAGGAAGTGGATCGTGTCGACCTCGATGTCGGGGTCGCGGCCGATCTGGTTGGGGTTCGCGTGGTGGCGGGAGTGCTTCGTCATCCACCACTGGTGGCTGATGCCGACCACGCCCGCGGCGAGGATCCGGCCGAGGCGATCGTTCGCGGGCCCCGAGCGCAGCACCTGCCGGTGCGAGGCCTCGTGGGCGACGAACGCGATCTGCGTCAGCACGACGCCGAGGCCCGCGGCGATCGCGAGCTGCCACCACGACTCGCCGAGCAGCGCGCTGCCGACGAGCAGGCCGGCGAGGGCGACGCCGAGCCCGACGAGCAGCCAGGTGTAGAAGCCGACGGTGCGCTCGAGCAGGCCCGCATCGCGGACGGCCTTCGCGACGACGCGGAAGTCGGCGCGGCGCTCGTCCTCGGTCCTGGGGATGGTCCGGCGCAGCGCGCCCTCGGTCACGGTCCCTGCGGTCATCGTCATGGTCATTCGGCACCTCTCGGCCTCGTCGGCCATCGGCCGATGCGGCGATCGGTCTGCACCGACCTTCGAACCCTTACAGCGTATGGCGTACGCAATGCGGTTCGGAGCATGTGCGGCTGTGGATGCCACATGGATCGCGGCGCGCGCGACGGAGGGGAGCCGCCGGCGATCCGGCTGCTCCCCTCCTGCGGGCTCGTCGCGGGCCTCAGCGCGAGTCGGCGAGCGCCGCGGAGCCGGCCTCCTCGGGCGTGCCCTCGTGCTCGACCTCGGCCACGGCCTCCGGGGGCAGCGGCGCGGCCTTCGACTCCGGCACCGCGGGGGCGTCGGTGCCGCGGCGGGCGCCGGCCTGCTTCTCCGGCACCGGCATCTCGCCCGAGGCGCGGAGCGCCTCGTAGTGGGCCATCGCCTCCGCCTGGCGGCGGCCCTCGGCACCCGAGGCGATCCTCGAGCGCAGGTGCTCGTCCTCCAGGCCGAACGCGGCGACGAGGTCGAGCGCGTGCGGGCGGAGCTTCACGAGCAGCCGCTCGATCGTCGACGTGACCGCGCGCGACCGGGCGCCCGAGAGGCGGCCGTGCTCGAGGTGCCAGGCCGCGTGCTCCTCGATGATCGTGAGCGCGAAGAGGTCGCGCACGTGCGTCATGACCTTGCGCGTGGCGGCGGGCATCCGCTCCACCGCCGCGTCGAGGGCGTCGTACTGCTGCAGCTCGGTCCAGGCGCGCGCCGCCTCGATGAGCTCGTGCTGCTCGTCGTTGAACGCTGCCGCCGCCTTCGCCTGGTCCTTCGGCGCGTGGCGGAGGCGCCCGGCGATCTCGGCCACCATCGTCGAGACGCGGTCCTCGAGCAGCTCGCGCTGCACCTCCCGGTCGCGGAGCGCGACGGACGCGTTCTGCACGCGGCCGAGGTCGCGCACGTCCTGCGAGAGCACGCGGAGGCCCGTGAGCGTCTGCGCGCGATCGAAGAACTGGTCGGCCGCGAAGCGCGCGATGTCGCCCTTCGAGGCGCCCTTGAACGACTTCGCGAAGTCGCCGAGCAGCCGCTTGCCGACGAGCTGCAGCAGCACGGTGTTGTCGCCCTCGAAGGTGACGTAGACGTCGAGGTCGGCGCGCAGCTGCACGAGGCGGTTCTCGGCCAGGAAGCCCGCGCCGCCGCAGGCCTCGCGCGCCTCCTGGACGGTGTCGAGCGCCTGCCACGTGGACAGGGACTTGAGGCCCGCGGCGAGCGTCTCGAGGTCCTCGCGCTCCTCCGGGGTGTCGCGCTCGCCCGAGAAGACGCCGTCGAACTTCGTCAGCAGGATCTCGTGCGCGTAGGTCTGCGCGTAGGCCTTCGCGAGGCGCGTGAAGAGGCGGCGCTGGTGCCGGCGGTAGTCGAGGAGCACCTCCTCCTGCACGTCGCTCGAGGCGGTGAACTGGCGCCGCTCGGTGCCGTAGCGGATGGCGATCGCGAGCGCCGCCTGCTGCGCGCGCGCCGCGGCGCCGTCGAGCGAGACGCGGCCCTGCACGAGCGTGCCGAGCATGGTGAAGAAGCGGCGGCCGGGGCTCTGGATCGGGCTCGAGTAGGTGCCGTCGGGCGCCACGTCGCCGTAGCGGTTGAGGAGGTTCGTGCGCGGCACGCGCACGTGGTCGAAGTGGAGGCGGCCGTTGTCGATGCCGTTGAGGCCGCCCTTCACGCCGTCGTCCTCGGAGCCGACGCCCGGCAGGTGCTGCCCCTGCTCGTCGCGGATGGGGACGTAGAAGGCGTGCACGCCGTGGTCGACGCCGCGCGTGATGAGCTTCGCGAAGACGACGGCGTCGCGGCCGTGCAGCGCCGCGTTGCCCAGGTAGTCCTTCCAGGCGCCGCGGAAGGGCGTGTGGATCACGAACTCCTCGGTCTCGGCGTCGTACGTCGCGGTCGTGCCGATCGAGGAGACGTCGGAGCCGTGACCCGTCTCGGTCATCGCGAAGGCACCGGGGATCTCGAAGCGCATGATCGGCGGCAGGAACGTGTCGTGGTGGTGCTGCGTGCCGAGGTGCAGCACCGCGGCGCCGAACAGCCCGTACTGCACGCCCGACTTGATCTGCAGGCTCGGGTCGGCGAGCACGAGCTCCTCGAAGCCCGCGATGTTGCCGCCGTGGTCGTCGCCGCCGCCGAGGCGCGTGGGGAACGCCGCGAGCACGGCGCCGTCGTCGACGAGCAGGCGCAGCTGGCCGAGCACGCGCTCGCGGTGCTCGGCGACCGTGAGGTCGTCCTGGCGCTGGAAGCGCGGGTCGGCGACCTTGGCGCGGGCCGCGAGGCGCCGCTCGGCCCAGGTGCCGAGGAGGTCGCGGCCGAGCCAGTCGACGTCGACCGCGCCGTGCTGCCGCGGCGTCGCGCCGCGCTGCGCCTCCCCGCGCTGGCGCCGGATGGTGCGGGTCCTGTCGGTGCTGCGGTCGGTCACTGCTGCTCCTCTGCGATGCGCTCGTCGCCGGGCACGCCGGCGGTCGGTGGCATCACGGTACGAGCGTCCGCGTCGCGGCGCTCGGACGTTGCGCCGAGGCACGAGCGGGGCTCTCGACGTGCCGCGGCCCGTTGTGGCGCATCCACAACCCAGCCGCCGATCGGCTGTCGGATGCGACCTGCGGCGGCAGGCCGCCCGAGCGGCGCCCGGTGCGCGGCGGGCCTAGGCGAGCGCGCCGAAGATCGCCTCGCCGTCGAGCAGCGTGGCGCGCACGGGCATCCCGCGCAGCCGCGCTGCCGCGGCGTTCGGGTCGTCGGCGACGTCCGCCGCCGAGGGCGGCGCCGCGTCGAGCACGACGAGGTCGGCGGGCTGGCCCGCGCGGATCGTCGTGGGGGCGCTCGCCGCGACCGCGGCCTCGAGCCCGATCGCCTCCTCCGGCCGCCACGGCGCCTCGTCGCCGCGCGTGCGCGTGACGGCCGTCGCGATCGCGAGCCACGGGTCGAGCGGCGTGACGGGGGCGTCGGAGCCCATCGAGAGCACGACCCCCGCCTCGAGGAAGGAGCGGAGGCGATAGGCGTCGTGGGCGCGATCGACCCAGAGCGCCGCGGTGAGCTCGCGATCGTCGAGCGCGTGCTCTGGCTGCACCGAGGCGACGATGCCCGCGCGGGCCATGCGGGGCACGTCGGCCGCGGCGACGAGCTGCGCGTGCTCGATGCGACCGCCCCTGCCCGGGCGCTCGAGCGCGTCGATCGCCGCGGTCACCGCGGCGTCGCCGATCGCGTGGATGGCGGCGTCGAGGCCCAGCTCGCCAGCGCGCGCAAGGAGCCGCTCCAGCTCGGCGGCGCCCACGGTGCGCACGCCCGTGGTGAGCGCGTCGTGCGCGTGGCCGTAGGGCTCGGCCGTCCAGGCCGTGCGCGTGCCGAGCGAGCCGTCGGTGATGACCTTGAGCGGGCCGACCTGCGCCCTGCCCGCGAGCGCATCGCCGCCGCGGAGGCCCCGCTCGACGAGCAGCTCGAGCTCTGCTGCGTAGACCCCGGCCCGCACGCGCGCGGGCGTGCGGCGCGTGCCGCGCGCCCACGCGCCCACGGCGTCGTCGAAGTCGAGGTCGACGACGCCGACGACCCCGCGGGAGGCCGCGACCGCGAGCGCGTCGTCGACGAGGCGGTCGACGGCCGCGGTGTCGAGCATCCGGTCGACGAGCGTGAGCACGTCGAAGGCCTCGTCCTCGCGGAAGAGCACATCGGCCGGTGCGCGGCCGAGGAGCCGCGCCATCGCCGTGTTGGGCCAGGAGCAGTGGACGTCGCTGGAGATGACGAGCGTCGGCACGTCGCCCGTCGCGGCGTCGAGCAGGGCGGCGCTGGGGGCGTCGGGCCAGAGGCCGTCGCGCATGCCGACGAGCACGAGCGGGCCCTGGCCCGGGTGGGTGGCGGCAGCCTCCCGCGCGACGAGCGCCGCCGCCGCGGCGGTCGGCGCCTCGAGCACCGAGGGACGGGCCCGGAAGAGCGCCCACTGGCCCATGTGCGTGTGCGAGTCCCAGAGGCCCGGCACGACCGCGGCGCCGCCGAGGCCGATCCGCTCCCCTGCGGCCGCGGTGCTGCCCGCGGGGCTCACGCGGGCGATCGAGGAACCGTCGACGTCGATGTCCACGAGGGAGCCGTCCAGCAGGCGGGCGTCGGCGAGGCGCATGCATCGCACGCTACCGGGCTGGCGGGCTCACGCGGTGCGCGTGCGACGCGCGGGCGGCGCGATGCGGGGCTGGAGCGCGACGGGCACGAGGCCGTTGCCACGCGCGTCGAGCTCGTGCTCGAGCTGCGCCTCGAGGATGGCGCGGGCGCGCTCGCGCTCGGCGCGGTCGAGCTCGGCGACCTCGTGGCGGTCGCGGAGGCCACGGAGCAGCCAGGGGTCGACGGGCACGCGGGGTGCCTGCTCGCCGACGAGGGCGCCGAGGGTGGCGGCGATCGCGAGGATCACCAGCGGGGCGATGATGAGGAGCCAGATCGTGTCCATGGCAGGAACTCTGCTCTTGTGGAGATCCTGCCACGAGTGGCAGGATGGACAACGCCAGGCAAGATCCCGCCAAGCGGCCGCAGCCACCGCCGGATCCCGCGCAGCGCACGAGGAGGCAGCATGCACAAGGTCGCCGTGATCGTCGACGACGGCATCAACCCGTTCGAGCTCGGGGTCGCGGCCGAGGTGTTCGGCGACGACCGCTCCGATCGGGGCGTGCCGCGCTTCGACTACCGCATCGTCGCGCCCGTGCCCGGCCGCGTCGCCCTCGACTACCCGGGCGGCGCCGACCTCCTCGTGCAGCACGACCTCGCCTTCGTCGACGAGGCCGACATCGTCGTCGTGCCCGCGTACACCGACTGCGCCGACCGCGAGTGCCACCAGGGGGCCATCGAGGCGATCCGCCGCGCGCACGCCCGCGGCGCGTGGATCCTCACCCTCTGCACCGGCGCGTTCGTCGCCGCGAAGGCCGGCATCCTCGACGGTCGCCGCGCCACCACGCACTGGCGCCACACCGACCGCCTGGCGCGCGACTTCCCGCGCGTCGAGGTGGACGCCGACGCGATCTTCGTCGAGGACGGCCGGGTCGTGACGAGCGCAGGCACCGCTGCCGCGATCGACGCATCCCTGCACCTCGTCTCGGTGCTCTTCGGCGCGCGCGCCGCCGCCGTCATCGCGCGCGGCATGGTGGTGCCGCCGCGACGCGACGGCGGGCAGTCGCAGTACGCCGTCGGTCCCGTCGCCGAGCAGCGCGCCGAGACGCTCGCGCCCGTGCTGCACTGGGCGGCCGAGCGGCTCGACGAGGAGCACACCGTCGCCTCGCTCGCTCGCCGCGCGATGCTCTCGGAGCGCACCTTCGCCCGCCGCTTCCGAGAGGAGCTCGGCACCACGCCGCTCGCGTGGCTCACCGGCCAGCGCGTGCAGCGCGCGCGGCAGCTGCTCGAGGCCACCGACCTGCCGCTCGACGACGTCGCCCGGCAGGCAGGGTTCGGCACGGCTGCGCTGCTGCGGCACCACTTCCAGCGGCAGCTCGGCACCACGCCCTCCGCCTACCGCCGGCGCTTCGCGTGCGAGCTCGAGGACGCGGAGGCCGTCCCCGTCGGCGCCTGATCGCGAGCGGTACGCCTGCGCCCGAGGGGTACGGGTCGACAGGTACCCCTCGGGCGGAGCGGCACCTCTCGCGGGGCGCGAGCGCGCCGCGCGTCAGCCGAGCGTCGGCCAGGCCTCCGGCATCCAGCCCTCGGCCTCGAGCACGAAGCGGCCGACCGGGGCCGGCGGGCGCTTTCGGATGCGCGGGTTGCCCGAGCGCAGCTCGCCGATGGGCTTGGCCGAGAGCGGCAGCTCGCGGCGATCGGCGTGCGACTGGCCGGGGCGCGGCCCGGGCGCCGTGACCGAGCGCCCCGCGGCCCAGGCGGGCGGGCGGGCGCCGAGCACGTCGAAGGTCAGCGAGCGGCCGTCGGCGGCACCGTGCGGCACGACCGGCACCGGATCGCCGCCGTCGGCGGGCACGAGCCAGCGCAGCCAGTCGGTGGGGTCGAAGGGCGGCAGCGCGCCGAGGCCCGCGTCCCGCGCGTGCGCCTCGAGCGCCGCGCGGCTGCCGATCCACCAGCGGCCGTGCGGCTCGTCCGGGTGGCCGTCGTAGAGGTAGACCTGCAGCTCCTGCACGCCCGTCGCCTCGAGCGCCGCCGCGGCATCCCCCTCCCCCACGGGCTCCGCGTCGTAGACGCCCGGGTGCAGCGAGCGGCCGTGCTCGGAGGCCGGGTGCAGCCAGAGCAGGCCGCTGCCCTCGTCGAGGCCGCCCGTGATCACGAACGCGCGGCCCTCCTCGTCGAGCGCCCACAGCCCGAACGGGTCGACATCGCCCTCCGCCTCCGGCGCGGGCTCCGCGGCCTCGAGGTCCTCGCGGACCTCGGCGAGCACGAGGTCGGTCTCCTCCCAACCGTAGTCGGGGTCGATGACGGCGTCGCGGCGGACGGCCGCATCCGGCTCCTCGGGCACGAGCACCGCCGTGACGATCCACCCCGCCTCGACCTCGTCGTCCAGGAGCGCCGCGACCTCCGTGCTCCAGAGGCCCGCGCGCAGCTCGCCCGCGCCCTCGGGCACCCGCAGGTAGGCGCGGGTGGGGCCGATCGGCTCCTGCGAGAGCGCGACCTCGACGATCGCGCCCCGACGGGTCTGGAGGAAGCCCCGGACGGGGAAGGGGAGGTCGCCGACGGTGTCCACGCGGCAACGCTACCCGCGCCGGTCGCGAGGTGCGCGCGACCACGACCGCCCCGCGCGAACGCCCCTGAGCAGGTTGAGCGTTGCGCGGGGTCAGTCGAGGAGCGCGCCGCTGCCGGGCGGGAGGGTGAGCCTGCCGTCGGCGACCGCGACCTCCGGATGCGTCGCGAAGCGCAGCCGCGACTTCGTCACGGGCATCGACTGCGCGGCCTCGCCGAGGTTTAGCACGACCTCCACCGCGTCGTCGCGGCCCGCACGGCGCACGAGGCGCAGCACGCGGGTCTCCTCGTCGGCGCTCACCTCGTTCGCCGTGTAGGCGGGGTCGGTGAGCGCCGGCAGCTCGCGGCGCAGCGCCGCGAGGCGACGGTAGCCGTCGAGGATGCGCGCGTGCTCGCCCTGCTCGGCCTCCGCCCAGTCGAGCTTCGAGCGCTCGAAGGTCTCGGGGTCCTGCGGGTGCGGCACGACCGACTCGTCCCACCCCATCTCCTTGAACTCCTCGAGGCGGCCCTCGCCCGTGAGGCGGCCGAGCTCCTCCTCGGGGTGGGAGGTGAAGAACTGGAACGGCGTCGACGCGCCCCACTCCTCGCCCTGGAAGAGCATGGGCGTGAACGGGCCCGCGTAGAGCAGCAGCGCCGCGCACAGCAGCTGCGACTCGTCGAGCGCCTCGGTGATGCGGTCGCCGCGGGCGCGGTTGCCGATCTGGTCGTGGTTCTGGGCGCTCACGACCAGTCGCCACGAGAGCGCGTGGTCGAGGTCGATGGGGCGGCCGTGCTCCTTGCCGCGGAACGAGGAGTACGTGCCGTCGTGGAAGAACCCGCGCTCGAGCGACTTCGCGAGCGCCGCGAGCGGCGCGAAGTCGGCGTAGTAGCCGTCGGTCTCGCGCGTGAGCGCGACGTGCACGCCGTGGTGGAAGTCGTCCGACCACTGCGCATCGAGGCCGTAGCCCCCGGACTCGCGCGGCGTGATGAGCTTCGCGTCGTTCATGTCGCTCTCGGCGATGAGCTCGAGCGGACGGCCGAGGTGCGCGGCGAGCGCCGCGGTCTCGATCGCCATCTCCTCGAGGATGTGCACCTCGGCCTCGTCGACGAGCGCGTGCACGGCGTCGAGCCGCAGGGCGTCGACGTGCATGTCGTGGAACCACATGCGCACGTTGTCGAGGATGAAGCGGCGCACCTCGGGCTCGGCGAGGTTCACGTGCTCGCCCCACGTGGAGCGGCTCTCGCTCGAGAGGTAGGGGCCGAAGAGCGGCAGATAGTTGCCGGAGGGGCCGAGGTGGTTGTAGACGACGTCCTGGACGACCGCGAGCCCCGCGGCGTGCGCGGCGTCGACGAAGCGCTGGTAGCCGGCCGGGCCGCCGTAGCCCTCGTGCACCGCGTACCAGGCGACGCCGTCGTAGCCCCAGTTGTGCGTGCCGTTGAAGCCGTTGACAGGCAGCAGCTCGACGTGCGTCACGCCGACGGAGCGCAGGTGCTCGAGGTGCGCGATCGCGGCGTCGAAGGTGCCCTCGGGCGTGAAGGTGCCGACGTGGAGCTCGTAGAGCACGCCGCCCGCGATCGGCCGCCCCGTCCACGCGGCGTCCTGCCAGTCGTGCGCGCCCGCGTCGAAGACGCGGCTGCGCTCGTGGACGCCCGCGGGCTGGTGCCGCGATGCGGGGTCGGGCCGGATCGCGTCGTCGTCGTCGATCTGGAAGCCGTAGTCGGCGCCGGCGGCAAAGGCGTGCCACCAGCCGCCGTCCTGCTGCGTCATCTCGACGGTCTCGTCGGCGACGACGCGCATCCGGGAGGCGAGGGGCGCCCAGACGCGGTGCTCGTGCTGGAGGGGCTCGTGCGCGGTCATGCCCCGATCCTGGCAGGAGGACCGGGGCACGACCTGGGGGTCAGGCGGGGAGCGGCGCAGCCGCGGCCGCGACGCGCGGACGGTGCCAGCGGCCGCGCGTGGGGAGCGCGAGGAGCACGCCGCCGACGATCGCCGCCGCCGCCATCGCGATCGTGAGCGGCGCGGGCGACATGGTGACGAGCAGCACGAAGAGGCCCGCGGCGCCCAGGCCGATGCCCGCGACGACCGCGACCCAGCGCGCCCAGCGCTGGCGGAGGCTCGCGAGCACGAGCACGACGATCACGAGCGCGATGGGCAGGCCGCCGAGCAGGAGGTCGGTGAGGACCGTGCTGGCCTGCACGTCGGCCGCCTGGCCGATGGTCGCGAAGTACCAGGTGTTCATGGCGGAGACGAAGTAGAGGGAGGTGAGGAGGGTGCCCCAGAGGAGGACGAGGCCGGCGACGGCCGTCCAGGCGATGCCGCGCCCGGCGCGGTCGGTGGCGGGTGCTGCGCTGGTGGTGCTCATGGCGCGACGATAGGCATCGATCCTGCGCGATCGCCGCGAGCACGACGCAGGCACGCCGAGCGGATCCCCGGCGGTCGCCGGGAGCCGCCCGGCGTCAGTCGGCGATCGGCACGAGCAGCGCGACCGGCAGCACGTCGAGGAGCTCGGCGACGAGGGCATCGCCGCCCTGCACCTCCCGACCCGTGAGCAGCTCGCGCCAGCGCACGGCGTCGGCGCCGCGCGAGGGCAGATGGACCCGCGTCTCGCCCCAGCCGCCGCGGGCGGCGAGGGCGATCGGGAGGCGCGTCGCGAGCGCCACGGCGCCGCCGCGGTCGAAGGCGACGAGGTGCCCCGCGGCGTCGCCGGAGGCCAGCACCGGCTCGTATGCCGAGAACCGCTCCGGCTCGGAGCGGCGCAGGCGCAGCGCCTCTCGCACGACGCGGGCCTTCGCCACCTCGAGGTCCCAGCCCCGCTCGATCGGCGCCGTGGCCGCCTCGCGGAGCTCGTCCATGCGCGCCCAGTCGACCGGTCGCCGGTTGTCGGGGTCGACGAGCGACTGCTCGAGGCCCTCGGAGCCCTGGTAGACGTCGGGGAAGCCGGGGATCGTGAGGTTCAGCAGCTTCGCCGAGAGCACGTTGCTGCGGAAGCCGGCCTCCGTCTCGGCGAGGAAGGCCTCGACGTCGCCCGCCGCGGGCTGCGCGAGCACGCTGCGCACGAGCTCCGCGAGCGCGCCCTCGAAGCGCTCGTCCGGGTCGGTCCAGTGCGTGAGGGCGTCGGCCTCGCGGGCGGCCTTCTCCATGTAGGCGAGCAGGCGCTCCTCGCTCGCCGGCCACGCGCCCACCACGGCCTGCAGCAGCAGGTTCGCGAACGCACGACCGCGGTGCGGGGCGAAGACGAGCAGCTTGTCGAGCAGACCCTCCCACGAGGCCGGCACCTCGGCGATCGTCGTGATGCGCGCGCGCACGTCCTCGCCGCGCTTCGTGTCGTGCGTCGAGAGCGCGTTCATCGCGCGCGGCCACTCGCGCTGCCGCTGCCCCATGGCGGTGTGGAAGTCGTGCACGGTGATGTCGAAGACGTCGGGGTCGCCGCCGACCTCGTTGAGGCTCGTGAGGCGCGAGTATCGGTAGAACGCGGTGTCCTCGACGCCCTTCGCCATCACCATGCCGCTCGTCTGCTGGAACCGCAGCGCCGCCTCCTGGCGGGCGTTGCCGAGCACCGGCAGCAGCGCGTCGACCGTCTGCGCGAGGTCGGGGCGCAGCGCCTTCGCGCGCTCGGCCGCCTCGCCCAGGTGCTCGAGGCCCTCGGGCAGGTAGGAGCGGTAGACCGGGAAGCACGCGAGCAGCTCGGCGATCGCGTCGGCGGTGTCCTCCGGCGCACCCGCGTCGCCCCAGGCGTCGGCGGCGCGCACCTCGCGCTCGAGGCGCAGCACCTCGGCGCGCAGGAGACGATCGGCGATCCTCCGCTTCGTGCGGTGGATGAGCTCGGCCCAGTCGACCGGCTCGCCGCGCAGCCGCGCGTCGAGCGCGTCGAGCGCGTCGCCGGAGGCGCCGTCGGTGAGCACGCGGTCGATGAGGCCCAGGGTGTCGTAGCCGGTCGTGCCCGCGGTCGCCCAGCGCGGCAGCGACTCCCCCGGCTCCAGGATCTTCTCGACGAGCACGAAGGCGCCGCCCGTGAGCCGGTCGAGGTCGTCGAGGTAGCCGGCGGGGTCGCGCAGGCCGTCCGGGTGGTCGACGCGGAGGCCCTGCACGAGGCGCTCGTCGAACCAGCGCCGGATCTCGACGTGCGTGTCGTCGAAGACGTGCGGCAGCTCGACGCGGACCGCGGCGAGGGTCGTGACCGCGAAGAAGCGGCGGTAGTTGAGCCGGTCGTCGGCCTGCGACCAGTGCACGAGGCGGTAGTGCTGGCGCTCGAGCACCTGCTGCGCCGTGCCCTCGCCCGTGCCCGGGGCGACCGGCAGGCGCGTGTCCCAGTAGCGCAGCGCCTCGCCGCCGGGCTCCAGCTCGAGGTGCCCGACCGTGCCGTCGTCGGACCAGTCGTCGTCGCCGACGATCGGCAGGAGCAGCTTGCCCTCGCCCGCCTCCCAGTCGACGTCGAAGGCCTCGGCGCGCGCGCCCTCGCGGCCGTCGCGCAGCAGCTCCCACCACCAGGCGTTGTGCTCGGGCGTCGCGACGCCCATGTGGTTCGGCACGATGTCGACGAGGACGCCCATGCCGAGCCTGCGCGCCTCGGCCGAGACCGCCTCCAGGCCCGCCGCCCCGCCGCGGGACTCGTCGACGCGATCGTGCGCGACGACGTCGTAGCCGTGGTTCGAGCCGGGCTCCGCGGCGAGGATCGGCGAGAGGTAGACCCAGTCGACGCCGAGGTCGTGGAGCGCCTCGAGCCTCGCGGCGGCGTCGTGGAGCGTGAACTCCTCGCTGATCTGCAGGCGGTACGTGCTCTGGGGCGCGTGCACTGGTGCTCCTTCGCGTGGCCGGCGGCTACGGCCGGTCGCCGGGGATGGTGCCGTCGATGCCGGGCTCGACGGGCTGCTCGTCCCCCGCGGTGGGCGCCGAGGCGCCGAGGGGCGCGCCGCCGCGGCCGCGCGGCTCCGGGGTGGAGACCGGGCCGGGCGCCGACGATCCGGTGGTCGCGGCGATCGAGGCCGCGACCGAGTAGTCCTGGTCGACCGGCGGGATGTGCTCGCGCAGCAGCGCGAGCGAGCGGGGCGCGAGCCTGCCCACGTAGCCGGCGCCCACGGGCTCCTCGCTCGAGTCGTGCGCGCCGGTGTCGATGAGGACGTCCCACGCGGCCGCGTACTCCTCCGGAGGGATCGTGAGCTGCTGCTCCTCCTCGGAGGCGTTCACGTAGAGCAGGAAGTGGTTGTCGACGATGCGCTCGCCGCGCGAGCCGCGGCCCGCGATGCCGTCGCCGTTCAGGTACATGCCCACCGACTTCTCGGCGTTGCCGTCCCAGTCGCCGCCCTCCATGGGGCTGCCGTCGAGCCGCAGCCACACGATGTCGTTGAGGCGCTCGCCGTCGCCCGTGCGCACCGTGTTGCCCGTGAAGAAGCGCTTGCGGCGGAACGTCGGGTGGTCGCGGCGCAGCTTCGCGACGGCCGCGGTGAACTCGATGAGCGGGTGGTCGATCGCCGACCAGTCGATCCACGCGATCTCGGAGTCCTGCGCGTAGGTGTTGTTGTTGCCGTGCTGGGTGCGGCCCAGCTCGTCGCCGTGCAGGATCATCGGCACGCCCTGGCTCAGCAGCAGCGTCGCGAGGAAGTTGCGCTGCTGGCGCGAGCGCGTCGCGAGGATCTCGGGGTCGTCGGTCGGCCCCTCCACCCCGTAGTTGTAGGAGCGGTTGTGGCTCTCGCCGTCGTTGCCGTCCTCGCCGTTCGCGTCGTTGTGCTTCTCGTTGTACGAGACGAGGTCGCGCAGCGTGAAGCCGTCGTGCGCGGTGACGAAGTTGATGGAGGCCACGGGACGGCGGCCCGAGTGCTCGTAGAGGTCGGCGGAGCCGGCGAGGCGGCTCGCGAACTCGCCGAGCGCCGTGGGCTCGCCGCGCCAGAAGTCGCGCACCTCGTCGCGGTACTTGCCGTTCCACTCCGTCCACTGCGGCGGGAAGTTGCCCACCTGGTAGCCGCCGGGGCCGATGTCCCACGGCTCGGCGATGAGCTTGACCTGGCTGATCACCGGATCCTGCTGCACGAGCTCGAAGAAGGTCGAGAGCTTGTCGACGTCGTAGAACTCGCGCGCGAGCGTGGCGGCGAGGTCGAAGCGGAAGCCGTCGACGTGCATCTCGGTCACCCAGTAGCGCAGGGAGTCCATGATGAGCTGCAGCGCGTGCGGGTGGCCGACGTTGAGGCTGTTGCCGGTGCCCGTGTAGTCCATGTAGTGCTGGCGGTCGTCGTCGACGAGGCGGTAGTAGGCGGCGTTGTCGATGCCGCGCCACGAGAGCGTCGGGCCCATGTGGTTGCCCTCGGCGGTGTGGTTGTAGACGACGTCGAGGATGACCTCGATGCCCTCGGCGTGCAGCGCCTTCACCATCGCCTTGAACTCCTGCACCTGCTGCCCGCGCTCGCCGGTGGCGGCGTACTCGGCGTGCGGCGCGAAGAAGCTGAGCGTGTTGTAGCCCCAGTAGTTGCGCAGCCCCTTCTCGACGAGCGTCGCGTCGTGCACGAACTGGTGCACGGGCATGAGCTCGATCGCGGTGATGCCGATCTTCTTCAGGTGGGCGATGACCGCGGGATGCGCGATGCCGGCGTACGTGCCGCGCATCGACTCGGGCACCTCGGGGTGCGTCTGCGTGAGGCCCTTGACGTGCGCCTCGTAGATGATCGTCTGGTTGTAGGGCCGGCGCGGGTAGCGGTCCCCCGTCCAGTCGAAGAAGGGGTTGATGACGACGCCCTTCGCCATGAACGGGGCGGAGTCCTCGTCGTTGCGGCTGAGCGGGTCGCCGAAGGTGTAGCTGTGGAGCGGCTGGCCCCACTCGATCGTGCCGCTCGTCGCCTTCGCGTAGGGGTCGAGCAGCAGCTTGCTGGGGTTGTGGCGCTGCCCGTTGGCCGGGTCGTAGGCGCCGTGCACGCGGTAGCCGTAGCGCTGCCCAGGCTGGATCGAGGGCAGGTAGGCGTGCCACACGTAGGCGTCGACCTCGGTGAGCTCGACGCGGGTCTCGACGTCGTCCTCGTCGAAGAG
Organism: Agrococcus sp. SL85; assembly: GCF_026625845.1. Classification (NCBI taxonomy): domain Bacteria; kingdom Bacillati; phylum Actinomycetota; class Actinomycetes; order Micrococcales; family Microbacteriaceae; genus Agrococcus; species Agrococcus sp. SL85. The sequence goes on from NZ_CP113066.1 coordinate 667,658, forward strand.
GCAGAGCTCGACGCGCTCGGCGGACTCCGTGAAGATCGCGAAGTTGGTGCCGGTGCCGTCGAACGTGGCCCCCAGCGGGTAGGGCTGGCCCGGCCAGACGGCGAGCTCGGGGCGGTCTGCAGGAGCGGAGTCGGTCACCCGGCTCACTCTACGGACGCGCGTTTCGCGGACATTGCGTTCCGCTGAGTGCTGGCCGTCGTCGGCGCGGGCGGCAGCGGGCGGAGCCTTGCCGGGGCGCGACCGCGCGGATATCTTGACGTCGAGACATCTGGCCGCGTCCCGCCGGACGGCGGCCGCGGAGATCGAGGGGGATCGCATGCAGCTGCACCACGTGCAGGTGGCCGCGCCGAAGGGCGGCGAGGAGGAGGCGCGCCGCTTCTGGCGCGACGGCCTCGGCATGGCGGAGGTCGAGAAGCCCGAGGCCCTCAGGGCCCGCGGCGGCTGCTGGTTCCGGTCGCACGACGGCGACCGCGTGACCGCCGAGGTGCACGTGGGCATCGAGGAGCCCTTCCAGCCGCAGCGGAAGGCGCACCCCGGCTTCGTGCTGCCGGACGCCGCCGCCCTCGACGCGTGCGCGGCGCGGCTGCGCGAGCACGGCGTCGAGGTGGACGAGCGCGAGCGCGCGACCTTCGACGGCTACCTGCGCTTCCACACGGCCGACCCCTTCGGCAACCGCGTCGAGGTGCTCGCGCCGCGCTGATCCCGCCGCCGCCGCCCGGCCGCCGATCAGTCGCCGACGACGCGCTCCTCGCCGCCCGTGATGGCGAGGAGCTCGTCGTAGGTGAGCATGAAGACGGTGTCGGCCGTGCCCGCCGCCGCCGAGAGCAGCGGGTGCTCGCGGAGCGCGACGTCGACGATCGTGCGGATGGGCGCCGGGTGCCCGAGCGGCGAGACGCCGCCGATGACCTGGCCGGTCGCGGCGCGCACCTGCTCGGGCGTCGCGCGCACGATGGGGCCCTCGCCGAGCTCGGCCGCGACGCGCTCGAGGTCGACCCGGTGGGCGCCGCTCGTCATGATGAGGAGCGGCGCATCCGCCATCCAGAAGATCAGCGAGTTGGCGATCGCGCCGACCTCGATGCCGAGCGCCGCGGCGGCCGCCTTCGCGGTGTGCGTGCCCTCGTCGAAGCGGATCACCTCGCGGTCGATGCCGCGCTCGCGGAGCTGCTGCTGGATCACGGCCGCGCGGGCGGGGAGGGTCGTCATGCACCCATCCTGCACGTGCACCGCGCCTCAGGCGATGCGGCTGCCCGGCGCGAGCGTCCGCGCGGGCGTGCGGTTCGCGGCGATGGCGCCGACGACCGCGGCGGCCCCGAGCGCCACGTGGATCGCGAGGCCCACGAACCAGCTGGGCAGCGCGCCGTCGTAGACCGCCCGCGCCTGGTCCGGGTCCTGCACGCCCGTGTAGCTCGCGCACGTCTGCGGCTGCGGCGGCACCTGCGCCTGCCGCACGCCGAGGGCGATCTGGCCGAACAGGTCGTCGGGGTAGCCGTACGCGTCGAAGCGCGGCGGGATGGCGTCCGAGATCATCACGTAGGGGTTGGCGGCGAGCAGCAGCCAGACGCGGTCGAAGCGCTGCACGGCCTGCGGGTAGGTGTCGCCGGTCTCGACGCAGGTGCCGCCGTCGTACGGATCGGTGTCGTCGTACTCCCACGTGATCTCGGGGTGCTGCTGCTCCTCGGTGAGCGCGAGGCCGCCGACCGCGAAGCCGATGAGCGTGCCGACGCTGAGCGCCGCCACCACGAGGTAGCTGACGACCGTCGACATGATGGGCTTGCGGATGAGCCCGGAGAGGCCGACGCCGATCGCGGAGACCACGCCGATCTCGGCCACGAGGATCGGGATCGCGATGAGCACGACCTCGAGCCGCAGGCCGCCGGCGAGCGCCGACCAGAGCATGAAGGGCACGCACACGGCGAGGAAGCCGAGCGAGGCGATCCACGCCGCGAGCACCTTGCCGAGCACGAGCTGCGTCGCCGTCACCTGCGTGACCTGCGTGGAGGCGAGCACGCCGGCCTCGCGGTCGCCGTTGATCGCGTTGCCCGACAGCGCCGGGGTCACGAGCGAGGTCACGAGCATGACGAAGAAGATCGTCGTGGCGAAGATCGCGCCGCCGAGATCCTGGCCGAAGCCCGCGAGGCCCACGTAGAGGGTGACGATGACGCCGCCGACGACGACGGCGACGATGCCCAGCAGCACGTACCAGGCGACCGAGCGCACCCGCTGCGCGAGCTCGAGCCCCACGACCACCCGGAGCATCCGCAGCCACGCGCTCATGCGGCGCCTCCCGTCTTCGCGGCGCCCGAGGCGGAGGAGCCCGCGAGGCCGAGGTAGGTGCGCTCGATCTCGCCGACGGCGGGCGCGAAGTGGATGACCGGCACGCCCGCCCCGACGAGGCGTGCGAGCACCTCGGCGGCGTGCTCGTCGCGGTCGAGCGCGAGGAAGGTGGAGTCGCCGACGGTGCGCACGCGGTCGAACGCGACGCCGATGTGCGCGAGCTGGAACGAGAGCGCCTGCGGATCGAGCGCCCGGATGCGCCACTCGCGGCTCGCCTGCCGCGCGAGCACGAGGCGCTCGGCCGCGACCACCTCGCCGCGATCGACGAAGACGGCGTCGTCGGCCATCTCGTCGAGCTCCGAGAGGTCGTGGCTCGAGACGAGCACCGTGCCGCCCTCGGCCACGAAGCCGCGCAGCAGGCCGCGCAGCTCGAGGCGCGAGGTGGGGTCGAGCCCCGCCGCCGGCTCGTCGAGCAGCAGCACCTGCGGCCGGTGCACGAGCGCGCGCACGAGGCCGAGCCGCTGCTGCTGCCCGCGCGAGAGCACGCGGCTGGGGCGCTTCGCGAGCTCGTCGAGCCGGGCGAGCGCGATGAGCTCCTCGGCGCGGGCGCGGGCCTCTGCCGGCGGCATGCCGTGGAGCCGGCCCACGGTGGTGAGGATCTGGCGCGGCGTGAGCGAGCGCCACGTGCCGAGCACGTCGGGCATCCAGCCCATCGCGCGGCGCACCGCGTGCGGTTCGGCGACGGGATCGGCGCCGGCGATGCGGATCTCGCCCGCGTCGGGCGCGAGGAGGCTCGCGAGCATGAGCAGCAGCGTCGTCTTGCCGGCGCCGTTGGGGCCGATGAGGGCCGTCACGGCACCGGGCTTCGCGTGGAACGTCATGCCGCGCACGGCGTGCACGCTGCCGAACGAGCGCGCGACGCCGCGCACCACGATGCCGCCGGCGTCGAGCGCGGGTGCGTGCGGCTGCTGCGAGAGCGGATCGACGAAGGCGGGCGAGGCGGGGCGCTCGACGGGCTCGGGGCGGCCGTCGGGCGCGGGCGGGCTCGGCTGCGGGCCGGTCATGGTCGGAGCCTAGGACGGGAGCCTGGAGCGCGCCCGACGGCGCGGCGCGAGGATGCGGCCCGGCGGGTCACGATCCGGTCACGGGCGCACCGCGGACCGGTCCGGGGCGGTGGGGCATCCGCTCGCGCCTACGCTGGGCTCGTGCCCCGACTCCCCCGCGTCTCCTCGGGCGGCATGCTCGTGGGCGTGCTGCTCGTGCTGTGCGCGATCTCGTCGGTGCAGCTGGGCGGCTCGATCGCGAAGACGGTGTTCGACCGCATCGACCCGGCCGCCCTGACCCTGCTGCGGCTCGTCTTCGCGGCGGCCGTCATGCTGCTCGTGGCCCGGCCGCGGCTGCGCTCGTGGGACGCCGCGGCGTGGCGCGCGGTGCTCGCGCTCGGCGCGACGCTCGCGGGCATGAACCTGCTCTTCTACCTCTCGCTGCCGCGCATCCCGATCGCGCTCGCCGTGACCCTTGAGCTCCTGGGCCCGCTCGTGCTGGCGCTCGTGCAGTCGCGCCGAGTCGTCGACGTCGCGTGGGTGGCGCTCGCCGCCGTGGGCGTCGGCGTCATCGGCTGGCAGGCGGTGGGCGGCGACCTCGATCCGGTCGGCGTGCTGCTGGCGCTCGGCGCGGGCGCGTTCTGGGCGCTCTACATCCTCTCCTCGGCCGCCGTCGGGCGACGCGTGCCCGGGCTCGGCGGCCTGGCCGGGGCGCTCGTGGTCGCGGCCGTCGCGGTGCTGCCGTTCGGGCTCGCGGGCGCGCTCTCGTCGGTCGCCGCGGACCCGTCCGTCCTCGTGCCGGCGTTCGGCATCGCGATGCTCTCGAGCGCGATCGCGTACGGCCTGGAGCTGCTGGCGCTGCGCCGCGTGCCGACGCGCGTCTTCGGCACGCTCATGGCGATGGAGCCCGCAGCAGCGGCGCTCTTCGGCCTGCTGGTCGTGGGCGAGGCGCTCACGGGCCTCGACCTCCTCGCCCTCGCGCTCGTCATCGTGGCCGCGGCGGGCGTCTCGCTCACCGCCGCGCGGGCGCGGCGCGAGCCGCCGCCCGTCACGGGCCAGCCTGCTGCCGCTGCCGTAGCCGCGGCGCCAGCGCTTGCGCGGTGGGACGATGGACCCATGGAGGGGCGCGGCGACGAGCGGTGGGCCCGGCCGGGGGCCGGAGGGCCTGATGCGGCTGACGGTGCGTCGCCGGACGCGCCTCAGGCGCACTCGGCCGCGGCACCCTGGGTGCGGGGCCCGCGCGAGCGGCGCCCCCAGGAGCCCGTGGCCGGCGTGCCCCTGCCCGAGCTGCCGTTCGTCGCGCCGCCCGAGGCCGCCGAGGGAGGGCCGACGGATCGCTCGATCCTGCCGGTGGCGATCGGTGTCGCGCTGCTGGCGGTGCTCGCGTGCGTGCCGCACTGGGTGGCGCCGACCGTGGCGCTCATGGTGGCGCTCGTCGGCATCCCGATCGCCTGGGGCTTCCGCCGCATCTCGGAGGGGCGGCGGCGCATCCACTACGTCGTGATCGTGGTGGCGCTGCTGCTGTGCGCGGTGCTCGCCGTCGTCGCGCCGATGCTGTGGCTCGAGGCGGGCGTGCTGCGGCCGCTCGAGGTGCCGGGCACGGCGTAGGCCGCTCGGGCGGAGCCCGGGCCTGCACGAGCGGATGACGGGCGCGGAGGTCCGGTGGATCTCCGCGTGATCCGACCAGCGCGGCCGGAGGCCGCTCGACGGTTCGATTGCCGTCGGGAGCGAGCGAAGGCCCGGTCGAAGACCGGGCCTGCACGAGCGGATGACGGGCGCGGAGGTCCGGTGGATCTCCGCGTGATCCGACCTGCGCGGCCGGAGGCCGCTCGACGGTTCGATTGCCGTCGGGAGCAAGCGAAGGCCCGGTCGAAGACCGGGCCTGCACGAGCGGATGACGGGAATCGAACCCGCGCTATCAGCTTGGGAAGCTGAAGTTCTGCCATTGAACTACATCCGCGCAGCCGCCTGCGCGACCGACATCATCCTACGGCACGCGCGCTCGATCGGGCTGAGCGGAGGGGCGGACGCACTATGCACCCGGCGTCGCGCTGGGGCCGATCGAGCGCGGGCGGGGCCTCGTGACGCGTGGTGCCTGCGGCGGCGCGCTCCTCGACCGGCGCGGCTACGCGACGAGGCCCGCGTGCTCCGGATGCCGCGCGAGCCAGCCCTGCACGAAGGTGCACTGCGGCACGATGCGGCGGCCGGCCTCGCGCGCATCCGCCATCGCGAACGCCGCGAGGGCGCTGCCGACGCCGTGGCCGCCGAACGCCTCGCCGACCACGGTGTGCTGCAGCACGCGCCCGCGCGCCTCGTCGACGTAGGAGAGGACGCCGGCGAGGCGGTCGCCGATGTGCGCCTCGTAGCGGCCGCGGTCGGTGTCGTCGCCGACGACGACGTGCTGGTGCTCCGTCACGAGCCCATCCAAGCGCCGATCGGCGCCGGCCGACAAGGGCCGACGCCGATCGGCGCGCAGGACGCGGTCAGCTGGTGTCGCCCGGACGCTCCGGGACATCCTCGGCGGGAGGCGCCGCGGCGTCGCGGCCTGCGGTCGCGGTCGAGGTGGCGCCCGCCGTGGCCTTCGACTCGTGCATCGTGTCGTGCAGCTTGACCGGCTCCGCGGCCTTCCTCCCCTTCCGCTTGGCCTTGTTGCGCGCGTAGGCGAGGTTCAGCACCTCGACGAGCACCGCGAACGCCATCGGGCCGTAGATGAGGGCCTTCTCGATGTGGATGCCGAAGCCCTCGGCCACGAGGAAGACGCCGATGAGCAGCAGGAACGAGAGCGCCAGCATCTTCACCGTCGGGTGGCGGTTCACGAACTCGAAGATGTACTTCGCGGCGAACAGCAGGATGCCGAACGAGATGACGACGGCGGCGATGATCACGACCATGTTGCTCGTCATGCCGACGGCCGTGATGACGGAGTCGAGCGAGAACACGAGGTCCATCACGAGGATCTGCGCGAGCACCGCGCCGAAGGTGGCCTTCACGGCCGAGGCACCGTGCTCCTCCTCGCCCTCGAGCTTCAGGTGGATCTCGTGCACCGCCTTGTAGAGCAGGAAGCCGCCGCCCGCGATGAGCACGAGCTCGCGGCCCGAGAAGCCCATCCCGAACACCTCGAAGAGGTCCTCGTCGAGCGTGATGATCCAGCCCGCGAGCAGCACGAGCAGCACGCGCATGCCCATCGCGAGGGTGAGGCCGAGGGTGCGCGCCCGCGCCTGCTGCTCCTTGGGGAGCTTCGAGGCGAGGATCGAGATGAAGATGACGTTGTCGACGCCGAGGACGATCTCGAGCACGAACAGCGTGAGGAAGATCGCCAGCAGGTCGGGCGTGAATTCGAAGGAGAAGTCCATTTGAGCGCTGATCGTAGGCAGGTCAGGCGTCGGGATGCTGGGAATCGCGGTGCGCGCCGGGAGCGGCGAGCCCGCGCCGCAGCCAGGGGCGGAAGAGCCGGGTGACGAACGGCAGCACCACCACGACCATCACGGGCGTGAGCAGCAGGGTCGAGATGAGCAGCCGCAGCCACAGCTGCAGGCCCTCGAAGCCGGGGATCAGGCCCAGCAGGAACGTGGCGAGCAGGTTCATGGGGAAGAAGGCCGTCCACACGGTGACGGCCTGCTTCCAGCGCGGCGGCGCCGGCTCCTCGACGCGGATCTGCACGTGCTCGCCGGGCAGGGTGATCCCCTCGACGGCGTCGAACCAGCCCTCGATGCCGGTGCGCCGCTCCACGCGCGCCTCGTGCGCGAAGGCGGCGCCGGCGTCGAGCCAGCGGCGGCGCTCCTCGCTGCCCTCCCACTCGGCGAGCAGCGCCGCGTCGTCGAAGCGGTAGAGCATGTGCCAGGTGTCGCTGCCGGCGGCCTCCTCGACCCATCCGGCGCCGAGGAAGCCGGGGCGCGTGGAGGCGAGGTCGATGCCCTGCTGGAGCCAGGTGCGCGCGTAGTCGTGGAGCGCCGGGTCGATGCGGCGCTCGATGGCGACGGTGATGGGCTGCGACATGCATCCAGGATGCCGCGCCCGCGAGGCCTCCGTGTGACGGCCGCGTTGCGACCGCGTCACCGCCTCCTCGACGTCTGGGCGCGCACCTCGGCCCCGGATCCGGGGTCGGGATGCGCGCCCAGGCGTCGAGATCAGGGCACGCGGTGCAGCCACTCCTCGGTCGAGAACTTCGTGCGGATGAGCTCGTCGGCCGCGGCGAGCTCGGCCTCGGTGAGCGCGCCGTCCGTGCCGCCGTACAGCCGCCGGAACGTGGCCTTCAGCGCCTCCTGGATCGCGGCCTTCGCCATGCCGGTCTGCGAGCGCAGGGGGTCGACGCGCTTCTTCGCGCTCGTCGTGCCCTTGTCGCTCAGCTTCTCCTTGCCGATGCGCAGCACCTCGGTCATCTTGTCGGCGTCGATGTCGTACGACATGGTCGCGTGGTGCAGCACGGCGCCGCCCGCGAGGCGCTTCTGCGCGGCCCCGCCGATCTTGCCCTTCGCGGAGGTGATGTCGTTGAGCGGCGCGTAGTAGGCGTCGATCCCGAGGTCCTTGAGCGCCTCGATGACCCACGCGTCGAGGAACGCGTAGGAGTCCTGGAAGCTCATGCCCTGCACGAGGTCGCCGGGCACGTAGAGCGAGTAGGTGATCGCGTTGTCGGGCTCCGAGAACATCGCGCCGCCGCCCGTGATGCGGCGCAGCACCGGGATGCCGTGCCTGGCCGCCGCCTCGGGCTCGACCTCGTTGCGGTAGCTCTGGAACGAGCCGATGTAGACGGCGGGGCCCGAGAGGTTCCAGAAGCGCAGCGTCGGGCCGCGGCGACCGGCGCCGACCTCCTGCGTGAGCACCTCGTCGAGCGCCGTGTGCAGGATCGGGAGGCGCGGCTCGTCATCGACGATCGTCCACTCGTAGTCGGCGAACGAGCGCGCGTGCTGCAGCGAGCGGCGGATCGCGACGCCCACCGCCTCGGGCGTGAAGCCGAGCAGCACGGCTCCCTCGGGGAGGGCCGCGCGGATCGCAGCGGCGATCTCTGCGGCGGTCGACGAGGTGGGGAGGCCCTCGACCGCGGCGTCGATCGCGCCGAGCGCCTCGTCGGGCTCCAGGAAGAAGTCGCCCGCGAGGCGGAAGCCGACGATGCGGCCGTCCTGCTCCTCGAGGTCGACGACCACGAGCTTGCCGCCGGGGACCTTGTACTCGCCGTGCATGGGATCAGCCTACGGCTGCGCGCTCCTCGACCGGCGGGGATCAGGCGGGCGCGAGCCTCGCGTCGAACCAGGCGACGAGGTCGTCGAGCACCTTGCCGCGGTTGATCTCGTTGACGATCTCGTGGCGCCCGCCCGGGTAGACGGTCACGGTCACGTCGCTGAGCCCGCCGCGCCGCCGGTAGGCCTCGG